>NZ_JASBOD010000001.1:0-588142 GCF_047459735.1 Corynebacterium sp. c25Ua_89
TTGTGTTTTCACCACACCTGGCAAACAAACCCCAACAGTTCAAAAAGCACTCAACCACCCGGGTTGGCACCGCACCTGCATTCGAACCAACCAACAGGCCCACAACGCCCGGTTTCGGCGGCTTCGATGGGTCGAATGCAGCTTTGTTCACCACATGAACTATCCCAGGCAACTGCGGTGTTCATTATCGCGTGGTTTATGGACTATACGGGTCAGCCTTCTGAATTGTCACAGTGCCTAAAAACAGAGTGAATTAGAGATTAGTTCGCGCGCGGATGGAGGCGTTGGGATCTGCATTCAAACCATCGAGAAGCGTTGGGAGCGCTAGATTTTATGGCGTCGATGGTTCGAATGCAGCTTGTTTCAGCAAGGCAACTATTTACCGGTATCTCCGGTCTATGCACAGCGGGGGAGCGGAGTAGTTCAACGTGGCGTTGATGAACCTTGGAGAAGGATGTTTGCGGTCCAGCAGTAGGATAGAAGCCATGTCAGATACTTCTAAGCCTCGAATTTTTAGCATGCGGTGGGAGCAGATCCATTCCGCCTATATCGCCAAGGCGGAACGTAAGGACCGTACTCGCGCTGAGGTAGATGAAGTTATTTCCTGGTTCACGGGATACGAAGTCCCAGGCATCGCTGCGGCTGGGGAACTTACTGTTGAGCAGTTCTTCGAGCAAGCACCAGAGATGAATCCGCATCGCTTTCTTATCACCGGCAGTATCTGCGGCGTGAAAGTTCAGGAGGTGCAGGACCCAGTGATGCAAAAAATTCGCCAGCTCGACAAGCTAATTGACGAACTGGCGAAGGGTAAGGCCTTGGAGAAGATCAAGCGCTCAGACGCTTAACTGCCTCTTTGATTACCTCAGGGCGCTTACAGAACGCGAAACGGACTTTGTAGCGCCATGGTTCGGGGTTATCGGCAAAGGCAGCAAGCGGGATGGCAGCAACCCCGTGTGTCTCGGGGAGCTTTGTACAGAATTCAACTCCGTCCATGCCAGAGGAGCTCACGTCGGCGACTAAATAGTAAGTGCCTTGCGTCTCGTGGACTTGGTAGCCGGCCTTACTTAGGCCATCAACTAGGATGTCGCGGCATTCGGCCAGCTCTTCCACCATGGCCTTCTGCCAGCCCCGCTCATATACCAGCGCGTGGGCCACTGCGGCTTGGAAAGGCGTGGCAGATACAAAGGTCATGAACTGCTTTGCTCTGATGACGCCATCGAGGAGCTCTGGGTGGGCAATGGCCCAGCCGGTCTTCCAGCCGGTGGCGTTGAAGGACTTAGCCGCCGAGCCGACCTTGACCGTACGGGTTTCCATGCCCGGGATGCGCTGGATGTCCACGTGCGTGGCAGAGCCGAAGGTAAGGTCCTCGTAGACCTCGTCGGAAAGCACGAGTAAGTCATGCTCCACGCAGATATCGCGGAGGCCCTCTAGTGCTGCGCGGCTAAATACTGAACCGGTGGGGTTATGCGGAGAATTGACGATCACCATCGCGGTCTTATCCGTCACAGCGGCGCGCACAGAATCGACGTCGAGGTCCCAGCTTTCTCCGGAAGGCTTGAGCGGGACGGGGACACGGGTGGCGTCGGCAAGCGCAATGGCGGCGGCATATGCGTCGTAGTAAGGCTCCAGCACAATGACCTCTTGGCCCGGCTCCACGAGTCCAAGCACGGTCGCGGTGATGGCCTCCGTTGCGCCCGCGGTGACCACGATGGCCTTGCGTGCAACGCAGTAGTGGTGTGCCAAGGCGTCGATAAGCTCAGGGCGCCCGCGCAGGGGAGCGTATTGATTATTTCCCGTCGCAATCTGCTCCTGCGCGATCTCCAGCATGCGCTCTGGCCCATCAGAGTCCGGGAAGCCTTGTCCCAGATTGATGGCGTCATTATCGATTGCCAGCTGGGTCATGGTGGCGAAGATGGTCTCGCCAAATTGCTGCAGACGTTTAACCGTCATTAGAGCACCAAAAGATCGTAACGGGTGGCCTTCACATCATTGAGGCGCTTGCGGGCACGGTCGAGCTTTTGCCACTGGTCTTCCGGGATTGCCTTACGCGCCATGGTGACGACCTCAGCGTCCGGCGTGCCCCATGCAATGGGCATCGGGGTGACCTGCTGCCAGTGTTCTTTATCGCTGTTGTTGCGGTGACCGGAAACTGCGGCAACCGGCAGCTTTGTGCCCACAGTGCGCTTGACACCTGGCACGGAAGTAACGGTGCGCAGGCAAGCTGCCCAACGCGGCGGAAGCCCGGGATCAACGTTGGTGTTCACTAGCGCCATCAGCACCATGTCACGTTCGTTGACCTCAGCTACCACTGCTGGTGCCAGCGGGTAGGAATCATAGAGGTGCTGTGCGGTGCCAACCTGGCGCGCGGCTGCAACGCCCACGATGGCCACGAGGATGCCGAAGAGCAACATACCGAGGCCAATGGTAAATCCCCAGTCCGCATCCACAGTCATGTAGACCGCAGCGGCACCGATGATGAGCAGCAAGCCCATGATGAGGCCGGAGTTGCGCAGGCGCGCGGAATCGCGCAGGAGTTCATTGTTCTTCTTGGCGTAGGTCTCGTCGACCTGAAACTTGAAAATCTTCATCAGGTCATAAGTCTACTTCGTTGACGAGACGGTACGCGTATCCCTGTTCCGCCAAGAAGCGCTGGCGGTGGAGCGCATAGTCCGCATCCACGGAATCACGGGTGACGAGGGTGTAAAACTTTGCTTCCTTACCGTCTTCCTTTGGGCGCAAGAGGCGTCCTAGGCGCTGGGCTTCTTCCTGCCGCGAGCCGAAGGTGCCGGAGACCTGAATAGCTAGGGCAGCTTCGGGAAGATCAATGGAAAAGTTTGCCACCTTGGAGACCACGAGTGTTTGTACCTCGCCGTCGCGGAAAGCTTGGAAGAGCTTTTCCCGCTTGGAGTTCGAGGTCTTGCCGTCGATTACTGGCGCGCCCAAGTGCGAGCCGAGTTCTTCCAGTTGCTCTACGTAACCGCCAATGATGAGTGCTTGCTGGCCAGCATGCTTGGCCAAAATCTTATCCACGGCACGGTGCTTTGCGCTTGACGACGCCGCGATTCGGTAGCGATCCCGCGCCTGCGCCGTGGCATAGAGCATCCGCTCCTCGGCGTCCATGTCAACGCGTACCTCGATGCACTCCGCCGTGGCGATGTAGCCGGCGGCTTCGAGTTCCTTCCACGGGGCGTCGTAGCGCTTGGGGCCGATGAGGGAGAAGACGTCTCCCTCCATCCCGTCCTCGCGGATGAGCGTGGCGGTAAGGCCCAAGCGGCGGCGCGATTGGAGATCCGAAGTCATGCGGAACACGGGAGCAGGAAGCAGGTGGACCTCGTCGTAGATGATTAGACCCCAGTCGCGGGAGTCAAAGAGCTCAAGGGCGCGGTATTCGCCCTTCGTCTTGCGGGTTACCACCTGATAGGTGGCGATTGTGATCGGTTTGATCTCCTTCTTTTCACCGGAGTATTCGCCAACCTCGTTCTCGGTCAACGAGGTACGCCGCAGCAGCTCGTTGCGCCACTGGCGTCCGGCCACTGTATTGGTAACCAGGATCAACGTGGTGGCTTGGGCCTTGGCCATCGCCGCCGCGCCCACGATGGTCTTGCCAGCGCCACAGGGCAGCACGACCACGCCGGAGCCGCCGGACCAGAAGGATTCTGCGGCATAGGATTGGTAATCGCGCAGCGCCCAGCCTTCCTCCACCAAAGAGATGGGGTGGGACTCGCCGTCGACGTAACCGGCAAGATCCTCGGCCGGCCAGTTGGCCTTGAGCAGCTCCTGCTTGAGGCGGCCGCGCTGCGAAGGCGGCACGGCGAAGGTGTTGCCGTCGATGCGAGCGCCCAGCAGCTGGCTGACCTTCTTGTGTCGCGCGAGTTCTTCGAGGATCGGAACCTCGGCAGATTCCAAGATGAGGCCATGCGCCGGATGCGAGTGGAGGCGCACGCGGCCGTAGCGCGACATGGTCTCCGCGACGTCGATAAGCAGCGCCTGCGGAACCGGGAAACGCGAATAACGCTCGAGCACGTCGACCACCTGCTCGGCGTCGTGGCCCGCGGCGCGGGCGTTCCACAGCGCCAGCGGTGTGATGCGATAAGTGTGAACGTGCTCTGGCGCGCGCTCCAGTTCTGCAAAGGGCGAAAGCGCGATGCGGGCTGCGGCAGCGTCTTCGTGGTCGACCTCCAAGAGCACCGTCTTGTCGGATTGTACGATGAGCGGTCCGGGCATCTACTTGCTCCTTTGTGCAGGCTCGCCAATGGTAGAAAGCCAAAAGTATAGCCCCGATCGCCCTGCTGGCGCTAAGCGAGTTCCACGGCAGTGATGCGGTGCAAAGGGAAGCGGATGGTGGAACCATCGGTGCCGGTGGCATCGACCTGACCTCCGGCGACGGACAGCGGCTTTACGGTCCTGGACTTAGAATTGCCGTTCTTATCCGCATAGGTGATCTTGACGGGGCGCCCGCCGCGGGCAGCAGCGTGAAGAACGTCGAGGCTGGATTCGTCCGCTGCGGTGGGCGCGGGTGCTTCGGTATCAAGCAGAGCCTTTGCGACGCTCGTCGGATCCGGGCGAGTAGGGCCAGCCTTGCGAGGTGCCGGAGTAGGTAGTGCATAGGGCTCGAGCGCCATATTCAAGGAAGCACCTGTTTCATCTTCGCCGGCGGGAGCAAGTCCGTGGGCGCGCAGTTTCTCCAGCAGCTCACCGACGCGCACTTGCGATATTGCGACGGTAGGAGCGATGCGGCGCAGTTCTGGCACCGCCCGCACCGCCATTTCGAGAAGGGCGGGATCTTCACTGCGGAGGTACGCCAGCGCAGGGCCGGAGCGCAGCGTGCCGTGGCGCCTATCGACGTCGCGGATGAGAAACTCGAGGGTCTGAGGCACCTCGCTGTGGGCGGCGAAGAAGTCGGTGATCTCTTGCGCCGTCATGCCTACGTCCAAGCCGCGGCGCAGCGTGGACTCGCTAATACGGTAGACGCTGGCTAGGCCTGGTGATTCCAAGTCCGCGAGATCTCCCAACCGGCGATGCGCGCTGGCCTCTAGCGGTCCGGGAACCAAGACCGTGAGATCGCCCTGGATGATGAAGTAGTTCACTTCTTCCGGGGTAAGGGTATGCGTGGCCGCAGGATCCAGCAGCACCTGGGTGGCTTGGCCTAGCGCAATGGCTCCGATCCATTCAGCTTCGGCAACGAGGGCATCGATGGTGGAGGACTTAGTGTGCGTTGTAAAAAGCGGGGCGCGGAAGCGCAGCTCTTCGGAAAACTCCTCTTTGCTAAGTGGGACGGAGGCGTGGGCATAGATGTCCATTACCGTGCGGCGGTGGCGGGCCAAATGCTCAGAGACGCTCTCGGCGGAAAGCAGGCGGCCTTCGGCCCAAGGTTGCCAGGTAGAGGACTGCCAGGCATCGAGGAGCAGGCTCCACTTCTCAGACAGGCCGGCATCTAGCCATTCCTGTGCGCCTTGGGTAGGCGCTAAGAAGTTGCCCTCCAAGCCCTTCGGTTCGCCGCGGCTTAGGAGACGAGCGGAAAAGCCGAGGCAAACCAGGCGGCGCAGCTCCGGCTCTGGGATGCCGAGTTCCTTGGCGAGTTGGGCCTGCGGGCGAACGCCTACAGTCTTGTCTTTCAAAAGCTCGATGGGTCGAGCACCGACAAGATCGATGAGCCTTTCCAGCTCGCGAACTACTTGCAGTCCAGCGGCGGCGCCTGCTTCCCCCGCCTTCTTCTCTAGTGGCGGGGTGCCGGCACGGCCGCTTGGGCGCAGCGGAATGAGCTCGGGGCTGTGTCCCGCCAGCGCGCGACGGGCGGCGCGCGGCAGGCGCACGGTGCGGGAATCGACGCGGGTGAGAATGCCCTTGGTCAAAAGGCGGGGGATTGGGCGCGTGGGATCAGCATCGGGTGCTGCGTCGCGAGTAGCGCCCACTCCGCCAGAGGCGGCCAGGGTTTGCAGAATCCGTGCCTCATCCTCGGGCAGTGCTGCGATCTCCTCGGGGTCGGTGGTGCTCTGATGTAGTAGCGACCACCCGGTGGGAAGCGCCTGCATGAGCCCTGGGGCAAGGCATACGCCCTGTGCTTCCACTTCGAATGCAAGGCCTCGCTCGAGCAGCCGTGCGGTTGGCTCTGGGGCCAAAATTTCTACGGGTTCCAGTTCGCCGCCCCGCAAAGCGATGTCCTCGGCAGTAGCAAGCAACTCGGCATCGCACTGCGCGAGTGCGCGCGCTAGGGAAGTGGTCAGGCTAAGGCGCGTTGCCAACGGGGCGATTCCCGGGGGTAGCGGTGAGAGCACATCGCTGCGATAGCCAAGCAGCGTCGAAAGCTGCTCTTGGTCAAGATCTGCAAGCCACGTGCGGAATTGGACCGCCGCGGAGGAAGTGCTGTGAGGTGGGGTCATGGTGGCGAATAAGTTTAGTGGGTTATCGAGTTACTTTTTGGGCCGGGGTTTGGAATAATAAGGCTTATGTCGAATAAGAAGAATGGCTTCGTATCCCCGGCTTGGCCGAAGAATGAAAATCGCGAGCACGCAATTACCGAAATCTACGCGCCGTTCGCTGGTGCATCCAGCCCGTTCGGTGACGATCTGATCCTGCCAATGCCGGCGGAGAAGCTCAACTACGTGCACCCATACACCCGCGTTAACCGCTAAAAGCTCTTACTGAGAAGAAAATCCTTTAGCCTAACGCAGGCCTAGCTCCACCGCACGCCCTTCAGCGGCCGCCTTGTGGTGGGGCCATTTTTCGTACGCTAAGAAAGCCAAAAGCTCCCAGCCAGAAGGAACTGGAAAGTTCCACCTAGGGCTGGGAGCTTTAAACGCGAATCTGCGCAGCTTTAGTTTGAAAAGCCTTAGAGGTTTTCGATGAGCTGAGCGATCGGATCGATGAACTGGCGGTTCGCGGAGTAGAACGCGTTGAAGTTGTGGCGGTTTGCCTTGTACTGGTTTGCAAACTCAGCCGGGATAGCCAGCCCGTACTTAGCTGCGGTGTCCTCGACCATCTTGTAGAGAGCGTCAACAGCCAGCTCGTCGGAAGGCTGTGCAGCTGCCTGCTGAACTGGAGCCGGTGCTGGAGCCGGTGCTGGAGCCGGTGCCGGTGCGGCATCACGCGGGGTTGGCGCGGAGTTCAGGCCCAAGGAAGCGGAGCAAGCAGGCCATGCGCCCCAGCCCTGGGAAGCCAGGATCTTTTCGGCGACAGCGATCTGCTGCTCACGAGTTGCCTGGTTTGCGGTCGGAGCGTACTGACCGCCACCGAATGCGGACCAGGTCTGGCCGGAGAACTGCAGACCGCCGTAGTAGCCGTTGCCGGTGTTGATTGCCCAGTTTCCGCCGGACTCACACTGTGCGAGGCGGTCCCAATCGGAATCCGGAGCAGCGGATGCGGTCGGTGCCATGATGGCTGCAGCGGCGCCGACGGCGACGGTGGAAGCTGCGAACTTGGTAGCGAACGAGTTGTTCTTAGCGGAGTGGCGTCCCATTAAAAGTATTCCTCTTCTCTAGATTTCTCGCGCCCATGTTGTGCTCAGTCCGGCAAAAGTAATTGCTTTAAAGTTGTCTTGCACAAATATCGGCCGCCACGGGGAAGCCCGGACTGCGTGTGGGGGCGAGACTTCCTCGCTGGCGGCCAAGTGCCTTCCCCAAACAGTAACGGTTTATAACGAAATAGTCACGTAACAGACTCGGTATGGCGTCTTTCCGCTGAGAACTCATCGCATTTTCGCAGGTCGCGACGAAAATGTGAATTAGATCACCGATGTAACGTGTGTTGTTTATGTGACAGCAACTTTAATTGCTGTGTTATAGGAGTTAAAATAATTCTCTTTATTCCCGAGTAAGAAAGCGAGTAGGGGCGTGCCAATCGGCAAAGTTAAGTGGTTTGATGCTGACAAGGGCTTCGGCTTTGTGAGCAACCCCGGCGATGAGGATGTCTACGTCGGCCGCAACGTGCTGCCCGAGGGCGTCGACGAGCTGGTCCAAGGCCAGCGGATCGACTTTGATTTCGCGGCAGGCCGCCGCGGTCCACAGGCACTGCGTGTCAAGGTCTTGGACAAGCCGCGCCGCCGTACTCCTTCCCGTAAGCCGGACGAGCTGTCGAGCATGCTCTCCGATGTAATGACGCTGCTGGAAACCCAGGTGCAGCCGGTGCTGGCGCAGGGGCGCTACCCAGAGCGCAAGACTGGCCGTCAGGTCGCTGAAATCCTGCGTGCCATCGCCAAGGATTTGGATAGCTAAAAATCAAGCAAAAGCGCGAGCCCAACTTCGTCTCCCCTTGTGGGAATCTAGAAGTTGGGCTCGCGCTTTTTACAGGCTGCGTTTATTTGGAAGCAGCCTTGCTCGGCTCGGTGGACTTATCAGGTGCAGCGGTCTTTGTGGCCTCGGCAAGCTCCTTGTCAGACATCGTTGAAAGGGACCACACGGTGCTAAACGGCGCCTCCTCGCCCTTGTCATCGGTGCCAATCATCAGCGAGGAAATCTCGACCACCATCAGGCGCGGACGCTTGCCTGTAGAAGCCTTGATGGGGTCAACAGAACCCGGAACGTCCACGGTAGAAGAATCGCCGGCGCCGTGAATCTGCTCGTCGTTAGCCGCCGGGTCATCGTAGATGGAAAGGATGCGCCACTCGTGGTTGGAGATCTCTTCTGGGATCTCTAGATGCAGGGTGTCATCCTTGCCCACGGTGAGGTTTGGAGCCTCGCCCTCAGGGCATTCGGTGCCCAGCTCGCAGACCATATAAGGTGCAACGTCGAGACTCTTCTCACCCACGCTGGCCTTGACGGTGATGTCCTGCGGCTCAGGACCTGGGCGGCTATTCCACCAATTCTGGAATAAGACCACGGAGACCACAATGACTGCCACGGCGATAATCAGCGCCAAAAGCTGCAGCAGCGACTTCTTCCTTGCTTCCTTACGGGTTGCCATGGCAAAGAATCCTACTCGAAGGTCACGCGATACAAGTCAACCCACCGCTTACCAGTAATCCAGAATTCTTCCGTTCCTGGAATATGGGCGATGCCATTGAGTACATCGTTTTGGGTTTGCGGCCCAGATTTATTCAGTCCCGCAGCATCAATAACCGCGGTGACCTCGCCGCTTGTGGGATCAATGCGCAAAATATCCTCGCTCATCCACACATTCGCAAAGACCTGGCCGTCCACGCATTCCAACTCATTGATCTCTTCTACTGACTGGCCCTCCAGGGTAACGGGGGTCCGCGGTGCAGTTTCTTCGAAAGTTTGGGCATCAAGATGTCGCAGCTCGTTGCTTCCATCAGACATGATGAGCTCAGATTTATCCTCGCCCGCGGCACACAATCCCCAGCCCTCGCCCTCATAGCGAGCGCGGCCGGTCTCTTCGAAGGTCACGGGATCCCGCTTGATGGCCTCGCCCGCCTTCCACGTCAACTGCCAAATCGCATCCTGGGTTTGCGTGATGCCCTCACCGAACAAAGAAGGGGGCAGTGACACTTCCTGCTCGGGCGCCTTCGCGCCGGGTTGCAGGCGCAGTAACCGGGATTGCCCGTATAGTCCTGTTCCCACCAACAGCTTGCCCTCGGGATCAACTTCGAGGCCCTGGGTAAAAGAATTGGGGAGCATGTCAGTGTGTTCCTTGATGGAAACGGATAGATGCTCAACTTCGCGTGGCACGTTTGTTTCTTCTTGAGCCGGCGAATCGCCCTCTGAACTGGTGCAACCGGTAAGCAGGCCGATTGCGCTAAGCGCGCTTAAAACGGCGGTGGAAGTCAAAGCGAGAGAAGATTTAGAAGAACCCATGGAAGTCATTGTGCACGATGTCATGGATAATGTAGTGCGTGACTAAGCAGAATGAGCCAACGAACCCACTTCTTAACAAGACCGCCGTGCGCATCGCTCGCGCTGCAGTGGAAGAAGTAGGAGAGGGCGGCGTCGGCAAGCACCGCGGAGTCGCAGGGCTAGGCCGTAACGTCGCAACCCATCGCTTTGAAGCAGATATGCCAGGCTACCCAGGCTGGGAATGGCAAGCGGTTGTGGCCTGCGCGGAGGGCTCGCGTTTTATCACCGTTAACGAGGTAGCGCTGGTGCCGGGGCAACAGGCACTGCAAGCCCCGGAGTGGGTGCCGTATAACGAGCGCGTGCGTCCGGGAGATTTGGGCCCGGGCGATCTGATGCCGCCTGCGCCTTACGACGAACGCTTGGAAGACGGCAAGCTTTCCGTAAAAGGCTTAGACGAGGCGAAAAAGAGGTGGCGCACTGGCTCCTTTGGCCCTAATACCGAGATGGCCGCGCAAGCGCCGCTGCAGTGTAAGACCTGTGCTTTCTATTTGGAGCTGATGGATAACTTTGGTGTGTGCGCTAACGAATTTTCGGCCGATGGCCGTGTAGTGCACGCAAGTTACGGATGCGGCGCGCATTCGGAGACAAAAATCCGGGAAGAAGGATCCGTGACCGAAACCGCTTTTGATGACGAAAAACCTATCTACTAGCGCTTTCGTGGTTTGCTTTCTGGAGTCGCAAATACTTTACTAAGGCCAGTAAAACTCAATCCTCCTGGCACTAGGTAAAGGGGCTGTCTCAAAGCGATGAACGCTGCTCTCGATCGTTATTTCAAAATCTCTGAACGCGGTTCCACAATCGGAACTGAGGTTCGCGCCGGCGTGGTCTCGTTCTTCGCGATGGCCTACATCATTCTTCTCAACCCGCTCATCCTCGGCACCTCGCCCGATGTTGCGGGCCATACCTTGGGCATTCCGCAGGTCGCCGCAGCTACCGCGTTAATCGCCGGCATCATGACCATTGCCTTCGGCGCGATTGCGCGCTATCCATTCGCCATGGCGGCGGGCCTGGGTATGAATACCTTTGTTGCCGTCACCATGGTCTCCACCAAAGGCTTGGAGTGGAAAGACGCCATGGGCCTGGTGGTACTCGAAGGCATCATCATTGTTTTGCTCGCCATCTCGGGCTTCCGTCAAGCGGTCTTCGATGCCATTCCGGCCTCGATGAAGGCTGCGATGGGTGTGGGCATCGGCATGTTCATCGCCATCATCGGCTTTGTCGATGGCGGTTTTGTAACGCGTGTCCCCGATGCAGCGCACACCACGGTTCCGGTGGGCCTTGGCATCAATGGCTCTATTTCCACCTGGCCGGCTTTCGTCTTCGTCCTAGGCCTTTTGCTTTGTTCCTTCATGGTTATCCGCAAGGTCCGCGGCGGCCTGTTCCTGGGCATCGTCATCACCACTGTCATCGCAATGATCCTGCAGGCCATCTTCGGCTCTGAGGACTGGGGTATGGCAACACCAGAGATTCCTGGTTCCTTGGGCGGCCTGCCGGATCTATCCATCGTGGGCGAGGTCAGCCTCGTGGGTGCTTTTACCAAGCTCGGCGTCGTGGCTACCGTGCTGCTTATCTTCACCCTGCTGCTGACGAACTTCTTCGACGCCATGGGCACTATGAATGGACTGGGCAAGCAGGCAGGGCTGGTCGATGAGAATGACAACCTGCCAGACATGCGCACCGCACTGGTGGTAGAAGGCGCCGGCGCCATCGCCGGCGGTCTGGGCTCGGTTTCCTCCAACACCGTCTTTGCGGATTCCGCAGCCGGCATTGGTGACGGCGCGAAGACCGGCCTGGCCAACATCACCACGGGTGTCATCTTCCTGCTCGCGATGTTTTTGACTCCGCTCTATGAGATCGTTCCTATCGAAGCGGCCGCTCCGGTTCTGGTCATCGTCGGCGTAATGATGGCAAGCCAGCTCAAGGACATCGAATGGACCAAGATGGAAGTTGCCATCCCGGCCTTCCTCACCATCGTGGTCATGCCGTTTACCTACTCCATTGCAAACGGCATCGGCGTGGGTTTCATCGCCTTCGCCCTGATGTCTGCGTTTGCCGGTAAGGCAAAGCAGGTGCACTGGCTCATGTGGCTCATCGCCGCGCTCTTCGTGGTCTACTTCGGCATGGCTCCGCTGACCAACGCGCTAAGCTAGCGTGCATGCGTGAAGTAATTACTGACCCTTTAGACCCTCGCCTTGATGACGTCCGTGACTTGAATAAGTCGGACAAGAAAGGCGAGGGTCTTGTCATTGCCGAAGGTCATCTGGTGGTCTCCCGCCTGGCTGACTCGCGTTTCCCGCTGCGCTGTGTCGTAGGTTTTGGCGCAAAGCTGGATGCCTACGTGGAAAAGTATGGGGATCCAGGTTGCCCGATGTACGAGGTCTCGCGAGAAACTCTCGCGGCCGTCGCCGGCTTTGATATGCACCGTGGGCTGGTGGCTGCCGCAGACCGCGCGCCAGAGCCGAGCTTGGACGAGATCTTGAAGACGGCAAGCACCGTGGTGGTGCTTGAGGGCGTGGGTGACCACGAAAATATCGGCGCCATCTTCCGCAACGCGGCGGGCATGGACGTTGACGCCGTGCTGTTGGGCTCGGGCGCAGCAGACCCGCTCTATCGTCGCTCGGTGCGCGTTTCCATGGGCCATGTGCTGCGTTTGCCTTTTGCCCATCTGAACGGCGGATACACTACGTGGCAGCGTTCCCTGCAGGCGCTTCGCGACGCCGACTTCCGCCTCGTTTCCTTGACCCCGCACCCAGAGGCTGTACACCTGGCAGACGCGCTCAGGGGCGCAACTAAGGCTGCTCTGCTCGTGGGCGCAGAAGGCCCCGGCCTTACCGAACATGCGATGAAGGCCACCGATGTGCGCGCACGCATACCGATGGCCCCAGGTACAGATTCGCTCAACGTGGCTACCTCAGCAGCCATCGCTTTTTATGAGCGCCAGCGCTCCCGAATTGACTTCGAGGTTTGACGCACGTAGCTGCCGATTAGCCCGCCGAGGCGTTTGGCGGTTTCGAGGATTTCCTCGCCAGTGGACTCTGGTTCTTGGTCGTGGGCCTCGTAATCGTCGTAGTCGTTGAAGCCGAGCTTGGACACGGAAGCAGAGGCGATGGTGCCGAGGCTGCGCTCCGGCTTCTTTGGCGCGACCTTGGGCTCGGGCCGTCCGTCGGTGGCATAACCCACGACGTCGAGATCCGGGCCTTGGTCATTTACTTCCACGCCGAGCCAATAAGACTGCGCTGCTTCGGTGATGCCCTGTGGTTCGAAAGGCAGAGAGATACCGCCGACCGGATCGTATTTTTCGCCGGCCCAGAACGGCGCCTCAAAGGGCTCTGGTAGGCCGGAGTCTTCCTGCAGGTTAAAGCGCGTACCGCACAGGCAGCGCTTGAGCTCACCGGCCGTCCAGTGCGCAAAACCGGCATAGCCGGTGCTTTCCTGCGAGACGAAGGCATAGATTTCGAGCGCGGGAACCGCCTTCAAGAGTTGCTCTGGAAGGCGCGAGAGAACCATGGATTCTTCCTCGATGACCGTCTGAACCACGGTAACGCCAGGGTATCCGCCGATGTAGTACTCGCTATCGCCAGCCTGGGCAGAGCGATTGAGAGGAAATTGCCCGATGGGGGTTACGGGCAGGTTGGGATTGAGTTGTGCCAAGAATTTCCGGCCAAAGCCGCGATCGGCCTTTGGCTCCTCCCGCAGCACAGCAGCGGGATCTTCGACAGTGACGTACCAGAGAGTGAGAACAGGTTTAGGGTTCACGGTAAAAACTCGCTTAATTACTTTTCTTGGCTGTCAATCCACTCGCGTTCACTCGCGCGGACGCTTGGCGTTAGAACGCACTCCGAGTAGGACATCTTCCCAGTGCGGGGTCGTAGCGCGGCGACGGCGGCTCTTTGGCTTTGGCTCCGGCGAAGGGTTCTGCAGGAACTCCTCGTCGTTGCCTTCTGCCTTTGGCTTATCTGCCGCAGACTCGGTAGCAGAGGAGGTCTCTGATGCAGAAGCCTGTGTTTCAGCGGCGCCAGCAGGGCGGGCCGCGCCGGTAGCGCCGGAGTCTGTATTGGCGGAGTCCGCTTCGACATCAGCAGGTTGCGGATCCGGTACGACCGTCGGTGCAGTGAAGTCGGTGATGTTGGTGACTGCGCTCGGCGTCTCGCCGTCTATGGCTTTGTCATAGCGCTCGCCGCGGCCGACGGAGGTCAGGGAACGCACTGGCTGTACGAAGTCAGGGTCGGTGAGATCGGCGGCAACGGAGTTGCGGGCCTCCACGGTAGCCGGGGAGGACATGGACTGCTTAAAGGTCCACTCCGCCTCGTTCTCAGAAAGGCCGGCCTTCCACGTGATGCGAAGGATCCACGGTTCGCCCTGATGGCGGTAGGCATCCCAGGTCGACTCCGAGAGGGAGTGGCCGCGTGCGGCAAAGGCCGTGGCGAGAATCTCCCAGAGAGTCAGCTTGGCCGGGCCGTCTTCGCGGATGGGGTGGGCCTGCTTGGCGACGTCGGCAATGCGGGCGCGCTCCAGCAGCACCGGGTGTGCGAAAGGCTCGATGCGGGATTCGGGGGCGCCAATTTCCTCGGCGATCTCTGCGGCAGATGCGCCAGCGCGGATGCGGGCCTGAATTTCCGCCGGGCGCAGGCTGATTGCGTGCGGGCGGGAGTCGCCGTGGTCACGCATGCCAGAGCGCGGCTGCGAAATAGGTGCCGGAGTGGTTGTGGTCAGTTGTGGCGCAGCAGGCGCAGTGGAGTCAGAGGACTCAGCCGCGGTGGATGCCTCGTCGTCATCCTTCTTTGCTTCCGCGTCGCGCTGTTCGTGTTCGCCAGAGGAGGCGGTGCTTGCAGCCGAGTCTGCGTCGCTGGATGCTACAGAATTCACAGAATCTGCAGTATCCGTAGAGTCATCTGCTTCCGCCGCGAACGGGAGCTTGGAGACCTTGCCCCATGCGTCATCCTCTGGCTTAGGTGCGCCTAGAATCTCGCGGAGATCGTCGGTGACGGCCAGGAAAAACTCTTCGCCTTCTTCGGTTTCCATGACCAAAGAAGTAGTGGTTGAGTCGCTTTTTGCGAGGAAGAGCTCGCGCATTGAGGGGCGCTCCTTTTGCTTGTCGACGGATTCGGACAACGGATTTGGATACTGACAGTTTATTTAAAACCGCATCTAGGCATTGCGACTAGTGCAATCGATCCACACCCCAACGGGGCGCGTGTGATGAAATCCACTTTAACCCAGAAAAGCCCCGCGCCTTATGAAGAACGCGGGGCATGTTGGCTGGAAAAGCCCTGTCAGTTGCTCTTAGCGCCTATCCAGAAGGTAGTCGATTGCTTGTGTGAGCTTGGCGACGTCGTCTGGCTCAATCGCGGGGAACATACCAATTCGCAGTTGGTTGCGCCCCAGCTTGCGATAAGGCTCGACATCCACGATGCCGTTCGCTCGCAAGGCCTTGGCTAAGGCCGTAGCATCCACGGTCTCGTCAAAGTCGATGGTTGCCACGACTAACGAGCGGCCAGCGGGCTCGGCGACGAAAGGCTTGGCCTCTTTTCGCGATGCGGCCCAGTCATAAACAATGGTGGAGGAAGCGGTGGTGCGCGTAACCATACCGTCGAGCCCGCCGTTGTCGTTCATCCAGCGGACCTGATTTTCCAGCATCAGAAGAGTAGACACGGCTGGAGTGTTATAGGTCTGGTTCTTGCGCGAGTTATCCACGGCGGTCTGCAGGTTCAGGAAAGCCGGGATATAACGTTGTGCAGCATTAAGCTTTGCGATGCGTTCGATCGTAGCAGGGGAGACCGCCGCGAGCCAGAGCCCACCTTCGGATGCGAAGCACTTCTGCGGCGAGAAATAGTAGACGTCAGCCTCGTCCATCGTGACGGGCAATCCGCCAGCGCCCGACGTCGCATCGATGACAACGAGTTGCTCCGGATTATTTGGCTGTGGGCGCAGCACCTCAACCATCGCGCCCGTCGAGGTCTCATTGTGTGCCCACGCCACAACGTCCGCATCGCCGAAATCCACCGTGCGCGGGTCGGGAGCGGTGCCGGCGGGGAAGTCGTAAACGATGGGCGCTGTGAGCCACGGTGCACCAATACTTGCCTTGGCAAACTTCGAAGAGAACTCTCCGTAGGTCAAATGCGCGGACTTATTTTCGATGAGGCCGAACGTCGCGGCGTCCCAAAAGGCGGTGGCGCCGCCGGCCGAAAGGATAATCTCATAGCCGTCTGGAAGCTTGAATAGTTCTCGCAATCCCTCACGAATCGAACCCACCACGTTTTTCACGGCGGGCTGGCGATGAGAAGTGCCGATTATGGATTTAGCCCCCGCAGTAATTGCCTCAATTTGGGCGGGGCGTACCTTGGAAGGGCCGCATCCGAAGCGACCGTCCGTAGGGAGTAGATCTGCAGGTAAAGTTGGTTCTGTGTGGAGCATGGGGCACAGTCTAACCTAATTTCGGTCATCCTATTGGTAAACGTTAAAAGTTTAGGATGTTGGCAGCGTCACAAATTTTGATAAAGTGTGAAGAGATTTAAAACGTAATGCCGGTTTGGAGCCGGTGTTTTAAGTGTTGAGAAAGGATCAACAAGTGGCTTCTGAAGACAACAAGGTTGTTCTCCACTACCCAGGTGGCGAGTACGAGATGGATATCAAGCAGTCCACCGAAGGTGACTCTGGCTTTGATATTGGCAAGCTTCGCAATGAGACTGGCCTCGTAACCTTTGACCCCGGCTACGCCGCTACCGGCTCCACCGAGTCCAAGATCACCTTCATTAACGGTGAGGAAGGCATCCTGCGCCACCGCGGCTACGACATCGCGGATCTGGCAAACAACGCCACCTTCAACGAGGTTTCCTACCTCCTTATCAAGGGCGAGCTGCCAAACCAGGAGCAGCTGAGCGCTTTTAACGATGAAATTCGCCACCACACCCTGCTGGATGAGGACTTCAAGGCGCAGTTCAACATCTTCCCGCGCAATGCGCACCCGATGGCGGTTCTGGCATCCTCCGTTAACATTCTCTCCACCTATTACCAGGATCAGCTCAACCCACTAGATGAGGAGCAGTTGGACAAGGCAACCGTCCGCCTGCTGGCTAAGGTTCCGATGCTGGCTGCATACGCTTACCGCGCGTCCCAGGGCAAGCCTTACATGTACCCGGACAACAACCTGAACGCACGCGAGAACTTCCTGCGCATGATGTTCGGTTACCCAACCGAGGAGTACAACGTCGATCCAGTCGTCGCGAAGGCTCTGGACAAGCTGCTCATCCTGCACGCAGACCACGAGCAGAACTGCTCCACCTCCACCGTCCGCATGATCGGTTCCGCACAGGCAAACCTCTTCGTTGCTATCGCTGGCGGCATCAACGCTCTGTCCGGCCCGCTGCACGGTGGCGCAAACCAAGCCGTTCTCGAGATGCTCGATGAAATCCAGAAGAACAACGGCGGCGACGCAACCGACTTCATGAACCGCGTGAAGAACAAGGAAAAGGGCGTCCGTCTGATGGGCTTCGGCCACCGCGTGTACAAGAACTACGACCCACGCGCAGCCATCGTCAAGGAGACCGCACACGAGATCCTCGAGCACTTGGGCGGCGACCCAATGCTGGATCTAGCAATGGAGCTCGAGAAGATCGCTCTGGAGGACGAGTACTTCGTTTCCCGCAAGCTGTACCCGAACGTCGACTTCTACACCGGCCTTATCTACCGCGCCATGGGCTTCCCAACGGACTTCTTCACCGTCCTGTTTGCCATCGGCCGCCTTCCGGGTTGGATCGCTCAGTACCGCGAGCAGCTGGAGCTGAACACCAAGATCAACCGTCCGCGTCAGATCTACACCGGCGAGACCTTGCGCACCGTTTCCCCGCGCGCTGAGCGTGCATAATAGGCCCTTTGAATTGCAAGGCTTTAGTCACGAAATGATGACAAATCAAGTCATTGCGTAGGCCAAATAAAGCCGAATCGCAGATGAACCCTTATACTGGGCACACTGCGATTCGGCTTTCGCCGTTCGTGCAGGCCTAGTTCTCGGCCTAAAAGCGAGACAACTAGGCGCCGAATCGATATCACAAACGTTTCCCAAGGAGGATTTTCCCCAATGGATAAGCCCGTAATTGAGGCTCATACTGAGCCGGCCCCGACTGAGCTAGTTATCGAGGACATCATCGTCGGCGACGGCGCAGAGGCACAGCCGGGTGGCTTTGTTGAGGTTCACTACGTGGGCGTCTCGTATGAGGACAACCAGGAATTCGACTCTTCCTGGGGTCGCGGACAGTCCATCGAGTTTCCGCTGACTGGCCTCATTGCAGGTTGGCAGGAAGGTATCCCGGGCATGAAGGTGGGCGGCCGTCGCAAGCTCATCATCCCTCCGGAGAAGGCATACGGCCCAGCTGGCGGAGCGCATCCACTTGCTGGACGCACCTTGGTCTTCGTTATCGACCTGCTGCGTGCGTAAATAACGTTTCTTTTTGGCTCCACCTTTTGCCCGAATTGCTTGGGCAGAAGGTGGGGTTTCTTTTTGTGGGGGCAAGAACTTGAATTTTCGGCGTCGCGCGTGGCGAAACTCGTGCACAATGGAACCATGAGTGTCCCATTTATCTCTTTTAATGATGATCGCGAGATGCCACAGCTTGGTCTGGGCACCTACAAGATGACGGGTCAGGAATGTATCACGGCGGTGCGTGAAGCCATCGAGCTCGGCTACCGCCATTTCGATACTGCAACCTTGTATGAGAACGAGGCAGAGCTAGGCCAGGCCCTAAATGATGCGATGCGCGCCGGTGACGTCACCCGTGATGAACTCTTCATCACCTCCAAGGTCTGGCATGATAGCCACGGGGCGAAGGGGGTAGACGCAGCATTTACTGAATCGCTGAAGAAGCTGCAGCTGGACTACCTAGACCTCTACCTGATCCACTGGCCGTGGCCACAGGCTGGACTCTATGTGGAGACCTTTGAGGAGATGGCTCGTCTGCAGGGCATGGGACAGATCGCTTCCATCGGCGTGGCTAACTTCTACGAGGAAACGCTGCAGGAGATCATCGCGCGAACGGGTATCGTTCCAGTGTTGAACCAGGTGGAGCTGCATCCGGGATTTACCCAGCCGGAGTTGCAAGAATTCCATGATGAACATGGCATTGTTACAGAGGCATGGTCGCCGCTGGCGAGGGGAGAGGTCCTTAACAATGCGGAGATCAAGAATGTGGCGCAGCGCCTTGAGGCAACCCCGGGACAGGTAGCAATCGCCTATCTTCTAGCCAAGGGGATTTCCGTAATCCCGAAATCCACCAAGCGTGAGCGCCTAGAGGAGAACTTGGCGGCCGCGCAGCTGGAGCTTAGCCACGATGACATTGCGGCAATCGACGCCCTCGATAACGGCGCGGCTGGGCGCTTGTACAAGGACCCGCGTGAGTTTCCGGGCTAAACGCTAAAGGCGGCCCGGAAAACGGCCTAGAGGCGGCAGGGAACGGCATTGTTCTCTGCCGCCTTTTCTTGACATATGGCCTTTCGCAATGTTTGCAAACTCGAGCGTTGAAAGATATGGGGGTACTTTTCACGCTTTAAAAAGTGCAGTAAGCAATGGGGTTAGGGGGTAGCTAAGGCTTGCTAATCAAAAATCGATTGGCAAGCTTTACAACCTCGCAATGTGAATTGGGTAACTTACTCGTAAGGCGAAACGTGATTCATCACACTATCTCTATCTCGTGTGGTTCATTAATCACTTTCGTGTGGAATCTTGAGAACCCAAGGAGAGCGACATGACTAGCGCACCTACCTCGATGCTCGAGCGCCGCGAACCGACAGCGCAGGACTTCATCGAGATGCGCGATAGCCCGCAGTTTAAGCAGTTACGCGGTGCATATCGTAACTTCACTTTCCCGATGACCATTGCCTTCTTCCTGTGGTACGTCATCTACGTGTTGGCTGCCGTCTTTGTGCCTGGATTCATGGGCACCGAAATTGGCGGTGGGTGGAACGTGGGGCTCGTATTCGGGCTCGCCCAATTTGTCACCACGTTCGCGATTACGTGGATCTACGTCAAGTACGCCAACAAGAAAATTGAGCCGCGTTCAGCAGCTATTCGTGAGGCATTGGAGGGATAGATTATGCTGACCTTCAACCTAGCTGCTGAGGCAGCGCAAGAAGGCTCCGGAAACCCGGTGCTCAACATCGCCGTTTTGGTGCGTTTCTTGTCATCACCATGTGGGTGGTTTTAAGGGCAGGAAAGACCACGAAGAAGGCCTCGGACTTCTACACCGGTGGTGGCACCTTCTCTGGCCGCCAGAACGGTTTGGCCATTTCCGGCGACTACCTTTCTGCCGCGTCCTTCCTCGGTATCGTCGGCGCGGTCGCTCTCAACGGATATGACGGATTCTTGTATTCTGTCGGCTTCTTCGTGGCCTGGCTGGTGGCGTTGATGCTGGTTGCCGAGCCGATGCGTAACGTTGGTCGCTTCACCATGGCAGACGTGTTGTCCTTCCGTTTGAAGCAGCGCCCGGTACGCGTGGCGGCGTCCATCTCTACGCTTTTTGTCTCGCTGTTCTACCTGATTGCGCAGATGGCCGGCGCAGGCTCCCTGGTGTCGGTGCTTTTGGATATCCATGACTTCACCTGGCAGGCGGTCGTGGTTGGCATCGTGGGTGTTTTGATGATCGTCTACGTTCTGGTGGGCGGTATGAAGGGCACTACTTATGTGCAGATGATCAAGGCGGTCCTCTTGGTCACCGACGTCGTGGCGATGTGCATCATGACCTTCATTGCGGTGAAGGGCGGCTTTAGCACCTTGTTCTCCGACGCCGTCGATATGCATGCGGGCTCGGATTACCTCCAAGAGAAGGGCTACGAAGCTTCTCAAATCATGGAACCGGGCTTAAAGTATGGAAAGACTTTGACCACCAAGCTGGACTTCGTTTCCCTCGGTATCGCTCTGGTGCTCGGCGTTGGCGGCCTGCCGCACGTGCTCATGCGCTTCTACACGGTTCCGACTGCAACTGAGGCGCGCCGTTCCGTGACCTGGGCCATCGTCATCATCGGCGCTTTCTACCTGATGACCCTCATCCTGGGCTACGGTGCCGCGGCACTCGTAGGCCCAGACCGCATCCTGGCCGCGCCGGGCGGGGCCAATGCCGCAGCGCCGCTTCTGGCGCTAGAACTCGGCGGCTCGGTATTCATGGCTGTCATCTCGGCGGTTGCATTCGCCACGGTGCTGGCAGTAGTTGCAGGTCTGGCGATTACCGCGTCTGCATCCATCGCGCACGATATCTACCACGCGGTTATCCGTAAGGGAGAGTCCACCGAGTCGGAGCAAGTCCGTGTCTCGCAAGTTACGGTCGTAGTCCTCGGCATCGCCGCCATCATCCTGGGCATTCTGGCCATGACTCAAAACGTCGCGTTCTTGGTCTCTCTCGCCTTCGCCGTCGCGGCTTCTGCAAACCTTCCGACTATCCTGTACTCGCTTTACTGGCGTCGCTTCAACACGGCCGGTGCGGTGGCGTCCATGTACACCGGCGTCATCTCCTGCCTGCTGCTCATCTTCTTCTCCCCGGCAGTATCCGGTTCTGAGACCTCGATGTTCCCGAACGCGGATTGGGCGCTGTTCCCACTGTCGAATCCGGGCCTGGTTTCCATTCCGCTGGCATTCATCGCAGGCTGGTTGGTTTCCATCCTGACCCCGCCGGATGACTTTGAGGATCTGTCCGCAGAGATGGAGGTACGGTCTCTGACCGGCGTTGGCGTGGAGGCCCCAGTCAACCACTAAACCTGACAGAGTTCTGAGTATTATCTAATGCGTGCTCGATTCTTTGTCTAAAACGAAGGCGGTGCCGATGAAGGTCGGTACCGCCCTCGCCGCGTTTTCACTCGCCGGCGGCCTGTTGTGCGCATGTACACCGTCGCAGCAGCACGATAGTAAGGCCACCTCGGCGTCGGCAAGCAATGCGTCTGCGTCCGACCTTCGGCATGAACTGGGGGATCCTGCGCTTTCCGACGTCCCCGATTACGTCAGTCAGTTCCTCGCGGGTAATGAAGACCAGCAGCTGAGCTACTACCGCATCGGCGATGGAATGCGTATGGCAACGGCAAATGAGCATGAGCCGCGCCCGGCATTGAGCCTTATCAAGCTGTATATCGCAACCTACGTGCTCGAAAAGGGAAGCTTCGAGGATAAATACGAAGCCTTAGACATGATCGCCAGCTCCTCAGATACAAGCGCAGAAGAACTCTTTGAGAAGTACCCGAATTCCATTGACTCCGTGGCAAAGGAATATGGATTGCAGGCCACGAAGGCCGGTGAGCAATGGGGAACCTCGGTGACTTCCATGTATGACGTGGTGCGCTTCGTGGTGCAGCTGAAGGAAGATAACCCCACCCACCCGGTCCTGGTGGCGATGGCCCACGCCGATCCCATCTCGGAAGACGGATACGAGCAGGACTACGGCACGGCGAAACTGCAAAATGTAGTGGGCACCAAGTGGGGCTGGTCAAATGATAAGACGCTGCACTCTTCGGTTTCCTTTGGCAAGAACTTCGTTGTTGCAGCTACCACCTATGGCAGCGCCGATGATCTCACGGACTTTGTGAAAGACGAGGTAACGGGCAGCAACCTGCGTAAGGGTACTGATCGCTACCAAAAGGCGCTCAACGGTGAGAGCGTTGCTCCTGTAAGTCCTTCGAAGTCTTCTGCGCCTGCCTCCAAGACGACCATCACCGTGACCTCGACTCTGCCGAAGTCTGAGAAGAAGGGCTCTGATAAGGACCAGAGCAAAGACGGTGGCAAGGCCAAGCGTGGGGTTAAGAGCAAGGAGCCTACCGACGCCGGCAAGAAGAACGACAAGAAAAAGAAGGACAAAAAGAAAGAGCCGACCTCGTCGGCTCAATCTGAAAGCGCTACTTCAAAGCGTTCTGAATAGTAGAAGCTAGGTCGATGGCTCCCTTGATTTGGTCCTGGGAGACGGAAGAGCCGCCGTAGGAGATGCCGTTCTGGTTTACTCGCGGCAGGCGCATGCCCGGCACCGTGTGCTCTAGCTGGGAGCTAAGCGCACCCATCGCATCAGAAGACTGCGGGGAGATACCCGGGATGTTGCCCGGCTGTGTCGGTGCGGCCGGCTTCGGTGCGGAAGGCTTGGCTGGTGCAGCAGGTGCCTTCGGGGCCTTCTGACCCGGCATCCACTGACCCCAGTCGCGGGCGTAGACCTCGTTGATGTCCACGGTCACGCCGTCGATGGTGCGCTGCATGTTGCCCGGCAGCTGGTGAATCGTGGTGCGCGGGTGGATCTTGCCGTTCGAGCCCCAATCGTGCATCCAGTAGAAGGAGCCGATTCCATCGCGCACGCACCACTCGATGGTGTTGTAGTTGCCGTATACGCCGGTCTGGTAGCCCGCGGCAGAAAGCAGGCGGCTAAAAGCCTGTAGGTAAGGCTTGATCTGTTGGTCGTACTGGGCGCGGGTCGGGTTATCGTCAATCGCGATGTAAATCGGGCGATTGGTCGGTCCGCCTGCTGCCCTGTGCAGGGCAATAGCCTGCGGGGCGTGGATGGCTGCACCTGCGGCACCTTGCTTCCAATCGGCGGTTTCGGCACGGCCAAACTGGTAGATGGAGGCCGTCGCCAAGCCCTGCGCGGCGTTAGCCTTGGTCTCCTGCAAGGTGACTGGCTTGCCCGTCATCCAGGACTCGGTGCCCGGGCGACGCTTGGAAACGTAACGGATGGCGCCGAGGTGGCCTGCGCGCTTGATGCCTGCGGCGGAAGGAACACCGACTGCGAAGTCGATGATGGTGCCAAGGACTGGGCCTGGGCCGGCTGCCTGCGCGACGCTCACTTGCGAGCCAACGATTCCGGCCGCGGCAGCAGCGGCGCCGGCCTTAAAGAGCGTGCGGCGAGTAAAAGATGCGGTCATTTCTAAAACTCCTAGCAAGGGGAGGGGCGACTGAGGAAGGATGCAGCGCCAGACAACATTTGCCACATCAATCTCACTAGTTAACAGTTGTACCGTATCAGCTGGGCAAAGAAAGTGTGGATGCACGCGCTAAGAAGGCGAGTGGGAAATAATCGCGCCGGGTTGCTAAGTAGGTAAAAGCGTAGTGCCCTAGGATTTGTTCTGTAGAAAATCTTCGAACATACCAAGGAGATTTGACCAGGGTGCCAAGGACCGTGTGGTCCGCCTTGTTGAGGATCGCATTTTGGCCGAGGGTACTTCCATGTAGGAAACGTGCAAGATCGTGGCACCGAAGTTGGGTGTCTCGTGGCATCCGGCCCGGCAATGGACGCAGGCCGCTCGTCGCGAAGGACACGTTGCTGAGCCGCTGCCTGAAGACCTTGTCGCAGAGGTCGCTAAGCTGCGCCGTGAGAATCAGGAATTGCGGGTCACCAATGAGCTACTAAAAGCGGCTTCGGCTTTTTCGCATCAGAACTCGACCCCAAACGTTAAGAAATGAGTTAATCATTGCCCGGTCGTGGAAATTTTTCCGGACCCCATATTGACATTATAGTTTTTGCTGAAATGAATGTTCCCACGCCGAAAGTGAGAGATACAAGCGCTGCGCTTAATAGGTAGTTTTCAAACCCTCCCGGTCTAATCCATATAAAGAAAACAATGGAACAGAATAAACTAAAAGCGCCAAGCTTCACTTTGGAGTCCAGCGTCTTTTCATTTTCCCTAAAGTAGCGACGGTGGTTTATTAAGGTAAAAATAATTCCTGTAATTAGGCCCCAAATGAGTCCTGCCGCCAAGGCGGGAACGGCTACTAGTATCACTGGTTTTCCAGAGGGGTGGATGAATCTCGATTAGCTTGTTCTTGTTGCAGCTGAAGAAGCACAGTTTCTGAAATGCCCTCTAGAGAAACTGGGTCATTCAAATCAACCAGCGGAAACTCGTCTGGGTTCCATTCGGCTGCAAGCTGATCTGCATCAATGTACTCAGATTTGGGAGATGGGCCGACGGGGTTTTGTAAAGACATAGTCCTTGTTGAAGAAATGTATTTATCACTGGCGAGGTAGTCTACACCCTAGATGGACAGTTCGGGAATTGCATTCGACGCATTTAACCCGCTGTCCGCTGGGGTAGGTTCCTGGATAACGAAACAAAACCGGCAGACCGCAGCATTAAAGAAAGAAAAAGTCTTCCGCATCTTCACCGACACGGTTAGTGGTTCGTCCACCCAGCGCCTTGGTCTCGACGGGGCACTTCATATCGCCGCCTACATACTGACGGACGACAAGATCTACTACAACCAAAATCCAACAGACTCACCTAATAATTGGGCAAGTGAAAGCGAAAAACTCGAGACACCGACCGGAACGATGTCTCGAGACTTCACACGGTGCCCCAGAGTGGATTCGAACCACCGACACCGGCTTTAGGAGAGCCGTGCTCTATCCCCTGAGCTACTGGGGCGGGGGTTGCTTTAAAGCAACGCAATTAGGTTACCAGCACGGTATGTGGCTGCGTTAAATCGGATGTTTAACTTCGGCGTTTGTGTGCTGGAGGCGGCAGCTACTCGAGCTATTCGCACTATTCGGCGGAGCCGTCGAGCTCAGCGAGCTTCTTGCGTACGGCGGAGGCTGCTGGGTTGGTAACGGAGGTGCCATCGGAGTAGAGCACGGTTGGCACGATGCGGTTGCCGTCGTTGACGGACTTGATCCACTCGTTTATGTCCTCAGTGCCTTCGGCCTCGACGTCGACAAGCGCGTATGGCGTCTCCGTGCGGTTCAGTGCCTTGAGCAGCTTCGCGCAAAACGGGCACCAGTCGGCATAGAAGATCGTGACATGCTCAGTGGTTTCGGGAGTTGTGACGGTCATTTAAGCGGCGTCCTTTCGTTCATAAGTTAAAAAGCGGTATTTAATCGGCAGCTCACTCGGAGGCTGCCCCGGAATGGTCAGGTGGCCCTTTTCAGAAGTGAGCCAATCAGTGCTAGCCGCCAAGCCGAAAGTCTCCGGAACTGCGGGGGCATAGACTGCGTCATCACCGTAGACATCCCCGATGTTAACGCCCATCAACGTAATTTCGATGACGTCGACCTCATCCAAGGTTGAGGCGTATAGCTGGCCGCCGCCGATGATCCAGGCGTCGGAAAGCGCGGAAGTTACGTCGTTGAGGTTGCTGGTTGTGCTCGCCCCAGCGGACCATTGGCCCGGCTCCTTGCGGGAGAGAACAAAGTTATCGCGGCCTGGCAGCGGGCGAAACTTTGGGTTTAGCGATTCCCATGTGCGTCGGCCCATCACCACGGGCGAGCCCAGCGTGACCTCCTTAAAGTGCTTGAGGTCCTCTGGTACGTGCCATGGCATGACCGAGCCATCGCCAATGATGCCGTCCAAGGACTGCGCCCAAATAGCACCCAGCATTAGACGGAAACCTGCGCTTTGATGGTGGGGTGTGGGTCGTAGCCTACGACCTCGAAATCGTCGAAGGTGTAGTCGAACAACGAGTCAGCCTTGTGCAGCTTGAGCTGCGGGTAGGGGCGTGGTTCGCGGGAGAGTTGCTCTTTGACCTGCTCCAGGTGGTCGTTGTAGATGTGGCAGTCGCCGCCAGTCCAGATGAGCTCGCTGACCTCCAGTCCAGCCTGTTGCGCAAACATGTGGGCCAGCGCAGCATAGGAAGCCAGGTTGAAAGGCACGCCCAGGAACATGTCCGCCGAACGCTGATAGACCTGCAGGGAGAGCTTGCCGTCTGCCACATAAAGTTGGAATAGCAGGTGGCAGGGCATAAGCGCCATCTTGTCTAGTTCTGCCACATTCCAGGCGGAGACCAGGTTGCGACGAGAATCCGGATTATTTTGCAGTGTGTCCAGAGCCTGCTGGATCTGGTCAACATGTGTGCCATCCGGGGTAGGCCACGAGCGCCACTGGACGCCGTAGACAGGGCCCAGCTCGCCATCGGCGTCAGCCCACTCATTCCAGATACGGACGTTGTTGTCCTGCAGCCACTTCACGTTGGAATCGCCCTTGAGGAACCACAGCAGCTCGCCGATAACACCGTGGAAGTAGACCTTCTTGGTGGTCAGCAGCGGGAAAGACTCCGCCAAGTTATAGCGCAACTGCGCACCGAAAATTGAGCGCGTGCCGGTCCCGGTGCGGTCACCTTTGTCCGCGCCTTCTTTCAAAACTTTGCGGAGGAGGTCCTCATATGGGGTCTGGATCATGGTTCTCAAGTGTAGAAGCCTTTTTGCTGAAACGCCTAAAAGTTGAGGAACGCTTAAAAGCCGCCGTTTTCTTCGGCATAGGCAGCAGCGTGCTCCAGGATTTCATCGGCGAGTTCCGGCCGGCAGATGAGCAGGTCTGGGATGAAGGTGTCCTCGTTGTTGAAACGAATTGGGGAGCCATCCAAACGGGAACAGTGCAGGCCCGCCGCCATGGCAACGCCCACCGGCGCAGCCTGGTCCCACTCGTACTGGCCGCCTGAGTGGATATAGCCGTCAAAGTCACCGAGCAGAACGTGCATTGCCTTGGCACCGGCAGAACCGATGCCGACGGTTTCAAATCCCATCTTCTCCCCAATGTGGGAAGCCACCTGGGGCGGACGGTTGCGGGAGACCACAAACTTCTTGGACAGCGGGCCGGTAACGGCGCGCGCATCGGAGGAGCGGAAGGTCACGCCCAAATCCGGCATGGCCACGGCCGCATGCTGTGGCATGCCGTTGACCACGAGTGCGATGTGGACAGCCCAGTCTTGGCGGCCGGTGGCAAACTCCTTGGTGCCATCGAGGGGATCGACGATCCACACGCGTTCCTTCTTCAAACGGCTGAGATCGTCTGCTGCTTCCTCGGAAAGCAGGCCGTCTTCGCGGCGGTGTTGCGAAATTACCCGGGTGATCCATTCTTGTGCGGCTTCATCGCCGGCGTCGCCAAGCGCGAGGCCGCGCAGCAGGCCACCGTTGCGCACACCTTTGAGGATCTCACCGCAGCCGTTGGCTAGTGAATTGGTCAGGCGGGAATCAGAAATCTCGACGGTCATGCATGCTAGATTACCGCGCGCGATAGAGTAAGGCATGAACAAAAACGTCCTAACCCGCTTCCGGCCCCAAGTCCGGCAATGGTTCGAGGACGTTTTCGCAGCGCCCACGCCCGTACAGCGCGAGGCATGGGAGCAGATCTCATCCGGCAACCATGCGCTCGTGGTCGCCCCCACCGGCTCCGGTAAAACCCTGGCGGCGTTTTTATGGGCCTTAAATTCCCTCGTGGAAAAGGAAGGCCAAACTGCACTGCCCGTAGGACAGCCGGTAAAGGGCGGCACCTCAGGCGTCAAGGTTTTGTATATCTCCCCGCTGAAGGCGCTTGGCGTGGACGTGGAAAATAACCTGCGTGCTCCGCTGAACGGCATCGCTCGTGCAGCAGAACGATTAGGACTTGACACCCCCGACATCACCGTCGGCGTACGCTCCGGGGATACACCTTCTGCAGAACGCTCCCGGCAGGTACGCCGCCCGCCGGATATCCTCATCACCACTCCGGAGTCGGCTTATTTGATGCTGACCTCGAAGGCCGCGGGCATCCTATCTACCGTCGATACCGTCATCATTGATGAAATCCACGCCCTGGCCGGCACCAAGCGTGGCGTACACCTGGCGCTCACGCTCGAGCGGCTGGCGGCCGTGGCGGGGGAGTTCCAGCGCATCGGGCTATCGGCAACGGTGCGCCCGCTTTCTGCAGTGTCGAATTTTTTGGGCGGCGACAGGCCCGTGGAAATCGTGGCACCGTCGGCTGAAAAACGCTGGCAGCTTGATGTCCACGTGCCCGTGGAAGACATGTCGGATCTTCCCACCCCAGAGCAAGGCTCCACTATCGGTGAGATGACAGTGGATGATCCACTGGGCATTACTGGCCCCGCGGCGGTGGCTGATTCGGCATTGCCCACCGCGAAATCTATTTGGCCATTTATTGAAGAAGACCTCTACGGCGAAATCATGGAGCACCGCTCCACCCTCGTGTTCGTGAACTCGCGGCGTACCGCGGAGCGCCTGACCTCCCGGCTCAATGAGCTTTATGCCATGGAGCATGATCCGGAAAGCTTGTCGCCTGCTACCCGCCGGGACCCAGCGCAGCTGATGAAGCAAGTCGACGTCGCCGGCAAGGCACCTGCCGTCATCGCTCGCGCACACCACGGCTCGGTGTCGAAGGACGAGCGCACATTGACTGAAACGATGCTCAAGGAAGGCACACTGCGAGCAGTGGTGGCCACCAGCTCGCTAGAGCTGGGCATCGACATGGGCGCGGTCGATCTAGTGGTGCAGGTGGAATCACCGCCTTCGGTAGCCTCTGGTCTGCAGCGCGTGGGCCGCGCCGGGCACTCCGTGGGCGCTGTATCGCAGGGTTCTTTCTATCCGAAGCACCGCGCTGACCTTGTGCAATCCACTCTTACCGTGGCGCGTATGCGCGAGGGCCTCATCGAGGAGATGCACTCCCCGCAGAACCCGTTAGACGTGTTGGCACAGCAGACCGTGGCAGCTGTCGCCGTCGCCGAGGTTGCTCCGGTTACCTCCCCAGATAACGCGGGTGGCCTAGACGTGGATGCCTGGTACGCCATGGTGCGCCGCGCGTGGCCCTATCGCGATTTGGCCAGGGAGGTATTCGATTCCGTCATCGACCTGGTCTCCGGCGTCTATCCCTCCACGGACTTCGCGGAGCTCAAACCCCGCGTGGTCTTCGACCGCATCACTGGCCGGCTGAGCCCGCGCCCCGGTGCGCAGCGCGTGGCTGTTACCAACGGCGGCACGATTCCGGACCGCGGAATGTTTGGCGTCTTTCTGCCTGCGGGGGCAGAAAATGCCGCGCCCCGGCGCGTGGGTGAGCTCGACGAGGAGATGGTCTATGAATCCCGCGTGGGCGATATCTTTACCTTGGGTGCTACTAGCTGGCGCATTGAGGAAATCACGCGCGATCAGGTGATTGTCACCCCTGCGCCGGGGCACACTGGCCGGTTGCCTTTCTGGAATGGTGACCAGGCAGGACGTCCCTATGAGCTAGGCAAGGCCTTGGGTGCTTATCGCCGGCAGGTGCACCTTTCTCCAGAGAGCATCCAGGGCGCAGATGGGCATGCGGTGGATAACATCGTGGCCTATCTGCAGGAACAGCATGAGGCTACGGGTGTTATTCCGGATGAGAAGACCTTGGTTCTCGAGCGTTTTAAGGACGAACTCGGGGATTGGCGCGTGGTGTTGCACACGCCGTTCGGCCGGGGTGTGAATGCCGCCTGGGCGCTTGCGGTGGGGCAGCGGGTGGCGGAGCTGACCGGCATGGACGCGCAGGCAGTGGCTGGCGACGACGGTATCGTCCTGCGCTTGCCCGAGGGGGAAAAGGAGCCGGATGCTGCGCTTTTTCTTTTCGACGCCGATGAAATTTCGGACATCGTGGCCGAGCAGGTGGGCGGTTCCGCGCTCTTTGCCTCGCGTTTTCGTGAGTGTGCCGCGCGTGCGCTGTTGCTGCCGCGCCGCAATCCCGGCAAGCGCGCGCCGCTGTGGCAGCAGCGTCAGCGGGCAGAACAGCTTCTCGACGTCGCGCGGAAGTACCCTTCCTTTCCCATCATCCTGGAGACGGTCCGCGAAGTCCTGCAGGATGTCTATGATCTGCCGGCGTTGACGGAAACCATGCGCGAGCTGGCTTTGCGCCGCATTCGCATCGCGGAGGTGACCACAGAGCAGCCTTCGCCTTTTGCCTCTACTCTGCTGTTTAACTACACCGGCGCCTTCATGTACGAGGGTGATTCTCCGCTGGCAGAAAAGCGGGCGGCGGCCCTAGCGCTTGATCCGGCGCTTCTGGCCAAGCTTTTGGGCACGGTAGAGCTGCGGGAGCTTTTAGATCCGGAGGTCATCGAGCAGGTGCATGCCCAGCTGCAGCGCACCGCTGCGGAGCGTCGGGCGCGTACGACGGAGGAAGTCGCAGACCTGCTGCGGGTGCTGGGGCCGATTCCGGTGGAAGAGATGGCGGAGCATGCCTCGGTGCCGCTGAGCGCAATCGATTCTCTGGGCGCCCGCGTGATGCGGGTGCGCATTGCAGGACGCGAGCACTTCGCACAGCCCCTTGACGCCCCGCTGCTTCGCGACGGACTTGGCGTGCCCGTCCCGCCTGGTGTTGCCGCGCAACAGTCCACCATCACCGATGCCTTGCAACAGCTGGTCTCGCGTTGGGCACGCACCCGCGGGCCTTTCGTGCTGGGGGATGTGCAGGCGGCCTTTGGCCTTTCGGCCTCGGCGGCACACACCGCGCTGGCGAGTCTCGATAGCGTGGTGGAAGGCCGCTACCGCCAAGGAATCGAGGAGACCGAGTACTGCGCTGCGGAGGTCTTGCGCACCATTCGCTCGCGCTCGCTGGCTGCGGCACGCGCTGCAACGGAGCCTGTTAGCGCCGCCGCTTTCGGACGCTTCTTGCCCGATTGGCAGCAGGTAGCGCCCGTGGGCAAGCGGCCTGCGCTACGCGGGGCGGATGGCGTCTACAGTGTGATTGAACAGCTCGCCGGCGTGCGTCTGCCAGCCTCTGCGTGGGAGTCGCTGATTCTGTCGGCGCGTGTGGGCGATTACTCGCCGACGATGCTCGATGAACTGACCTCTAATGGCGAGGTGCTCATCGTCGGCGCTGGCAAGGCTGGCACGAATGACCCGTGGATCATGTTGCTGCCGGTGGACTACGCGGCGCAGTTGGCGCCGCAGGTTGACCCTGACGAGCAAGGGTTGAGCATGCTGCAATTAGCGGCGCTGGAGGTCCTGCGCGGTGGCGGTAGCTACCTGTTTAACGATATCGCGGCGCAGGTGCCTGGCACTGCCGAGGAGCTGCGCGAAGCGCTGTGGCAGCTGGTAGAAATGGGCCTGGTTAGTCCCGATTCCTTTGCGCCAATCCGCACGCACATTGCCGCGGCCGGCTCGCGCTCGGGAGCAACTGCGCACCGCGCTAAGCGACGCCCCACCCGTTCCCGGCTGCGCATGGGACGCACGTCCTTTGCCCAAACGCAGGGCCTCGGCGGGGCCGCAACCGCCCCCGACGTGGCCGGCCGTTGGGCTGCTTCCGTGTCAGGCCAAGGCGTCGACGCGACGAGCCGCTCCGTAGCGCACGGTGAGGCTTGGCTTGACCGCTATGGCGTGCTCACTCGGGGTTCCGTGGTGGCCGAGGATGTGCTCGGCGGCTTCGCGCTGGCCTATAAAGTGCTCTCTGGCTTTGAGGAATCTGGCAAGGCGATGCGCGGCTATGTGATTGAAGGGCTTGGCGCGGCGCAGTTTTCTACTCCCGCGGTCATCGATCGCTTGCGTGGCATGAACGATTCTCCCGACGTGACGGGCTGGCCATCTGGCACTGCGAGCACTGCGGAAATTAATACCTACGTGCTCGCCGCGACGGATCCCGCCAACCCGTATGGTGCAGCCCTTGCTTGGCCGCAGCGCGATGGCGCGGACAGCGGCCACGGCCCCACCCGTAGCGCCGGTGCCCTAGTGGTGCTGATGGACGGCCTCTGCGTGGCGCATCTAACCCGCGGTGGAAAGACGCTGACAACTTTCTTGGACGCCCTGCCTGAAGACATCGATGCTGATGAAGTGCTTGGCAAAGTGCTTGAAGGTCTCACGGAGCTCATCGCCGCAGGGCGCTTGAGCCCGCTGGTGATTGAGAAAATCAACGGAGCGCCCGCATTCGAATCGGCAATCGCCACTCGTTTGCGAGGCCTCGGCGCAGGCATCAGTCCCCGTGGCGTGCGGATCTCGGCCAAGTCTGCGCCGCCGCGCACGTCCCGCCGCATCGAAGACAACCGCAGCGACCCCTGGCAAAAGCCCATGGAGCCACGCCGCGGCCGAAGCGTTTCGGAAGCTCTGGCGGAGCTACCGGATTTAAGCTTTGACGATCCTCCCGAACCAGGCCGTGGCGCGCCGGGTGGATTTCGTCCGCGGGGCAGCCGCCGCTAGAAACCGAACTCAAACGCTAAAACCAGGATGGTAAATCCATGTGCCACGGGCCTCAGCGGCTACCGGGTACCTCATCTTTAACGAGCTGGTTTTGTCATCTAGTTAGACTGGTCGCATGCCAGAAGGTGATTCCGTCCTGCAGTTGTCCAATAAGCTGCAGTTTATGACCGGCCGTGAGGTCACCGGGGCGTCGCTTAGGGTGCCTCGGTATGCCACCGTGCATTTGGAGGGCAGCACAGTTTCTCGTGTGTGGCCTTATGGAAAGCATCTTTTCATGCAGTTCGCGCGGCCCGATGCAGAAAGCTTGGTGCTGCACACCCATCTGAAGATGGAAGGCCAGTGGGCCATTCACTACAAGGGCGATAGATGGCGCAAGCCGGGCCATAGCGCACGGGTGGTGCTGCAGCTCGCTAGTAGCCCGCGCGATATTGAGCTGGTGGGTCACTGGCTGGGCATGGTCGAGGCCTATCCTGCCTCCTTGTACAACGAGCGGATTTCGCATTTGGGCCCAGATATCTTGAGCGAGCAGTGGGAGTCTGAGGGCGCGGACGAAGCCGCGCGGCGAATCTTAAGCCAGCCCACCCGTACCATTGGGGCGGCGCTGCTGGATCAGAAAAACGTGGCCGGAATCGGCAACGAATACAGGGCGGAGGCCTGCTTCATCGCGGGCGTGCACCCGGCCCTTCGCGTGGCCCAAGTGGATGTGCCGCGGATTCTGGAGATATCGCGGCGCATCATGTGGGCCAACCGCAACTCCCCAGTGCGCGTGACCACGGGTGTGCGGCGCGCCGGGGAGACCACCTACGTCTTCGGCAGAAATAACGCCAAGTGCAGGCGGTGTGGCACGCCAATTGCCAAGTCGACGCTCGGCGGCGTTGACGCCGGCGGGGAAGAAGGCGAGCTGGAGCGCATCATCTGGTGGTGCCCGCATTGCCAGCCCTATTCCCGGGCCGGGGCTTAATTGGCTTCGCTCCAACCGTTAAGCGCTAGGCGCTTAACGGTTGGAGCGGTACCAACCAATGAGCTCATCGGTGGAAGCATCGCCAGAGTTTGCTTCCTCCTTGCCGGAGACTGCCGGCGCCAAGTCATTAGCCTGCTGCTTGCCCAGCTCCACGCCCCACTGGTCGAAAGAGTTGATATCCCAGATAACGCCCTGAGTGAACACGATGTGCTCGTAGAGTGCGATGAGCGCGCCCAACACAGCCGGGGTCAGCTGCTCCGCCATGATGGTAGTGGTCGGACGGTTGCCCGGCATGACCTTGTGAGGAACCAGCTCAGGGGCAACGCCTTCCGCCGTGATTTCCTCGGCAGTCTTGCCGAATGCCAGAACCTTGGTCTGAGCAAAGAAGTTACCCATCAGCAGATCGTGCATGGAGCCGGTGCCGTCGGCAGTAGGGAAGTCCTGCTGCGGGCGAGCAAAACCGATGAAGTCCGCCGGGATAAGGCGAGTGCCCTGGTGGATGAGCTGGAAGAAAGCGTGTTGGCCGTTGGTGCCCGGCTCGCCCCAGTAGATTTCCCCAGTGCCGGTGGAAACCGCGGTGCCGTCGTGGCGAACGGACTTGCCGTTGGACTCCATGGTCAGCTGCTGTAGATAAGCAGGGAAGCGGCCTAGATCCTCAGAATAAGGCAGGACCGCATGGGTCTGTGCGCCGTGGAAGTCGGAGTACCACACGCCGAGCATGCCCATCAGGACCGGTAGGTTCTGCGCAAGCTCCGCGGTGCGGAAGTGCTCGTCCATCGCATGGAAACCGGCAAGCATGTCCATGAAGTTTTCCGCGCCGATGGTGCACATCAGGGACAGGCCGATGGCGGAATCCATGGAGTAGCGGCCGCCCACCCAGTTCCAGAAGCCGAACATGTTCGCAGTGTCGATGCCGAACTCGGAGACCTTCTCGGCGTTGGTCGATACAGCAACGAAGTGCTTGGCCACTGCCGCCTCATCACCCAACTTATTGATGAGCCACGCGCGCGCCGCGTGCGCATTGGTCAGGGTCTCCTGGGTGGTAAAGGTCTTAGAAGCAATGATGAACAGAGTCTCCTCAGCTTCTACCTGGTCCAGCGCCGCAGCCATGTCAGCCGGGTCAACGTTGGAGACAAAAAGTGCCTTGATGCCGGCGTCTTCGTAGCTGCGCAGCGCCTTCGAAGCCATGGCTGGGCCCAAGTCGGAGCCGCCGATACCGATGTTGACCACGGTACGGATCTTCTTACCCGTATGCCCCAGCCAGCTGCCATCGCGCAGGGAATCAGAAAAGGCACGCATACGGCCCAAAACTTCGTGAACGTCAGCTACTGCGTCTTGTCCATCCACGCTAAGCTGCGCATCTGCCGGCTGACGCAGGGCGGTGTGCAATACGGCGCGGTCCTCAGTGTTGTTGATGTGTTCGCCGTCGAACATGGCATCGCGGCGGGCTTCTACGTCTGCAGCCCGTGCAAGTTCTACCAATGCCGTGAGGACATCGTCATCGACCAGGTTCTTGGAAAGATCGACATGCAGCCCCGCAGCGTCGAAAGCTAAGCGAGCTGCACGCTGCGGGTCAGCGGCGAAGAGCTCACGTAGATTGAGGTCTTTCTTCTCCGCAAAGAGCTGCTCAAGTGCGTCCCACTGGGGCTGGGTGGTGATGTCCATTACAAGGGCCTTTCTGGCTTTAGTCAGACACTAAAAATTACGGATACCACCGTAGTCCACGCGGGAGCATTTTGCCGTTAGCTACAGGACCATTGCTGCAATCCAGCCGGCGATGAGAAGCGGGATATTAAAGTGCAGGAAGGTCGGGATGACCGAATCGCGGATGTGATCGTGCTGGCCGTCTGCGCCTAGGCCCGCTGTGGGGCCGAGGGTGGAATCGGAGGCGGGGGAGCCGGCGTCGCCAAGCGCGCCTGCGGTGCCGACGATGGCCACCGTCGCGGCGGGGCTAAAGCCCAGTGACATGCACAGCGGAACATAGATGACGGAGATGATGGGAAGCGTGGAGAAGGAAGAACCGATGCCCATCGTCACGACAAGTCCCACGATGAGCATGACCGCGGCGGCCATCATCTTGTTGCTGCCGAAGATATCGCTGGTTGCATTCACCAGCTCCTCGACCTGACCTGTGGCTGTCATGACAGAGGCAAAGCCCTGGGCAGTAATCATGATGAAACCGATGAGCGCCATCATGCGCATGCCATCGGAGAAAACATCGTCTGCTTTGCGCCAATCGATGGCGCCGGTGACCAACATGATGCCAAGTCCTGTCAGGGCGCCGACCATAAGACCATCGGATTCGAAATCCATCGCCTGCATCGCAATCTGCACGCCGAAGGTGGCGATGATGGCGACAACGCAGACCCAAATCTTGTAACGCGACGGGGCTTCTTCGGTTGGCTCTTCATTGCTGAGCGGGGTATCGGCGTAATCGCGGGGTTTGCGGTAGCTGAAGAACATGGCAATCAGCAGGCCAGAGAGCATACCAAGGGCAGGAATTCCCATGACATGCATGATGGAAATGCTTTCGGTATTAAGGCCTGCTTGGCCGATGTTGAATAACAAAATGTCATTCAAAAAGATGGAGCCGAAACCTACCGGTAGGAACATGTAGGTGGTGACCAGGCCGAAAGTAAGGCAGCAGGTAATCAGACGTCGGTCGATGCGCAGGGCATTCATGACCTTGAGCAGTGGCGGCACGATAAGCGGGATGAACGCGATGTGCACGGGGATGACGTTCTGGCTCATCACAGCCATAGCGATGAGGCCGGCGACCAAGATCCACTTGGTGGCTTGTGCTGCGCTTGGCGACGCCCCGTCCCCGCCGATCCGCCGAATCAAGGCGTTGGCGAGCAGCTGCGGCACGCCCGCCGCGGCGACCGCCATGGCAAAGGCACCCAGCAATGCATAGCTCAAGGCAATTTTGGCACCGCCACCGAGGCCCTCCTGGAAAGCGACCATGGTGGCGTCGAGTCCCATGCCGGAAAGCAGGCCGCCCGTCAGCGCGCCAAGGAATAGTGCGACAACAACATGCACACGCAAAAGCGCGAGGACGAGCATGACGATGACCGCGACAAGAACTGCATTCATGGCGAAGAGATTACTGTATTTTATCCAGAAAAATGAAATTTATTGAAAGGTTTAGCCGAGTTTTCCGCGGCCCATGCGCAGCAGTGCAGAGGCGATGGCTGGGCCTTCCTCACCGAGCTCGTCGCGAAATTGGTTGAGAATGGCAATCTCGCGGGTGTGCACCAGCTTGGTGCCGCCGGCGTTCATGCGCGTGCGCCCGATGGTCTGGGAGATTTCCGTGCGGCGCTTCGCAGCGTCGAGGATAACGCGATCCAAGCGGTTGATTTCCTTGCGATAGTTCTGAATCTCCGCATCGCTCAAGGGATCATCGGTGCCGGAGGGCATGCGGATCTCCATGCCGTTGTCCACAACGTTGGTATCGAGGCTATTGGCGTGTGCGGAGTTTTCAGTCGGGTTGTTCGCAGAGGACATAGCCCAAGATTCTGCCACTTAGAAACCAAAAAGGAAACTGCAGCAGATAAATTCGAATTCCCCTGCATAAGGCGTGTTATGAGGGGATGTCCGGTGGTGCTAGTAGGTTGGTAGGCACTATGAGTAATGCGTCTGAATTCTCCCCAGCTCCACGCCCAGATGGAAAAAATTCTGCCAACAGCCAGCCGGATCTTTTTGGCGGCTTCGGCGGTTTCGGTGGGCCCGCTCGGCCTGCCGCGCCGCAGCCACAGTCGGGTGGCTTTGGGGCTCCTACTTCGAGGGGGCCTGCTGCTGGTGCTGCATCGAACCCAGCTGGCGCGCCTGGCGCTGTGGACCCCGATCCGCTTACTGAGGGCCTGAACCCGCAGCAGCTTGAGGCGGTAACGCACGCTGGTTCGCCGCTGCTGATTGTGGCGGGTGCGGGCTCTGGTAAGACTGCTGTGCTTACCCGCCGCATTGCTTATCTCATGCGCAATCGTGGGGTGGCTCCGTGGGAGGTTTTGGCTATTACCTTTACCAACAAGGCCGCCACGGAGATGAAAGAGCGCGTGGGCCAGCTGGTGGGGCCAGTGGCCGAGCGCATGTGGGTTTCTACCTTCCACTCCATCTGCGTGCGTATCCTGCGCCAAAACGCGCAGCTGGTGCCAGGACTGAACACCAGCTTCACTATTTATGACGGTGATGATGCACGCCGCCTTTTGACCATGATCGCCAAAGACATGCAGTTGGATCTAAAGAAGTACACCGCCCGCGTGCTGGCCAATCAGATTTCGAATCACAAAAATGAGCTGGTCTCGCCGGCTGACGCTTTGGCAGAAGCAGAAAAGACCAAGAATCCTTTCGAGATTACGGTTGCACGCGTCTTCGATGAATATCAGCGCCGCCTGCGTGCAGCTAACTCCGTGGACTTCGATGACCTCATCGGTGAGGTAGTGCGTATTTTCCATCAGCACCCACAGGTGGTGGATTTCTATCGTCGCCGCTTCAAGCACGTTCTTATTGATGAGTATCAGGACACCAACCATGCGCAGTATGCGCTGGTTTCTGCATTGGTGGGTAGGGGAGAGCTAGGCCCCGATGCACCAGAATTGTGCGTGGTGGGTGACTCAGATCAGTCCATTTATGCCTTCCGTGGCGCTACGATCCGCAACATTCAGGAATTCGAGCGTGACTATCCGCAGGCGCACACCATTTTGTTGGAGCAGAACTATCGCTCCACTCAGACCATTCTGAACGCGGCGAACGCTCTCATCGCGAAGAACGAGGGCCGCCGTGAGAAGAACCTGTGGACTGCGCACGGCGAAGGCGCGAAGATCGTCGGCTATGTCGCCGATAACGAGCATGATGAGGCCCGTTTTATTGCTTCTGAGATCGACTCTCTGGCAGATAAGGGCCGCGCCTATTCCGATATGGCGATCATGTACCGCACGAACAATGCCTCGCGTGCGTTGGAAGATATCTTTGTTCGCTCCGGAATCCCGTACAAGGTTGTGGGCGGCACTCGCTTCTATGAACGCCGCGAAATCCGTGACATGGTGGCTTATCTGCGCATCATTGATAATCCGGATGACACAGTGAGCCTGCGCCGCATTATCAACGTTCCAAAGCGCGCCATCGGTGATAAAGCACAATCCCAGATCGCGCTGCATGCAGAGAACCTGGGAGTGAGCTTTGGAAAGGCCCTGTACGATGCCGCCGCGGGCAACATTGCGGGCATGGGCACACGAGCCGTTAATGCAGTGTCGAAGTTCAACGAGATGATGGAAGGCATCCGCGCTCAGATTCCGAGCATGATTAACGAGGTTACTCATCAGCCGGATCTTGGTGATCTGCTCAGTGCCGTGCTCGATGCAACTGGATACCGTGCGGAGTTGGAGAACTCGAATGATCCGCAGGATGGCGCGCGGCTGGATAACCTCAACGAGTTGGTTTCCGTTGCCCGAGAATTTAGCTCCGAGGCGGCTAATCAGATGGCGTTTACCGGAGCCGACGCTGTAGAAGATTTAAGCCCGGAGCTCGCCGAGGGGGAGGCCCTACCCGGCTCGCTCCAGGCTTTCCTAGAGAAGGTGTCTTTGGTAGCTGACGCAGACCAAATCCCTGACAACGAAACTGGCGTGGTCACGCTGATGACCTTGCACACTGCCAAGGGCTTGGAATTCCCAGTCGTCTTCCTCACAGGCTGGGAAGATGGCCAATTCCCGCACATGCGCTCTTTAGGGGATCCAAAAGAGCTCAGTGAGGAACGCCGCTTGGCTTATGTGGGCATCACACGCGCTCGCGAGCAGCTCTATCTTACCCGCGCAATTCTTCGCTCGTCCTGGGGTAACCCGATGACGAATCCGGCCAGTCGCTTCCTCGCCGAGGTCCCCGAAGACCTCATCGACTGGCGCCGTGAAGAACCAGACAGCTCGCTGTCTAGCGCATGGGGCGGAGATGATTCCTACCAATATGGCCGCTCCTATGGCTCCGATTGGTCCGGCTGGGGCAGGACCTCCCCGCGCGCTACGTCTTCCCCTTCGCAACGCACGCGTAAGCCTGCTCCTGCCAGCTCGATGCCTAAGAACAACCAGCTGAATTTAGTTGTGGGAGACCGCGTCAACCACGCCAAGTACGGCCTGGGAACGGTCATCGATGCCTCCGGCTCCGGTCCACGCGCCACGGTGACGGTGGACTTCGGAAGCGCCGGCAAAGTGCGCTTGATGCTCATCGGCGGTGTGCCGATGGAAAAGCTTTAAGCGCTTTTAGGCGATTCGCTTAGATGTTGATGCCACGCTGAGCGAACCAATCGACCGGGTCCACGGCTGCGCCGCCGCCCGGGTGCACCTCGAAGTGGAGGTGCGGGCCGGTGGACTGACCCTCGTTGCCGATGACGGAGATCTGCTGACCTGCGCTCACGCGGTCTCCGACGTTGACAAGCAGTTGGTCGCCCGGCATATGGCCATAGACGGAGATGGTTCCATCATCGTGCTGGATGCGGATCCAGTGGCCAAAGCCTTGAGCCGGACCAGAGGAGATAACTTCACCGTCCATGATGGAGTAAATCGGCGTGCCAATCGGATTAGCAATGTCGATTCCGCTGTGGAAGGCGCCCCAGCGCGGGCCGAAGCCGGAAGTAAGAGTGCCGGAAGTAGGGAACACCACGGTGTTGCCCGCGGAGTCCTGGCTCTTCGTTGGCTTCAGTCCGGAGTGATTGCCGGAAGGCGCGAAAGCCTCGGCAAGCCCTGGAACACTCGAAGGGTCGAGAACGATGTTCAGCGCCCCGCCCTCATTCGATACCTCTGGGGTAGCAGCGCCCGCGAGTACGCCGGCCGTGGACTTGGTCAGCCCGACGAAGGCGTCGATAAGCGTTGCGTTATCTGCATTAGTAGATACTTCTGGCTGTGACGAGCCATCAGAGACGTCTACGCTAGCTGCCGGCTGCGCGGCAGAGGCGGTAGCGCCCATGGTGGTGGCAAGTGCAGTGCTCAAGGATAGGGCCGTGAGCGCCACAATCTTGCGTGCGCGGGAATTGCGCTTCATAACTTCAAGTCCTTTTCATGACGGAGCATGTTCGGGGTGGCTCGGTTAAGCCTGTAGTGCCAAACGGACGCGTTTCGACACGCCGAAAAAGTTCAATCCGGAATATCGAGGCCGTTTATGGCAACGAGATAAAGTTATCGAGCTTTTCGTACTGTTGCAATTGTGAAAATTGCAGGTAAAGACAGGAAATGTTCGAAAATTATTCGAACATGCCAGCATGTTACACATGTTACTAATGTGAAAATAGTTACGACTGTGAAGTATGGGTTTAGGTTGTGGGGGTGGATATTGGGGGTGACGTTATGGGGCTGCCAGGATTCATTCAGTAAAAGCCCCTCCTGAGCTGCGACAAGGCCTGTGCCTAGACTCGGTACAGGCCTTGCATTCGGGACGATTTGCTGATGTGGCTCTTGGGCTAATCGTTTTGTTCAGCCTCGACTGCACTTAAGCGCTGGTGTACTAGCCAGGAAGCGCCCGCACCAAGCAAAGGCACTATGAACACGCCCGCAAGTTGCCACCAGTCCATGCTGTAGAGATCTCCCTGATAGAACAGCTCGTTTGCTTCGGGCCTGCCTGGACGCGGCACACGAATCATGATGATTCCAATAATCTCGCCGACGATGAAACCGAGCACCATTCCAAGGATGCCAACCAACCACGTGCGCCAAGCGGCGACCTTCGGCATGAGGGAAGGTTCTGCACCCAAAGACTCAAAGAGCTTTCCGCTGCGGCGTAGCGCTGCCGCGGAGTTGGCGATGATGAGCACTAACAAGATGAAGCCGATGCTCCATAGGGCAATGGCAGGGGCGTATTCCTTTGCCTTGCTCGTGGTCTTTGTGAAGGAAATCTCGTATTCGCCGCCGGTAGCGTTTTCTACGGCTTCTTCAATTTCCTTCTGTTGGCTGCGCTCCAAAGTCTTATCGAAGACAATCGCCGTGCCGATTCGGGAGGAGGAGATCTTTAGCTTCTTTGCCGCCGCAGGGCTAACCAACCTGAGATCGCGGCCCAACGCGGGAAGCGCCTCGACCGCAGGCAGCGTAGCGCTAACCTCTTCGCGCGGTTCGGTTTGGCCCTGTGGGGTCCGAACAGCGGTGAACTCGGCATGGTCGCGCCCATCGAGGTGACTGTTATGAGTCAAGACGACTCCGCCCTTACGGAGTGTATCTGCCGCCGCTTGGCGGTCAGCATCGCTGTCGAAGTTCCAGAGGTCGAGCGTTTCGGGCGTTGCTTCTAGCGTGCGGCCATAGCGAGTGAAGGCGCTAGACGGGAACCACGTCATCATGTCATGCAGACAATTCTGCCGTGCTTCTCCAGACTCATCGGTCCTGCGGCCATCTTTGTCAATGAAGGTAGCCTGCTCGACAGAGTCGTTGTAGGAAGTCTGCTCGCAGGTGTAGTCATATTCCATCTCGAGAGCAATATTTGGAATGGAAGAACCAGGAATAGAGGTGGAATTCCAATCGGTATATCCAAAAGTCTCAAGGGGCTTGCCAGGCTGCAGTGCAAGCGCACTATCGATGGCTCGCTGTTCCACTTTGTTGGCCGGTGCGCCCAAGTTCTTTTGATAATCCGTGTTTCTGACTATTGCTGAGGTGGAGGGATTTACTACCGTGTCCACCTTGTCCCACCATGCTTCGTCACTGCGAACGCCTACGGAACCCGCGGCCGCAGCTAAGGTTACGGCGATGAGCGCGATAGCGGTTGGGACCGTATGGAATCCACGTCGCATGAGATCGCGGCTGGCAATCCGCAAAGCGAGGCCGTGGTGACTGCATACGCGTGCGGTGGCATATACCAGCGCGGGAACGCTTGCGGCTGTGGCGAGGAAAGCCAGCAGGATGAGCAGTGAATAGATTGACTTACCGAATGGGGTAAGCAGCGCGATGAGGATAACGGGCAATGCGACAGGGCCGTATGCCATTTCCTTGCGCCAGTTGAGGCTTCGATCCGGCATGCCGCCGTGGAGGGAGGGTGCAAGCGCCTGGCGGGCGGCGAGCCAAGCGGGCACCAGAGCGGCGGCCGTGGAAGCAACAATTGCGATAGCCCAGAGCGCAAGTGGATAAAGCAGTGGAACATCGAGCTTTACTCCAGGAAAACGCAGTGCCCCGATGGCATAGCTGCCTGCGAGTCCGAGCACTGCGCCGCTCGTGGCGCCGAGCAGGCCTGTGAAGAAGCCATAGGCTAATACGGCTGTAGCGATGTGCTTTGGTTGTGCGCCCTGTGCTGCCATGAGTGCGTACATGCGTGTATTCCGGCGCAAAGCGAAGCTAAACACTGGCGCGATAAGTGCAAGGAGCAGCGTAACCGCAAAAGCAAAAGAACTGGCGATGGCGATGAAGCTTAAGAAGGCTTCAAAATTTAGGTGGACGCCGCTATCGATTATCGTTGCTTCAGATAAAGATTTGTCGTAAATGCTAAAGCCTGCCGACTGCACCCGTGCGATGTCATTTTGGTTGAGCACGGTATCGCCCACGATGGCCCACGTAGCTTGCTCCGGGTGCTGGGCCAAGAACTCCGTGTTCGTAAGGACTGGTGCCGTGGCATAGCTCCTACCGCCGGGGATGATGCCCGCGACCTTTGCCTCCGATAAGCCGCCAGGGGTAGGGGAACTTATGCTGACAACATCACCTTTGTGTACTCCTAATGAACGCGCATCTGCATAGGACAAGATGAGCGTTCCCTCGTCGGGGTGCGCGGAATCGATGAGGGGTTGTGCTTTAGTGGGCGGTAGAGCACTGTCGAATTGGGTGATCTGGATATTGGAGTGTTTTGAATCGTGCTGAACTCCCACGGTGACGGGCCCAAAAATCGGGGAGGGGCGCAGGTCACCAGGCAAGATTTCTTCTGCGTGGGAAGCAAAACCCGCTGCAGGTTCCAGGTGCACCGCTTTTGTATCTTCTGAAGCCGCCACGCCAATCGTGCGCGGATTGCTTGAAAATACGTTGTGGAACCTATCGCCATTGACGCCCAGTATGCCCAGGCACACCAAAACGGCGACGGGAAGTGCAACCAATGCCACCCCGGCTAGGCTGCGCCAGCGATGGGCCAACATGTCGCGATAGGTGGGGCGGGCGGCGGCTAAAAGAGCAGACATTGACTAATGCTCCTTTCCGCTGAGGACGCCATCGCGCATCATTACAACGGAGTCGGCCCATGCGGCGAAACGTGGCTCATGGGTAACGAGAAGCCCGGCGGCGCCAGCGTCGATGCGAGAGCGCAGCACCTTCATGACTTCTTCGCTGGTGGCGGTATCGAGCGCGCCGGTCGGCTCATCCGCGAGCAATACCTGGCGCGGGCCAATGAGTGCACGGGCGATTGCGGCCCTTTGCGCCTGACCGCCTGAGATTTCCTCAGGGAAGCGGTCAGCGACATTTTCCAGGCCTACTTCCGCAAGCGCAATTTCAGCGGCCTCGCGGCACTTCTTAGGGCTAACGCCATCTAATTCAAGGGGTAGGGTGACGTTCTCACCGATGCTGAGGGTGGGCACCAAGCTGAAGTCCTGGAAGACGAAACCTAGGTTCCGGCGGCGCAACTGAGCGGCAGCAGATTTGGACAGCCCCGCAGCATCCTCGCCGTTGACAAGCACGCGTCCAGAGGTCGGTGGCAGCAGGAGCCCAGCGACGTTGAGCAACGTGGACTTGCCGGAACCAGAAGGGCCCATGATGGCGATGAGCTTGCCGGGATGAAGCTGCAGGTTTGCCTCCTTAAGTGCGATAACTTGGCGCGCGCCAGAGCCGAACTCGCGGGAGACATTATGAAGCTCAAGTGGTAATGGGTGGGTGGTTTCTTCGCTGTTATGCATGGTCTATTCCTTTGGTTGATTGGAAGTAGAAGCGGAGGTGTGGGGATTTAGAGCCTCAGCCCGGTCGAGCCACCGCAGCAGTGCTTCAAGGTCAAAGATTTCGCGTTCGAGGGCCAGCCGCGTGGCGCTGCGGGTTTCAGGTAATTCGGCGGCCTGCTGGTTTAGAAGCCGAAGCTGCTTCAGGGTGGCAAAGCGCTGGGCATCCAGAATTTCAATGGCATCGACGTCGCTGCGTTGGGCAGCGAGCGCTACCTTGAGGACGAGTTCATCTCTTTCGAGCGCATGCTTGGCGACGCCCCGCGTCCACCAGTCCGCAAGCTCCGCACGGCCTTGTGTAGTGATGCGATAGGTCGTGGCATGCCTGCCCGTGGGGCCTACGGCTGTGCCGTGCTCCTCGATGAAGTTGTCTCTTTCGAGTCGTTTTAGCGTTTGTGCAACTTGGCCGATGTTGAGTGGCCATAGTCCATCCAGCGCTTCCGCGAAGTGGCTTTGCAGCATGCTGGCGGTAGCTGGCTCAGCGCTAAGGAGCGACAAGAGAGAATGTTTAATGGACATATTTCCTGCCAGGGGGATGGATATAGATTTTGGAAAGTTGCCGGTCAAGCCGATAGTAATCATTGATTACCGGGTAACCTATAGCGTAGCTTACTGGGTAAGTAATGCGGCGGCAAGGGTGGGTGGCCAAAACCACGAAAGCGGCAACAGGAAGCGAAGTCCTGTTACCGCTTAAACCAGGTGAGAAGGAGGGTGGGAAGAAGGAATTTTAAAGGCTAGTGCTTTAGGAGATGTTGATTCCGCGGGCTGCGAACCAAGAGATTGGGTCAACTGCGCCTTGGCCTGCTGGGTGAATCTCGAAGTGCAGGTGGGAACCGGTGGAAAAGCCCATTGAACCCATGCCGGCAATCTTCTGGCCGGCGTGCACGCGCTCGCCAACTGCAACGTCCAAGGTCTGCATGTGGCCGTAGACGGTCATGGAGCCGTCATCGTGCTTGATGCGGATCCACTGGCCGAAACCGGAAGCTGGGCCGGAATCGATGACGGTGCCGTCCATAGCGGCGAGGATTGGGGTACCGACAGCGTTAGCGATGTCGATGCCAGAGTGGAAGGAACCCCATCGTGGTCCGAATCCGGAGGTGAAAGTGCCCTCGGCTGGGCGGACGACGGATGGTGCGCGGGATGCTTCATCGGCAGCAGCACGTGCCTCAGATGCCTGAATTGCCTTATCCAGCTGAGCGGAAAGATCTGCTACCGGCTTTGCCTCGGCAACGTTCAGGATCTGTGGGGTAGCGGCGGCAGCTTCCTCAGCGGCAGCCTGGGCGCCATTCTGAACGTCCTGCAGGGCGTCAGACTCGGTAGCAAGGTTGTAGTCGACGGTCTGCGCCTTCATGCCGGCATTGTCTGCCTGAAGGTTGGCAGCTGCTGCGCCACCGACACCTGCGGTGGAGACAGCTCCTGCAGCGACGGTCACCAGTGCTAGACGACCTTTCGCAGTCTGCGAGGTGGCGATCTGGCGGTGACGGCCGGCGTTCCGCTGAGTCTTGCTTCGCATGATTTCTTCTTCCATTGTCTTCACAATCCGCCAACCGCACCTGCACTAGAAACCAAAAAAGTAAGCGTTACGTCTTTGGGCGGTTGGTTACTGGATTGTGACCTTCCTGTTACCAACGAGATGTAACAGTAGCGTCTCGAAATAATAACAGCAAGCCGTTATGGAAATTTTTCGACCTTTTCGGTGAAATTAGCTGGACAGGGCCTGAAAGGGTTTGTGTCACACTTTAGGTAGAGCTAGCGATAAGCGTAATTGGCCAGTATAGGCGGTGCATGTTTGCTCAGAGTGCACGGTCATCACGGTAGCGTTAATAGTCGCTTTCTGTTTCATACAGTAAATATAGCGCTGTTGTGCGCCTGAGCTAGTACCTTAAGGTTAGTGCGAAGTGCCGCCAATTCAGCTTGTTATCGTCGCGCCAACCCAAAATGGACGATGGGCCATGGCAAAGTGGACGCGATGAACAAAAACACCAGCCCTCAAACGCGGTCGGCTTCCCGTTCGCGCGCGCAAGTGCGCGGGCGAGGTGGCGCCGGCTCATCCAAACCAGCTGCACGCGTGGCCAACAAGGTCGGCTCCCAGGCGCGCGCCCGTCGAGCTACCGCGCCTACCACTTTGGCCGGGCGCATCCGCCGAATGCTGTGGACGGTGGCAATCCCTAACGCCGTTGTGGTGTTGGTGGTGCTTGCAGTGGCATTGGCGGCGCTGCTTTTAACAAGCTCGCCTTTGGCATGGCTGCCCACGATCGTTGCCGAAGCGTGGATGGTATTTAACCTCGCGCCGATTTCGGCAGGCGGAATTGAGCTTTCCGTTTTGCCGTTGCTGCCGGCAGGTGTCTTAGCCTTTATTGTCGGGCGCCGGATCCGTCAGGCGATCAAGCATAAGGTCAGTATCAAAGATCTTTTGGTCCTCTTAGGCTGTGTTGTCGGTGTACCGCTGCTTCTCTCGATCATCGCGTGGCTGATGTTGTGGGACGCCGGCAAGGTATTTGATGTCTCGCCGCCTAATTTCTTCGTGGTCTTGCCGCGCATGCTTCTGCTACATCTGTCGGCGCTGGCCGGTGGCATGGGTTCGCGCTTGTGGAAGGCATTGGTCAAACGTTTCGGTATGCCGCGCATGCTTGTCGACGCCGCGCAAGTAGCGCTGCGTTACCTCGGTGTGCTTTTTGCAGCCTCGGCAGTAGTGTGCCTCATCGTTGCCATTGTGGGCTGGTCCCGTCAGAGCGAGATGATGAATGCGTACCCGAGCATCGATGGCTTGGGTGGATTCCTGCTCTACCTGATTAGCGCTCTGTATATCCCAAACGCAGTTATCGGTACAGGCGGCATTCTGTCTGGTTCTGAATTCCAGTTCGGCCCGGAAAGCAGCATCAGCCTGTTTAGCATCCACATGGTTTCCTTGCCGCCGCTGCCAATCGTGGGCGTAGTTCCTTCTTCCATTGCGCCTTGGGCGGTAGGCCTTCTCGTTGTTCCGATCGCCTCGGCCATCTATGTGGTCTGGCGCGCACGCCGCCACGTGAACTTTTTCTTTGCGGTCGCTGCGAGTGCCTTTGTTGCTTTCTTTACCCTGCTTTTGAGCTACTTCGTTTCCGGCGTGCTTGGCATCTATGGCACAACGGGCCTAAACGTGTGGACCGCAACGGGTCTCGTGGCGTTATGGTTTGCGGCAATCGCATTGGGCTTTGCCTGTGCCTTCGCAATCGGTGCCTGGCATGCATCCCGCAACGCCTCGGCAGCAGCCGCCGCAGAATCCGACAAGGCTGAGGAAGCTGCGGCGGACGCTGCATTTGCAGACGCCGAAGCAGAAGAAGCTGAAGTGGAAGACGCTGAAGCTGAAGAAACTGCGCCAAACACTTCCGAAGGTGCCGTGGCGGAATCGATTAAACCGGATGCTGCAAGTGAAAATGCCACGGGTGAGGAATCGGCCGAAGAGGAGTCTGTGCCGGAAGAATCAATGGGTGCCCCTGAAGAGGAGTCGGTCGCAGACGCTCCAGAAGATGATGAGGCTGATGAAACAGCTGTAGAAAAGGCAAACGAATCGGCCGAAGAAGCAGCCGAAGAAGCAGCGGAAGAAACGGCAAAGCCCGCCGATTCTGGGGTAGAAGCGGAAGTCATCGACGGCGAAATTGTCGAAGAATTCCCGCAGGAGCCTCACAAGGACTAGGCTTATGTCCCGTGACTTCACAGCATCAGCCACAAGGCGAAACCGTCCGCACCTCCCGTCCGATTGAAATCGTCGTTCTGGTCTCCGGAACCGGCTCACTCCTGCAAGCCATCATCGATGCGCAGGATGAGAACTATCGTGTGGTCAAGGTCGTCGCTGACGTTCCTTGTCAGGGGGTAGAGCGCGCGAAAGCCGCTGGTATTGAAGCAGAAGTAGTAAAGATGGGTGCAGACCGCGCCGAATGGAATAAACGTCTGGTTGCCGCAGTAGAAGCTGCGCAACCAGACGTTGTTGTTTCGGCTGGTTTCATGAAGATTCTGGGCGCAGATTTCCTCGCCCGCTTCGAAGGCCGCACCATCAATACTCACCCGGCTTTGCTTCCGTCCTTCAAGGGCGCACACGGTGTACGTGACGCGCTCGAGTACGGAGTGAAGGTCACAGGTTCAACCGTCCACTTTGTTGATGCCGGTGTAGATACCGGTCGCATCATTGCCCAGGAGCCAGTCTTGGTTCGGCAGGATGATGATGAGGCGTCGCTGCACGAGCGCATCAAGGTGGTCGAGCGCCAACTCATCGTTAAAGTCTTGCGCGCGGTTCAGGTAGCGCAGGATGCCAACGCAACCATTTCGATTCAGCTCTAAGACTTTTAGGAAGGCTTTCTCCGCACCATGAGCGATGACCGTAAGCAGATCAAGCGCGCGCTGATTAGCGTCTATGACAAGACTGGGCTCGAGGATCTCGCCCGCTCCCTCGACGCTGCCGGCGTTGAGATTGTGTCCACCGGTTCCACCGCCGCCAAGATTGCAGACCTTGGCATCAACGTCACCCCAGTGGAAAAGCTCACTGGCTTCCCGGAGTGCCTCGAAGGCCGCGTGAAGACCCTGCACCCGAAGGTTCACGCTGGCATCTTGGCGGATACCCGCAAGTCGGATCACATCTCTCAGCTAGAAGAGCTCGGTGTGGAGGCATTCCAGCTGGTCGTAGTGAACCTGTACCCATTCCGTGAGACCGTTGCTTCCGGCGCGGACTTCGATGGCTGCGTTGAGCAGATCGACATCGGAGGCCCATCCATGGTTCGTGCGGCAGCGAAGAATCACCCATCCGTTGCCATCGTCGTCGATCCGGCGCGTTACGGCGACGTCGCAGAGGCTGCAAAGAAGGGCGGCTTCACCTTGGAGGAGCGCCGTGGCCTGGCACGCGATGCATTCCTGCACACCGCTGATTACGATGCCGCTGTTTCCCAGTGGTTCGTCGATCAGCTCGGCGGCGAAGGCGCTACCACCGCCTTGCGCTACGGCGAGAACTCCCACCAGTCCGCGACCGTTACCCGCGATGGCTCCGGCAAGGGCCTGGCTAACGCGCAGCAGCTGAACGGCAAGGAGATGTCCTACAACAACTACCAGGACGCTGACGCCGCGTGGCGCGCCGCATGGGATCACGAGCGTCCGTGCGTTGCCATCATCAAGCACGCCAACCCGTGCGGTATCGCCGTGTCTGATGAGTCCATCGCTGCGGCACACCGCGCCGCGCATGCGTGCGATCCGCTCTCCGCATTCGGCGGCGTCATCGCCGTCAACCGCGAGGTCTCCGTCGAGATGGCCGAGCAGGTCAAGGACATCTTCACCGAGGTCATCGTTGCTCCTTCTTACGAAGAAGGCGCGGTTGAGATCCTTAAGACCAAGAAGAACCTCCGCATCCTCGTTGCCGAGCACGAGGCTCCGGCAGAGGAAATTAAGCACATCTCCGGTGGCGTTCTGCGCCAGGAGCCGGATACTTACCAGGCCGAGGGTGATAAGCCGGAGAACTGGCAGCTGGTGTCGGGCGAGGCGCTGTCCGACGCCGACCTAGCTGAGCTCGAGTTCGCATGGCGCGCAGTGCGCTCAGTTAAGTCCAACGCCATCCTGCTGACCAAGGACAACGCCGCTGTGGGCGTGGGCATGGGCCAGGTCAACCGCGTTGACTCCGCGAAGCTGGCGGTCGAGCGCGCTAACACGCTTGCCGACGGCGCGAACCGCACCGCGGGTGCTTTCGCTGCTTCGGATGCCTTCTTCCCGTTTGCTGATGGCCTGGAGGTTCTCCTCGACGCTGGCGTCAAGGCCGTCGTCCAGCCGGGCGGCTCCATTCGTGACGAAGAGGTCATCGAGGCCGCCAAGCAGGCCGGCGTGACCATGTACTTCACCGGCACCCGCCACTTCTTCCACTAATTCGCTTAAGGGGGCCTGGCAACTTATGGTTGCTGGGCCCCTTTAGACGTTTTCGGATGGAACGTCGCTCATGGTCGTTGGCGCAGTTGAGGCTGGCGTCGAGGTTGGCGTTGACACCGTGTCTGCTGGGGCGTCTGGAATGTCTTTTGGCAGCAGGAAATATGCCGCGGCGCCTAAGACAATGGCGAGGAAGAGGAAGGCGGCAATCAGACCGATGATTGCGCCGCTAATCAATCCTTTGCCGTTGTGCGCTGGCATTTGCGCGCCGAAGTTATTAGGTTGCGTAGCCGATGCCGGGTGCGCGGGGTTCGTACCGGGGGCAAAAGATCCGGAACCAAATTGCGGCGATGATTGTGGCGCAGAAAACTGCGGGGAGCCAAACTGGGGCGATGAATTAGGCCGCGAGTTATTAGGCTGCGAGCCAAAACCTGGATAGTTCGTCATAGGGATTTCTAAAACGGCCTTTCCTCAACAAAGACAGTGGCGAATCACATAAGCAGGGATAGCAATAGTGACAATGTAACCGAAGTTTTGGCTACTTCGCCCACTACCAAGGAAATTTCCCCAGATCCGCCTACTTCGGGTGAGTTCTGCACAAAAATTAGCTGGTCGAAGGGCATGCGTGTGCCATAATCAGAAATCTAAGTAATAACCATATCCCTGCATATAGGAGACCGTTTTGTCTGGCGAAAACAACGGCTTTGGCCCCTACCAAGGCGCAAACGAAGCACCCAATACCAACCCTTGGGCAAAACAGTCAGGCGGACAGGACGCGGCGGATCAACCACAACAGCAATTCCCGCAAGGCTACTCACAGCAGGGGTACCCGCCGCAGGACTATGGGCAATACGAGCAGTCCAACATGGGTTCACCATTTGCTGGTGACTCCGCGCCGTACCATGCGCAAGGCGGATACGGTCAGCAGTATGGTCCTGCGGATTACAGCCAGGCGGCGCCGGTGTACCAAGAAGAGCGCTCGAGCGGTACGAAGTGGGCAATCATTGCTCTTATTGTGCTTGCCGTCATCGCGCTCTGCGCTGCTTTGGCTTTTTTCCTTCTTAAGGGCGGCAGCGATGAGAAGAACACCAGCCCGATGCTGACAACCTCTGCAGAAGCAACCACCGAGGCGCCAACAACCGAAGAATCGACCAAGGCTCCGGAACGCCCAGCGTATCCCTCGCTTCCGGCTGGTGCGGTGGCCGCAAACGACGCAGCTATGTCTGGTGCTGCGGGCGGAGACCTGAACAACGTCTACCGTGATTCCACGATGACCTCTCCTGAGTTCGCCCGCGCCGTCCGCGACGCATACGTAGAGCATTTCCTAGACACCAAGGAATATAACGCGGTCATAACCGCATATAGCCCGGTTACTGGCATCAACTACACGATGGATTGCCGTGACAACGGCGAATATGTCACCTGCACCGGCGGCAACAACGCCATTGTTTACATCGTTTAATCGGCTCCGGCAGCGAGAGAGGACCCAACTAGATGAAGAAAAAGAACCTGTGCGGCCTGGGCCTACTATGCGTGGCTTTGGCCGCAAGTGCTTGCACGATCGGTGATGTGGAGGAAAGGGCGGAAGTTAGCATGACCACCAGCACGGATGTGGACCCGCGCCCCACTTTGAGCGGGCAGACGATGGTGCCCGATGCGGATGCTAAAGGCGATGAAGGAAAGTCTGACAAGGATCCGGCTCCTGCTGCAGCGAGGGGGAACGTCCAGGAAGCACTGCAGAAGATCGTCGAAGACGTGGAGAGCAAGTACGGCGGGAAAGCCGGAATCGCCGTTGCAGGTCAGGATGAGGTATATCGTGCCGGTATTTCTGAGCCGCGAGCCGCATGGTCTACCGCGAAGGTGCCGGTGGCAATTGCCGCGGAACGCGCTGGTTCTGCAGATCCGGCGATGGTCTCGCAGGCCATTACTTTTTCAGATAATGCGGCCGCAGAAAATCTCTGGCAATCCTTAGGCGACGGGCAGTCTGCAGCTAGCGCCGCCAGCGCAGTTCTAGCGGAAGCAGGCTTAGACGTGCAAGTGCAGCCCACGGTTACCCGTCCGGGCTTTTCCGCCTTCGGGCAGACCCAATGGACAGTCGCTGATCAAGCGCGCTTTATAGGGCAGCTGGGTTGTATCGCACAGGGTAGCGGAGTGCTCACTGCTATGGCTGCCTCTGATCCTGCCCAAAGCTATGGCTTAGGCAGCCTCGATAATTCATCTTTTAAGGGCGGTTGGGGCCCAGATACAAACGGCGCCTATGAAGCACGGCAGATGGGCACGGTAGAGCTCAACGGTAAGAAGGTTGCGGTGGCTATTTACGCGACGTCGCCAAGCGGTGCCTATGGCTCGGCACAACAAATGCTCAGCGCCTTGGCCACCGAACTCGCAGGTGCGAAGGTCCAGTGGCCCAAGGCTGCTTGCTAGTTGGCGCTCCAGACGGTGTTGAACTGGCCGGTGTCTCGCTCGCTGTAGTCAGAAGAGGTGCTGTCTGGGATGATTGTGAACTCGCCGCCATTAATCAGCAGCTGGCTGACATCGTTGAAGGTAGCGGTGTACGAAGTGCCGCTACCTGAGGCAGTGCCAACGGCCGGGCCGCTGGACCAATTGCCGCGGTAGACCAAGCCGGAGCTTTCGTCACAGATGACGATGTGCGCCTGTGGCGCGGACTTCTTGGCCGCGTACACGGCTTCGCCGCCGTTGCACTGCGCGCCGGAGATTCCGTCCCAGCCATTGGCGCTAAGCCCTGCTGGATAATCCGTGCGCTGCGTAGTGGTGTGGGTTTGCTGGCGCGGCTGCTGCCTTTGCTGATAGCGCGGCGAATTATTCTGCGCCGGGGAAGAAGAATCCTGGGTAGGCGTTGGATCAGACTCGGTTTCTTCCGTGGTCGTGGCGGGTTCTTCCGTAACCTCCGTCGACGGCGGTGCCGGAGCGACAGGTGGCTGCTGAGCCTCGTCGCTCTTCTTGTCCGCCCAGACCACGCCGCCGCCAATCAGCATGGCCAGGATGACTGCCAAGATGCACAGGATCGGAACCCAGTTTCGCGAGGGCTGCGCGGCGGGCGCTGTAAATCCCATCGGCTGCGTCGACTGGTAGCGGCCATTTGGGTCGGTATAGGGATTCTGCTCGCCAAATGGGGATTGCGACTGCGTGCTCGAGTACATATTCGTGGGCAGCGAAGGGTAGTGATTTGGGCCTTGGTTAGGGTTGGTCATTGCATCCTTCGGCAAAGAAATCGGCGATAGGAAATAAAAACAGGAAGCAACCTAAAAGTTGCCGAGTAGTTACAAATAGTAGCTGCCTTCTACGAGCGGTTATGCTACCCCATAAGCGGGGTAGATAGGGCGATTCTGAAGATCTGCATTTACATCGGGTGTGGTGAAATATACGCGTGAATGATTCCCGTGTAGTTATGTGGCTGGAGCGCCAAGGATATGCAAACGTCCGGCGCATCGGTGGCGGCGGCATGGGAACCGTCTTCGCGGGCACCGATGTCGATTTAGGGCGCAACGTTGCAATCAAGACGGTGTTGCCGGAGCTGCACAACGAAGAAGGGCTCAAGCGCTTCCACAATGAAATGAAGGCGCTGGCGGCCATCCATAGCTCCTATGTCACGCACATAAATAAGAAGCTGGCCGATAACGAGGGCAATCTCGGCTTCGAGATGGAGCTTTTCGAAGGCGGCACGTTGGAAGAGCTCATCCGTGAACGTCGCCAGAGTAATGAGCCGGGTTTTAGCATCAGCGACGTCGTCAAGTACTTGCGCCCCGTGGCCAAAGCACTGGACCAAATGCATTCGATGCGCCCCGATGGGTGGATTCACCGGGATGTAAAACCGGCCAATATCTTGCTACGCCGCCGGCCCACCGATAGAGGTTATAGCGTTCTGAGCGACTTCGGAATCGCTATCTCGGAGGGACAGTCGCGTTTGACCGCCGTAGGCAACGTAATCGGAACTGAAAACTACTCTTCACCAGAGAGCAATTCGCGTGATTACAGCGGCCAGGAAGCATCCTTTTCAGGTGATAACTATGCGCTAGCACTCATCGCGTTTGAGATGCTGACCATGTATCACCTCAAAGAGATGATGCCGGAGTCTGCCTGGCGCACCAAGCGTATAGTCCCGGCGATGGGCACCCCGGCTATCGTGGCACGGCTTGATCCACAGGCGGCAATGGCCACTCAGCAGATTGACGCAGTGATGGAACGAGCACTGGATAACACTCCTTATAAGCGTTTTCCAGAAGCCAGCAAGTTCATCGATGCACTGGAGGCATGCGGAAACGGTGGAGCCGATCTTAATGCGCGATCCGCAATCCCGGAGAACCAAGCCACGAACTATCCGGCAAGCGGTCAGCTTCCCGCCATGGGCTTTAGTATGGGCAGCGCCCATAACCTCACCGGAGGTGCGCAGAATTGGGGCAACCCCGCGATGGGCTCGGTGCCTTCTTATGGCGGGCCTATCAATGCGCCCTTCAACCCAGGAATCAATCCGGGGGCGTCCATGCCTTCAGCAAGGTCAATGCAGCAATCGCCGCAGCAGGTACGGTCTGCTCGGCCGGCGCAGCCTGCGCGGCCGCAGAAGGATAACAACAACGCTTTGATGATTGCGGCGACGATTCTCATCATCATCACGATTGCGATCACCACAATTGCGCTAGTAACCGGCTAACTTTCACGCTTTTAGGTATTAGTATGGACTTTCGGAATAAACCTGTCCATCTATCCTCGACATGGAAAGCATCTTATCTATGCAGTCTAACGCCAGCTCGCCGGCAAACTCTGGACCATGGCTTCAGATCAATGACTTGGTCGGGCAGGTACACCGGATGGGCCCGGGCGACGAGCTCATAGTAGGCCGTGCTGGTGACTTTGTAGTAGGCGCAGAGGACTTGGACCTGCACCGTCAGCTATTCCAGCTGTGGTACTCTGGCCAAGGCTGGATGCTCGCCAACGTGGGCCGCCATATTCCGCTTTATATCAGCCAGCGCAATGTGCGCTCCCATTCGCGCATCGAGATAGGGCCGCGCGGCTTGGCACCCATCCCACCGGGGCCGACCGCCATCACTTTCACCACGCCTGATTGCGTGTACGAGATTCACATCGACGTTCAAAACAACGACATGATTCGCCGCACCCCGCGCCCGCTGGATGAGGAGGGGGACCGCACGCGCACTCGCCACGTCCCGAATGACGAGCAGGAGCTACTGCTGCGCCAACTGGCTAGCTACCTCCGTGCGCCGGGTGCCACGGATGCTAATATCCCGGCGATTCGCGAGCTGGCGCAGGCGCTTGGCTGGACCGAGAAGAAGACCAACCAGAAGATCGATCGCCTGATTGAAAGCCTTAAGGAAGACGGCGAAGCGGTGTATAAGCCTCATAAAAACTGCTTGGCTCACTTTGCCGTTCAGCGCTATCGTTAAGGTCTAGGAAGACCTAGCGCACCTAGCACATAGAGCATTTCTCGTATCGACACAGAAAAGAAGGCGCACACTATGACTTATCCGTATCCACAACAAAAAGATAAGTCCGGCGTGGTGCCTATCGTCGTCGGAATCGTCATTCTCGTCGCAATCGTGGCAGCCGCCGCTGCATTCTTCTTGCTTGGGCGGGGCGGTGAGAAAACTGAGCAGACTGCGCAGCAGGAATTCAAGCCGGTGGAATCGACCACCACCTCGACAGCCAGCACCACTTCCGCAGCGCCTAGCACAAAAGAAAGCCCAAGCCCGTCCGTAGTAACCGTGACGGAAACAGCGTCTAACCCGGAAGAGCATTACGACCACGGGCGCGATAAGTCCACCGTCAGCGGTGGTATTTTGAGCGACCGCGGTTGGTCCGGCAGCTATGCATCGTGCACCGCGGGCGAGGACCTCATCCTCGCTGGCACCAGCGATGACGGCAAGGTTGTCGTCTGCGGCAACGCCGGCGGTGCTACCTACCGCTCCGATATGTTCGGCGGCACCTTGGAGCTGCCCGCCGAAGGTCACGAAGGCACCTACCAGGTTGATGCCGATCCTTCGTCCATCGTGGTCAATGCCGATGGTCTGCGCGTCTACCAAGACAACGCGACCGTAGAAAGCGTCACCTGGAACGACTATTGGCAGCGATAGGTGTTTGCTTGGCAGCACCGCGCTGCACACACTAATTAATTGCTGGACTTCTTCTTACGATCCGCGGCAGCAGCGGCGGCAGAGGAGATGGAGTCGTGGCGGTTCTTGAGCAGCTCAAGAGTGGTCTCTTCCGCGTTGTCCGGAACCTTTGCGCCGAGAACGGCTAGCGCGGCGTCGGCAAGCATGGCGGCGGTCTCCGGAACGCACTGGGAAGCGTCGAAAGGCGGGGTGCCATCGTTCGGGCGCATCTCAATGACCGAAAGCGCGATGTGGAACGGAAGCTCGATGCGGGGGTCATCCTCGCCGACGATTGAGGCGGCAATTTCGCGGAAACGAGACTGCAAAGCAGTGCGCTGTTCGTGGTACTCGGAGAACTCGGGGGAGTTAGCCACCGGCAACTGGTAGAGGCGGCCAACGTTCCAGCCGCTGGTGAGCAACAGGCGGGATTCCGCCGCGACGAGGGACCATAGGCGCTGCTCAGCGGTGGCTTCGGAGGCAGCAAGTTCCTCGGCGAGCTCGAGGGAAGGCTCGATGGTGGAGTTAAGGAGGGTTAAGAAGATCTCCGTCTTGGAGGGGAAATGATAATACAGAGACGCCTGGCGAATGCCCACGGCATCCGCAATCTGGTGCGTCGAAGTGGTGGCAAAACCCTGCGTGGTGAAAAGCTCTGATGAAGCGTCGAGGATCTCTTCACGGGCGGTAGTTCCACGGCGGCGCGGGCTGTTCTTGCGCGGCCTACCAACAGTTCCAGCCATGGGGCAGGACGCCTCCTTTCGTGTGAATGAATTTTAATTCATTAAGCCAGTTAAGTGTACTCGTTTATATTCGCAGCAACTAATTAATTGTCCTGCGTGGAGCAGTCTTTCTGACGTTTATCAATGGACTCAAAGTTTGCGGATACCGTGCGGCAGGCGGAGCCATAAGCGGTGCGGTCGAGGGGTGGGAGAGTAGCAAGGACACCATCGCGTCCGTTGACGCCGGCGTGCCACTGGCGCAACTCCAACGCGATGCCGGTGCCCCAGGCAAGGGATAAGGCTTCGGCTTCGGCGGCGTCGAGAAGCTCACGCTCAACGCCGATCGCGAGGCGATCCGGAGTAGGACGTGGCGCCGGCGCGGCCCAACGGGCAATGGCGGCGATGGGGGCGAGCAGGACACCCTGGATATCCACGGGCGCATTGCGATCCGGCAAGCCGTCGACCACCTTGAGCGCTGGCGGGCGCAAATCCAGTGCTTCCTTCAGCAGCGCATCTTCGCTGCCGACGCCCAGCGCCAGGCCAGCGTCGGCACGGCTGGCCATGTTCTCCTCCGCAGGATGGCCAACAAGGCCCACGTCCCTAAAAATAGATTCCAGCTGCGGGTCCTCGCCCAGCCAGGTGATGGCCATGGAAGGAAGTGCGTCACCGCGGGCGACGGGGCCGGAAAGGCGCACGGGGCTGGCGACGCCGGGCGAGCGCACGATGTCAGTGATAATGCGAGAAAACCACGTGGCAAGTTCTAGCTCGTTCGCGCTGTGGTCTAGAGAATTGTGCAGGAGATCCTGCGCTTCCGCGAGTAAGCCGCGGGCAGTAGCGGGGGATTGGCAGTGTGCTGCGAGCTCACTGAGATCCGCCAAGGATTGATGCAATGGCATGCGCCTTAAAAGCCCTTTCGAGGAGAGGGAAAGTGAATATCACTAATCTATCACCAGCTCGAATCCCGCATAGGGAAGTTGTGGGTTAAGTAGCAGATAGTTATCTCGTGGCCAAGAACAAAACGCACAAAAGCCGCTTTCCATCCAATCGAAGTGATTGAAAGAAAGCGGCTTTCGAAGGTTCTTTTACCGTGTCACACTTGCCAGCGGCAAAAGTGCGCTGTTGAGAAACCCAGCTACTGATTTAGCGGGCGGTGAACGGCAGGAGAGCCATTTCGCGTGCGTTCTTCACAGCGGTAGCGACCTGGCGCTGCTGCTGTGGGGTAAGACCGGTCACGCGACGGGAACGGATCTTGCCACGGTCGGAGATGAAAAGACGCAGGGTCTTTACATCCTTGTAGTCAACCGTCTCGATACCCTCAGCCTTCAGCGGGTTCTTCTTCGGGCGACGGGTTTGTTCCATGCGGAACTTCTTTTGGTTATTGCGCTTGATAGCCATTGTGCAATTACCCCTTTACCAGCTGGACTTGCGAACGCCCGGCAGCTCACCACGGTGAGCCATGCCGCGCATACGGACACGGGACAGGCCGAACTTACGGAGGTAACCGCGTGGACGGCCGTCGGCTGCGTCGCGGTTACGGATGCGGGAACGGGATGCATCACGTGGCTGACGGTTCAGCTCGAACTGTGCGTCCAGACGATCCTCGTCCGAGGTGTTCGGGTTCTTGATGATGGCCTTGAGCTCAGCGCGACGCTCCGCGTAGCGGGCGACGATTTCCTTGCGCTGCTCGTTCTTGGCGATCTTGGACTTCTTAGCCATAGATTATCGCTCCTCGCGGAATTCGACGTGCTTGCGGACGACCGGATCGAACTTCTTCAGGGTGATGCGATCCGGGTTGTTGCGCTTGTTCTTACGGGTCACGTAGGTGTAACCGGTGCCCGCAGTGGACTTCAGCTTGATGATTGGACGGATGTCATTACGTGCCATCTTTAGATCTTCTCCCCACGTGCGCGAATCTTGGCAACGACGGACTCGATGCCATCGCGGTCAATAATCTTCATGCCCTTGGTAGAGACATTCAGGGTGATGGTACGGCCCTCGGAGGGCAGGTAGTAGCGACGACGCTGCACGTTGGGGTTCCAACGGCGCGAAGTGCGGCGGTGCGAGTGCGAGACCTGCTTGCCGAATTCCGGCTTGCGGCCCGTTACCTGGCAAATAGCCGACATGGGTCTTCTTTCTCCTAGCCGCCCACATCATGGCTACTGACGGTTATGCCTTCTGCGGTGAGGCGCAGTGCTCGAAAAGTGAGGTTGAGCATGGATGGCAAGACCGTCAAACACCAGTAGACGGGGCGTAAAACGTATACTTTGACAACAGCAAGGGGAAATCTTACAGCCCGCGGTCCAAATTACCTAATCGCCTTCCTTGTCCCAGTGCTGCAAGCTGATGCAGTGGGCTCGTGCGAACTACCTGCGCCATTTGGTCTTGTTAACGCCTGTGGCTGTTGTTAATTATGCGGGCCGATTCCTATATATACGGAGCGTAATAGCGTGTATGTGGGTTTGGGGAACTGATGGCAAAGGTGTAACATGCTTTAAGTTGTTGACATCTCCGCCCACGGGAAGCGCAAGCTATATCCCGGAGCGATGAGGTTAACGCCATTTTAATCTGTACGTCCCAACTCGGGCACGATCTTCGACACCGATAGAGGGCTGCTTTGTAAAAAGTTCGCCGTTCTTTAAGGCTTAAGCCAGGTAGAAGAGTGAAGAACCGACCCGTAGTTTCAACCCTGAGGGAATAATTATGAAGAAGGATATCCACCCGGATTACCACCCGGTGGTCTTCAAGGACGCCGGCACTGGCCACTCGTTCTTGACCAAGTCCACTGCTACTTCCGATCGCACCGTTGAGTGGGAAGATGGCAACGAGTACCCACTGATCGTCGTTGACGTGACCGCTGAGTCCCACCCGTTCTGGACCGGTGCACAGCGCGTTATGGATACCGCAGGCCGCGTCGAACGCTTCAACCAGCGCTTCGGTGCAATGGCTCGCCGCAAGAAGAAGAACGCGTAAGGAGGATAGAAGAAAATGGCAACTCCTAAGTTCAAGATGTCCCGCGCGAACACCCGCGCACGTCGCTCCCAGTGGAAGGCAGACAACGTCGCCCTTCAGGAAGTCACCATCGACGGTCAGACCGTGCGCATCCCGCGCCGTCTGGTCAAGGCTGCAAAGCTCGGCCTGGTAGACGTGGAGCAGTTCTAATCTAGAACGCCCTACTTTTTAAAAAAGCCTGCGAGAAGCACCTTAAACAAGGCGTCTTCCTCGCAGGTTTTTTCTTTTGAATAGATCTTTTAAACAGATAAATGGCCTAAAGGCGCCGCGAGAAACGTTAGCTTGTGGCTTTGGGGGATGGAAAGGGGTTGGATTGCATGGTGGCTTCGAAAATCCACCATGAATAGTTCATAATTATGTTTATGAAAATTCTTGTCGTCGACGACGAGCAAGCGGTACGCGAATCGCTGCGTCGCTCTCTCCGGTTCAATGGTTATGAAGTCATGATTGCCAGTGACGGCCTTGAGGCGGTGGAGGCTGTCCGCAATGAAAATCCGGAGCTGTTGATCCTCGACGTCATGATGCCCAACATGGACGGCCTTGAAGTCTGCCGTACTCTTCGCAGCGAGGGTTGGGATCGCCCAATCCTGGTGCTAACTGCTCGCGATAGTGTCTCCGACCGCGTGGCTGGTCTCGATGCCGGAGCGGATGATTATCTACCGAAGCCATTTGCGCTGGAGGAGCTTTTGGCACGCGTGCGTTCTTTGCTGCGCCGCGCCGCTGCAGACTCCATTGGGACACCGCACAGCGTGGAGACCGAGCTTTCCTTTGAGAATTTGCAGCTCGATGCTGATACCCGTGAGGTAAAGCGCGGCGACCGGCATATCTCTTTGACCCGTACCGAGTTTGCTTTGCTGCAGCTGCTGATGGAAAACCCGCGCAAGGTCATGCCGCGCAACGTGATTCTGGAAGAGGTATGGGGCTACGATTTCCCAACTTCCGGCAACGCACTAGAGGTCTACATCGGCTACCTGAGGAAGAAGACGGAAGGTGAGGGCGAATCGCGTCTCATCCACACCGTGCGCGGCGTTGGTTATGTTCTGCGGGAGTCGACTCCGTGATTTTGAGGAAGCCAGCGTCCAACGCCGAGGCTTCCGAACAGGTACAACCCACCCCTGTTAACGAGATTGCCGGCGGAAGGGGGAGTTGGGCTTCTCGGGCGCCACTACGGTGGCGTCTTTCGCTTGTTACGGGTCTGGTCGTGGCCATCGCTGTGGCGCTTATGACCCTGGCAACCTACTGGATTGTGTCTGAGTCTTTGACCGCGGCCGTCGACAAGCAGCTTGAGCAAAAAGCCGACGTGTTGATTCAGGAAAGCCAGGACCCGCGTTTTGTTGAATCTATCGATTCCGAAGTCGCGAAGTTTAAGCTCTATAATCCATCGACGCGTATCGCGATTTCCCCGCCTTCCTGGAGCTTTACCTTTGGTGATGCCATCCCGGTGGGGGATAAGTTTCAGAAGGATGATGATTACACCGAGACCTCGGTGCGCACCGTCGGTGGCGAGCGCATCCTCGCAAAACGCCATGATTTAGGCACCACTGTGGTCTTGGCCCGGGACTTGAGCGAGACGAATGATATCATCGCGGCCATCGGCGCAATCTTGCTCGTTATCGTTGCGCTTGGCGTTCTGCTGGCGATCTTTGCCGGCATGCTCGTTTCCAAGACTGGTATGCAGCCGATTTCGCGCCTGAAGCGTGCGGCCGATTACGTCACGCAGACCAACGATCTACGTCCTATCGAGGTTGTCAACAATGACGAGATGGCGCAGCTTACGGTTTCCTTTAATCAGATGTTGGAAGCGCTGCAGCAATCGCGTGTGCAGCAGGCCCAGTTTGTGGCGGACGCGGGACACGAGTTGAAGACTCCGTTGACCTCGATGCGTACCAACATTGAGTTGCTGATGATGATGAACAAGTCCGGCGGTGGGGTTGGTATCAGCGAAGAAGATCGCCGCGACTTGGAAGATGACGTCATGTCACAGATGACGGAGCTTTCTGCGCTCATCGGTGACTTGGTCGACTTGGCTCGTGAGGACGCCACGGAGAAGGCTCCGGAGCCGGTTGACCTTATGGAGGTGCTCGAATCTTCGCTAGCGCGCGCTAGGCGACGCCGCCCCGACGTCGAGTTCCGGGTGCGCTTTATTCCGTGGGTCCTAGAAGGCGATCCATTCGCCCTGGGCCGCGCAACGCTTAACCTGATGGACAATGCGGCGAAATGGTCGCCTGCGACCGGCACCGTGCGTGTGTTCATGCAGCAGATCAGCGAGCACGAGGTCCGCCTCCGAGTCGACGACTCTGGCCCGGGAATTCCGCCGGATGAGCGGGAGAAGGTATTCGAGCGTTTCTACCGTTCCGCAGACGCCCGCTCGATGCCGGGCTCTGGTTTGGGTCTGGCCATCGTTAAATCCGTGATTGAGCGCCACGAGGGCTCCATTGAAATTAAGGATTCGAACGATGGCGGCACGCGCATGGAGGTTATCCTGCCGGGTTACCGTGGGGAAGGCGAGACCTTTGTTGATGGCCTTTCCGATCCTTCCGCAAACGAAGAAGATGAGGCGGCAGTTGATCGCGGCACCATCTTCGCTGAGCGCTGGTTTAATCAGGGTTAATCTGCGCCGGCCTTATTGCGGCATAAAAAGGGGTTGCGTTGCAGGTCAGGACATACAGGGTTCTAACAGTTATTCTTATATGGCTAGCAGAATCGTTACAGATGCACCCCAGCCCACCGCGGCACAATTGTCTACATGAATACGAGGAACTCAAACATGAATGAGCCTGCGGATCCACGCGGCGAAAGGCCAACGTCCGAGAATCAACCCAATCTCAGCAATTCTGCCGGTTGGAATGAACCGCGCGAGAACTTCGGGGCGCAGCCTAGCTCCAGCGGCCAGGCTGGTTCCTTTGGGATGCAGGGCGCTAACTTCAACCACGGCGTGGGCAATCCCCAATTCGTCGGCGGCCAAGCAAGCCCGCAGACCCAAAGCTTCGGCGTGGGCCAGCCCGGCCAGCCAGGACAGTTCGGCCAACCGGGCCAACCTAACCAGGGCATAACTTACGTAGGGGCGCAACCGAACCCGCCAGAAAAGAAGAAGGTGGGCCTGGGTACGGCTTTGGCCATGTTCCTCGTCGGCGCCGTTGCTGCGGGCAGCATTACTGGCCTGGCTCTAGGAGCGAAGGACAACAACGATACGAGCACCGTAAACCAGGTTCTGCAGAATGAGCCGGTGGCTAATAGCACCGGTGAGGAACCAGCTGAGGGCTCAGTTGAGGCCACCGCTGCTAAGGTGCTGCCCGCGGTTGTTTCCATTGAGGCTTTGGGCCTTACCAGCGCTGCTGAGGGCTCTGGTTCCATCATCTCGCCGGATGGCTATGTGCTAACTAATCACCACGTGGTTGCCGGCGCTGAGCGTGGTGGCCAGTTGCGCGTCAGCATGAACGACGGCAGCAAGCACGAAGCTGAATTTATTTCTTCCGACGCAAACACCGACGTCGCGATCATCAAGATCAAGGACGTTAATGACCTGCCGTTCCTGCAATTCGGTGATTCTGACGCCGTGGCCGTTGGCCAAGAGGTCGTTGCTGTGGGCTCCCCGCTGGGGCTAAATGCCACAGTTACCTCCGGTATTGTCTCCGCGAAAAATCGCCCGGTTCGCGCATCCCAGGAGGGTGGCGAGAGCTCGCTTATCGACGCCATTCAGACCGATGCCGCAGTTAACCCTGGCAACTCCGGCGGCCCATTGGTTGATATCAACGGCAACCTGATCGGCATGAATTCCATGATTGCCTCCTTGTCGAGCTCCGGCTCGAGTGAAGCAGGCTCCATCGGCTTGGGCTTTGCAATCCCTTCCAACTTTGCGAAGCGCATGGCTGATCAGCTCATCAACAAGGGCGAGGTTAAGCACCCAACCTTGGGCGTCAAGGTGGACGCGCGCGACAGTGGCGACGGCGCACGCATCGTCGAGGTTGAGCCAGGCAGCCCAGCAGAAGAAGCAGGGCTGAAGGCAGGCGACCTCGTTACCCGCGTCAACGACCGCCGCATCGAGAACTCTGATTCCTTGATTGCCGCAGCTCGCTCGCAAGACTTCGGCGCCAAGGTCACGCTCGAGGTCAGCAATGAGGAAGGAAAAGATCCTCGCCAGGTAGAGGTAACCCTTTCGGGCGAGTAAATTATCCACTAGCAAAAATCGCCCGAATCTTTGAAGAAGAATTTTTGGTCCTATAAAGGAGCTACATTGGCAGACCATGCTGACAACGAGACCAACAACGGCATTTTCGAGGTCTCTGAGGAATCCACAGGGTCTTTGTTGGACGTCGCTGAGCCTGATGACGCCTTCCTGATCGCCAGCGAGCAGGAGCAAAACTTCAACGCACCGCGCCGCGCACTGGTGGTTGTCATCACTGACCACCCAGACGAGAACTCGGATGATACGTCCCGTTTGGTCGGCGAGCTCCTTTCTGAGGCTGAATTCCAGGTCGATGGCTCCGTGACTGTTCGTTCCAAGAAGTCGAAGATCCGTCAGGCCATTGAAACCGCAGTCGTCGGTGGCGTTGACTTGGTCCTTACCGTCGGCGGTACTGGTGTTGGCCCGCGCGATAAGGCACCTGAAGCCACACGCGCGGTCCTGGATCAGATGGTTCCCGGCATCGCGCAAGCACTGCGCTCTTCCGGCCAAGCCTGCGGCGCAGTCGATGCCTGCACCTCGCGGGGCATCTCCGGTGTTTCGGGCTCGACCGTCATCGTTAACTTGGCTTCCTCCCGCGCCGCAGTGCGCGACGGCATGGCCACGCTGGCCCCGTTAGTTCATTACCTCATCGACCAGCTGCAGAAATACAGCGTCTAGTAGCCGGTAAGTTTCCTTCTAGTATTCATGTCTGAACCGCGTAAACGCCGCCGGGCCGTTCGTCGCTCCGCCGTGGACTATGACCGTACTGCCGATCAACCGGACTTTGTATCTGCCTTTGATAACTCGGGTCGGGAAGGCGGCGGGGACGCTCATCGCGTAGTCCAGCTCGATGAGGATGCCCCGGCCGAGCAGAAGCATGACGAAACTTTCTACAGGGAGCAGATGCCACCGCATTATGGCCAATAGGCGCGAGCGTTTCCCACCTCTAATTATTGGCCATTAATGACGACGAACTCCGGTTGTCTTTTCTCTAAAAGACAACCGGAGTTCGGTCTTTATGCAGGTTGTAAAACCTTATGCCTGGTGGCGGCCGGTGCTCTCCTGGTTGTAGGAGGTCCCCGCAATGTTGTGGCCTGGACCGGAAGCGTTCTGTGCTTCCATTAGGTCGCGGATCTCGGTCAGGAGCTGCTCGGTGGTCGGAGCTGGTTCTTCTGGGTCAACGCCGTGGCGGCGCTTAGCAGCTTCGGAGAGCTTGTTGATTGGCATCACGATGAGGAAGTAAACAACCGCAGCGATGATGAGGAAGTTGAGGGCAGCGGTAATAACAGCACCGAAGTCCATGAAGGTGGACTCGTTGTCGGTGATCTGGAAGCCAAGGCCCTTGACTTCTGCGGAGCCGAAGGAGTTGATCAGAGGCTGGATGAGATTGTTGGTGACGGCGGTGACGATAGCGGTGAATGCGCTACCAATGATGACTGCGACTGCCAACTCGATGACATTGCCGCGGAGGATGAAGTCCTTAAAGCCCTTCAGCATTGGGAGGGTTTCCTTTCCTAAAGCACATTGTGACCCTTGCCCCCGAGTGACTTTTCTAAGTTAGTCATGAGCCAAATGTTATGAAAATTAAAAACAGGGGCTAGTGGGGTCTTATCCTAGCGAGTTTTAGGGGATGTGACAACGTTTCTGGCTCAATCGGAAGGCTTCTGGAAGCGGCTCTACGCTAATTCATGCCGGTGGCTCGTTGTCCCACAATGACAACGGTGAGCGGTTGGCTCAGCGAAGCGGCTGCCACGGCATCAGCTTGGGAAGCAGGAAGAGCTAAAAGCACGGTGGTGGCGTGGCTTTCTTCTTCGCCGCTGGTTGTCGTAATTACTCGCCCACCTGCGGCGATGACTGAGCTAGCAGTTGTTTGGCCTTCTTCTATCTCTTCTTTGTTAGCGCCAGCGATGACGTTGACCGTATCCCCATGGTGGAGGTGGGGAAGGATGTCAGGTTCCGCTGGCTTGAGTGGAATCATGTGGGATTCCTCGCCCGAGTTTTTTCCTGTGGAGTTATTCACTAAATCGTCCACGAGCTGCGGGCCAAGCAGTCTCGTCTCGGTAAGAATTTCTCCAGCTGAACCCGCTGATACGACCACGCGGCCTTCAAGCTCCTCGAGGTTGGTATCGACTTTCGTTTCCGGCAGTGCGCTGGCCGGGATGGGCGCTAGCGTGACGTCGTCAAGCGAAAGAGCATGGCCCGCAGGAACATCGCGGGCAAAGACCACCGCCAGCGGGTGTTCCTTGCGAGCGGAAAGCATGCTGAAGCCTGCTGCAGCAACCAGCACCAATGCAACAAAGCGTCTTAACATCAGCGCCCGCCGATGCCCTGGGGTGCGCAGCATTTTCAGCAATTTATCCGCAGTCATGCTCTTTTAGACTGCGGTTGTGGGGTTATGGTTCCGCTTTTTGCTGTTTCTTATGGCTAAACCGTCTTGCTAAATGCCTGGCTCAATGTCGACGAGCCCACGCTCAGTCAGAATGACATCAACTGGGCGGTCGTGTTCTTCCTTTGGCACATCGCGGACCTCGCTGGAGTGGACCATGGCAATGACCTTGGGCTTGCCGGGAATAAGTGGAGTAAGCGCGCGGTCGTAGTAGCCAGCGCCCTTTCCGAGGCGGTAGCCGCTCTTGTCCACTGCCATCGCTGGAGCAAAGATGAAGTCGAGCTCAGCCAAGATGGAGCTGGGGAAGCGCTCGCCGGTTGGTTCTGCGATGCCGAGCGCACCGGGTTGGAGGCTCTCGGGGCCTTCGTAAAGCGCCCAGTAAAGTTGTCCATCGTCGCCAGAGATAGGCAGATATACCGCCTTACATGCCTGTGCCAGGGTGTGGACAAACTCGCTGCCGCCGGGTTCTGAACTCAGAGGGTTATAGGCTGCGACCTGCATATCGGGGCTTAGAAGTTGGGCGGCCGCGTTGCACCAGGCGGCGTCGGCAGTGGCCTTCTCCTCGGGGCTGCGGGTGCGGCGGGCATCGAGAAGCTCCGCGCGCAATTTATGCTTTTGCTTGGCTATCTCAGTCACTATCTCAGTCATAGAACAAATAGTAATTGCTGGTGTATCGCTGCACGAAAGCAAAAGTTCGGCCTGTAAGCTCAAACTTATGGCTAATAACAACGAGGGATCCCTGCACGGGATTAAGACAGTTGTCGTGCCGGCAGCGGGCCTGGGTACCCGCTTTTTGCCGGCCACCAAAACTGTTCCGAAAGAACTGCTCCCTGTGGTTGATACCCCGGGTATCGAACTCATCGCGGAGGAAGCCGCCTCGGTTGGTGCGCAGCGTCTAGCAGTTATTACTGCCCCCAACAAGCAAGAAGTGATGCGTCACTTCGATGCCTTCCCGGAGCTTGTTGAGACCTTGGACGCGCGTGGTAAAGATGAGCAGGTTGCGAAGGTGCGCCGCGCAGGCGAGCTCATCCACCCGATCTCGGTGGAGCAGGAAAAGCCGCTTGGCCTAGGTCATGCGGTCGGTCTTGCAGAATCCGTATTGGACGATGACGAGGACTGCTTCGCCGTCATGCTCCCGGATGACATTGTCTTGCCGGCGACTGTCATGGAGGAGATGGCACGCGTGCGCGCTGCCGTCGGCGGCTCGGTGCTTTGTGCATTCGAGGTCGAGCGCGAAGAGACCTTCAACTACGGTGTCTTCGACGTGGAAGATACCAACGCACCTGGCGTGAAGAAGGTCGTTGGCATGGTAGAAAAGCCAGAGCCTGAAGATGCGCCTTCGAACCTAGTGGCCACCGGTCGCTACCTGCTAGACCGCAAGATCTTCGACGCGCTGCGCCGTATTTCCCCAGGCAAGGGTGGCGAGCTGCAGCTTACCGACGCCATCGAGCTGCTCATCCAGGAAGGCCACCCGGTCCACGTGGTGGTTCACCGCGGAAAGCGTCATGACCTGGGCAATCCTGGCGGATATATTCCGGCAAATGTGGACTTCGGCCTGCACCATGAGAAGTATGGCCCGGCTTTGTACAAGGCAATCAAGCAGATCATTGCCGAGTATGAGGCTGAAAAGGGCATCAACTAATCTAGGTCAGAAGACAAACAGGGAAGGCGGCAGTCTATGCGTTCAGTAGATGATCAGCTTGCGATGATTACTGATGCGGCGGTGACACCGGAGCCAGTGCGTATCGCGATTGCGAACTCGCTGGGACTGATGTGCGCTGAGGAAGTGCAAGCCAATCAGCCGCTGCCCGGATTCCCGCAGGCGGCAATCGATGGCTACGCGGTGCGCGCCGTTGACGTGGGAGGCGAGCGTGCTTTGAAGGCGCGGCGCGCTACTGAGGAGGACGCAGAAGGGGAGCAAAAGGGCCCTGAGGTTGAGCGTTCCATTCCCGTGGTGGGTGAGGTTCCGGCGGGCTCGCGCCAGCCGCTGCGCTTGCAGCCGAAGCAGGCGGTGCGTGTTTACACCGGTGCGCCTTTGCCCACGCTTGCCGACGCCGTCCTTCCCCTCGAATGGACCGACCGCGGCCGCAAGCGAGTGACGGCGCATCGCCCTGTGCGCTCGGGTGACTTTGTGCGCCGGGTAGGTGACGATATCCAGCCAGGCGATGTCGCAGTTTCTTCGGGAACTATCCTGGGACCTGCGCAGATTGGTCTTTTGGCCGCTGTCGGTCGCTCAAAGGTTTTGGTTTATCCGCGCCCGCGCGTGACCATCTTGTCCTTCGGTAAGGAACTCGTGGATATCGACCGCGAACCGGGCCTGGGTCAAGTATTTGACGTTAACTCCTATTCCTTGGCCGCTGCGGCGCGGGAAGCAGGCGCTGACGTACAACGCGTCGGCATCGCGGAAGGCGAGCCGCGACGAATCCGCGAGGCGCTGGAAACACACATCGCCCGCAGCGAGGTTCTGGTGATCTCCGGTGCGGTCGGCGGCGCCGGTTCTGAGGCAGTGCGTGAGGTGCTGCGCGAGCTCGGCGATATCGATACCTCCCGCGTGGCCATCCACCCAGGGTCGGTGCAAGGCTTTGGCTTGCTGGGGGAGGAGCGCGTTCCGACGTTCCTGTTGCCTTCGAACCCGGTCTCGGCATTGGTCATTTTTGAAGTATTCGTGCGCCCACTAATTCGCCTTTCTCTGGGCAAGCGCAATGCAAATCGCCGCGTCGTGCGTGCTCGTGCGCTCAACCACATGGATTCGCGCCCAGGTCGCCGCGGTTTTATCCGTGCGCGTTTAATGCGTGACGCTGAGACTGCCGACTACCTGGTTGAGGGTTTGGGCGGCGCGAGCGGTGCACCGGCTCACCTGTTGGCGGGTCTTTCGGAGGCTAACGCGATGATTAGGATTCCGGAAAGCGCTACTGAGATCCGTCCGGGCGACGTGGTGGACGTGCTCTTTTTGACGCAGCGCAGCTAGGCATGCTGGATCCTTTCGGGACTGCGGCGGGGCGCCTGCGTGTACCTGCGAGTGGGCCGCCGCGTGAAGAACATCCCGGGTGGCCGGAATCCACCCCGAGCATTAGTTTGGCGCCTTCCAGAGTTCTACCGGAGGGCGGAGTCCTCCGCCTGCGTCCGCTGATGCGCGGCGATGGCCGTGACTGGCGCCGTCAGCGCGTCATCGATGAGCAATACTTACGCCCGGTGGAACCCACCATCCCAACGACGTGGGAAAACGCGCATTCGGGAAATTCTTGGTGGAACCATCTGATGTTCCTGCGTGACAACGCGCGGATGGGCAGTATCATCCCCCTGGTGATCGAGCTGGATGGTCAGTTTATGGGCCAGGTGACGCTGGGCAATATTCAGCACGGCAGCATCGGGGAATGCTGGATTGGCTACTGGGTCCATTCCGCAGTCCACCGCGCCGGCGTTGCTACGGCAGCGTGCGCACTGGGCGTTGACCACGCCTTCCGCCGCGTAGGTATGCACCGCGTGACAGCGACCTATTTGCCGGAAAATCCTGCCTCCGGCAAGGTCCTGAAGTCCTGTGGTTTCCGCGAAGAGGGATATCTGCGTCGCAACCTGCATATCAATGGCGCTTGGCGCGATCACTACTTTGTGGCGCTCAACCGCGAGGACTTTCCGAACACCGCTGTCGCGCGGTTACGGGCGGAGGGGCGACTTCTTTAGCCGGGTGCCCCAGTTGGCGGGTAGATTTCGCCACTGTTTTCACACAAGTCACAACATTGTAATTTCCCCGATTTTGAGTCTTTATAGGGGCGGTTGAGGCGCTAACGTTGAGACAAACTCTGCACCCTACGGAAGGTCACCCACACCGTGTCCATTGCTGTGCCTATTATCGCCATCATCGTGGTCTGGGCTTTTGTCTTGGCACCTTGGCTGCTGCGTTCGCAGCGCCCGATGAGCCACACAGGTGAAGCCTTTGATGACACTCGCGTGTTGTTTGAAGGTGACTCCGGAAACGTCGCCGCGCGCCGCCGCCCGCGTGTTAATAAGCGTGACGTGCGCCGTTTTGAAGACGATACCGAAGACTACGAAGTCATCGACGCTAGCGATATCTCCGTGGTTGACGAGGAAGAAACCCCTGCCGTTACCATCGCCGGTGCCGCAGCAAAGGCTAAGGCGAATCCGCGCCAGCCGGGCGCTCAGCTGTCTGATGAGCCTGAAGGCGGAGACGCCGTGAAGACGGACGCACCGGAGACCGTTGAGGGGGAAATCGTCGAAGAGTCCGGCAAAGCCAAGGCTGAGACGACGGCGAAGGAAGCAACCCCAGCCGGCTCCGCTGTCCCAGTTTCGGCGCAGCAGGATAAAAACGAAAAGTCGGAGGACGCAGCGCGCGAATCCGAAGAAGATGAGCTCCTCATTGAAGATGAAGCCGAAAAGGATAAGCCTGTGGATCTGAAATCCAAGCTGGTGGATGACGCGGAGGCAGCAGAGGTCTTCAGCGCGCCAGCAGTGGCCGTGGTCGCAGACGATGCCTACGATCTTGATTCGGCGTACACCTCGCCTGTGGACTTGATGTACCCCGGCGCGGTCGACACCGAGGAACAGGTGAGCCAGATTCCACAGGCCATCGAGTCTGTCGAGGAATCCGAGACTGAGATGGATGAGGATACTGATCTATCTGAGGATGAGGTTGCTTTTGCGCAGCGTCGCCTTGGCCGCGGCGGCTGGGATCCGGTGGCAGAAAAGGCTGCTTCCGCAACCCGCTACCAGCGCCGTCAGCGCACGCTGTTGGGTCTTTCCTTGGCAGTTGTTCTCACTGTGTGCTTGGGCATCGTCGTGGGTGGCTGGACCTGGTGGTTCGCCGGAATCGCTGGCATCTTCAGCATGATCTACCTGATTGCCCTGCGTACCCAGGTTCGCCAGGAGCAGGCACTCTTGCGTCGCCGCGTGTACCACCTGCGCCGCGCTCGCTTGGGCGTGCGCAGCGCCGAAGATGATGAACTGGCCATCCCGCGTAGCCTCCGGCGCCCAGGAGCCGTGGTGCTCGAAGTAGACGATGACAGCCCGGACTTTGACCACCTGCCAGTCCACTACGACGACGATGAGTTCGATGGCTTCGACGGCCCGCACGCAAGTAACCGACAGCGCCGCGACGACCTCGCATCACGCCGTGTGAGCTGACCTCCTCGGCGAGTTAGTTGCTTTTAAGCATCAAACTCGTTTGGCCAGACACCAGAAGTACCGCGGCGATGGGAGCCAATGAGATGGGCATCGACCATGCCGATGGCTTCCATCAGCGCGAAACAGGTAACTGGTCCCACGAATGTAAAACCCTCTTTCTTCAAGGCCTTGGATAATTCCTTGGCCTTGTCGGTGGTTTTAGGGATGTCTTCCATATAGCGCGGGTAGAGGTTTTCTTCTGGCATGAAAGACCAGATGAATTCGCTCAGGCCGCCCTTCTCGCGCAGCTTCACCGTGGCATCAGCATTGGTAACGGCAGCTTCAATCTTGCGGCGATTGCGGATGATCTCCGGATTTTTAAGCAGGCGCTCTACCTCGGCTGCGCCAAAGGCTGACACGATATCTGGGTCGAAGCCGGCGAAGGCGGCGCGGAAGGCCTCGCGTTTGCGCAACACTGTGGCCCAGGACAACCCCGACTGGAAGCCCTCCAAAGTCAGGCGTTCAAAGAGTGCCGCTTCTTCGCGTACCGGCATACCCCACTCGGTGTCGTAATACTCGCGCAGAAGGGGAGAGCCCATAGCCCATGGCGGACGGCCGACACCCTCGGCGTCGTAAACCAGTCCGGTTCGTTCTGTGCTGGATACGCTTTCGGTACTTTCAGTGCTTTCCATCTGTTGCGGTTCGGCAAAAGGATTCGTCAAAGTCATGTCTGCTTCTTTCGGTTGAATGCGTAAGTTCTTTTCGCTCTTGCACTATTTGACTGTCTTAAGCTCGTAACGGTTCCCGGCGGACGTTCATACGCTGTGGGTTTGGGGCTTTTACAGTTGATTCGCCAGCACCTAGGGGTTCCAGGGTAGTGTATTCCTCATGAATAGACCCGCTGTCCGCGATACCGCGCTGCTGCTTTTGCGAGCAGTCCTAGGCCTCGTTTTCGTCGCGCACGGTGTGGACAAAATGTTCTTCGCCGGAATCGATGAGACCACCGGACAGTTCTCCGCCATGGGTATCCCACAGCCCCATGTTTCTGCATATATCGCAGCATTGGGGGAGATGATTGGCGGCTCCTTACTCGTCGTTGGGTTGCTTACCACTTTTGTTGCTGGTGCCTTGGCGCTGTTTATGGCCTGTGCTCTCTATTTCGTGCACCTGGGGCATGGCCTTTTCGCCGCCGACGGTGGCTTTGAATACCCGGCGGTGCTTATTGCATCGCTGGTGATGATCGTGGTCTTTGGTTCCGGCCGCGTCAGCTTGGATGGAGTGTTGAGCCGTGTTGACGCATGAGGAAATCCAAGCGGCGATCTCCGCGCAGCTTGACGGTGAGCCCACCGACGTTTCCAACGACGTCATCGAAACCCACGTGGAAAGCTGCGAGCAGTGCCGGGCCTACCGCGATAAAGCCGCAGCGTTGTCCCGTTCGTTGAGCTTTGTTGAATCGGCTCAAGGAATGGCGCCGCCCCAGGATCTTTCTGAGGTCATCATCGCCGGCGTTGAGCCAGAGTGGCGCCGTGCCTCCAGCGCACGTCAGACCACGCTGACGGTAGCGCGCGTTGCACTCGTGGCACTCGGATTGCTCTTTTCTATCTGGGCCGTCGTCGTGGTGGTCAGCGCTTCCGGGCTTGCCGTCACCGGTGCCGAGGGAACGCTCGACCCAACGGCTGATCCGGAACGAGCACGCCTGCTGATTGAAGGCGCTGCTTTGCGTTTCGGTCTCGCCATCGGTTTGTTCTTCGCTGCTTGGCGGCCGGCATCCGTACCAGGCATGTTGCCTGTCGCAGCAACCATGTTCGCATTCCTCTTCGGCTTCACCATGCGCGATATTGCTTTGGGAACCATCGTGATGAGTCAGGTATACATCCTCCTGGCCACCGGCGTCAGTGCTCTCGTTCTGTCTTGGGCATGGGTATCCTATAAGGGCTATTCAGCTGCAGATTTTTGGCGTTTCTTGAGTGCGAATCCGCATTAGGGAAAATAAAAAGATTTAAGCGCGGATCCTCGCTTCAGGAGATCCGCGCTTAATAGTTTCTACACACGCTTATAGATGTTTAGGTCCATGAGTTTAGCCACATTATGGACTCATACCAGTCGTTTGTGATCATTAGACCGTAGAGAATGGGCGAGAAGTAGATGAACATCGTGACCACCAAGCACATGTAACAAATCGCCACGAATGTACCACTACGGAGTTCCCCGCCGGCAAGTGAAGACAGCCAGCGCCAAGAAATTTTCTTGCCGTGACCGATCATCTGTCCTAGAGCAAGCGAGATGAGCACGATGACAAATGGGATGAAGGCTGTGGCGTAGAAGAAGTACATCTGGCGGTCAAAAGCGGCCAGCCATGGCAAGAAACCAGCGGCAAAACCAACGAGTGGGATGAGGAATGCGCGATTACGCCGTACAAACAGTGACCACAGTCCCCATAACACAGCTGGGATAACCAGCCACCAAATCGCTGGGGTGCCGAAGAGATAGAGCATTCTGCGGCAGGTGTTGGTGCCGTTGCACTGCAAATCCGTTGATGAATAGTAGAGAATAGGCCGCGCTGCTACGAGCCATGCCCATGGCTTGGAATCCCAGGGATGGGAATGGCCGCTAGAGCTGGTTAGTGAGGCGTGGAATTCCAGCACGGATGAGTGATAGTAAAACCAACCGGCAATGGACTCGGGAAGCTTAAGCAGCCAAGATCCGTCTTCGATAGTGCCGTCTACTTTGGCATGTCGATAGACAGCAGTTTCAGAAGAGAACCATGCTCTCCAAGTCCATGCGTAGAGAGCAATGGGGACTAAGACCAATGAGGCAAGCGCTGCAGGTGTGTCGCGAACGAGCGTACCCAAGATGTATCGACGTACACGATAGCGTCGGCGTAAAGCAAGGTCGCTAAACACTGACAAGAGGCCAAAAAACATAATGTAATACAGGCCCGTCCATTTGACGCTTAGTGCGAGACCTAGGAAGATTCCTGCGCTGAAGCGCCACCAACGGAAGCCAAACCGTGGTCCGAAGTCAGAGTTGCCCATATTCCCAGCGATAAAAGCATTGTGCAGGCGGACTCGCATTTGATTGTGATCGCGTGCCAGCGCCCAAGCAGCCGCGACGATGAAAAAGACTTGGAAGATATCAAGCATGCCAAATTTTGAAGACACTAAGAGCACACCGTCGAAAACTGCGAGTAGCCCAGCGAATGTTGCTACTTGCCATGAACTAGAAACGCGCCTGGCTAGCGCCATCGTTAATAGGACGGTGCCTACGCCGAATAACGCAGACATTAAACGCCAACCCCAAGGGCTATAACCAAATACCATCTCTGAAAGCGCGATAATTTGCTTTCCCAGAGGAGGATGGACCACGAGACCGTAACCTGGATTAGATTCAATTCCGCCAATGAAAAGGTTGTCCCAGCTTCGAACCATGTCCCAAGCTTGTGGAACATAATGTTTCTCATCGAATACCGGTGTCCCTTTTGAAACGGGTCCAGTGAGATCTAACAAGCGCGTTAGCAAAGCTAGGGCAGCGACTACGGATGTGCTTATCCAGTCAGCTTTGCTCCAGTGGTATTGATTGGGGCCAGCTGGAATATTTACCGCGTGAGTTCCACGGTGCTGTCGCCGCTTGCTACTTTTTTCAAAGGCACGGATATTTGATGAGGCACGAACACTATTCACCTTGCTTAGTTTAGGCTACTGGGCATGCATCGGGGGGAGTCGGTGCCGCCAAGGTGTGCAATGCTAGAAGTTATGAATACCTCGTTTCGCCTAGATCCCCTTCCGCGCGGTGTCATTGTGGCAGCCACTCCTTTGGGCAATATTGGAGATGCTTCGGCACGACTCATGCAGGCGCTTGAGCACGCCGACATCGTGGCGGCAGAAGATACGCGCCGTGCACGTAACCTGGCGCAGGCTCTGGGAATCGAAATCCGCGGCAAGGTGGTCTCCAACTTTGATCACAACGAAGAAGGCCGCGCAGCCCAGCTTGTCGAGGCCGCTCGTTCCGGCACCGTCCTGGTTGTCTCCGACGCGGGCATGCCTTTGGTTTCTGATCCAGGGCACTCCATCGTTGCTGCAGCAGCCGAAGCTGGGGTGCCGGTGACCTGTTTCCCCGGGCCATCTGCAGTGCCCACTGCTTTGGCTCTGTCCGCTCTAGGCGTAGGTCATTTCCTCTTCGATGCTTTCGCCCCACGCAAAGCCGGTCCGCGAAAAGCTTGGTTGGAATCGCTGCGCGGTGAAAAGCGCGCCATTGTCTTTTTTGAATCACCTCACCGTTTGGCACAGACTCTTAGCGACGCCGCGGCGGTTCTGGGTGAAGACCGCCCCGCTGCCGTGTGTCGCGAACTGACAAAGACCTATGAAGAAGTAAAGCGCGGAAGCCTGGGTGAGTTGGCAAAGTGGGCTGAGGACAATGCTCGCGGTGAAATCACGGTTGTTATCGAGGGCGGTGAAGAGGTTCCCTCATCGCTTGAGGAACTGGTGGATAAGGTCCAGCGCCGTGTGGCAGATGGAGTGCGTGCAAAGGATGCCTGCAAGGAAGTCGCTGAGGGTACTCCGGTGTCTAACCGCGAACTTTATGACGCCTTCTTAAGCGCTCGTGACGGCGAAAAATAGGGTTAAATGCCCAATCGTTGCAGGATTGTTATAGCCAAAAGCTCGCATGAGGCTAAAGTCCTGCATATGCTAGTTAATTTTCATCTACGCGGCTGTTTGGAAAGTGAAATTATCCTGCCAAAATACTGGATTTAGGCGGCTGTGCAGCACATTTAAGTTTGACGCTTAGCATCGGCCGCCCTCATTCTGGAGTGTATGACTAATCCAGAAACAAATTCGAATACGGCAAAGGGTACGGATCCGGCGTCCAGTGCGGCGCCGGTTTCGTCTGAGGACTACCAGACCGTTGATGAGAAGCTGGAATCAGCATCTGCGACGAGTCAGCTACAAAACATGCTCGGCGACGAGGACTTCGCTTCTCATGAGATGACTGAGCCGGAAATTGAAATCGCAGCGGACGATGACGCTCCAATCGACTGGACCATCGTCGGCATCGCGGGCGTGCTTATTGCTGCCATCGTTGCATGGGGCTTAGCCGCGCCGAGCAACTTCGCGGACTTCGCTAGCGATGCACTGAGCTTCGTTGTTAACGACTTTGGTTGGGCCTACGTGCTCTTCGGCACGATTTTCGTTGTATTTGTTATCTTCATCGCCGCCTCCAAGTTTGGCACCATCCGCTTGGGCCACATCAATGAAGAGCCTGAATTTTCTACGCCCTCCTGGATTGCGATGATGTTCGCTGCAGGCATGGGCATCGGCCTGATGTTCTACGGCGCATCTGAGCCGCTGAACTACTACCTCAACGGTGTTCCTGGCCATGAGCCGAAGGAAGTGGGCACGTCGATGGCTACGGCGATGTTCCACTGGACCCTCCACCCATGGGCGGTGTACGCCATCGTTGGTCTCGCAATTGCGTACTCGACCTTCCGTATTGGCCGCAAGCAGCTGCTGAGCCAGGCATTCGTGCCGCTCATCGGCCAGCGCGCTGCCGATGGCTGGGTTGGCAAAATCATTGACATCCTGTCCATTTTTGCAACCGTCTTCGGTACTGCATGTTCCCTGGGCATCGGTGCAACCCAGATCCAGGCTGGTATCCAGGCTTCTGGCCTCATCGACAACCCATCCCAGAAGGTCGTCGTTGGCATCGTCCTCGTGCTGACCCTGGCCTTCCTGCTTTCCGCAATGTCCGGCGTGGGCAAGGGCATTCAGTATGTCTCCAACGCCAACATGGTTATGGCCGCACTGCTTGCCATCTTCGTATTCATCCTGGGCCCAACCGTTTCCATCCTGAACCAGATTCCGGGCTCCATCGGTAACTACCTGGATGCGTTCACCGAGATGATTTCCCGTACTGCTGAGTCCAACAACGGCGAAGCAGGCGAGTGGCTGTCCACCTGGACCATCTTCTACTGGGCATGGTGGGTCTCCTGGTCCCCATTCGTCGGTATGTTCCTGGCACGCATTTCCCGCGGCCGTTCCGTCCGCGAATTCTGCATCGGCGTCATGCTGATCCCGGCTGGCCTTTCCACCGTGTGGTTCGCCATCTTCGGCGGCACCGCAATCCACATGGAGCAGAATGGCAACTCCATCTCCGGCGAGTCCTCTGAGGTTGAGCTGTTCAACCTGCTGCACAACCTGCCTGGCGGCTTCATCGCCGGCATCATCGCAGCTATCCTGCTCGCAACCTTCTTCATCACCTCCGCTGACTCGGCTTCTACCGTTATGGGTTCCATGTCTCAGAACGGTGCGTCCAACGCTAAGCCATGGCTGTCCGCAGCATGGGGCGTAGCCACCGCGGCTGTTGGCCTGACCCTGCTGCTGGCTGGTGAGGATTCCCTGTCCAACCTGCAGAACGTCACCATTGTGGCTGCGCTGCCATTCCTGTTCATCGTTGTGGGCCTGATGTTTGCCATCTACAAGGCTCTCAGCAACGACGTCATCTACTTGGAATACCGCGAGTCCCAGGCATTCCAGCGCAAGCTTGCCCGCGAGCGCCGTCTGCACCGCGAGTACCAGCGCGCTGAGGAACTCAAAAAGCGTCGTCAGCGCAAGCGCGCTCAGCATAAGTAGGGCTGAAGCAAGCGATTTTAGTCGCTGACCGAGCTAGCTCACGCTCCCTTTGCACACAATCGTGCAGAAGGGGGCGTTTGCTTATGTATACCCGCATCTTTATGCGTCGCCGATGTGACCCCCCTCAACGCACGCTGTTGACTAAGGCTTCGATAAAGTGGTGGGCATGACTGAGTCGGTAGTAGTAAATGTTGCCTGGCCGTATGCCAACGGCCCCCGCCACATCGGACACGTGGCAGGCTTTGGTGTTCCTTCTGACGTATTCGCACGTTTCCAGCGAATGCGTGGCCGCAACGTTCTCATGGTCTCTGGCACCGATGAGCACGGCACTCCGTTGCTGGTGCAAGCCGACAAAGAAGGCGTGACCGTTCGCGAACTCGCGGACCGTTATAACCGCCAAATTGTCACCGACCTCGCCGGCTTGGGCCTGTCCTATGACCTTTTCACCCGCACCACCACGCGCAACCACTACGCGGTAGTGCAGGAGCTGTTCAAGGGCCTTTATGAAAACGGCTACATGCTCAAGGAAACCACCAAGGGTGCCATCTCGCCGTCGACTGGCCGTACCTTGCCTGACCGCTACATCGAGGGAACTTGCCCAATTTGTGGTGCTGAGGGGGCGCGCGGCGATCAGTGCGATAACTGCGGTAACCAGCTGGACCCAGTAGATCTGATCGACCCAGTTTCCAAGATCAACGGTGAGACGCCAGAGTTCATCGAGACCGAACACTTCCTCCTCGACCTGCCTTCCGTGAAGGACGCACTGGAGGAGTGGTTGAAGACTCGCGAGGACTGGCGTCCAAACGTCCTGAAGTTCTCCCTGAATTTGCTCGAAGACATGCGTCCGCGCACCATGACCCGCGACATCGACTGGGGCATCCCAATTCCGGTAGAGGGCTGGGAGGAAAACTCCGCAAAGAAGCTCTACGTCTGGTTTGACGCTGTCATCGGTTACTTGTCTTCTTCCATCGAGTGGGCGCATCGCACCGGAAGCCCGGATGCATGGAAGGATTTCTGGCAGAACGATAAGGCTCGCCATTACTACTTCCAGGGCAAGGACAACATCACCTTCCACTCGCAGATTTGGCCTGCGCAGCTCCTGGGTTATGCCGGTAAAGGCGCGAAGGGCGGCGAGCTGCACAAGTTTGGTGAGCTGAATCTACCTACCGAGATTGTTTCCTCCGAGTACCTGACGATGTCCGGCTCGAAGTTCTCTTCTTCGAAGGGCGTTGTCATCTACGTCAAGGACTTCTTGGCGGAGTTCGGCCCGGATGCGCTGCGTTACTTCATCTCCGTGGCCGGTCCAGAAAACAATGACACAGACTTTACGTGGGACGAGTTCGTGCGCCGTATCAACAACGAACTGGCCAATGGCTGGGGCAACCTGGTCAACCGCACCGTCTCGATGGCCTACAAGAACTTCGGCGAAGTCCCAGCTCCCGCCGCACTGGAAGAAGCTGACAAGGCCATCCTGCAGTTGGCGGAGGAGACCTTCGAGACTGCCGCAGGCCACCTCGAGCAGTCGAAGTTCAAGCAGGCTATTACCGCCGTCATGCACGTCGTTGGTGAGGCGAATGCTTATATCGCTGCGATGGAGCCATGGAAGCTGGCCAAGGATGAGACCCAGCGCGAGCGTCTGGCCACCGTCCTCTGGACTGCGCTCCAGGTGGTCTCTGACTGCAACGTCATGCTCACCCCGTTCCTGCCGTTTACCGCGCAGAAGGTCCACGAGACCTTGGGCCGCGATGGCGTCTGGGCGGCACAGCCTGAGGTACGCGACGTCGTGGACGATATCCCGGTTGAGCTCGCAGGCGTTGGCCTGCCGCCGGAGAATCACCCGTACCCAATCATCACCGGTGATTACACCGCCCAGCTGGCAGCGTGGAAGCGCGTAGACGTCGAGCCTGGCACCACTCTTTCCAAGCCGAAGCCGCTCGTGGCAAAGCTTGACCCAGAGCTTGGTGAGACCGGCCCTGAGTGGGCACCCGTCCAGAAGTAAGATGGCGGCTCGCCGAAGCATCGCGGCCGCTCTCGCTTTTGCGGTCGTTACCTTAACTGCGCTGAACCTGCGCGCCGGAATCGCCTCCGTGGCGCCGGTGCTGGGGGACATCAGCGCGGCTTTTGGCGTTGGCCCTGCCATCGCCGGGACTCTCACGGCCCTTCCGGGCTTGTGTTTTGCCCTCATGGGGTGGGCCGCTGTGCCCATCGCCCGGCGCTTTGGGCTTAGTACGACGCTTCTCGGCGGCGCAGTGGCACTCGTGGTGGGGCTTGCCGCGCGCCCATGGGTAAGTAGTTTCGCACCCTTCGTTGCGCTCACGCTGCTCGTCGTCGGCGGCATCGCTGTCACCAACATCTTGTTGCCTGCATGGATCAAGACCTACGGAACTGCGCGCACCGTGGTGGCGTTGATGACGACTTACACCACTGTGCTTGGCGTATCGAGTGCCCTTGGCCCGATGTCTACCCACCTGGGTGGCTGGCAGATGTCGTTGTTTGTGTGGGCGATCCCTGTCGTCCTGCAGGTAGTGGGGTGGCTGATTGCCTGTAAGCACACCGGCGTCGATCCAGTGCAAAGCCCGGATACCGCGGCGATTCCGATGCGCCGTTCGCGTACCGCTGTTGCACTTCTTTTCTTCTTTGGCCTGCAATCCACCATGGCTTATGCACAAATGGGGTGGCTGCCCACGATGCTTGAAAGCCGTGGGGTCTCTGCCTCCCGGGCCAGCCTGGCGCTCGCGCTCATCGGCGCCATCAACGTCGTCGGCGGGCTCATCATGCCGGTTCTCATTGAGCGGCTGCGAGATCTCCGTCCCGTTCCACTGGTTTTGTCGGCTGCTACCTTGGCCGGCTGGCTGGGTGTGCTCGTCAATGCGAGCGCAGCGCCGCTTACCTGGGCCACTCTGATGGGCATCGGCGGAATGTGCTTCCCGCTGGCCCTCGCCCTGATTGCCGCGCGCACCCGGCAGCCGGAGGTAACAGCACGCCTTTCCGGCTTCGTGCAGCCGGGTGGCTATATTCTGGCTGGCGTATTCCCGTTCCTCTTCGGCGTTCTCGCGCAAGCAACCGGCGGCTGGGAAGTTCCGTTGGGTGTGCTCATCGCACTTACCCTAGCGATGGCGGTGGCAGGCGTTGCCGCCGCCCGCTCGGTCTACATCGACGACGAGCTCCTGTCGAAGTGACGTTGTAGGTGCACTAGGCCCAGACGCACTCCGTCCTTGGTGTGGATATTGGGCATGCGGCCGGTCTCTTCGAAGCGGAACTTCTTGTGGAGGCGGATGGAAGCCTCATTGGTATCGACGATGTAGGTGATCATCGTCTGCACGTAGTCGTTGTCCTTGGCATCGTCGACCACGGCACACATGAGCTCGTTGCCCACGCCTTTGCCGCGCGCCGAAGGAGCGACGTAGACGGAGTTTTCTACGGTGCCGTAGTAGATGGCTGGCGTTACGAATTGGAAATAGGCAGCCCAACCGATGATCTCGTCATCTTCTACGGCAACGAAGACGGGGTAGCCGTCCTTTTCCATTTGTTCGAGCCACTCGGCACGATCCTCGACGGATTCTTGCCAGGTGACCAAGTTGGCTGCCGGGGTAGCGGCGGAGGCAGCGTTGTAGATGGAGGCGATTGCGGCGGCGTCGGAAAGCGCGGCGGGACGTACGTGCATAGGTGTCAGGGATCCTTAAACAATAAGAAGCTGCGGGGTTAAACGAGCAGCTGCAAATGGGCGAGATTTAGCCAGTGTCCCCTCTTGTAGGACACCTCTTTGAACGTTCCTACATTGGCAAAACCGAACTTCTCATGCAACTTGATGGATGCGACGTTAGTGCCCACGCCTTGGCCTTGGGCTGCCGGATCCAAAAAATGGTGGTTTCGTATGCGTTCCAGATTACAATTGCGTCCATGTCTAAAAAGAAGCCACGTCCAGTCCCTGTTCCAGCAGAAGGTTTGTCACAGCTTGTCGACGCCCATACGCACTTAGCCTCCTGCAAGGACCCAGCCGCCGACATCGTGTCCCGCGCCGGTGCTGCAGGGGTGTCGCGCATGGTAACGGTAGGCGATGGCTTGGAAGAGGCCGAGCGGGCGTTGCAGGCCGCGCACGAATTTTCCAATGTGTGGGCGGCATGCGCCATCCATCCCACCAAGGCGCAGGAATTGGACGAGCAGGCACGTACGCGCCTGGTGCAGATGGCTGCGGACCCCCGCTGCGTGGCAATCGGGGAGACCGGACTCGATACCTATTGGATTGAGCATGAGCCGGAATCCACCGCACCACTTGAGGTGCAAGAAGAGGCGCTGCGCTGGCACATGGATCTGGCCAAGGAAACCGGTAAGGTCCTGATGATTCATAACCGCGAGGCGGATGCGGACTTGTTGCGGGTGCTTGGCGACGCCGAGAATGTCATGTTGCACTGTTTCTCCTCGCCACTCGACGTGGCAAGGCAGGCGCTTGAGCGCGGCTGGGTGTTGTCTTTTGCCGGCAATGTGACCTTTAAGCGCAATGAAGAGATGCGTGCGGCGGCAGCCGCTGCGCCGGCAGGCCAGCTCTTGGTGGAAACCGACGCTCCGTATATGACCCCGGAGCCATTCCGCGGCGCACGCAACGAGCCGACCTTCATCGGGCATACGTATAACTGCATTGCTGAGGCGCGAGGCATGCGCGTCGAGGAGCTGATCGAAGAGGTTAACCAGACGTTCACTTCGATATTCGGCTTCTCCTAGGCAAGATTTAAGCATTTATGCTTAAATCTGTGACGATCTTCATATTCGGCATTTTGCCTGTTCAGCGGTGATGGACGTGCCGAATGTGAAAGCAGTGTTGGAAGTGGTGCAGGTGGAAAAATCGTTTTCGACTGCATCCTGCTGTTATCGTATCGTTATTCAAAGATTTGCTCTGCTTCCCCCCGTTTTCGATGAGAGAGTTTCATGAACCAGATTAAGCGCATCAATTCTTCCCGTTCCCTGCCTCTGCGCCTTGCCACCGGTGGTGTGCTCGGCACTTTGGCAGTGGGCGGAGTCGTCGCTGTTTCTGCACAGAAGGACATCACCGTTGACGTCAACGGCGACAAGGTCGAGTTGGCCACCTTCGCAGGCAACGTCGATGAGGCGCTGCAGGCTGCGGGCGTCAACGTCGGCGGCGAGGATCTCGTTTACCCGGCTCCTTCTGAAGAGGTTGCCGACGGTGACAACATCACCGTGCGCACCTCTAAGCCTGTTGCCGTTACTATCGACGGCGTCGAAAAGCAGCTTTCTTCCACCGATCTCACCGTTTCTGATCTTCTGGGTGGTCTGGATGGCGTGAAGCCAGGTGCTTCTGTGACCTCCGGTGATAAGAAGGTGGGAAAGGATGACGCTCTGGAAGATGGCATGGAGCTGGAGGTCACCTCGCCGAAGATCGTCAAGATCAACGACGGCGGCAAGATTACCTACACCAACATTGCTGCCAAGACCGTCAAGGACGTCATCGAGGAGCGCGGCATTGGTGTGGATGAAGATGACCGCGTCTTCCCAGCCATGGACACCCCGGTGACCAACGGCATGTCTATTAAGGTTGACCAAGTTTCTACCACCTTCTACGACGCCACCGAAGAGTTCGAGGCAGAGCCAAACTACGTCGATGACCCAGAGCTCGAAGAGGGCACCGAGGAAATCCGCGAGGAAGCCGTTAAGGGCCAGCGTAAGGTCACCCGCAAGCTGGTGATGAAGGATGGTGCCAAGGAATCCGAGGACGTCGTCAAGGAAAAGGTCGTTACCGAGCCGGTTGCTGCGACCATCGCTCGTGGCACGAAGAAGCCCGAGGCTGAGCCACATGCCGGCGGTGCGGCAGCACCTGCCGTAGCCGATGGCTCCGTCTGGGACTCCATCGCACAGTGTGAGGCAACTGGTAACTGGGCCATCAACACTGGTAACGGCTTCTCCGGCGGCCTGCAGTTCACCCCGTCCACCTGGGCTGGCTTCGGCGGCACCGCATATGCGCCGGAAGCATGGCAGGCAACCCGTGAGCAGCAGATCGCTGTGGCCGAGAAGGTTCAGGCCGCACAGGGCTGGGGCGCATGGCCTGCTTGTACCGCGAAGCTGGGCCTGCGCTAAGCACGCAGACTCTTTAGGCGCCAATTCGCGCCAAGTTTAAAGCCCGCGAAAGCGGGCTTTCTTTGTATCCGGAAAACCTCGACTACTCTAAATTGCATGACTGAACCCAAACTGCTCGGGCCCGTGGAAATCCGCCAATTGGCCGAGAAACTGGACGTGACCCCGACGAAGAAGCTGGGACAGAACTTCCTGCACGATCCCAACACCATCCGCCGCATCGTTAGTGCGGCGCAGTTGCAGCGGGAAGACCGCGTCGTTGAGGTAGGCCCAGGCCTGGGATCTCTGACTTTGGGCCTGCTTGAGGCAGTCGATGACCTTACGGCGATAGAAATTGATCCACGCCTTGCAGCGCAGCTGCCGGATACCATCGCGCAGCGCGCACCGGAGCAAGCAGGCAACCTGCGGCTCGTGGAAAAAGATGCGCTGCGTATTACGGCAGGCGAGTTGGGCGAGCCGACTGCGCTGGTGGCAAATCTGCCGTACAACGTTGCGGTGCCGGTTCTTTTGCACATCCTGGAACTTTATCCCTCCATCCGTCGCGTACTCGTCATGGTTCAGCTTGAGGTGGCAGAGCGCCTTGCCGCCAAGCCTGGCAGCAAGGTCTATGGCGTTCCTTCGGTGAAGGCTTCCTTCTACGGCAACGTCCGGCAGGCCGGAACCATCGGCAAGAACGTCTTTTGGCCGGCGCCGAACATCGAGTCTGGCCTAGTGCGCATCGACTGCTTCGAGAACGCGCCGTGGCCTATCAACGATGAGACGCGCAAGGCGGTTTTCCCGCTTGTCGACGCCGCCTTTGCCCAGCGCCGCAAGACCCTACGCGCGGCACTCTCTGGTCACTTCGGCGGCGGCCCCGCCGCGGAAGAGGCTCTAGTGGCAGCCGGCATTGACCCGCGCCAGCGTGGTGAGAAGCTGGCCACCGAAGACTTTGTCCGATTGGCAGGTGTGCATTGTTAATTCGTGCTCGTGCCCATGCGAAGGTCAACCTGCACTTAGGAGTCGAAGCGGCGCGTCCCGACGGCTTCCATGAACTCGCCACCGTCTTTCAATCGCTGAATATTTCTGATGTGGTTAGCCTCGAAACGCTTGAGGATAGCACTCCTGCAGCGATGACCACGGGCCCAGTCGTGCAGGAACTGCGCGCGAGCGGTACCTATGCCGCAGGCGTGCCGGAAAATGACAAGAATTTGGCATGGCGAGCCGTCGAAGCGGTAGCGGATGCAGTACGCGGCGAGCGCGAGCTTGCCTTGCCCAAGGTCAAGTTGCAGCTAGAAAAGGGGATTCCCGCCGCCGGCGGCATGGCGGGCGGTTCTGCGGATGCGGCCGCGGCATTGCGCCTGGCCGCTCACGCATTTGCTGACTTCGGCGCTGTAAGCGAAGAAGAACTTTTAACACTGGCAGCGCGCCTAGGCTCTGATGTGCCTTTCACGCTAATCGGCGGCACGGCGCTGGGCACGGGTCGCGGCGAGAAGTTGGCGCCGATGCTTAGCCGCGGAACGTATACGTGGGCCATCATCACCAATGCGGAAGGGCTGTCCACTCCGGCCGTCTTTGCCAAGATTGATGAGCTTCGCGCAGCGGGGAAGGGCAGCAACCCCACCATGGACACTTCCGCGGTGGCGCAGGCGCTGATGAGCGGGCGTCCCGAGGCTCTCGCAAAGGTGCTGCGCAATGACCTGCAAGCGGCAACTCTTTCTTTGCGCCCAGACCTGCGCAAGATTCTGGACACTGGAATGGCCGCTGGTGCACTGACTGGAATCGTCTCTGGCTCTGGTCCTACCTGTGCCTTCCTCTGCGAGGACGAGGAGACCGCTGGTGAAGTCGTGGCCCAAGTGATGTTCGATAACAAGGGCACCCGTGGCATTGTGACCACCTCGCCGGCACCAGGAATCGAAGTAATTTAGGGTGTTATTAAAAAGTAAAAGCTGCAGCAGGGCAAAGTCCCCTTACTGCAGCTTTTGTTTATCTAGAGCACAGCCATCTCGGTTGGCTTGATGTCCAGTTTGAAGCGGTTTGCTTCCTTGCCCTCGAAGAGGTCGATGACAACGAGTTCCTTCTTGTTGGCATCGGTGACGAATGCGTAGCCGTCTTCCGCCTTGAGGATCGGTCCAGGCAGCTGCCATTCTTCGTTCTCGCGCCACTCGGAGATGGCGTCGATCTTCTTGGTAATCTCGCCGGTCTCTGGGTCGATGACGTTGAGCTTGCCGTCATAAGTCAGCACGAGGGCCTCTCCCAGCGGGCCGCGGGCCAGGGAACGGAACCAGTAGGAGGAACCGAGGTCAACCTTTTTGGCGGAGTAGTCCTTGGTGTTGATGAGGGAGACAGAGGTTGGGCGCTCGAACTCGGCGTCCTTTTCGGTCTTGTTGTCAGCCAAGATGACGTTGGATTCCTCAGAGCCGGCGGAGTTGCCGGAGCGCTGGTAGCCGTCTTTGCCCGCGTAGGCGGAAACGTCGATCTTGTGGAACTCCTTGCCGTCGAAGACAACTGGGCCGTCCTCGCAGCCGAAGAAGAGCTTGCCGTTTCCGGCGGTAGCCTCACCGTGAACGCCTGGGCACTTGGTGGTCTCGGTCAGGACCTTGCCGTCTTTGGATAGATGCTGGATGGTGTGGCGCTCGTCCTCGGTGCCCTTGGTCATGACGACGGAGCCGTCCTTGAGCGGAACGGCAACACCGTGATGTGCTGCGCCGGATTCGAAGGTCTTGACGTCTTTCGGATCGCCAGCCTGGTCGGTTGGGAAGACCTGTGCGGTGCCTTCGCCGTCAGAGAAGAGGGCGGTGAAGCCGTCGTGGTGGACCACATGGCTGGCGTGCGGCGCCTCGATCTCGGCGTCGGAAAGCTTAGGCTCGGCGGTGTAGTAGTGCTTGTGATCGCCGTGCGGCTTGGTGATGAGGCCGGAGTCGAAGCTTAGGAACTTATCACCTTTGGTGACCATGACGTGGCGGTTATCGCCAGCATTGGACAGGCGCAGGAATGCAGGTATTTCCTCTTCCTCGATGACCTCGCCGGTTTTGGCGTCGTAGGTCTTCAGGCCGCCCTCGTGGGAGATGACCACGCGATTGGGCAACTGAGCGACTTCGGTCTCGCCCTCGCCGGCCTCCATTCCATCGTGTTCATGATGGTGGCCTTCATGATCATGCTCGTGCTCGTGCTCGTGATCGTGGCCCTCGTGATCGTGCGACTCAGTCGCGGCATCGTTGGCCGGGGCCTGCTCATCAGCGGGCTTGGAGCAGGAAGTGACAAGGAGCGTTGTTGCGGAGACAGCCGCAAGAATAGATAGCGCAGATTTCTTCATAGCCATTTAGCCTATTTAGAGTAATTTTCATTTGCAATAGTCTGAAGTGGTGAGGGGGAACCGCGCGCTAGGCACTAAGATGGTTAAACGTTATGGCGAACCTTATTAACCTGGAAAAAGTTTCCAAATCTTTCGGTCTGCAGACGCTGCTCAACGGGGTGTCGTTGGGTGTTCAAAGCGGGGACCGCATTGGAATCGTTGGCGTAAATGGCGGCGGCAAGACCACGCTGCTGGAGGTGCTCACCGGTATCGAGCCGCCGGATGAGGGGCGTGTGTCCCACAATTCTGACCTGCGCATGGCCGTGGTGACCCAGCGCTTTGAGCTTGATGACGCCCTGACCATCGCCCAGGTCATCATCGAACCGCTCAGCCTCGAGACCTTCGAATGGGCCTCGAATGCCAAGGTGCGCGACGTTTTGGGCGGCCTCGGAATCGTGGAACTGGGCCTAGATACGCCGGTAGGTTCTCTGTCTGGTGGCGAGCGCCGCCGCGTTAACCTGGCCGCTGCATTGGTCCAGGAGCTTGACTTGATCGTGCTCGACGAACCGACCAACCACCTGGACGTGGAAGGCGTGCAGTGGCTGGCCCAGCATCTCCTGGCGCGCAAGATCGCAGCTGTCGTAGTCACCCACGACCGCTGGTTCCTCGATACCGTGGCAACCACCACGTGGGAGGTGCACGACGGCGTGGTCGATCCGTATGAGGGCGGATACAACGACTGGATCTATGCCCGCGCCGAGCGTGCCCGTCAGGCCGATGCGATGGAACAGCGCCGCCAGAACCTGGCGCGTAAGGAGCTAGCATGGCTGCGCCGCGGTGCGCCGGCGCGTACCTCGAAGCCGCGCTACCGCGTGGAAGCGGCAGAGGCACTCATCGCTGATGTCCCAGCACCGCGCAACAAGGTTGAGCTCATGGCCTTTTCCAAACAGCGCCAAGGTCGCGTGGTCATTGAACTTGAGGATGCCACGATTGCGACGCCGGATGGCCGCGAACTCGTTGACCACCTCACGTGGCGCTTGGCCCCGGGTGAGCGCATCGGTCTGGTCGGCGTGAACGGTTCAGGCAAGACCACGCTGCTGCGTGCTCTGGCTGGCGAACATCCACTCGCCGCGGGCAAGCGCATTGAGGGGCAGACGGTACGTCTGGGCTGGCTGCGCCAGGAACTCGATGACCTTGATCCGCAGCGCCGGCTAATCGACGCCGTGGAAGACGTGGCCACCTACGTCCAACTGGGCAAGAAAGAATTGTCTGCCTCGCAGCTTGCAGAACGCCTGGGCTTTTCCGCTAAGCGCCAGCGCACCCCAGTGGGGGACTTGTCCGGTGGTGAGCGTCGCCGCCTCCAGCTAACGCGCGTGTTGATGGCAGAACCAAACGTGCTGCTGCTCGACGAGCCAACCAACGACCTCGACATCGACACTCTCCAGGAACTAGAGTCCTTGCTCGATTCCTGGCCGGGCACGATGGTGGTCATTTCGCACGACCGTTACTTGATTGAGCGCATCGCGGATAATACCTATGCGCTCTTTGGCGATGGCAAACTCACCAATTTGCCAGGCGGCATCGATGAATACCTGCGCCGCCGCGCCGCCCTCGACGCGGCTCAGCCTGCAGGCGTGGTCAACCTCGGCGAAAGCGCGAAACAGGAAACCGCTCCTGATGGAAGCGGTAATGGCGCAGGAAACGCCAAGAAGGAATCTACCAAGCGCCTGTCCTCCCAAGAGGAACGCGAGCTGACCAAGAAGATGAATGCCTTGGAGCGCAAAATGGGCAAGCTCGACGAGCAGGCCACCAAGCTCAACGCCGAGATGGCCGAGGTAGCAGCTGCAGGCGACATCGACACTGCAAAGCTTACTGAGCTCGACGGCAAGCTGAAGGATGTAATCTCTCAGCGCGAGGAGCTTGAGATGGAGTGGCTAGAGCTTGGCGAGAAGCTCGAAGGCTAAGAATGCGTAGATAACAATGCTATTGCGATCTTGCTTTCAGCACTGCCTAATACTATTCAGCAAGCCCCAGGGTGTGGCACGGTGGAGGATATGAAACTGACGCGCCGTATTCTCCCCGTTTCCATTGCCCTTACTCTCGCAGCCGGCAGCTTGGCTCCTGCACAAGCTCAGCTTCCGGATTTCTCTTCCCAGATTCCTGTGGACATCCCGACAGATGTCACCGCTGGCAGCTCCCAGTTCATTCCAGCTGGCGTCCCACAGGTCGAACTGCCACCGCAGGCTTATGACCTTGCAAAGCAGTACAACATTCAGCTTCCGCCGTTTATCAAGCAGCCAGCTCCGGAGGTAGCTCACCACCTCGTCGGCGCCACCACTGAGCACCTGCGCAAGCAGGGCCACGTTGAGGATCGGAACGCTCGCAACATCGCTCAGGAATGGGCTGACCAGGGCGCGGCTGGTGCTCTTACCTACCGCAGCAACGTCGGTGACGGCCGCACTTACTTGAACGAAGGCAGCGGCAACGTCTACCGTCTGACCATTCAGGAAGCTCACGACCGCCTCAACTGGCTCAACCGTGACGTTCCAGTTACCCCGGCACCAGGCAAGCACTTCGGCGTAGCCACCAGCTTCGATGGCAACTTTGTTTACCTCGCCGAGTACTTTTTCAACTAGCTAATGCGGCTGGCTCAATGCCTGCCAGCGTCGCGCTGGAATCAACAAAGTTGGTGCTCGCGCGCAGATCTACAGAGCAGCTAAAGAAACCCACGTTTCGGGTACCGGCTGCGTCCTCCATAGTCACGCTTCCGGTTCCCGCATAGTGGACGATTCCGTCCCTCAAGATACGGTCGGTGACCATGTCGGGTGCGTCGGGGAAGTTCACCGTCTCGGGGCGGGCGGCAAGGTCTTGAACAGTGGCCTCATAAACTTGGGCCGCACGGTTGATATTTATCCATCCGTAGTACTTCGAAATTGAGCGGGTCAACGACAACGCAGTCACCGCGACTGCTCCCACCACAAGAAGAGCGACGCCGAACTTTTGACGGCGTCGCCTAGCGCTTAGTTCCTTCGCCAGCGAACTCATGAAGCCTCCACTAGGGCAGCGGGGGCAATGCTAGAGACTTCGGCGCGGCTCGTGACAAAGCTATGGGTACGGAAACTCACCAAGCAGTCATAGGTGCCTTCATCATCAACGCCCTCATCGTTGATGAAGATGACCTCACCGTGGGCGGTATAAACACGCATGGGCGCGCTGATCTTTGAATCCGTTTCCGGGATGGTCTCAGTAAGGAACATTGCGCGCTCCGGAATCTTGGCCTGCTTGAGCACCTCGCGCTCACACAGCGGGCGTGCTGCGTGATAATCGGCCCAGTTGCGGGCAGCCTCTTTGCCAAGGATCGTACCTACGCACAAAATCAGTCCGCAGACGACGATAAAACCCCGAGTGCAATCCATCGGCGAAGCCTCCGGCGCCACAGCGCGCGGCCTTCGTCCAAAGAGATTTGCGTAGTCACAGGAGGATAGAGGCCTTTCTAAAGAGGATTCTTACACAATATAGTATTTGGCTACTGTTGCCGAAGGCGATCTGGGTGGCGCGTGCTGTGCTCGTTGGTGAAACCCCCAATCATGCCGCTGTGCTGCATCGTGGCGGACGAAAATACACATACGTACGATGGGGCTCATGATTTTGATTAACGTAAAATTCCACGTAAAGCCTGAATACGCAGAAACCTTCCTCGACGAGATCGACTGGTACACCCAGGCTTGTAATGCGGAGCCGGGTTGCCTGAACTTTGATTGGTACCGTGATCCGGAGGACCGTCAGCGCTTCCTCCTCGTTGAGGCTTATGCTGATGGCAAGGACGTCGAGCACGTCGAGGGCGAGCACTTCAAGCGCTCCTGCGAGGAGTTCCCGAAGTACCTGCTTGAGACCCCAGAAATCATCAACGTCCACATCGACGGTAAGACCGAGTGGGACCGCATGGCCGAGTACAAGGTCGATTCCTAAGGCACTCGCTTAAAAGTGATCCGCCTCCCTGCACCGTGTATACAACCACGCAGCGCAGGGAGGCGGACTTTTTTTATTTGGGCAATCTAGGCCGCGACGCTAAGAAGGATAATCAATAGGGCCGCAGGTACTAAGAGCCCAGCGAGGATAAACCAGGAATTTTTCTGCCCAAAGTTGAATTGGGAAGAACCGCTGGGAAGGGGCACCATCGCGCGGGTATCTGTGGGGTCGTAGTAGAACAATCCGTAACGAAGCTTGCCCGTTGTAGAGGAGTCAGGAAATTGTTCATCCAGTTTTTTATTTATGCTATTCAACCTGAACACGAGCCAGACGCAAGCCACAAGGATGGCAACGACTAGGCAGGGGAAAATTAGCGGTCTAGGGCCGCTGAGAAAGATTCCAGTGAGCGCGAACGCCGTGCAGATTGCCGTTAGCGCAAAAACCAAAAGCTTAACGCTGGAAGGATAGCAGCGGAGTGAGCACGGCTACGTTCGATATCAACCGCAGAAGACTGCGAATAGCTGCTTGTGGTGGTCTTGGTGCTTTGTTGCGTTATGCCGATAGTTACTGCTGATGTAATCGTGAGAACGAGAGGCACAAGTAACGCAAAACCAATTGCATTTCGATAGGTCTTTGGCATCCATGCATCAGGTTCGCCTCGACCATTGAAATGCTTGGGCAGCGGGTCTGGGAGGCTGTCCCAGCCGAGAATTACAACTATTGCGGCGACTAGCGCAAGCGTTGCCGTGGCGGCCAACCAAATCCATTCCTTGCGTGGAGCTGTCAACAAGAAGTTCCTCGTGTGTGCAGTTTCCTATATAAATCCAAAACAGGATAACGGAAATTTTGGCTCAAGCGTTAGGCAAACGAAAAGGCGGACAGTCCGTTGTAAGAGACCGTCCACCTTTTGCGTTCTAGGAGCTTTGGCTCACGAACGTTAGATTTGGCACTTGGAATCCAAGTTCTTGTCGTAGTTGGAGTACTGCAACAAGGCGTAGTGGAACGCCAGGGCGTATTCCGAAGCGCCTTCCGGAAGCGGGTGAATGCCGTCGGAATAGAGCAAGTTCGGGTTGTTCTGTGCGTGGGTGCACCAGTCAGCGAGGTAGACGTTGTCGTACTTTTTCGCAGCGTCGATGACGTCGCTTTGAGACTGTGCCATCCATTCGCGGTCGCCATAAGGAACGGCCATCACGATGGTGTGGTCTGGGCCGATGAGGTCAACGACTTCCTGAATCTGGTCAGGGAATGCCGGGCCATTGGTACCGAAGCCAAGGAAGACCGTGGAGCGCAGGTCGCCGGCTGCCTTCAGCTGCTCAATGATTGGCGGAGCAGCGCTGTAGTGGCGGGAGACCTCAGCGTCGATGTAAATGCCTGGGTAGCGCTGCTGCAGTGCCTCGGAGGCAGCCAACATCACCGAGTCACCGATGGCGGTAATTTCATTGCCGGTTGGCATCGGGCGACGCGTCTTTTCCGTCTGCGTGCTTGGTGCGGCAGCAGGCGCTGGGCTGCCGTTTTGCGTGGACTTATTCTGCTTCTGCAGTTGCTCGAGCTGCTGCTCCAGCTCAGACTTATCGCTAGAGGTCGCCAGCGCGTAGCCCACGCCCACTAGGGAAGCGACGACGATCAACGGCACGAGCGGCCAAAAGGCCTTGGCCAATCCGTCCTTCATCTCGGACATCGATGGGCGGGCCGCCCAGTAGTCAGTCCACGTCTTCTTGTAACCGCCGCGGCGGAAAGGATTCTCCACGAACTGGTAGGAAAGCTCTGCCAGCAAGAAAGAGATCGGTACCGCGACAAGACCCAGAATCCACGGCTTGTCGGAGGAGTGGTTTCCGTCGAAAATCGCGCGCAAAATCATCACGACCGGCCAGTGCCACAGGTACAGCGAGAAGGAGCGTTGGCCGAGCCAACGCATGACGGCGGTGCTGAAGATCCACTTGAGCGGACCGAACTCACGGATAACGCCCCAGATCATCAGTGCGCCGAGAACGCTGGTGAGGATGAGGCCGCCGCGGTAGGTGAAATCAGCATCGTCCGGCATGAGGAACAGCTGCGCGATGTAGCCTGCCAAGGCGAAGGTGCCGATGACACCGGCCATTACCTGCTCAGACTTACCAGGGCTTGGCCAAGAATCTGCCTTCGGGTGGGACTTGGTGCTAGTAACAATCAGAGACAGAATAGCACCGATGAGCAGGCCGAAGGCGTGGGTATCGGTGCCGTAGTACACGCGGGTTGGGTCTTGGCCCGGGGCGTAAATCAGCCACATTGCTACGCCGGAGGCGATAGCCAGCAGCAGCGAGACTGCGATTGGCAGACGGCGCGGCTGACGGCGGGAGATGGCAAAGATACCAAAGATAAGCAGCGGCCAGATGACGTAGAACTGCTCTTCTACGGCCAAGGACCAGTAGTGGGCAAAGACCTGGATCTCATTGTCCGCGAAGTAGGACTGGGAGGTGGCAATCTGCGTCCAGTTGTTGACGAAGAAGAACGTGCCCAGGAACTGCTCACGGATACCGACTGCGATATCGCCGCCAATGAGGGCCACGATGGCAGTACAGATAATCAGCACGGTTAGCGCTGCGGGCAGGATGCGGCGGAATCGACGTACCCAGAAGTCCTTCAGGCTGATTCGGCCGCTCACACGGAACTCACGCACCAGCAGGGAGGTGATGAGGAAGCCGGAGAGCACAAAGAACATGTCCACGCCAAGGTAACCACCAGGCAGCACGTCGCCGAAGAAGTGGTAGATAACCACAGCAAGAACGGCCAAGCCGCGCAGGCCGTCAAGGCCCTTAACCTGGCGCAGGCGTGCGCGTTTGGTGCGCTTTACTTCCTTGCTATCGTGCGGCGTCTTCAACGCTTCCGGTTCGTGCGGGAAGCGGTCCACCATCACCGGCTTTGCCGGTTTGGAGTCTTGCTTTGGCTGCGATGCTTTCTGCGGCGGCTGCACGTAGGAGGTCTTCTTTGGAGCCTCGCTTGCCGACGTCGTGGAAGCACCAGCCGCGCCTGCTGCCGCACCAGCCACAGCACCAGCAGAGGCTGCCTTGCCAGTACCATCGTGCTGCTCAGGATTCTTACGTGCCTCGCGAGAAGGCTTCGGTGCCTTCATCTGCTTTGGGGTAGGCGTACCAACCGGCTGGGAACGGCGTGCGAGTGCACGCTTGATTTCCTGATCGGCCGCTGGTGTCTTCGCCGACGGAGACTTTGCTGTGGAAGCACCTGCCGTGCCTGCAGCACCTGCTGTGCCTGCGGCACCAGCTGCGCCTGCTGCTGCAGCAGCGCCAGCAGCGCGACCAGCACCGCCAGCGCGGTCAGCTTGCTTCTTCGGCTGAGACAGCTGCGGCTTCTTGCCCGACTTCTGCTCGGTCTGTGGTGCAGACTTCGCAGCAGGCTTAGGATTCTCGGCTGGCTTCTCAGCAGACTTAGACTGCGGTGCCGACGGCTTCGACTGAATTGGCTTCTGAACAGAAGCCTTCGGAGCTGGCTGAGCCTGCTGCTGTGGCTTTTGTGCAGCATTCTTTGGTAGCGGAGCTGACTTTGGCTGTTGCTTTTGAGCAGAACCAGACTGGTTCTGGTTCTGGTTCTGGTTTTGTGGCTGTGGCTGGGGCTTTTGCTGTGCAGATTTTTGTGCAGGCTGCTGAGGCTTATTGCTTGGCTGAGGCTTGGCGCCTGGCTGCACATTCTTGGCAGGCAGGGACTTCGGGCTTATCGGCTTTTGAGCAGGAGTCTTTTGGGGTTGGTTGGCCTGCTTTTGTGCCGGCTTCTGTTGCTGCGCAGTTTGTGGCTTCTGCTGTTGAGCGGGTTGGGGCATCTGCTGTGCAGGCTGCTGAGGCTTATTGCTTGGCTGAGCCTTGGCGCCTGGCTGCACATTCTTAGCGGGTTGAGGCTTTGCAGCGGCAGTCTTCTGCTGAGGAGCTTGAGAAGTCTTTGACTTTAGTTGCTGGGCAGGCTGAGACTTCTGAGGTGCTTGCTTTGGGGTCTGCGTCGGTTGTGCCTTTTGTGCAGACTGCTTTGGTTTTTCTGCAGCTGGCTTGTTGGCCTTCGCATCCTTGGATGAGGAGGCTGCGGAATCTGCAGAATTCTTAGGCGCAGAGTCCTTCGGCGCTACGCCCTTGGGGGCGGCAGGAGATTGCTTTGCTTCGGTCTTCTGTTGGGAAGCTGATGCTGGCTTGTTTGCAGCGCCCTTCTCCTGAGGTGGGTAGACCAGACGAGCATTCTTGGTGCTCTTCGGAGCTGGCTTTGCTGGAGCCTTGGAATCAGCCTGCTTCTTCTGAGGATCTGGCTGCGGCTTAGATTCAGCAGAACCTTGCTTAGGGGCTGGTGCACTTGGCTTCGGTACCGTATTGCCTGGCTTGGCGTTGGAAGTGTCAGGCTTGCCCGATGCTGCGGAAGGCTTGTTTTGTGCGGCCGGCTTGTTAGGGGCAGCGGCAGGCTTAGAGTTCTCCGGCTTCTTAGGGGCAGAAGTCGACTTCTTTTGCTCAGGCTGCTTCTGTTCGGACTGCTTCTGCTGTGCTGGCTTAGAGGAGTTTGCCTTGGCAGACTTAGCCTGGGAAGGCATGTTCGCAGACTTGTCCTGCGAACCCTTGACTTGTGGCTCTGCCTTCTTTGGATCGTTGTTGTGATCCTTGTTATCCGCCACTGGTTGATATACCGGTTTCTGCGGGGCCTCCTGAGCCTGTTGCGCTGGTCGGCCGAGGAGGGACCTCAAAAACTGTTTCAAAACATTCTCCAGGGAAATAGTGGCTAGCAACTGGGTTATTCTAGCCCGCGTTGGTAAATGAATCCTAAAAAATGGGGAAGAGTACTCACCCTTATTTGGGCAACCTAACTTGTGCCTAAATTGCTGGTAGCAGACTCCGCGAACAGCTTGCGCAGAACCGTGGACACACCGTTGTCTGCATTGGACGGGGCGATAATATCTGCGATCTCCTTCAACTGTGGATGCGCGTTTTCCATTGCTACCGCTAGGCCCGCGGCACGCAAAAGCTCATAGTCGTTTAAGAAATCACCGAAGGCGGCGGTCTCGGAAAGCGCGACGTCGCTAAGCTTGGCCATAGCAGTCAACGCCTTGCCCTTGTCGACGCCGTCCGCCATGACGTCGAGCCAGACCTTGCCGGAGATAGCCACGGTCTGCTCGGGAACAGCCTCCCGAACCTTGGGCGCGAGGTTGGTCTCCGAGCCTTCCTTACAGTAGGCCGCAATTTTAATGACGTTATCGAGCGGCACCTCATCGAGGGACTCCACCCACTTAACCGCACTGTAATACTTGGTGATTTCCTGAACCGCGTGCTCTGGTATATCGCGTTTAATAAACGCGCGCTCCGGGGTGCACAGAACCAACGTGTGCTCCGCAGGGAACTCAGACGATGCCGCTAGAACGCGACGCACAGCTGCAGCGGGTAGGGGAAAGGACGCAATGATCTCATTGTCGCGCATGACCACCGCACCGTTTTCGGCGATGAAGGCGTCAAAGTCGGGGAACATCTTCTGCAAGGTGGCAAGCTGGCGGCCCGACGCCGGGATTAGAACGGACTCATTTTCGGCAGCGAGTGCCTTAAGTTCCGCAAAGTCATGTGGAAGTTGACCCTCTGGGTTTAAGAGAGTGCCGTCCATGTCTAGTGCAATGAGCTGCGGGGCCAAATCGTCCACCAATCTGTGATTTATCGGGGTAGCCGTATCTAATGTGATATGCCACACTGGAGGGCATGTCTGAGAATAATAGTGCTGTAGAAACAAGTTCTCACGCCGAGCCAGTGAAAGTATCAGTTCGCAACCATACCGGAGTTATCGAGCTGGATCGGCCGCGCGCGCTCAATAGTTTAAATCCTGAGATGCTTGACATTATTCGCCAAGCTCTTTCCCAGTGGCGCGAGGACGAAAATGTCCAACAAGTGCTGGTTCACTCGCGAAGCCCCAAGGCCTTTTGTGCTGGTGGTGACGTGCGTGCCGCCCGCGACGGAGCCTTGGAGGAACGTTGGGGACAAGTGGATGAATTCTTTGAAAAAGAGTACAAACTGAACGGTGATATCGCCGAGTATCCCAAGCCCTATATCTCCGTTATCGACGGCGTCGTCATGGGAGGCGGACTAGGAATTTCCGCCCACGGTTCGCACCGAATCGTCACCGACAAAGCATTTGCTTCAATGCCAGAGATGGCAATTGGCTACATCACTGACGTCGGTGTCGCCTACATGGCCCAACGCATGATTGGCACCCGTGGAAAATCCGATCCCGCACTGGCAAAGTTTTGGGGCCTTAGCGGCTACCGCATGTATGCCGCAGATATGCTCTGGGCTGGCTTGGCGACGCACGTCATCGAAAGCCCCCAAGCATTCATCGATGATGTTATTGCCGTAGGCGTCGATGCCGCTGCAGAAAAGCACGCGATTAAACCGGAAGGTAAACCAGAGCTAGCAGAGCTCATTGATGACATCGATGAAGTCTTTGCCTTTGATACATGGGCCGATATCAAGCAAGCGCTTCCGGCCCATCCGCAGCTGGCAGAGGTCTTTGCAAAACTTACCGAAAAGGCTAGCCCTTCATCTTTGGTTGCGGCTACAGAACTTTTCGCTGGGGAAGCCAAAGCGAAAGACGTCCGTGAGGCCCTGCGCATGGAGCTGGCTTTGGGCAAGCACATGTTGCGCCGGCCAGATTTTGTCGAAGGCGTGCGTGCGGTCCTGGTAGATAAAACGCATGATGCCGCGTTCCCCGCAGCGGGAGAGGCCGCCGAATTCCGCGAGGTTATCGCTAACGCCTAGATGCTGGCACTAATGCTTTACCAACTGGCGACGCCGCGGTTAGCGGCGTAAGCGGCACGGGCGCGTTCGGCGTCGCAGCCTGCAGGAAGGTCGACGGCCAGCACTGCCTCGGCAACTTCCGGAGTAGGGGCAGGCAACGTCAGCGTAGGCGAGCTCGCTAGGAGGATACCGGTCTTTTCACCCAGCGGTACGGTCAGCAAAGTCCATGCGCCGAGGATGGGCATCGCAATCTGCGGAAGAAAGGCGTCCTTCGCCCACTCCATTGGTAGGCAAGGCCGGACAAGATCTGGGACCCAGTTATCGCGCCCGAAGCGCTGCAAGTTGAAGGAAGCGCGTGCGGAATGCGTGCTCGCATAGTCCGGATCAGCCCACGCCCACGTGAACTCATCGGAGTCAACCGTTGCGATGAGATGAGCATCGACGGGCGTCGAACCTGTCGAGGTGGAAAGCATCGCGGTGGCCGTCGCGGCATCAAACTGCACGGCGGCATCAGGAAAGCGCGACTCTAGGTAGAACTGGTGCTCAACGGCGGTGAAATGGGCGTCGGCAAGCACTTGCTCTGGCAGCACACCCGAATGGGCCGTGCGGAGGCCAATGATGCGCTGGCCACCCGGTGCATCCTTGGCGCTCAAGTGCACGCTGGTGCCATCGCTGAGCGTGATTGTCTCCGCTGTGGCGCCGCCCTTGGCGTTACCCGGCGCGGATTCAGCTTCGAGCCGGCGAGCTTGTGCGAGGTTCAGCAAGGCCAAGCGCTCGTCGATGCCGCCGCTGAAACGCTCAAGTCCTAAGGAGATGGTGGTGGCCGTATCGTGCGGAAGCCTGTTGAACGCAATGGCCACCACTGCCTCGTGATCGCCCTGCGGTACCCGGGCGACCGGGGCGTTGCCCACGAGGAAGCGCGCGATATTAAGCAGTGAGAACTCGAAAGGTTGCGGTTCGTGGAACTCCGCGATGGGCGCTTGACGCGCACCTTCCGCGCACCAGGTGAGAATGCCATCCTTGATGGTGGCAAGGCGCATGCCTGGAAAATCGCGTATTCCCTGCACAGTGTTGAAGCGAACCTGGACCTTTTGGTCCAATTCGGTAGTGCCATCAGCGCTCGGGGAAGGCTGGAAGTTGAACTCCGTCGCTTCGACCTCGCCCAGCTGCTTAGTAAATTCCGCATCGATACCTGCTTGTACGAAGGCACCGGCGGAGTAAATTTCTTCCAGATTTTTAGGCAGTGGCAACGGCAGCAATGGCATGGGGCGTGTAACTTCCTCAGCGTCGGTAGGGATTATCTATCGCTTCTTCATAAGCGGCAACGAGTGCCTTTGTGGATTCTAACCATGAATAGCGCTCTGCTTCGGTACGTGCGGCCTGACCCATGCGGGCGCGTCGCGCGGGATCTGTCAATAGACCAATCGCAGCTGCGGCCCATTCATCGTCAGAAGCATTGCGATCGATGAGGTGACCGGTTTCGCCCTCGTCGATGACGAAAGGGATGCCGCCGGCGTTTGTACCGATGACAGGCACTCCGGCAGCAAAGGATTCAAGGGCAACCAAGCCTAAAGTCTCCGTCGCTGAGGGGAAGAGGAAAACGTCACCGGAAGCGAATGCTTGCGCGAGTTTTTCGCCGGACAAATAACCGGTAAAGACAGTGACTTCAGGGTCGAAGGACTTCTTGAGCTGCTCCAGATAGGGGCCAGCGCCCACGATGGCCAAGCGTGCCGCGGGTACTTCCTGGCGCACGAGTTTCGTTACGTTGGCGAGCCGCTCCAAGTCCTTTTCTTTGGAAATGCGGCCGATATAGGTAAGAAGCGGGGCGTCGGGGTTGCCTGCGCTGAGGCGCTCACGCATGACTAGTGTGGATTTTTTCGGGTGATAGGTCTGAGTGTCTACGGCCTTGGGCCACAACTTCACGTTGTGCATCCCAATCGTGCGGGCCTTATCCACCATGGGGCCAGAGGTACACAGATTCACCGCGGCCTGGTTATGCAGGTAGATGATAGCGCGCTCTGTCAGCGGGCGTGTCCACCCGATGTCGAGAGCATCAACATATTCCGGGACGTTGGTGTGAAAGCTTGCCACCAGCGGGACCGCATCGCGCCGCGCAGCGAAGACGCCTAGTGCGGCAGTCCAAATGGGGTTGACGGCATGAATTAAGTCTGGGTCCCATTCGCGGATTTCCCTGAAGAATCTCCAAGTTGGAAGAGCGAATTTGATCTCCGGGTAGACCGGTAAGGAAAGGCTGGGGATCGGGGAAACCTCAAAGCCTGCAAAACTTTTCGGAGGATTGCCCGGGGCGAAAATTTTGACCTCGTGCCCTAGAACAGCAAGCTGCTCTAGGGTCTTGGTCAGGCGGGTGACTACTCCGTCGATCTTCGGGAGAAAGACCTCGGTAACGATTGCGATGCGCACGGTTTAAAAGTGGGGTTAGTGAGCGGCCTTGTCGAGGAATTCCTCCGGAATTCCAACCTGTTGCTGCTTCGTCCACAGCGACTGCGCTGGAATCTTTGAGCGATCCACGCGGTCCGCATAGCGCCTTGCTACCTCCTCGATCTCGTGGAGGAGGCCCTCGCTCAAGGTAGTTGGCTCAAGGCCAAGTTCCAAGAAGGTGTTGTTGGAAACGTGCAGCTCGTTTTCTGCCGATTCCTTGCGCGGGTTCGGCACCATGGCGATCTTCGCACCGGAAAGCTCGGCGACGAGTTCTGCGAGGTCACGCACGCGATGGGTTTCTGTCATCTGGTTGATGATCTTTACGCGTTCGCCCTTGGCCGGCGGATTCTCGAGAGCCAATTCGATGCAGCGGACCATGTCGCGGATGTGGATGAAAGCGCGGGTCTGGCCACCGGTGCCGTGGACAGTCAGCGGGTACCCGATACCTGCCTGGATGAGGAAGCGATTGAGCACCGTGCCATAGTCGCCGTCGTAGTCGAAGCGGTTGATGAGGCGCTCGTCTTTAAGTGTTTGCTCGGTGTGAGTACCCCAGATGATGCCCTGGTGTAGGTCGGTGACGCGCAGCTCATCGTTCTTGACGTAGTAGGCAAAAAGGTGCTGATCCAGCACCTTGGTCATGTGGTAGACCGAGCCTGGGTTGGAAGGGTAGAGGATGGACTGCTCGATTGGCTCCTGGCCCTCCACCTTGACCTGTACGTCGAGGTAGCCTTCCGGGATTTCCATGCCCGCGGTGCCGTAGCCGTAGACGCCCATGGTGCCGAGGTGAGCCACGTGGATGTCGAGGCCGGATTCCACGATGGCGGCCAGTAGGTTATGGGTGGCGTTGATGTTGTTATCCACCGTGTAACGCTTGGTACGCGAATTCTTCATGGAATAAGGAGCAGCGCGCTGCTCAGCAAAGTGCACTACTGCATCCGGTTGTTCAGTTACCAGGAAGTCGAGCAAAGCGTCGTAGTCCTGAGCAACGTCCAAGTTGTGGAAAGCGATGGTCTTGCCGGAGACCTCATGCCATGCCGCGATGCGTTCCTCAATCGAGACGATGGGGGTTAACGAACTTGCGCCGAGTTCCTCGTCGATAGCGCGGCGGGAAAGATTATCCACGATAATGACGTCATGGCTCTGGTCGGACAAATAAAGGGATGCTGGCCATCCACAGAAACCGTCGCCGCCCAGAATCGCAATCTTCACTGTGGACACTCCAAACTTACTCGAGGGATGCATGCGAACATGCGCTGACAGGAAGGTCTATCTTTGCCCGGAGGAGCGAGGCCTGTGGGCGGAAAATACGACTTATACGACAGTACCCCGGTACCGGCAGGTGTCGCCGCCGGTCCGGGGTGAATTTTCAGTGAACTGCAGGAAAGCGCAGTGCTTGAGAAATCGATTAGGAAATCTTTTTCAGCGCTGCAAGGCATTCGCTGACGATTTGCTTCTTTTCTTCAATGCTCAAAGCACGGCCTTCCTTTTCTGCGGCATTGATTTCCATCAGGGCAAGGCGTGCGGCCGCGCCATGGGCAGTCAAAATGACGCGCATTTCTCTTTCGGAAAAGTCGGCCATTCGCGTGCTGAAGGACTTCAGGATGTCTTCGGCACAAGACTCGTAGCGTTGGCGTTCTTCGGCAGTGTGGCTAAGCCCTTCGAGACTCTCGCCGATGGCCACCAAGGTAGCAATCGAATGCAGGTTTTCGTCCTCGGATTCCAGAACATCCGAGACTAGGTGCTCAAAGAACTCGTTGATGTCAGACTCGGGATAGAGCTCGTCGAGATTTTCCGAGAAGGACTCAAGGACGCTTGCGGTGAAAAACAAAAGCGCATCGGAAGCAGAGGTGAAGTAGTTGTGGAAGGTACGAGGGGAGACCCCAGCGACCTCCGCAATGCGCGCCACGGTGAGTTTTTCCGCTCCTTCAGCGAGCACCAGGCGTGCGGCAGAATCTGCGATGGCGTGGCGCGTGGCCCGCTTTTTTGCTTCCCGCAAGCTCGCCATTTTTATGCTCCTTTTCCGGTGGACTTTGCTTCTACCTTATCGCGCTGGAATTGTTGGAGTTCTTCCCGCTGCGTGCTCAGGGCTTCTCCTTCTACATCGAGGTTGGGCAGAATCTTCGCCAGCCACTTTGGCATCCACCACGCCTTGTCATCGAGTAGGAACATGGTGGCCGGAATCAGCATCATGCGTACGACGAACGCGTCCATGAAGACGCCGACTGCGAGTGCGAAGCCCATGGTCTTGATGAAGGGGAGGTCGATGAGCATGAAGGCCGCGAACACGGAGATCATGATCAGCGCCGCCGCGGTCACGGTGCGGGCGCCATGCTTGAATCCGTTGGAGGTGGCGTTGCCTGCCGTCTTGCCGTGGACAAATCCTTCACGCATGCGGGTAACCAGGAAGACCTGGTAGTCCATCGCCAGGCCAAAGGTCAGGCCGATGAGCATGATCGGCAGGAAGGAAAGCAGTGGCTGTGGGTCATCGATGATGCCGAACATGCCTTCCTGGAAGATAGCGACGGTGATGCCGAACGTGGCGGCCATTGATAGGCCGAAGCCAGCCGCGGCAATCAGCGGTACCCAAATGGAGCGGAATACCAATAGCAGCACCAGGAAGGCGAGGCCCAGGACGATGGCGATGTAGGGGATCAGGACGTCGGAAAGCTTCTGCGAAATGTCATCGAAGATTGGGGTAATGCCGGTGATGCCGTAGCTACCGCCGGTGTTTTCGCTGAACTCGCCCTGGTAATCACGCAGACGCTCCAAGGTCTGGGTGGTTTCCTCATCGGTCGCGCCGGTGGACGGGGTGATCATGATCTGCGCGGCATCTTGGGAGTCGGTGGTTGCCACGATCTGGGCATTGACGACGCCTTCGGTGTCATTGAATTCCTGCAGAATCTGCTGGAATGCAGGCAGGCGGTCTTGCTCGGCGACGTTCGCGACGTCGACGAAAGCGATCATCGGAGCATTGCGTCCCGGGCCGAATGCCTCCTCGGTCATCTCGTAGGCATCGCGCTGGGGGGTGCCTAGCTTGGAGGTGCCATCTGTCGGCATCGCAAGGCGCAAGTTGGCAGCCGGAAGTGCGAGGATGCCCAGCAGCACAACGCCGGCAACCAGGTGCAGGAATGGATGCGCACGCACGCGGCGTACCCACTTTAGGCCCATCGTTGGCTTTTCATCTTCTGGATCCGGAACCTTAGGGCCGGGAACGCGACCTGCGAAGATCTTGGTGCCCAACAGGCCGAGGAGGGCCGGTAGGAAGGAAAGTGCTACGCAGACCGCGATGACCACGGTGGCTGCGGCTGCGATGGCCATGGTGGAAAGGAACGGAATGCCGATGATAGTCAGCGCGGTGAGGGCGATGACCACGGTGATGCCGGCGAAAATGACGGAGGAACCGGCGGTGCCGAGCGCCATGCCCATCGCATGCGCGCGGGTAGCCTTGTCCATCTTCTTAAGCTCTGCGGCCAGCTCCTTGGGGTTCAAGTCATTGAGGCCAGAGGAGGTAATCAGCTCGTTGCGGAAGCGAGCGACGATGAACAGGGCATAGTCGATGCCCACTGCGAGACCAATCATGGACGCCAGCATCGGGGTCTGATCGGAGACAGAGTCCGTGAAGATGGTGGCGAGCTGGACGCCCAGCAGGCCGACGCCCACGCCAATGACGGCGGAGATAAGCGGCATGCCTGCGGCTACGAACGAGCCGAAGGTAATAAGCAGCACGACGGCCGCGACGATGAGGCCGATGACCTCGGAGACCATGTTCATCTCGGTGGCGCCGTTGAAGGCGTTGCCGCCGTATTTCACGGTGAGGTCGCCTTCGTCGTAGTCGCGCAGAATATCCGTGACCGCAGTCATCTCTTCTTGCGGGATGTCGGTGACGGTATCTGCAGCGAATTCGATGGAGATGGTGCCGGTGCGCTCATCCTCGCTGAGCGGGGATAAGGCAGCCAGGTTTTCTTGGATCTGCTCTTCAGGCATGCCCTGCGCCGACATCTTTTCAGTCAGCTGCTTTTCCATGCCCATTGCGGCCATGACGGGGTTGACAATCTTGTCGGAATCGCGCAGCGCGTCCGTGCCTTGCAACTCCTCGATCATGGAATCGACCTCGCCCATGACCTCTTTGTCACTGAGCTTTTCGCCTTCTGGAGCTTGAATGGTGATGGTGGCGCTAGGCGCGCTCATAGCATCGGTTTCGTTACCGAAGCGCTCCATCATCTTTTCCTGAGTGACGGTGGAATCCATGTCAGGCATGGAAAAGGTTGGGGTAGGGGACTTGGCAAAAGCGCCCGCGAGGCCACCGAAGCCCACGAGGACTACGAGCCAGAACGCTAGAAATGGCCACACTTTTCGGTATGACCAACTACCGAGCCGGTAGAGGAATTTCGACATGTACAGACTTCCTTTGATTAAGTTTGCGTTACTTCTGCAATATTGTACACCTTACGCAAACTTGCAGTTGCTATGCAAGTTTGCGATTTGGGATCGGTTTGGGGAGGCGCTGCATAAGCGCTGTAGACTTGCGCGCATGCTCCATGCCGTCCTTTATGCTCTCCTTGACTCCGTGAATGCGCTGCTCATCGGCATCCTCGTCGCGATTGGCATCATGCTGCCGCGCGGGATGTATCGCAAGATCGCTACGCTCGTGGTTGTGGGAGACTGGCTGGGCGTGCTTGCCGCGACGGCGCTCGTGTTCTCTATCTTCCTTGGCATCAAGGACCAGATCATCTCGGTGCTCGACTCGCCCATCGCGGGCATCGTGCTCATCGTGGTCGGCGTCCTCCTCGCGCTCGGCGCGTGGCGCTCCAAAGGCGAGTCGAACCCGCTCGTGGAGAAACTCCTAGGCCCGCTGCGCACCCCGTCGTTGCTTACGGCGCTTGTCGGCTTCGCGATGGGCATTATCCAATCGCTCACCTCGGTGCCGTTCTACTACGGCCTCATGCACTTGGCCGCAGGCGATCTTTCGGTGAGCTCGCGGGTGAGCGCAGGCCTGCTCTACGCCTGCCTGGCGTTGAGCCTGCCCACGCTCTGTGGCCTGGGACTCGCGATGGTGCGCCACTACCCGGACAGCCCAGCCGGGCGCATCTTCGCGGCTGCGCGCCGCAACTCGACCCAGGTCGCGCTGTACTCGGGCTACGCGGTTGCGGTTTTCCTCATCATCATGGGTGTGGTCTCGCTCTAGAACGAGACGTCCTCGAGACGCAGGGACTCGGACTCGGGCGCCTGGCTGCGGGCGGTCTCGACGTATCGCGCCGCGTGCGGGATAAACGCGGCGGATTCCTCGGGGTTCAGCTCGCGGCGGACCTTGGCGGGCACGCCAGCGGCGAGCGAGCGCGCCGGGATTTGCTGGCCTTCGAGGACCACGGCGCCGCCGGCGATGAGCGAGCCAGTACCGACATGCGAGCGCGAGAGCACGGTGGCCTGCATACCCACGAGCGTTCCGGACTCGACGTGTGCGCCGTGGACCATCGCCATGTGGCCCACAGTCACGTCGTCTTCGAGGACGCAGTCTGCGTCGCAGTCGACGTGGAGTACGCAATTGTCCTGGATATTCGTGCGTGCGCCAATGCGGATGGCGCCGACGTCGGCGCGCAGGACCGTGCCATAAAAGACGGACGCGTCGGGGCCGATTTCCACGTCGCCGATAATCGTGGCGTTCGGCGCGATAAACGCGCTGTGGTGGATGCGGGGACGGACGCCGTTGAAGGGAAGAATGAGCATGATTACTCCACGGAGATGGCAAGGGTTTTGGACAGCTCGTAGTCGCCCGGCTCGGCGCGCAGGGTCTCCAGCAGTGCGGCGCGTGTGTCCGGGTCGAGCGGGATGGCCCAGCCTTTCTTCGGGTCGCGGACGGGGACCTCGGGGCGTGGGGCCGGGGAGAAGAAGACGCGGGTGGGGGCATCGGCAAGCCAGGCGGGCTCGGCGGCGAGGGCGACCTCGCGGAGGGCTGCGGCGCCAGCGGGATTGGTGACGACGATGAGGAGGGACCCAGCGGCGTGGACCGCGAGATGGTCGACCTCGACGACGGGCGCGCCGGATTCGGGCGTGGCGAGGCGCGGGGCCTTGGGGCCAGTGAGTGAGCGGAGCGCGTCAAGTAATCCCATGTGAACATCGTAAGCAGCCGCATACAGTAAAACAACGTGATTGATGCAAAAGATACCGCCCTGATTTTTGAAGGCGGCGGCCTGCGTGGTCAAGCTCATCGAGGAAGACGTGCAGTTTGGCTGGGTGGGCGGCGTGTCCGCGGGGTCCTCGCACACCGTGAATTACCTTTCGCGCGACGCGTGGCGGGCGAAGGATTCCTTCGTGGACTTCGCCCATAACCCGAGCTTCGGCGGGGTGGCCTCGGTGCTGCGCGGCACGGGGTATTTCAACGCGGAGTATATCTACGAGCGCTCCTCGGACAAGGAACTGCCTTCGACTTCGAAGCATTTCAGGCGAACCCGGCGGAGATGAACCTGGCGACGACGCGCGCAGATACGGGCAAGTCCGTCTACATCACGCGCGACGATATCCACGAGCAGGCCGACATGAACATGTACGTGCGCGCCCTCGACGTTGCCGTCGTGACGATCATCATCCCGCTCGCGACTTTGGCCATCATGCGGGGGCGAAGCCATTAAGGCGATAGCCCAAGCCCGGCTCGGTGAGGAAATAGCGCGGACGTGACGGATCCGGCTCGAGCTTGTGGCGCAGTTGCGACATGTACACGCGCAGATAATTGGTCTCTCGCTCATAGTTTTTGCCCCACACTGCCTGTAGCAAATCGGTGCTTTTGACGAGAGACTCGTAGTTGCGGGCCATGTATTCGACGATTTTCCATTGAATGGGTGTGAGGTGGATGCGTGAGTCATCCACGTAGACACTTGATTGGGCAAGGTCGAGGCGCAACCGGTTATCCGAGGAGACGAGTACGGGGTTCACTCGTTCGGTGGCGAAGGCGGTGGCGGCGCGGCGTAGGGCGGATCGGAGCCGGGCGAGCAGCTCACCAGTGGAAAACGGTTTGGTGACGTAGTCGTCGGCGCCCTCGTCGAGGGCGTTGATCTTGCCCTCTTGTTCATGGCGGGCGGAGACCACGATGACGGGCACAGTCGACCATTTGCGCAGCGAGCGCAGGACTTCTAGACCAGACGTGTCCGGAAGGCCGAGGTCCAACAGAACTGCCTGGGGTTGCCACTGCCCAGAGATTTTCAGGGCGGAGGCTGCTGTCTTTGCAACGCGAACCTGATATCCCCGCGCCTTGAGGTTGATTGAAACCGCAAGGGCTAGCGTATGGTCGTCTTCAACGATGAGGATGCGGGGCCCTTGGTCGGCTTCGGGTGCCGCAGAGGATGAATGGAGTTGGGACACTACTGCTTTCCACCTTCGGGTGTAGGGGTACAAGGCATTTCGATGACGATGGTCGCGCCGCCACCGGGGGTCTCGGCGGGGTAGATGTGTCCGCCCATGGCTTCAGTGAAACCACGGGCCACTGCCAGACCCAGGCCGAGCCCCAAGGCGTCGTCTGATAGCCGCTGGAAAGGCAGAAACAAGCTATCCCACTGGTCTCGAGGAATGCCAGGGCCGTGATCAGCAATCCTAATCTGTACGATGTTATGGTCGTCGCGAAGGCCAGAAGGCCCGATTGAAGCGGCATCGTCGGCCACGACGGAGGATGGAGCGTCCTTTGCGTGGGCCACGCTAGTCAGGAGCGCTTGGTGTGCCTCGCGCGCCGTGATGTCGATGCGGGTGCCCGCGCCGTGGTTGACCGCGTTGGCGATGACGTTTGCTAGTACGCGCTGGACGAGGCCGTAATCCGCGAGGATCGGGGGCAGCGTGACAGGGATGTCCACACGCACGCCTCCTGCGGAGACGCTGTGCTCATCGAGCGCAGCGTCGACGATGTCCGCGACATCAATAGCCTGCGAGTTTGGTCGAAGCATCCCCGTATTAAGTCGAGACATGTCAAGCAGATGATTGATAACTATCTCGAGACGGTGCGCCGAGGACTCGATGGTGTTGATGAGGGCCTGACGGTCTGCCTCAGAGATTTCGACGTCGCCGAGCGTGAGACCGGAGACTGCCGTGGTGATGCCAGCTAGCGGCGTTCGTAGGTCGTGCGAGACCGCGGTGAGCAGCGTGGAACCTACTCGGTTGGAGGATTCCAGGGCTGTGGTCGCCCGTCGCATCGCTTCCATTTCCTGCCGGTCGAGAATGGCGGTAATGCGAGCACCGTGGGCTTCGATCATATCGATCTCAGACGGGCTGAGCTCCCGGTTGCCGATGACTAGACGCAGTGAGTCACCGATCCCGACGTGGTTGACGGATTCACCGGCGCGACTTTTTTGCTGTGCCACAACTACATCCGGGGACTCCGCGTTGGACTCGATGGTCCACCACTTCTTGTCTTCACTGGAATAGCGCTGAAGGAGGACCTTGTCCAACGAAAAAGTCTCGCCAAGTCGCCGCAATAGTGATTTAAGATCCGCCCCCTCGTAAATGACGCCGCGCGCAAGGTCTGCCATGATGACGGCCTGTGTTTGGCGTCGTTTCGCTTCGTCTGCGCGCCGTTCAGCGTAGTCCACGATATACGCCACGGTCAGAGCGATGATGATGAAGAAGCCCACCGAGGTTATCGACTCCGGCTCGGTAATACTCAACGTGTGGGTGGGAGCGGTAAAGAACCAGTTGGCCAACAGCGATCCACTGATGACCGCGAGCAGCGCCGGCCACACGCCGGCCGCGATGGCGCTAAAGACCACGATGGTGAGAAATCCCAGCAGGATGGGGCTCAAGAACTTTTCCTCCGGATTAAAGAGCAACATGAGTACCGTAAACCCCGGGGGGAAGAGCAACGCCGCAAACCAACCTGTCAGTAGGCGGACTCGGCCGAAAATCGTGCCTCGCCGCGGCCGTTTTGGCTGGGGGTCATCTGACGAGGACAGGGAGACGATGTGGACATCAATCGTGCCCGAACCATCGATCACGCGCTCGGCAACACCATTGGCAAGAGTGTGCCCCCAGCGTGGCCGGCGGCCGATAACCAATTGCGACGCGTTGATAGAGCGTGCGTATTCCAACAGCGTGCCGGCGACGTCGTCGCCGATGAGCACGCGCCACTGGCCATTGAGATCTTCCACCAGCTCTTGCAGCCGGCGCAGCGCGGAAGGGGTTTGGTTGGAGGTCAAACCCTCGTTGCTGGCGACGTAGACCGCCACCATTTCTCTGCCCGAAACTCTTCCTGCGATACGGGCGGCGCGCCGAATGAGTGCTTCGGACCCGTCGCTGCCCGACACCGCTACGATGAGGCGCTCGCGGGTCGGCCATGTCGAGTCGATCTCGTGGTTCTCGCGGTAGGCCGCGAGACCTTCTTCGACCTTGTCAGCCAACCACAGCAGCGCCAATTCGCGCAGGGCAGTCAGGTTTCCCAAGCGGAAGTAGTTCTCCAAGGCCTTGGTCGCCATGGCTCCGTGGTAGATCTCGCCCCGCGCGAGCCTGATACGCAGCGAGTCGGGGGATAAGTCGACCAGCTCGATGTGGTCGGTATCGCGGAGCACCTGATCGGGGATGGTTTCACGCTGCCGGGTGTTTGTGACCGCCGCTACGACGTCGTTGAGCGATTCGAGGTGCTGGATGTTGAGCGTTGAGATGACGTCGATCCCGGCGTCAAGCAGCGTGTAGACGTCCTGCCAACGCTTTTGCGAGACTTCTGTGGCTGCGAACTCGGCATCGCCGGTGACGACGGTGTGCGCGAGCTCGTCGACGAGAAGCACGTCTGGAGCAAGTGCCAAGCAGGCGTCGACATCTAGCTCTTCGAAGACCCGCCCGCGATAGGTGGTTTTCTTTCGCGGGATGACGGTTAAGCCCTTGACCAGTTCCGCGGTGCGTTTCCGGCCGTGCGTTTCTACGACGCCGACCATGACGTTAAGCCCCTGCCGCTGCAATTCATGTGCTTCGTTAAGCATGGCGCAGGTCTTGCCCACGCCTGGAGCAAAGCCAAGGTAGACTTTGAGTTTTCCACGGTGGCTGTGGGTTGGCTCGAAGGACGCAGAGTCGGTAGTCGCTCGAGGAGACTCAGAGGCAGACATAGTTACCAATTATATCCTTGGGAGTGTTTATTCTGGGCGGCGTGTGTCGAGGGGAGAAAGACGAAGACAGACCCCGCGCGGGCGGGCACGGGGCGAAAAGAGGATTACTCGGCGACAAGCTTAGCGAGGTCGTAGTTGAGTGTGACTACGTTGACGGCCACACCATTCGGGCTTCCAGTAAAGGAGTTCATGAACCCTACCTGGTTGTCCTTGATAAGCTGACGGAGATCGTCCTCGCCTAGGCCGGTGGCCTTGGCTATGCGTGGCACCTGGATCTCGGCGTACGCGGTGGAGATGTGCGGGTCAAGACCGGAGCCGGAAGCCGTGACGGCATCGACAGGCACATGGTCTTCGCTCACGCCCTCGCGGGCAGCGACCTCTGCGCGGCGCTTTGCAATCTCGTCCTGATATTCCTGCGATACCACGGCAGCGTTGGACGCGGACGAAGACATAGCGTCCCAGCCATTGTCGCCTGCGGCGGACGGCCGCGGATGGAACCACTGGTCTCCCTCGACGGGGTTGGCGATGAGGCGGGAGCCGACGATCTCGTTGTTGGTGTCACGTAGGAGGCCACCGTTGGACTTATCCGGGGATAGCTTGCCCACGCCGACGAGGACCATGGGATAGATGAAGCCCAGTATGAGCATCATCACCAACAGTGTTCGCAATGCAGTCCATTGCGCGCGGACGTTGAATCCCGTGCTAAAAGGACTTGCGCCGGCAGCGTGGTACAGATCCGGGTTGTTCCCGAATTCATCCGAGCGCGTCAGGTCGTGGCTGATGGGCTCATCCGTTGCCGTTGAGTGTGCCCTCGCGGATTGTGGAGTCTGAGGAGTGTGCATGGTTTAAATTCCTAACCCATTACCAATGATGAGGTCGATGATCTTGATGCCAATGAACGGGGCTACGAAGCCACCGAGGCCGAAAATGAGTAGGTTGCGGCGCAGCAGTGCGGAAGCACTGGCCGGGCGGTAGGACACGCCCTTGAGCGCCAACGGAATGAGCGCCACGATAATGAGCGCGTTGAAGATGACAGCGGACAAGATGGCCGAGGTCGGAGAATGCAGGTGCATGATGTTGAGGGCTTGCAGCCCCGGGAATGCGGTGATGAACATCGCCGGTAAGATGGCGAAGTATTTTGCTACGTCGTTCGCGATGGAAAAGGTCGTCAGGGAGCCGCGCGTGATGAGCAGCTGCTTGCCGATTCCCACGATGTCGATGAGCTTCGTCGGATCTGAGTCCAAGTCGACCATGTTGCCGGCTTCCTTGGCGGCGGTCGTACCGGTGTTCATCGCCACGCCCACGTCAGCCTGCGCCAACGCCGGAGCATCGTTGGTGCCGTCACCGGTCATGGCCACCATGTGACCACCGGCCTGCTCCTTTTTTATGAGCGCGAGTTTTTGGTCCGGAGTAGCCTCGGCGAGAACGTCGTCGACGCCGGCTTCCTTGGCGATGGCTTGAGCAGTCAGCTCGTTGTCACCGGTGATCATGACGGTACGAATGCCCATCTCGCGCAGCGTCTTGAAGCGCTCGACCATGCCGTCTTTCACAATGTCCTTAAGATGAATAACACCGAGGACGCGTGACAAGGAGGAATTGGCGGTCGCTTCACGAGGATCGGATCCGGGCTCCGGGGCATTAATGAGCTCGGCGACCACGAGTGCGGTGCCGCCGTCTTGACTAATTGAGTTGACCACGTCCTCGGTCTCTGCCGGAACAGTGCCGCCGAGCTCGCGGACAGTTGTCATGATCTGCTTGGCCGCGCCTTTGACGATCATTTCGGAATCGCTGAGTTTCACCCCCGACATGCGGGTCTGCGCAGTAAATGCGATGAATTCGAGGTTGCGAAAGTGTTCCTCTGGCATTTCACCTCGGGCGGCTTCCGCCAGCTTGACAATGGAACGTCCCTCCGGGGTCTCGTCGGCCATGGAGGAAAGCTGCACCTTGTATAGAAGCTCGTCTTGGTCGTACCCGCCCACAGGAATTACGTTCACGGCCTGGCGGTCGCCGACCGTAATCGTGCCCGTCTTGTCAAGCAACAGAGTGGAGACGTCACCGGCAGCCTCGACGGCACGCCCGGACATGGCCAGCACATTGTGCTGCACCAGGCGGTCCATGCCGGCGATGCCGATGGCGGATAACAGCGCGCCGATGGTGGTTGGGATCAGGCAGACCAACAAGGCGACAAGAACCAGGGGATCCTGCGCCGCACCATTAAATGCCGCGGTCGGGGCTAGCGCCATGACAACGAGCAGGAATATCAGGGTCAATACGTTGAGGAGCGTGGACAAGGCAAGCTCGTTCGGGGTCCTCTGGCGATTGGCGCCTTCGACTAAACCGATCATGCGGTCCATGAAGGACTGACCGGGCTCGTTGGTGACCTTGACCACGACCCAGTCAGACAACACGCGGGTACCACCGGTGACGGCGCACCGGTCGCCTCCAGATTCTCGGATGACCGGGGCGGATTCGCCGGTGACGGCTGACTCGTCCACGGAGGCCGCCCCAACGATGACGTCGCCGTCGGCTGGAATGGTCTGACCGGCTTCTACGAGGACGACATCCTCTTTGGCCAGCTCGGTTGAGGGGACTTCTTCGGTCTCGTAGTTGGCCGGGCTGAGCTCATCGTTGGTGCGGCCGGAGCCGGACCCGGCGGTGACGAGGGCCGTGGAGGTGATGCGACGGGCAGTGGTGGTCGTCCGCGATCGACGTAGAGCGTCCGCCTGAGCCTTGCCGCGACCTTCTGCGAAGGCTTCAGCAAAGGTTGCGAAGAACACCGTGGCCCAGAGCCAGAGAGAAATGGAGAAACTAAACAAAGTCGGTTGGGTACAGGCGATGATGAAGGTGAACACAGCGCCCACCTCTACTAAGAACATTACCGGCGTTTTAACGAGCTCTTTCGGGCTCATCTTGCGCAGAGCCAAAGGCACCGTGGCCTTGAGCTGCTCTGCGGAAAAAGTAGATGTGGTCGAGCTCATAGAGTCGCCTCCAAAATCGGTCCTAGGACGAGAGTGGGAAGGAATGTTAGTGCACCGACGATGAGAACGACGCCTATCAGCAGGCCGACGAATAGCCCGCTGTGCGTCGGCAGAGTGCCCGAAGTCGTCGGGATGATGCGTTGCTTGGCCATGGCGCCGGCAGTTGCCAGGACCATAACGATGGGCAGAAAACGCCCCAACAGCATGCACATACCGAGGGAGATGTTGAACCACCAGGTGTCTGCTCCGAATCCGGCGAATGCCGAACCGTTGTTGTTGGATGCGGAGGTGAATGCGTAGACCAGGTCGCTAAAACCGTGCGGTCCCGCCGCGGATAGAGAGTCTGGGGTGCTTGGCAGAAGGACGGATAGTGCCACTCCGCCCAGCACGAGGGTTGGCATCACGAGGACGTACAGGCAGACCTTGATCATTTCGCCGACGCCAATGCGCTTTCCCAGGTATTCCGGTGTGCGCCCGACAATAAGGCCGGCGATGAACACCGACAGAATGGCCATGACCAGCATGCCGTACAACCCAGTGCCGACACCGCCTGGAGAGACTTCGCCGAGCAGCATATTTAAGATGAGAAGGCCGCCGCCGAGAGGAGTGTAACTCGAGTGGAATGAATCAACTGCGCCGGTCGACGTCATTGTCGTTGTCACCGCGAACAGCGCAGACGGGATGGTACCAAGCCGCATTTCGCGACCTTCCATGCCGCCGCCGATAGCGCCGGAAGCAGTGGCCTCGAGGGCGGTGACGGAAGCGAGTGACAGGAAGTACAACACCGCCATGGCGGAAAGAATGGCGTAGCCTTGGCGGGTATCGCGGACCATGAGACCGAATGTGCGAGTGAGAGACACCGGAATGACAAGGATGAGGAAGATTTCCAGGGCGTTGGACCACACGGTCGGGTTCTCGAACGGGTGGGCCGAGTTCGCATTGAAGTATCCGCCACCGTTGGTACCCAGTTCCTTGATGACCTCTTGGGAGGCCACAGCGCCGCCGGGGATGGTCTGGGTAGCGCCGGTAACTGTGGTAAAAGTCACCGGGGGTTGCAGGTTTTGGATGACTCCCTGGGTCATGAGAAACAGCGCGCCCAAGGTTGCCATGGGCAGGAGGATGCGCAGACAGATGCGGGTAAGATCCACCCAAAAGTTACCGATGCGCCCGTCGCCGTTACGGGCCGCGAACCCTCGGATAAGCGCAGCAGCGACGGAAATGCCTACGGCACCGGAGACGAAGTTTTGGACCGTCATGCCGAGCATCTGCGTCAGCTGCGACATCGCAGTTTCACCGGAGTAGGACTGCCAGTTGGTATTGGTTGTAAACGAGACCGCAGTATTCCACGCTTGGTCCGGATCTACTGGGCCCATGCCGTGCGCCCACGGCAAGTACTGCTGGAGGCGTTGCAGTAGGTACAAGACAATGATCGAAAACATGGAGAAGGCCAAGAGGCTACCGGCGTAGCGGCGCCAGGTTTGCCGGGCGGAAGAATCTACCCCCAACACCTTGTAGATGGCCTTCTCTATCTTGAGATCGTTGGCTCCTGTGAAAACCTTTGCCATGTACCCGCCCAGTGGGACGTACAGTATGGCGAGGAGCGTGAATACCGCGACGAACGGGATATACCCGCCGATAACCCCGGTCATGAGAAGTCCTCAGGGTGTAACAGAGCGATGAGCAAGTAGATGACGGCCGCGATTCCTAGAATCATGCCTACAGTAAGTTCCCAGGTCATAGCTTATCCACCACCTGAGCTATCCATTGAATGATAACGAACAGCACAATGGTGGCAAGCGTCAAAATTATGTCGAATGCCATGGATTCATAAAAGCACCCATCGGCACCGCTACATCTGGGTCTTAACGAGATTTTGACATCTACGCTGAGGGAAGAGCTAGTCTGCGACGAGTGGCTCCATGGTCAGCTCCGGGTGCTCCTTCTCAATGAAAGCTAGCTTCCACTTATCGCCGAAGAGGGCGATTAGTTCGCCGTCAGTGCGGGTAAAGATTTCCACGCCGCGCTGGCGGCCGAGCTCAGAGGCGGACTCGGCGTCGGTGCGACGGGCAACGGAATACGGGATGGGCTCCGTGACGGTTTCCACGTTGTATTCCACTTCCATGCGCGCCTGCATGACCTCGAACTGCATGGGACCCACCGCAGCCATGACAGGTGCGGCGTCGCCACGGGCCTCATTGCGCAGGATCTGGACGACGCCCTCAGCAGCCAACTGATCCAAGCCCTTACGGAAGGCCTTGTAATCGCCCAAAGACTTCGCACGCAGAATGCGGAATGCCTCCGGTGCGAACTGCGGCATCGGCTTGAACTGCACCTTCTTGCCAGAGTAGATGGTATCGCCAGGTGCCAGGGAACCGGCGTTGACGAGGCCCACGATGTCGCCCGGGTAGGCGGTGTCGATGGTGTCGCGCGTGCGGCCGAAGACAGTCAGCGCGTACTTGGTAGAGAAGCTGCGGCCGGATTGGGCGTGGGTGACCTGCATGCCGCGGTCGAACTCGCCGGAGACGACGCGCATGAATGCCAAGTTATCGCGGTGCTTGCGGTCCATGCCCGCCTGCACTTTGAAGATGACGCCAGCGAAGTCATCGGTGACCTCGCGGACCTCGTCGATGGCTGCGTTGGCGCCGCCGGACGCCTCGATTGCCTTCGGATCGGAATCGCGCGAGCGCGGGGCCGGGGCGATGGCGCACAAGGTATCGAGAATCTGGTGCACGCCGAAGTTCAACATTGCGGAGGCAAAGATCAGCGGGGAAGTAACGCACTGCTCGAATAGCTCCTGGTCATGCAGCGCGCCGTCGGCAGCCAGTAGCTCTGCCTCCTCGACGGCGGTCTCCCAGGCATCACCTTCTTTGGCCTCAGCGCCGCTCGGATCGTAATGCTCCTCTGGTGCGATGGTCGAGCCACCCGCAGTACGGATGAAGTGGATGTAGTTATCCGCCTCGCCGTCTTCATTGATGTGCGCCAAGCCACGGAAGTCACCAGCGATGCCGACCGGCCAGTACAGCGGGGTGGGCTGTAGCTGAATCTCGTTGACGATCTCGTCCACGAGCTCCAGCGGTTCGCGGCCGACACGGTCCCACTTATTGATAACCGTAACAATCGGCAAACCGCGGGCCTTGCACACACGGAAGAGCTTGAGGGTCTGTGGCTCCAGGCCCTTCGCGGCGTCGATAAGCATGACTGCGGCATCAACCGCAGTAAGAACGCGATAGGTATCCTCCGAGAAGTCCGCGTGGCCCGGGGTATCGACCAGGTTGATCATGTAAGGCTCACCCGTATGGCCCTCCGGGGCGTACTCGAACTGGAGGGCAGAAGAAGCTACGGAGATACCGCGGTCCTTTTCCATCTCCATCCAGTCAGAGACCGTGGCTTTACGGTTTCCCTTGCCGTGCACGGCACCTGCTTCATTAATGATGTGCGCATGCAACGCCAGCGCCTCCGTAAGGGTGGATTTACCGGCGTCCGGGTGGGCGATGACGGCAAATGTACGACGGCGGGTGGCTTCGGAGGCAATACTCATGCGCGTAAGTTTAGCGGTCTTGACCTAAAGTGCTGGAATCGCGCCGCAGCGATTAATTCCAGTCCACGCCAAGTTGCTCGCCCAAGTCATCGAAGATGCGGCGAGCAACGCTTGCCTTCTTGGCCATCGGTCGACGCATGCCCGGCTTGCGCTTGCTGTTGAAATACTGGCCAGACTCAAAGTGCATGCCCGGCGTGCCAGTGAGGTAATAAGCAAGGCTCTCGCCGCCGGCCTGGGCTTTTCCAAAGTACTTGGAGATTGCGCCGGTGTAGAACTTGCTCGTGCGGGTCTGCGATGACAGCGCAAAGTTGGTTGCCAAGACGCCGGGGTGGAAGGCCACGGAAGTCATCCCATGAGCGTGGAGATACTGCGTAAGCAAAATATCGCCCAGCTTGGCGTTGCCGTAGGCACGCTCTGCGGTGAACTTCTGGAAGGTATTTGGATCGCCCGGATCGAATGCAGACATCAAGAAGTTAGCCACCGAAGCGGTTTGCACGATGGTGGCATCCGTTTTGCGCAGCTTCTCCCGCAGCAAGGAAGTCAGCAGGAAAGGCGCCACCACGTTAACCTGCCACGTGCGTTCAAATCCATCTGCCGTGGTGAAGGGGCCATCGAAGATCCCGCCTGCATTGTTTCCCAACGCGTGAATCTCCTCGAGCTCACCTAATTCTTCTGCCAAGCGGCGCACCTGGCCCAAAGACTCAAAGTCCGCCAGGTGGAAGGAAGCCCCCACGCTTTCTGCCACAGCCTTGGTCTTTTCGGGATTACGGCCAACCAGCACCAGGCGATCCTGCGGGCGTTGGGCGTGGAGCACGCGGGCTGCTGCAGCGCCGATGCCGTCAGAGGCACCAGTGATGACGATGGTTTGTGGGTCGTGGCTCATGAATTTAAGCTTAGGGGCTATGAGCTTTCTCTGGTGGGTTACTTGCGGGAATGAATCTCATTCTGCGCGAATTGAATGCCGCGGGAAACGATGAGCCCCACGGCGTCGGCAGCCTTGGCGATTGCGGCGTCGAAACCAGTACCGGAATCCACCGGCCCCAGGACATAATCCGGAATGGATGTGCCCTTCGGCGGGCGGGCAATACCGATGCGAATGCGAGGGTACTCGCGGGTTCCCAAGCGTTCGCTCAAGGACTTCAACCCGTTGTGGCCGTTTTCATTGCCGCCTACCTTGATGCGAATCTTATGCGCTGGCAAATCGAGCTCATCATGAATTACGATGATGCGCTCCGCTGGAATCTGTAATTCCTCTGCGAAGGGAGCGATCGGGTCACCAGACAAGTTCATAAAAGTTGCGCAACGGGCAACGACTACGGCAATATCGCCCACCATTACCTGCGCCGCGGACAATTTATGGTCCTTAACCGGCTGCAGGATATCTCCGGAATCGGCTAAAAGGTCATCGACTGCCATGTAGCCCACGTTGTGGCGCGTCGCGGCGTACTGCGCGCCGGGGTTGCCAAGGCCCACCACGAGCCATTGGCCTGAAAGGTCAGAAACTTCCAGCAGGGGAGCCTGCTTCTGGCGTGCTGTGTTCCGGTGAAGCCCCTTCTTCACAGTACTTGCTTTAGAACCCGCCGAAGAGCGAAGCTGCTGCAAAAATTCCTTGATGGTTGCGCCGAGGGAAGACATAGAACACACCTTAATGTGGGGAGTAAAGAATAGCTTGCGCGCATCCTTTGCCTAGCATGGGCGAGATGAGCGCACTACTTGAAAGCTTAAAGACCAGAGTACTTCCCGCCCCCATGGCTGGGGGACCCACGACCCCGCGCAGCGTTCTGGCGGCATCGGCAGCCGGCTCCTTTGGTGCTTTGGCACTGGGGACTGCTTCCCTCGAAGCGGCGCGGGAACAGATTGCGGCCTGCGAGGGGGAGCATTTTGGGGTCAATCTTTTCTGCCCGCAGAAGCCGCTGGGTGAAGACTCGATGGCGGCGGTGCGCGCTATGGCGGAATCAGAAGGCGTGGAGGTTCCTAGCGTCGACTATTCCAACGGATGGGAGGACAAGCTCCAGCTAGCGCTAGATGGCGGCGCGGCGGTGCTGTGGTCCATGTTCGGTACCTTTAGTCCTGGCGAGATTAGCCGTATCCACGCTGCGGGAGCGGAGGCTTGGACCACGGTTACTTCGCCGGAAGAAGCTATCGCTGCTGCAAAAGCTGGGGTAGATGCGTTGTGTGTGCAGGGTCCTGAGGCTGGCGGGCACCGCGGGGTCTGGGATGCCGAAGCGGAGCCGGATTGGCGCCCGCTGCCGGAGCTGGTGGCGGCAGTTTACGCCGCGCTTAGCGACGCCCCTCTTCCTCTGATTGTCGCAGGTGGACTGCGTACAGCCGAAGACGTTGCGCGAGCCCTTTCATGGCCAGGCGTTGAAGCGGTCAGCTGTGGTTCGGCCTTCTTGCTGGCTGAGGAGGCTGGAACCAGCGCCTTTAATCGCGAGCTTCTCGCAGGCGGTGGCAAAAGCGTATCCACTCGTGCGTTTTCCGGCCGCTTTGCCCGCGGGCTGGAAACTGAGTTCACTCGGGCCCACCCAAAATTGCCCCCGATGTACCCCTTCTTGAATCCGATTTTGAAACCACGCCGCCAAGAAAAGGATGCTGCAGTGGTCTATTGCCTGGTGGGGGAGCAGGTGGAGAAAATAAACGGGGGTAGTGTGGCGGAAATCCTGTGGCGTCTATGCCAAAACGGGCAACACTAGGAGTTAATATTTACGGTTGAATGTTGGTTTACCCCCATGACGAGTAAAGGAAAAGAACACGTGACTGCGAACGCACAGGTTGGACACGCTGACTGGAACGAGCGCCTTGAGCTTGCTCAGGAAATGATCCCGCTGATCCACCAACTGCACCGCACCAACAACGTTGTTGCCACTATCTACGGCCGCAACTTGAATGGCGTAACGGACATCGACATCATGAAGGCGCACCGCTACGCACGCCGTATTGCAAAGCGCGAACTTTCCACCGCAGAGACCCTTCCTATCCTGAAGGAACTGTGCGACATGAACCTGGGCTCTGCCTCCATCGACCTGGGCCGCCTGGCTTCTGGCTACTCTGAGTCTGACGCCAACAACCTGCGCGACTACCTGGAGCAGGAACTCTGCGACCTGGTTGGCGCTGCTGTTGATAAGGAATGCACCGACGTTGTGCTCTACGGCTTTGGCCGCATCGGCCGTCTTCTGGCCCGCATCCTGATCGCTCGTGAGGCTGCATACGGCGGCGTCCGTCTGCGCGCCATCGTTGCCCGCAAGAAAGGCGACGGCGATATCTTCAAGCGTGCCTCCTTGCTGCGCCGCGACTCCGTTCATGGTGCTTTCAACGGCACCATCGCTGTGGATGAAGAAAATGACGTTATCTGGGCAAACGGCACCAAGATTCAGATGATCTACGCCAACGACCCGGCTGATATCGACTACACCGCTTACGGCATCAACAATGCCATCCTGGTTGATAACACCGGCGTATGGCGTGACCGCGCTGGCCTGGAGCAGCACCTGCAGTCCAAGGGCATCGACCGCGTGCTGCTGACCGCACCGGGCAAGGGCGATCTGAAGAACATCGTCTACGGCATCAACGATGACACCATCGAGGATTCTGACAAGATCCTGTCTGCCGCATCCTGCACCACCAACGGCATCACCCCTGTTCTCAAGGTCATCAATGATCGTTACGGCGTTGTCCACGGCCACGTGGAGACCGCTCACTCCTTTACCAATGACCAGAACCTGATTGATAACTTCCACAAGGGTGACCGTCGTGGCCGCGCAGCTGGTCTCAACATGGTTCTCACCGAGACCGGTGCTGCGAAGGCAGTCTCCAAGGCTGTTCCGGAGTTTGAGGGCAAGCTGACCGGTAACGCTATCCGCGTTCCTACCCCGGACGTTTCCATGGCAGTGCTGAACCTGGAGCTGGAGAAGGAAGTCGAGCGCGATGAGGTCAACGACTTCCTGCGCAACGTCTCCCTGCACTCTGACCTGCGCCAGCAGATTTCCTACATTGCTTCTCCGGAGGTTGTCTCCTCTGACTTCGTCGGCTCCACCCACGCCGGCATTGTCGACGGCCTGGCAACCATCGCTTCCGGCAAGCACCTGGTTCTCTATGTCTGGTACGACAACGAGTTCGGCTACTCCAACCAGGTAATTCGCATCGTCGAGGACATCGCAGGCGCACGTCCTCGCGTATTCCCGGCTCGCGTTGAGGCGCACGAGCTCTAAGCCTCTTCGCGCAGCTTAAGCGCTACCCACCCCCTGGGGCCACATTTTCGGTGTGGCTCCAGGGGTCTTTGTTTAGGCAGGCATGGGGACGGGTTGTAATGCTAAGCGCACGTACCCCTGAGTGGGTTGTTCGACTATGTGTATCCACGGCTGAGTTTTAGGATGTTTCGATGTGAAATCTAATCCCAAGCATTCGCAGCCACACCGTGCCCAAAGCGCTGAAATAGCTGAAGATGCTGGTAGCAATCAATCTACTGCGTCTCGGTGGATAAACGCCGGGCGATGGCTGATCGGTACGCCTTGGGGAAGGCTTGTCATTATTATTGCGTTGTGCGCGGCGCTGGCACCATCAGTATTACGAGGTTTTCACCTCCGGTATTACATCGATCTTGATGTCTACGCTGCAGGCGGTCGCGCGGTGCTGACAGGCCAGTCGCTCTATGAAGACGGCTTCGATGTGCGTGGGGCGCATTTGCCTTTTACATATCCGCCGTTGGCCGCAATGCTTTTTGCCCCGTTGTCGCTTCTGCCGCACTCGGTCGCAGCGGTTACCATGCTCGCAGTATCAACCGCGGCGCTCTGGTGGTGCATTCACCGTATCGTGGACACGCTGGGTCTTGCTGAGTATCTCGGTGGCAGCAAAGGGTGGCTGAGCACCGGGCTGCTTGCGTTGGCATTGGTGACAGAACCCGTGCGGCAGACCCTCATGTTTGGCCAGATCAACATCGTGCTGATGTTTCTCGTGTTCGCCGATGTCTTCGGTCGCCGCAGCCTCCGTGGGTGGGGCGTGGGGCTTGCGGCGGCCATCAAGCTTACCCCTGCGGTATTTGGCCTGTATTTCCTTATCACCCGGCAATTTAAGGCTGCGGCGATGTCCGTAGCGACCGGAATTGCAGCGACGCTGTTGGCGGCACTCGTCTTGCCGGCTGACTCCCGCGAATACTGGACGCAAACCTTGGGCGATCCGACCCGGATCGGTGGAATCGATTTCGTGGGCAATCAATCCCTCCGCGGCGTCGTTGAGCGCGCCCTCGGGCCAGGGGAGGGCCACGGCCTGTGGGTAGGCGCGTCGCTGGTGGCCTTCTGCGTCATCGCGGTGACCATGTGGCGACACCGCGGTGACATGGTGGCGCTGCTGGGACTCAACTCCCTCGTGGCGCTTCTGATCTCCCCGGTGAGCTGGTCACACCACTGGGTCTGGCTGCCGGTGCTGCTACTCCCGCAGCTCGTGCGCTGGGCCCGCGGTGGGGTGCCGGGCGCTACACTCGTGTCGATTGCGACGATGCTGCTTACCTTCATTGGGCCGCACTGGTTCGTTGATGGTTTGGATACCACGCAGTGGTGGGCAGCGATATGCGCAGCAGACTTCGTCCTCATCGCAGTGGCATACCTCGTGCTTGCCGTGCGCGCCCCGCGGCCGCGGGTTAATTCTTAGCGGGCGGGGCGGCAAGGCTCAGCAGTTGGTGGGATGACTACTAGTCTGCCTTGTGCTTCCCGGTCTTCTTTTTCTTCTTGCCCTTGTGCTTTTTGCTTTCGGACTTGTGTGCAGCAACCTTGTCGCGCTCAAGTTCGGCGGCCACATCGGGGACGTAGGCGAACTCATCGCGCGGCGGACGCTGGTATTCCTCGCCGCTTTCAGCCGGGCGCTCCGGAATCTCCGGAACCACCTGCTCGACGTGCTGATACGGAACCGTCTTTAGGATGCGGTTGATGACGTTGATACGAGAGCGTTTCTTGTCTTCAGATTCAACGGTGTACCACGGAGCGTTCGGGGTATCGGTGTGGACGAACATCTCGTCCTTTGCACGGGAGTAGTCCTCCCAGCGGGTGATGGACTGCAGATCCATGGGAGAGAGCTTCCAGCGACGCAGCGGATCGTTGCGGCGGGACTTAAAGCGCGCGATCTGCTCCTCGTCAGAGACGGAGAACCAGTACTTCAGCAGAATAATGCCGTCTTCAACGAGCATGCTTTCGAGCTGGGGCGCCTGGTGCAGGAAGCGGACATATTCTTGTTGGGAGCAAAAGCCCATGACTCGCTCGACACCGGCGCGGTTGTACCAGGAGCGGTCAAAAATGACTATTTCGCCCGCGGTCGGAAGCTTTTCGATGTAGCGCTGGAAGTACCACTGGCCGGCCTCACGGTCGGTGGGTTTAGGCAGAGCTTCGATGCGGCAGGTGCGGGGGTTGAGGTACTGGGTGATGCGCTTGATGGCAGAGCCCTTACCTGCAGCGTCGCGACCTTCCATGATAATGACGATGCGGGCACCGGTTTCTACAACCCACTGCTGCATCTCGACGAGTTCGGCCTGCAGGCGCTTGAGTTCTTCCTCGTAAGCTTCCTTATCGAGCTTGGCAGGGGCGGTTTTGGATTTCTTGCTCATGTATTTAATTTTAGCCCGCTAGCTGCGAAGATTTGCAATAAGTCCAGGGCAATTATGCACAAGCATAGTAATTAGCCACACGTGCACTCGGGCCCGCAGGCAGAAGGCGCTTCGCCGTAGTGCGTGGTGTTTTCGATAGCGCCCAAGCCTTCGACCTCAATGCGGACGGTTTGGCCGTCCTGAATAAAGGCCTGTGGCTTACGCGCAAATCCCACGCCCTCGGGCGTGCCGGTCACGATGACATCGCCGGGGTTAAGCGGGTACAGCTTTGAGCAGAACGCGATGAGCTCCGCGACGGAGAAAATCAGGTCATCGGTGTTATCTGCCTGGCGCACCTCGCCATCAACGGTGGTGGTAATGCGCGCGTTGCCGCCGGGCGCCCACTCATCAGAAGTGGTCAGCCATGGACCGAATCCAGCAGTGCGGTAGAAAGATTTGCCGGCATGGAATTGAGTGGTACGCCGCTGGAAATCCCGCAGCGTGTAGTCATTCATCACGGCGTAGCCTGCGGCGTGTTCGAGCGCGTCTGCCATCGCAACATTGTGCGCACGAGAGCCGATAACCACGGCGAGTTCGCCCTCATAGTCGAGCTTGCTCGTGGCCCAGTCGGGGACATAGATATCGTCGTAGGGGCCGGTGAGCGCCTCCGGAAACTTAATGAACAAGGTAGGCTGCTCAGGCAGCTCACGACCCATCTCACGCGCATGTTTGGCGTAATTGACGCCCACGCAGATAATCTTCGACGGCGTCGGGATGACGGGCGCTAAGTCCTGTTCGCGGAAAGCAATCGGCTCGCCAGAAAGTTGCGCGGACTTGCACCAATCCTCAGCCTGCAGGAGCTGGCCGACGTCGTCAAAGTCGAGCTCCACGCCCACGCCGGGGCCGTCGATGCGGATCGCAGTGGTGCCAAACTGAGTTCGCAAGGTGGCAAGTTTCATGTCGGAAATTCTACGCGGAGTTGCAGGCAGCGTGGCGCACAAGCCGGGGAGAAGTTTTAAGGCATGCGAATCTGGCCCGTGGGCGGGCTAGACAACTTGCTTCGCGAGCTAAGTAGCGTGTTCTGAGAAACTGCTCAGCTCTTCGTCGAGGTAGGTGCGTTCTTCTTCTAACCAATCCGGCAGCGGCGAGTTAAGCGGCGGCGGAGATTTATCCGTCCAAGGTGGGATGTACCAGCCGCTGGGCGGAACCCAATAGACTGTGCCATGCCGCTCGAGCCATCCGCGTCCACCGGCGGTCTCGTCGTCATTGACGGCATTGTGATACTGGCAGGCCATGGTGAGGTTTTCCGCGGATGTTTCGCCGCCATGGCGCCAGGCCTTTAGATGGTGGACTTGGCAATCGTTCGCGCCCTTTTTGCAGCCGAGCCAGGCACAGCGCGGGTTTTCCGCAGTAGCCATAAGCCGCTGCTTGGTGGAGGCAAAACGCGAGACGCGGTGTAGGTTCACAGGCCCATGCACAGGATGCATGAGTACGTGGAAGCCGTGATCAAGGATGTTCCGGGTAGCCAGTTCAGTTGAGGAGATGAGCGCGCCATTGCTTAATTGGAACCAGACTTCGTGGCCTTCCAAGGCCCGCGCGTAGTTTTCCATGTTTGTCACCAACATGACAGAAATTGTTGGCTGACTAGGGTTTCCTTCGCCGAACCAGCGTTGCTTTAGCCCTGCGAGTGCAGATTCAGCGCTGCTGCAGTCAAGGCTGTCGCGCATATCGGTGAGGTCGGCGGAGGGGCCGCAAATAGTCAGGGTAGCTTGACCATCGGGATGCTGGGCCAGGCGTATCCCAGGCTTGCGTTCGCGGCGAGGCGAGCGCGCAGCAACCAATTCGCGGGCCTTCTTCTCGACGACTCTCGTATCACCGGCCGTGGCCAAAGCCGTATGGCGCACGCGCCACCGTTCGGCCTCCGTGCGCAGCTTGCGGGCCTGCTTTTCCACCGCAAGGAGCGTAGTAAGGGAGTGCGCACGCCCGCGTTCCATGGTTTCGCGACGCAAGCGCTGAAAAGAGTTCCTGGGCGCGAAAGGCTCAGCGAGGGCTGCAAGGTCTATTGCCAGAGCATCGGGCACCCCGAGACTAGCGATTTCACTCGCTGTCTTGCCTACGGCTTCTTCGACAATATCCATGCCCCGACTTAACGTGCTGGCCAGTTCCCCCAAAACTGTCATAGCCCAGACCCTAAAGCAGCTTATGCCACCCCGCAACTGGAGCGGCGTCGGCAAGCACAGCTAACTCGCGGACGCGATGCGGGTGATTTCTTGCGCTGCGTCTGCGCAGATGATGGGGATGTCCGCTTGCTCTTTCTTTGCCCACGGTTTAAGCACGAAGCTTGCGGGATCCATTCGACCAGGCGGGCGTCCGATGCCTATGGAAAGCCGCTGATAATCCTTGGTACCCAGAGACTTGGTAGTGGAGCGCAGACCATTGTGCCCGTGGTCGCCACCACCGACGCGGTGCTTGACGACGCCGAATTCCAGCTCCAGCTCATCATGGACCACGATGAGGTTTGCAGGGGATAGCGAAAAGTACTGGAGGAGTGCCTTGATAGGGCCACCAGAGAGGTTCATGAAAGAACGCGGTTTGGCAAGGAATAACTTGGTCGAGCCAAGGCGAACTTCGGCAACTTCGGTGTTGGTCTTCTTATGTACTGAAAAGCTGGTGAAGTTGTCATTAGCTAATTCATCGACAACATCGAAACCGATGTTGTGGCGGGTTCCGGCATATTTGGGGCCCGGGTTGCCCAGGCCGACGATGAGATAATCAGTCACTAAGTCATTGTCTCATGCCGGTGCGAAAGAGCGGCTCTTGGTGTGAAAACGGGCAAACGCCCGCGCCGGCCACGATGGCCAGTGCGGGCGAATGTGCGTAAAAAGAGCGTGAAACTCTGAATTACTCTGCGGATTCTTCCTCAGCGGACTCAGCGCCAGCCTCAGCGCCGCCTTCCTCAGCAGCCTCAGCGGCTGCCTCGAGCTCTTCGTCAACCTCAGGCAGGGAGATGGAAGCGATGACGGTCTCTGCATCTGCAACCAGGGTGGTGCCTTCTGGCAGGGTGACGTCGCCAGCGGTGACGACAGCGCCGTCCTCGAGGCCCTCGATGGAAACGGAGATCTCCTCTGGGATGTTCAGAACGTCTGCCTCAACGAGGAGGACGTCAGCATCCTGAACGGACATGGTGCCCGGTGCGCTCTCGCCCTCGAGAACAACCGGAACCTCAACCTCAACCTTCTCGCCGCGCTTGATGGAAAGCAGGTCGACGTGGTCGATGTCCAGGGTCAGAACGTTCTGGTCAACGTGCTTGACCATGACGAGGTGCTGCTCGCCCTCGAGCTCGAGCTCGAAAACAGCGTTGACGCCGTGTGCGCGAACCAGTGCAGTCAGCTCGAGACGGTCAACAGCGAAGTGCAGAACGTCAACGCCGTGGCCGTAGACAACGCCTGGGACCTTGCCAGCAACGCGCAGGCGGCGAGCGAAGCCCTTGCCGAACTCGTTACGTACTTCTGCCTTCAATACTGGGCGGGTGTTTGCCATAGTAAAACTCCTAGTGTCAAAGATTGGTGCGGCGAGACTTTAGCGAGTTCGAAAACGGCGAAAGCCTGCCGATGGTCGTCTTGGTCGAGTCATCGCAGGCTTAAAACGTGTGAAATAACTTCTAATCGCGTCGATAACGGCTTTCCAATTCTGGGCAGCCCTCGCCGAGACAGCGAGAATACTAACACGCAGCGCCGAGAGCAGGCAAGTTACTTCTGCTCTTCTTCGCCGACAACTCCCTAGCCTTCGTCAGCTTCGTAGTCCTCGGCCGAAAAGTCATTGGAATCATCGGCCTCGCTAAGCGCGCTGCCTACCACCTTAGCGAGGCTATCGACGCTATCCCACCAGCTCTTCATGGAGAGAAGCTCATGCAGGCTGTCCAATTGCGCAGGCGGAAATACCTTAAGATGTAACAAGCAGAACAACAACACAAGGAACCTCCACCTGGATCAATTCAGGCGGAGGTTCCTTGTGTTCTGTTTAGGAGAGTAGCTTGTATCCGCTCTTGTCTTTGAATTCCCCTGAGGCGATCATGATGAGATCCACGATGGTTCCCACTAAGAAGAGTCCCCCTGTGAAGAGCCAGAGCAGACCAGTTCCGATCTTTCCCACATATATGCGGTGAAGACCAGCCACAAGGAAGAGACCAAGGACGCACAGCACAGCTGCGACACCTTTGCTGTATTTGCTTTCTCCGGAGAAATAGTTCGCATTGTAGGTCATATCATTATGTCCTTTCATTGTGGTGCGGTATCCGTTGCCGACGTGCAAGTCGTAGCACAGGTTCATGATGGCTGCATCTTATGTGGCGTCTAGCGCAAGGCAGGGAAAACCCAAGGAAAGCGCCTCGTCAAGCCTCCGAGTAAATATTAGTCAAGTTCATTTCTGTTTTTGGGGGGAAATGAAAAGACCGCCCAGCCGTGTGCTGGACGGTCCTTTTACGTGCTGCTTTTTAAGCGCTTAGTTTGACTCGAAGAGCGTGGTTACGGAGCCGTTTTCGAAAATCTCGTGGATGGTACGAGCCAGCAACGGAGCAATCGAAAGAACGGTCAGGTTGGACCAGCCCTCGGTGGACTGCGGAAGGGTATCGGTGGTGATGACTTCCTCAGCGCCGCACTCGGACAGGCGCTCACGTGCCGGATTGGAGAAGACGCCGTGGGTACAAGCGATGACGACGGACTTCGCGCCTGCTTCCTTCAGCACGCGAACTGCGCCAGCGATGGTTCCGCCGGTATCGATCATGTCATCCAGAAGGATGCAGTCCTTGCCCTCGACCTCACCGACAACGCGGTTGGAGACGGTTTCGTTTGCAACCTCGGTGGAACGAGTCTTGTGAACGAAGGACAGTGGGGCGTCGCCTAGCTCGTGTGCCCATTTCTCAGCGACCTTGACGCGGCCAGCATCCGGGGAGACCACTGCGAGGTTGTCCAAGGGATACTTGGACTTGATGTAGTCAACCAGGATCGGCATTGCGTGCATGTGATCGACCGGGCCGTCGAAGAAGCCCTGGATCTGGTCAGTGTGCAGGTCAACAGAAACGATGCGGTCAGCGCCGGCAGCCTGCAGTAGATCTGCAACCAGGCGAGCGGAGATCGGCTCGCGGCCGCGGTGCTTCTTATCCTGACGTGCGTATGGGTAGAACGGCAGGATAGCGGTGATGCGCTTGGCAGAGCCGCGCTTGAGCGCATCGATCATGATGAGCTGCTCCACCAGCCACTTGTTCAGCGGCTGGGTGTGGGACTGCATCACGAAGCAGTCTGCACCACGGACAGACTCTTCGAAGCGGATGAAGATCTCACCGTTTGCAAAGTCACGAGCGGTGGTTGGAACGAGGTCCGTCTTCAGTTCCTTGGCCACAGCCTCAGCCAATTCTGGGTGTGCACGCCCAGAAAAAAGCTTCATATTCTTGCTGCTGCCGGTTACCTTGCCAGTCATGGACGGTAATTCCCCTTACTTGTTGTTGTCCTGTGCGCGGGCGGCAGCTTCTGCTGCCGGAGTGCCCGGACGCTTCTTTTGAACCCAGCCTTCGATGTTGCGCTGCTTGCCACCGGAGACCACGAGTGCTCCCGCAGGAACATCTTCCTTGATAACTGTACCCGCCCCGGAATAAGCGCCGTCACCGACATTGACTGGTGCGATAAACATCGTGTCAGATCCGGTGCGCACATGGCTGCCGATTACGGTGTGATGCTTGTTAACACCGTCGTAGTTGACGAATACGGAGGAGGCGCCGATGTTGGATTCCTCGCCCACGGTGGCATCGCCGATGTAGGTCAGGTGCGGCACCTTGGAACCGCGCCCGATCTGGGCATTCTTCGCCTCGACGAAGCCGCCGAGCTTGCCGCCTTCGCCGAGCTCGGTCTTCGGGCGGATGAAGGTAAACGGGCCGACATTGGCGTTAGCGCCAATCACAGACTCGGAACCGTGGGTGCGGATGACCTTGGCGCCTTCGCCGACCTGCATATCGGTCAGGGTGGTGTCCGGGCCGATTTCCGCGCCATCAGCGATGTGGGTCTTGCCCCACAGCTGGGTGCCCGGGTGGATGAGAACGTCGCAGCCAATGGCGACGTCAACGCCAATCCAGGTGGTGGCAGGGTCGACGATGGTGGCACCGCCGCGCATGGCGGCTTCCACCGTGCGGCGGTTGAGCTCGCGGCCAGCTGCGGCGAGCTGGACGCGGTCATTGACGCCTGCCAGCTCGCCGGCGTCGGCAGCAATGTGCGCGCCGACGTTGTGGCCTGCGGTGCGGGCGATTTCCAAAACGTCAGTGATGTAGAGCTCGCCCTGGGCGTTGTTGGAATCGAGCTTGGTGAGGGCGTCGCGCAGAATTGCGCCGTCGAAAGCGAATACGCCGGAGTTGACCTCGTCGATGGAAAGCTGCTCGCTTGCTGCATCCTTCTGCTCAACGATGGCTTCGACATTGCCATCTGCGCCGCGGACGATGCGGCCATAACCGGTTGGGTCAGCAAGCTGCATCGACAGAACCGTCACGGCGTTGCCGGCGGTAACGTGGGCGTCGAAAAGCCCGCGGATGGTCTCAGTGCGAAGAAGGGGTACGTCACCGTTGGTGACGATGACGGTGCCATCGAAGTCGGGGAGTGGCTCGAGACCGCACTGCACTGCGTGGCCGGTGCCGTTTTGTTCTTCCTGCACTGCCTGGGAGACCTCGGTTCCCAGTTCTGCGGCGATGGCCTCAATGGCAGGAGAGACCTGCTCGCGCTGGTGGCCGACGACGGCGACGAGGTGCTCCGGGTGCATACCAGCCGCAGCATGCAGCGCGTGCCCGATGAGCGGGCGGCCGCCGATTTCGTGCAAAGTCTTTTGCTTTGCGGATTTCATTCGGGTGCCAGCGCCCGCTGCTAGAACAACAATGGCGCACTTAGTTGTATCTGCCACGAGTTTCTTCGTTCTCCTGTCGTCGAGTCTTATTTAGGGAGTAATGTCCCACATCTTAACGCCCCACGTAGATATTGGGGGATAATGCGCACCCCAGTTCGGCGCTGGCTTTGCTACGAACTAGGCAGAGACCTCACGCAGCATCCTGGCGCGCCAAGCTCCGATGAAGCCGAGTGCAGCCAAGAAGAGCAGGGCAGCGGTAGGTCCGGCAAGGGAAATGACTGCGGAGATTGCGCCTACAACAAGCAAGATTGCGCCCATCATCGTGTTGGCCGCACCGACATAAAAGGTGCGCTTATCGCCACCTGCCATGTCCACGATGTAAGTCTTACGCGCGACGCGGATGCCCGTGTGCGCGAGGTTGACCAAAAAGAACCCCAGCGGCAAAGCCCAAGCACAAACCCAGGTTGGCGCCCAATGCGCACAAGCGACCACGAGCATTAGGGTCAGCGATGCCGCAACCGACGCCCACGACATCACCAATCGGGAAGAGCGATCCGACCAGATGCCGGAAATCTTTCCACCCACCAGGTTGGCAAGGCCAGAAGCAAGCACGAAGCCCGCGAGTCCGCTGAGCACGGTGGTGCCGCTTTGATGGGAAAGCGTGACGATGAAGGTGGTTGATAGCGCAGTCACCAGCAAAAGGGCGCGCACGTTAACAAAGCGGCGGAAATCTTCGTCGGAGGTATATAGCTTCCAGGTATCGCTCCACCAGTGGGGGCCGTCGGATGCATTCTTTTTGGCGGCCGCGGTTTCTGCTTCATCCGGAACGGGCTCATCGATGGAGGAGAATATCGCTGCCGCAACGAACCAACTCAGCGCACCGCCACCGAGAACTGCGGCAAGCCCCAGCGGCGGAAGCTGGCCCAAGAACGCGAGCACAAGGCCTACGAGTAGGGTTACCGCGCCCGATGCTTGAGCAGCAAGCCCCGTAACCTCACCGCGGCTGCCTTTAGAAATGGTCCGGCCTTGGACGTCTTTTCCCGTCAGCGAGCACAGAGCGCGGAAAACAGAAAGCACGGCAAGCGCGGCGATGGTTATCGTGCCGAGAATCCAACCTTCAAATACCGCTGCGGCACCTGCAATCACGAGGGCACTGATGCCTTGAACGACCGAGCCCCACACCCATAGCTTCTTGCGGGTCGGACGGGAAGTTACCCACGGGGTCAGTGCGGCCTGCGGGAGCATGGAGCCAGACTCTCGGATAGGCACCAGGAGTGCGGTAAAAAAGTGCGGGACGCCCAGCTGCGCAAAGAGCCAGGGCAGGACGGTCTTTCCGGAGACTAATTGGTCACCGATGCCTTGTAGGGCGTTTGAAGATGCGAAAAGGCGGGCGGGACGAGCTTCTTGGTCTGGGATCGGCATAAATCAAGCGTATGTGATTAATACCTGAATTGGCCGAAATAGGTTTAGCTTAGTATCCAACTAAAATATTCTGGAATTTATGGATTTTACGCGTCGTGTCTTTTTCAAAGGTGCTTTGTTTACTGCTTCTGCCGCTGCGGCGGGTGCGGCCATCACGGCTTGTGCCAATTCGAAAAATAAGGATCAGCCGGCCCCGGTGGGCTATGACGCAGCACCGCGGCCCCTTCCTATCCCGCCACTTTTAGAAGGTGAGATGGATGGCGGTACAAGGGTCTTTAAGCTCACGGCCCAAGACGGTCATTCGGAGGTTATCTCTGGCAATAGCAACACCCGCACTTGGGGATTCAACGGCGCCTTCCTAGGGCCTACGCTGCGGGCGCACAAAGGTGAAAAAGTCCGCGCGGAAATCACCAATAACCTGGTGGAAATGACCACCGTGCACTGGCATGGAATGAAGCTTCCGGCCTATTCCGATGGTGGACCACACTCGCCGATTGAGGTGGGCAAGACCTGGAAGCCACAGTGGGAGATTTCCCAACCCGCCGCCACCGTCTGGTACCACCCGCACCCGCATATGGCCACGGCAACCCATGCCTACCGCGGACTTGCTGGCATGTTTATCTTGGATGACGACGTATCGGATAAGCTCGACATTCCTTCTGAGTACGGCGTGGATGACATTCCGGTGGTCATTATGGATGCGAAGTTCACTGAGGACGGCCAGTTCGATCACCAGGTTGACGGCACGCTCGGTCTCATGGGCACTACTCCTGTGGTTAACGGCATCACGAATGCTTCTTTCGCCGCGACCACGCGCCGGGTTCGCCTGCGCTTGCTCAACGGCGCTTCGATGCGTTTCTACACGCTGGCCCTGGATAATGGGACGCCGTTTAAGGTCATCGCCACTGACTCTGGGCTTCTCGACGCCCCCGTCGAGGTCGACGAGCTGCTCATCGGACCAGGCGAGCGCATCGAGGTCCTCGTGGACTTGGAGCCCGGCAAGGACGTGGTGTTGCAGTCGGTGCCGCGCAAGGACAACTTCAGCATCCCCGAAGATGAGTACTCTGCGGACTTTGGCTTCAAGGACAGCTTTGACATCCTGCATATCACCGCGCCGGGGGAGGATGCGCCTGCAGTGCCAGCTCTGCCGCAAACCTTGGATCCCGCGGCTGCCGACGTCCCGTCTGCCGAGGGGCTGACCGAGCGCGAGTTCGTGCTCAATACCTTCATGATTAACGGTGAGTCCATGGACATGGCCCGCGTGGACACCGTGATCGAGGAAGACAAGCCTGAGGTATGGACTGTGACCAACGAAAATAGCGATTGGCCGCACAACTTCCACATCCACAATTCGCGTTTCAAGGTCTTGTCTTATGACTATGGCGATGGCAAGGACATCGCGGTTCCGACGATGGGCTGGAAGGACATCGTCAATCTTCCGCCCAAGGCAACCGCCAAGCTGCTCGTGGAGTTGGGCTACTTCCCGGATAAGACCATTCCGTACATGTACCACTGCCACATGCTCCTGCACGAGGACAAGGGCATGATGGGCCAGATGGTTGTGGTGAACAAGGGCGAAAAACCTGACGTGCGCGTCAAGCCGGCGGCGCTTGTATTCGAGAAGTCTGCTGGGGCGTCGCATAGCGCACATGCTGGGCAAGTCGTGGACTCATCCCGTAGCCCGTACGCGACGCCGAGCTCGGAGGCTTCCTAGCGCTTAAGTGCCCTTTATTGTGGCGGTGCAGATGATCTAGTAAGGCGCCAAGATGCTGAAGAAGTAAACTTCCGGAAAGTCCGTCATTACGGCGAAGAAGATTTCGAGCAGTCGTTCACCGAGTTGATCTAGGTAGTCTTCAGTGAGCGCTTGCCCGTCTGTCGGCCGCAGCTCGATGCGCACCTGACAATTGCTCTTTTGCCACTGGCCACTTGGATCCTCTGGTGGTATTTCAAAATCTTCTTGCGGATCCATATCTAGAACTACGGATATCGCAGTGGCTCCGGTGAGCTGATCCTGCAAGTGACTTTCCAAGCAGGGCAGCAGGCGCTCGGCATCCGTGGCCGTGGCGTGCAGGTAAAGAGTTTCCAGCATATTTTGTCCTGTTTAGGTTTAGCGTTAGCGGTCAACTACAGGTTCGGAGCTGTCGCGCAAGAGAGTTTAGTATCTGTTTCAAAACTAGGCTTGGCACGATGTGTAATATTTGATGTTTCCGAGGTGAAAATGACAGGCAATTTCAGAGCGCACTCTCGTCTAAGCTCTAATTCCTTTAAATCATCAAGAGTTTAAGCAGTACTACCCAGTTCCTGATGTAGCTGAGTCGTTAAAGGTCAAAGCTCCCGAGGTTTATGAAACTTGGATTGCGACGACTCGGGACTCAATTGAGCCGGAGAACTATGCCCGCAGAAAAACGGTTGATGGTTCATTTAAACTTGCTAGGAGAGGTCAGCTAATCGGCGCCTTCAGCGTAGTTGCAGTGCTGCTCCTGGCTGGTTGGTGCGCGTATTTGGACAAAACGTGGATTGCTGGATTCCTTGTAGGAATCGATGTTGTTGCTTTGGCTGCGGTATTTGCGCCGGCTAAGGAGAAATCTACCGAGAGCAACGGCTCAACCTAGAAAGACGGGAAGTCCTCCAAGATTTCGTCCGCATGCCCTTTTGCTACTTAGGCCTACTTAGGCCTTGGGACTTATTGTCAAAGCTAGAAACCCCCACCGACCAGCATTTTTAATGGTCGGCGAGGGTTAGAAAAAGCTTCCCCACCAGGACTCGAACCTAGAATGACGGTACCAAAAACCGTAGTGTTGCCGATTACACCATGGGGAATAACCGCGCGCTCAAGGCGTGCGTTGCTAATAGTACCTGACGCATATGCCTTAATTACAAATGCCACCCACTAAGCTTGATCGCATGGTTCGACAGAGGATGACTGGACGCGAACGCCGCGAGCAATTGATCGTGATTGGCCGAGCGGCTTTTGCCGAGCTGGGGTTCGACGGAGCCAGCGTGGAGGAGATTGCGGCGCGAGCTGGCGTGTCCAAGCCCGTGGTCTATGAGCACTTCGGGGGAAAGGAAGGCCTTTATGCGGTCATCGTGGACCGTGAGATGCTCGCCCTGGAGAAGGTGATCACGCATTCGCTTAGCGAAGGCACCTGGCGCGAGCGCATCGAGAAAGCCACTGTCGCACTTTTAAACTACGTGGAGCAAGAAACCGATGGATTCTTAATCCTCGTACGTGACTCCAAGCCCGGCGACGAACGCTCTTATTCCACTTTGCTTAATTTCTCTGTGGGGCAGGTCTCTTATATCTTGGGCGCCGCCTTCGAGCGCCGCGGCCTCGACGCGAAACTGGCAGGACTTTATGCCCAAGCTCTAGTCGGCATGGTCTCGATGACCGCCCAATGGTGGTTGGATACCCGCCAGCCGGCAAAGGAAGTGGTGGCTGCGCACATCGTAAACTTGTGCTGGAATGGGCTGTCTGGAATGGAAGCTAAGCCAAAATTGAGAGGAACTAACTAAGTGGCAACGCCGATGCTCGCCGGACTACTCAAGGTCGCGGCTTCCGACCCGAAACTCAAAGGGCTTGCCACCCAGGTAGGCGAGCCACACCTGCACATCACCGGCATCGATCAAGCTCGCCCGTGGGCTATCGGCACGCTGGCGAATCAGGCGCCCATTCTCGTCGTTACCGCCACCGGCCGTGAGGCCGAGGACCTCACCGCGGAGCTAACCGCGATGATGGGGGACAAGGTCGCCCAGTTCCCGGCGTGGGAAACCCTTCCACACGAACGCCTTTCGCCCGGCGCAGATATCGTGGGCCGCCGCGCGCAGGTGCTGCACCGCATTGCAGAAGGCAAGCTGCGCGTCGTCGTCACGGCAGCGCGTGGATATAGCCAACCGATCTTGAAAAACGTGGAAGGCCGCGGTCCGATCAGCCTGGCCGAGGACATGGAAATCGAGCTCGAGGCCATCGTCTCCCAGCTGGAGTTTCGTGCCTACAAGCACGTGGACATGGTGGCCAAGCGCGGCGAGTATGCCGTTCGCGGCGGCATCTTGGACGTCTTTCCCACGACGCTCGATTACCCGGTTCGTGTGGAGTTCTGGGGCGATGAAATTACCGATATCAGGCAATTTTCCGTCGCAGATCAGCGCGCGATTCCAGAGATTGAGGTCGGCGCGGTGGACATCTTCCCGGCGCGTGAGCTTCCGATTACTGACGACGTCGCCAAGCGTGCCCAAGACCTTGCCCTGCAGCACCCGGGCAATGCTGCCCTCGTGGAGCTTTTGACCAAGGTAGGTGAGCATATTCCGGCCGACGGCATGGAGGCGCTGCTGGCGGTGCTTAGCGACGCCCCGCTGGTCACCCTTCCCGAATTCATGCCGGAGGGTACCCACGTGCTGCTGGTCGCGCCGGAAAAGATTCGCACCCGTATTGCGGATCTAGAGTCCACGGACGCGGAATTCTTGGCTGCTGGTTGGGAAGCCGCTGCCATGGGGGCGGATGGTCCTTTGACCGCTGAAGGCCTGGATACCGAGGCCGCTAGCTACCGTTCCTACGAGTCTTTGGAAGTAACGTGCGCTAACGCGAATTTGCCGCTGTGGACCTTTGCGCCTCCTGGAATGTTCATGGCGGATGAGGCGCAGACCCTGCCGCTGGAATACGAGCCCGGCCCGACGCCGCGTGGTGACATTAAGGAAATCGACGCCATGATGGCCCAGTTGCTCGCGCATACCCGCGACGGAGGCCGTGCGGCGTTTATCGCGCCGGCTCAGGGTGCCATCAAGCGCATGGTTGAGCGTTTTGCGGAAAAGGGCATTCGCACCAAGGTCGCGACTCCTGGCTGGGAGCCGACGCCTGGCGAGGTCACTTTGTATCAGGCGCTTTCACATGCGGGCTTGGTATTCCCGAAGGCCCGCAGCGCCGGTGGCTCGCAAAAGGAACAGCTCCCGTTGGTTGTCATTACGGAGACCGACCTGACTGGTAATCGCGTGGGCGATATCGCCGGCGCTAAGCGACGCCCAGCTAAGCGCCGCAACCGCGTCGATCCGCTGGCGCTCAAACAGGGCGACCACGTGGTGCATGAAACCCACGGCATCGGCCGCTTCCTTAAGATGGCCGAGCGCACGATTCAGTCGGGTGATGAGACCTCCCGACGTGAGTACATCGTGCTGGAGTACGCCTCCTCGAAGCGCGGTCAGCCGGCCGATCAGCTCTGGGTCCCGATGGACTCGCTGGATCTGCTCTCCAAGTACACCGGCGGCGAGAAGCCGACGCTGTCCAAGATGGGCGGCTCGGACTGGAAGAACACCAAAAAGAAGGCCCGCGCCGCAGTCCGCGAAATCGCGGGCGAGCTGGTGGAACTTTATGCCAAGCGCCAAGCCGCGCCGGGACACCAGTTTGCGCCGGATAACCCGTGGCAGGCGGAGATGGAAGATAACTTCCCATATGTCGAGACTGAAGATCAGATGATGGCCATCGACTCTGTGAAGCAGGATATGGAATCCAGCGTGCCGATGGACCGCGTCGTCGTCGGCGATGTGGGCTATGGCAAGACCGAGGTAGCGGTGCGCGCAGCCTTCAAGGCAGTGCAGGACGGAATGCAGGTGGCGGTTTTGGTGCCGACCACCTTGCTGGCGCAACAGCATGCCGATACCTTCCGCGAGCGCATGACCGGTTTCCCGGTCAATATTCAGGTGCTTTCGCGCTTTACTTCTACCAAGGAAGCCAAGGAGATTGTCTCCGGCCTGGCAGACGGTTCTGTCGATATCGTCATCGGAACGCATCGCTTGCTGCAAACAGGTGTGCATTGGAAGAACCTAGGTCTAATCGTTGTAGACGAGGAGCAGCGCTTTGGCGTGGAGCATAAGGAACATATCAAGGCGCTTAAAGCCTCCGTTGACGTGCTGACGATGTCTGCGACCCCAATTCCGCGTACCCTCGAGATGTCCATGGCGGGCATCCGCGAGATGTCTACCATCCTGACCCCGCCGGAAGACCGCCATCCGGTCCTGACTTACGTGGGTGCTTATGAGGACAAGCAGATTGCTGCGGCGATCCGCCGCGAGCTGCTGCGAGACGGCCAGACCTTCTTCATCCACAACAAGGTCTCTGACATTGAAAAGAAGGCCCGCGAGCTCCGCGATCTCGTGCCGGAGGCGCGCATCGTCGTGGCGCATGGCCAGATGAACGAGGAAGCCCTCGAACAGACAGTGCAGGGCTTCTGGGACCGCGAGTACGACGTCCTGGTTTGTACCACGATCGTGGAAACCGGCCTGGACATCGCTAATGCGAATACGCTCATCGTGGAAAACGCGCACCACATGGGCTTGTCTCAGCTCCACCAGCTGCGCGGGCGCGTGGGTCGTTCCCGTGAGCGCGGCTATGCCTACTTCCTGTACCCGAAGGGCGCCACGCTGACCGAGACCTCCTATGACCGCCTGGCTACCATCGCCCAGAACAATGATCTGGGAGCCGGCATGGCCGTGGCGATGAAGGACTTGGAGATGCGCGGCGCCGGCAACGTCTTGGGTGCGCAGCAGTCCGGTCATATCGCGGGTGTCGGCTTCGACCTTTATGTCCGCTTGGTCGGGGAGGCAGTGGAGACCTTCAAGGCCCTTGCCCGTGGTGAGGTCCCGAAGGCCACCGACGAGGGACCGAAGGAGATCCGCATCGACCTGCCAGTCGACGCCCACATCCCTGAGGATTACATCAACTCCGAGCGCCTGCGCCTGGAGGTCTACCGCAAGCTCGCGGCCTCGAAGGACAATAACGATCTGCAGCTGGCAGTGGAGGAGATGGAGGACCGCTACGGCCCGCTGCCGCAGCCGGTTACTCGTCTGCTTGCAGTAGCGCGCTTGCGCCACCAGGCCCGGCGCGCCGGGGTGGGCGACATTGCCGTGCAAGGCACGCGCATCAAGGTCCACCCAGTGGAGCTGCCGGACTCCAAGCAGGTTCGTCTCAAGCGCCTGTTCCCCGGATCGAACTACCGCGCCGCGGCAAAGGCTATTCAGCTGGGGTTCCCCAAGGCGGGCCGCAACGTCACGGACCCGAAGCTACGCGACGTCGAGCTGCTGCAGTGGATGGCGGACTTCCTGTCGCAGATGTTCGACATCGATCAGGTGGACGTCACCGGCGGCAAGACCCCGCGGAAGATGGGCAACGTTATTTCCGTGAGCGAGTAGCGCTTTCTAGGAGTTGCGCAGGAACGGCAGCGACTGGCCAAAGTCCATCGGTGATGACAGTTTCATAGCGTCTTCCTTTCGTAGTAGGGGCGTCTAGGTCGTGATAGCGAGAATCGGCACGGAGCTCAACACGATCGGGAGCATTGCGAGCTGGAGCAGCGGGCCAAGCCCGGCCTTGCTGGCCGTGGCGAAGAGGGAATCCATAACGTTATCCTTTCGGTCCGTCGATTGATAGTAGGCCTTCAGGCTAACCGAGGCCCCACGAAACTGGTAGGGGTGTCCGCCTCTCGATGCGACCGGCACGCTCGCGCCGAAACGTGCGGAACTGCACGTTTATCCCCTCATTACCCCTGTTCGACAAATGTATTTGTCGAACAGTTGCCGGGTCCCTGCCGCGTCTTTAACCTCCGTTGCATGACCGTCTCGGTCTTCGATGCTCTTGCTCTCGGCGTTGATTCACTCAAGGAAGCCGCAGGCCTCACCGTGGCCCAGCTGCGCGAGCGTGGCTTGTCGCTTGCCGATGCCAAGTTCGTCCAACCGTGGGCTGCCGTCTACTGGTACGTCACGCCCTACGGCAAACGTTACCTCTGCACCGTGGACTAACCACCGCAAGGAAACCCCAGCCAAGGCTGGGGACATTCGGCATGCCGTCGTGCGGTATGGGGGAAAACGACCGAGGTTAATGAAACGAGTATTCAATTATGCAGGTCGGGGGTAAAAATGCGATCTTCGCAGACTGAATGCGCTACGTCATTCTTCGCGTAGGTTTCGTGTTAGGTCACAGTTTGCGGAGTTTGCAGCGGGGTAGGGCGATTCGCGCGCGTGGGCGAGATTTTTAGTCTGGGTGACGTCATTGACCCGTAGTAAAGGAGTACATAATGAGTGATACATTCACCGCTGCTGTCGTCGAAGAATTCGGGCCTTCCTTGAATATCCGCGAGGCGGATCTTCCGGAACCGGGTCGCAACCAAGCACTCGTGCGTAACCTTGCGTCGGGCATCTGCCATACGGACGTCCACGCAGCGGAAGGCGACTGGCCGGTGAAGCCGGAGCCACCGTTCATCCCAGGCCACGAGGGCGTGGGCGAAGTGGTCAAGCTGGGGCCGGGCGAGCACACCGTAGAGGTCGGCGACATCGTGGGCAACGTCTGGCTGTGGTCCGCGTGCGGTGTGTGCTAGAAGTGCCGCACCGGCTGGGAAACATTGTGTGACGAGGCGGAGTATGGCGGCTACACCGTGGACGGCTCGTTCGGCGAGTACATGCTCGTGGACACCCGCTACTGCGCGTGCATCCCGGAAGGCTCGGACCCGATCGAGGTCGCACCGATTCTCTGCGCTGGCGTCACGGTCTACAAGGGACTCAAGGTCTCAGAGACGCGCCCGGGCCAGTTCATGGTTATCTCCGGCATCGGTGGACTGGGCCACATCGCGGTGCAATACGCCGTCGCCATGGGCATGCGCGTCATCGCGGTGGATATCTCAGAAGAGAAGCTAGCGCTGGCGAAGAAGCACGGCGCCGAGTACACCGTCAACGCCAAGGATGCGGACCCGGCCGAGGCCGTTACTGAGTACACCAAGGGCGGCGCCCACGGCGTGCTCGTCACGGCCGTCCACCCGCAGGCGTTCGGCCAGGCCATCGGCATGGCGCGCAAGGGCGGCACTATCGTCTTCAACGGCCTGCCGCCGGGAGATTTCCCCGCGCCCATCTTCGACATCGTCTTCAAGGGCCTCACCATCCGCGGCTCGCTCGTGGGTACACGCCAGGATCTCGAGGAGGCGCTCGACTTCTACGCCCGCGGTATGATTAAGCCGTCGGTCGAGGAGGTCAAGCTCGACGATGTCAACGAGGTCTTCGAGGGGCTTATCAAGGGCGGCATCGAAGGCCGCCGCGTCATTCGCTATTAGGGCGGAGTCCGCGCCGCACACACGCGGCGCGGGCGCATCTAGGCCGTGGCCTCGAAAAGCCCGCGGCCCCACCAGTCGTCTTCGCCGGTGGTGCCCGGCGGGCAGGCGAAGATGGAGGAGGACTCGTAGCGCACGTATTCGTTCATCTTGTCCGACTTTGCCAGCTTGGACTGGATCGGGATGAAGCGTTGCTCGGGCGAGTTCACGATGGCCACGAAGAATAGGCCCGCATCGAGGTGGCCGAAGTCGTCGATTCCATCCGTGAAGTTGTACGCGCGGCGCAGCATGCGCGCGCCCTGGTTTTCCTGGTGGCTCGCTAAGCGCGAGTGTGCCGTCAGCGGAATCACCGGGCCAGAAGTGCCGTGGTATTCGTCCAATGGCAGCTCGTCGAATTCGTCGCTGCGGCCCAGGGGAGCGCCGCTGCCCTTGGAGCGTCCAAAGGTCTCCTCTTGGTCGGCAAGGACCTGGCGGTCCCAGTTTTCCAAGAGCATGCGGATGCGGCGCGCAATGAGGAAGGTACCGCCGTCAAACCACGAGTCGGTCCCAGAGACCCACACGTGTTCGTTGACGATGTTCTCATCTTCAGCCTTGATGTTGTTCGTACCGTCTTTGAATCCAAAGAGGTTGCGCGGCGTTTGCTGGCCGCGCGTGGTGGCAGTGGCGTGGCCGAATCCTAGCTGGGACCACTTGTATTCCACGACTCCGCTGCCAGCGCGCGCCAGGTTGCGGATGGCGTGGAAAGCCACCTGCGGGTTGTCAGAGCACGCCTGGATGGCGATGTCGCCGCCACAAAGCTTGTCCACCAGCATGTCGCCGGAGAACTTTGGCAAGTCTTTGAGCTCTTTCGGACGCGCCGACGCCAGGCCAAAGCGATTGTCGAAAAGCGAAGGCCCAAACCCAATGGTGATTGTGAGGTTCGCAGGCTCCAAGTCGTAGGCCTCGCCGGTGTCCTTCGGCACCGAATGCTGGCCCACGTCCTCAATCGCCTCATCCACTGTGGTCTCGCCGCGGGTCATGCGGCGCGCCATAGCGGTCCACTTTTTGAGTAGCTCCTCCAACTCAGAGCGCTCCTTGGTCACCACGTTAAAAGCCGCAAAGTGCATGCGGTCCTGCTGGGCCGTTGTGATGCCCGCCTGGTGCTCGCCGTCGAACTTGATGGCAGCGTCGCCAGAAGAGGTACCCGCAGAATTAGTCGCGCATCCAGCCACCAGCGTGGTGGCGCCCAAAGCGGATGCGCCCGTCAGAAATGCGCGGCGGCTGAATGCGAATGACATTATTTAGCCACAACTTCCTGGACGGTGGAGACCTTCTCAGTCAGCACATCGAGGGCGTCGGAAAGCTCCTTGCGCTCCTCCTGTGAAACCTTGTCATAGGAGACAAAGCCCTCGCCCTCCTTGTACTTGTCCAGCAGAGTTTGCACCTTCTCGAAGCGCTCATTGATGTCAGTCAGCAGCTGTGGATCGCGCTCATTGAGAGCCTTCTCCAGGGAGGCGATGGCTGCTTTCGAGCCGTCCAGGTTGGCCTGGAAGTCATAGAGGTCGGTGTGGGAGAAGATGTCTTCTTCACCGGTGATCTTCGAGGTTGCAATCTCGTCCAACAGGCCTTGGGCGCCGGAGGCAATCTGAACCGGAGTGAGAGTGTAATCGTCGGCTGCGACGCCGTCGACAAGCTCAGCGATGTCCTTCTTGAGCTGGGCGGCATCCTTCTTGGTCTCGTCGGTGATCTTCTTGTTCACCCACAGATCCTTCTCAATCTTGTGGAAGCCGGTCCATGCGTCGCCTTCCTCAACGTCGGCCTCGCGCAGGTCGATGCGCGGATCGAGGTCATCCGGGAAGGACTCCGCCACGGGTTCGATGCGCTCGTATGGGGTGCGGGCAAGCGCGAAGAGTTCCTTGGATTTTTCAAGGTCGCCTGCCTCGATGGCGGCGACGAACTCGTCTACCTGGCCCTGCAAGTTATTGGTTTGGGAGCGGACGTAGGAGATGTAGCCGTCAACAGCCTGGGTCAGAACCTCATCCTCGGTGGCGGCAACTGCCTCGCCCGTGACATTGAGCTTCTGGGAAATGCCGTCGCCCACCATGCCTGGCTTGCAGGTCAGGGTGTACTCGCCCGGATCGGTGATCTGCACAACCAGCTTGCGGGTAGCACCCGGGCCGATGTTCTCGACCTCACCAACCACGCGGCCGCCAGAGGTGTAGACGTAGAACTCAGTGGTTTTCTTGCCGGTGTTCGTCACGTCGAACGTGGAGGTACCAGTGGTGGCCTCGGTTCCTGAGACCTCACAGGACTCGTCGGAGGCGGTGACGGTGAAGTTGGTGGACTCTGCCTCGTCGACCTTGTCCGCACACGCGGAAAGGCTCAGTACGGCAGCGGTGCCGGCGACGGCAGCGAGGATGCGCTTCATTGGGTTTGTTCTCCTTGGTTCAAAAAGTTGTGAGGCGAAGAGTTAGAAAAGTGTTAGTGTGCCATGCTTTGCGTGTCTGCTTGCTGCTCCTGCTTAGCCGGCTTTGGCGCTGGGGCAGGGCGGAGGAAGAGATACATGGCGACGACGAGATAGACCGCCCATGCGATCATGGACAGCAAGGTCGGCGCCGGCACGAGGTTGAAGATTCCTTCGATGAAGGTCGCAAGTGCAGTGCCAGGCGCAATGAAGTTAGAGATGTCGAAGGCGAGTGTGTGCAGGCCCGGCAGCAGGCCAGCTTCCTGCAAGTCCGTGATGCCATAGCGCAGGATGCCCGCGGCCACGACGACCAGCAAGATGCCGGTGACTTTAAAGAAGGTGCCGAGGTTGATGCGCACTGCGCCGTAGTACATCGCTACGGCTACGGCTACGGCGATGAGGATGCCTAGGGAAAGGCCGAGCGTCGGCGTCATGGTGGAGCCGTAGGCAAAGGTATCGAACACCAGCAGCGCTGTCTCGATGCCCTCGCGGACCACGGCCATGAATGCCAGGACGAAGACGGAACCCGCGCCCACTGCGATGGCCGCTTCCAGTTTTCCCTCGAGTTCAGCCTTCATGTTCTTCGAAGCACCGCGCATCCACAGCAGCATGTAGCTGACCAACGCCACTGCGATCAGGCTGCCGATGCCGCCGATGATTTCTTGGCCCACGGTGGTCAATGTCTTCGTACCGAAGTAGATGATGCAGAAGGTAGCAATTGTGACGGCAATGGCACTTGCGACGCCGACCCACACCCACCGCATCAGGTCCTGACGGCCGGACTTGGCTAGGTAGGCGGCGAGGATCATAACGACCATGGCTGCTTCAAGGCCTTCGCGCAGGCCGATGAGCAAGTTAGCAAAAAGCATGCGAATTCTTTCAGGGCAGTGACGTAGGGACGGTGTTCCGCCACTTGAATTATCCAACCAAGGTAAGGCTAACTTGAAATTTATTTGGCGTGATTTGGTACAAAAAGAAAAGAGGCAGCTCACACGACGTGTGGCTACCCCTTTTAGGAGTTAAGAAGCTTAAAGCTTAGAGTGTCAGGCTGCCGGTGCTCAGGCCCCAAATCGCAGTGATAGCGCCGATGAAGACGATGGCTACGACGCACCACTCGAAGGAGTTGAAGACGCGCTCCTTCTTATATAGGCGCGTTCCCACGTAAGGGATAAGACCTGGAATAACAGCGAGCGCACCGAGCAAGACATAAACCAGGTCGGCGGCGTAGATAAGCCACAGCGAGTAAGCGAACGCGATGGCGCCGATGACGATATGACGGCGGTTTTCCCGCTTTGAGATTTTCGGGCCCGAAAGATCGAACTTCACACCTGCGTGCGGGTGCGAAAGGCCCGTGCCGCGGATACCCAGTAAAAGCAGGTAGAGCGAGGTGAAGATATAAGGCAGCAGGTACATGATGGTGGCCAGCTGCACCATGGCGTTATATGAAGTCTCATCCAAGAAGAAGACGATGATGAAGACCTGGATAACAGAGGTAGAAATAAGCTGCGCTACCCATGGGGCGCCGGCTACGTTGATGGTGCCAATCTTGCGAGGCAGCAGGCCGTCGGTAGCCATCATTACGATGGGCTCAGCACACAGCATCTGCCAAGACACGTAAGCGCCCAGCACCGAAAGACAGAGGCCGATGGAGATAAAAGCCGCGCCCCATGGGCCGACGACAGCTTCTAATACGGAAGCCATGGAGTTATCCGGTAATGCTGCCAGTTCAGCTTGGGAGAGCACACCGAATGACAAGGAGGAGACCGAAACCAAAAGCGCCAGCACGGAGAAGAAACCGATCACGGTGGCACGGCCGACGTCGTTGCGGGAGCGAGCCTGCTTGGAGTAGACGGAGGCGCCCTCCACACCGATGAATACCCACACGGTGTAGAGCATGATGCCCTGAATCTGCTCAAAGACGGTTGAGCCGGAGTCCTTGCCCCAGAAATCAAAAGTGAATTTGTCCCAGCTAAAGCCGAGGAACACGATGAAGACTATGAAAGCCAAAATAGGGACGATCTTGGCAATCGAGGTCACCATGTTCATCACAGCGGCCTGCTTAATGCCGCGCGTCAAAACTGCAAAAATGGCCCAAGACATTACCGACACTGCGATGGCGGAGGCCCAGCGATGATCGGCGTCGAAAAGCGGCACATAGTGGCCCAAAGTATTAAAAAAGAGCGTGGCATACCCCACTTGCGCGATTACGGAGCCAATCCAGTAGCCCCAGCCTGCGGTAAAACCGATGAAATCACCTAGGCCCGCGCGGGCGTAGGAGTACACGCCGGAGTCGAGGTGCGGCTTGCGGTGCGCCAAGTACTGGAACACGAACGCGACAGAGAGCATGCCCACGCCGGCGATGAGCCAACCGATAAGCATTGCGCCGGGACCTGCAACCGAGGCGATGTTTTGAGGAAGCGAGAATATTCCACTGCCCACGGTGGAGCCGATAATCAAGGCGACGAGAGTCCACAGAGTCACCTTGTGAGTACTCGATGACTCGGCGTTCGCCGGGGAGGAAGTAGTGGAAGTCATGCGACTAAAATACCCCGCAAAAGCCACGGAGCGAAGTCAGCATTTAAAACCTGATTACTAAACTGCCCTATACTTTGTGGCCATGACTGTTCTGTTGCTCGATGAACGCTGGCCCACGCTGATTCCGATGGAGGCACATGGGGCGCTTTTGGGCCCTGTTAGCTTCACCGGTGAGGTTCCAGTGCGCGTGCGATGGAACTTTAGCGATCTCCTAAAAGGAGAGGACCCAATGGGCGTTGGCCTGCTGGTTTCCACTGATCCGCACGAGCCGGAAGTCGTTGCAAGGCTGGAAGCTGGCGAGCGTCTCATCGAAGCAGAGTCGCGCAAAGATCCGATGTTTCAGGCGCGTACTGCAATGGCCCAGGCGGTGCGGATTGGCGAGTGGGAACGTGCCCAAACTCACGAAAGTCTGTTGCCTTATCTCGCCGAAGAATCCGCAGAATTTGCCGAATCGGTGCGCTCCCAGGCCGGCGATGAGCATATGCGCGGCGAGCTTGGCGACGTCCTGCTACAAGTTCTCTTCCACGCCGAGCTAGCCTCGCGGCGCGGAGCATTCACGCTTGACGACGTCGCGGATTCCTTCGTGGCGAAGCTGCGCTCCCGCGCGCCCTATCTCTTTGATGGAACGAATGAGCTTGTTGCGATTGAGCGGCAGGAGCAGCTGTGGGCAGAAGGAAAGGCCCGCGAAAAGTCGCAGGCCTTGGACTAGTAGGAAATTCTTCTGGAGTTCCTTAGAGCTTCGGCAGGTTCAGCATGGATGAGAGCATCGGAGCATAGTCGGAGATCTTGGAGGACAATCCAGTCCCGCCAGTGAGGATGTTGTCCTGCTTGACGATGCCGCAGGCCAGGGCGCGGTCTGCGGTTAGCCCGGAGTACTTCACGGCAGCGATGGTCAGCGGGGAGACCTGTGCGTTCGCGTTGCCGCCAAGGTTCTGCAGGTTGTGAGCGAGCTGGTTGCGGGTGGTGTTCTCGTTAAAGAGTACGCCTTCGGTGTTTTGATCGATGACAGTCAGCGTGGTGCGAACGGTGCCGCAGTCGGCGCCGCTAATGAGCTGCGTGGCGACATTGTTAAGGTCGCCCAAGAAACTGAGGTCTTGAGCCTGTGCGGCAGCTGGGGCGGCAAGGGAAAGGCTAAGCGCTGCGACGGCGGCAGCGGCGTAACGGCGAAGGGACATGGAAAGGCTCCTTTTTAAGATGTGCGGTGCAGGACAGGCGTGAAACCTGACCTCGTTACTGTAGCGCAAAATGTTAAATATGGTGCAGTAGTGAAAGCTCTGACATAACTTCTTGTTGCTTACTGTTAATTCTCTGAAAGGGAAGTGCGGGCCGTAGTGTCAGTTCGGGAAGTGGCTAGGAGAGTCATTATGATTGGCATTCATGACTAAGCGGCTGCGGAAACTCGGGGGCTGCGGCCTGGCCGCAGTCCTCGCTGTCGTCGTTGTGGTTTCCCTTGTGGGCTGGGTGCTATCCGCCCTAGGCAAGCCTGCAGCCTTGAAGCCGCTGCAGCCCGTTCCGCAAGCCATGCCGCCCATCGCCGGCGTAGAAGTGCCGAATATCGACGTTCATTCGGAAGGGCGCACCGCGGACAAGCTGACCTACTGGTCCTCGCAGCTGGAATCGCAGACGGGCATCTCTGGCCAGGCGCTACGTGCTTATGGCAATGCCGAGCTCATCGCCCGCGATGCGTGGCCCGAATGCAACCTGCGATGGAATACTTTGGCCGGTCTGGGTTGGGTAGAAACCCGCCATGGCACCTACAACGGCAATTGGCTGCGCCCCTCCAAGCTGGATGAAAATGGGTACCCAGATCCGCAGATTACCGGCATTGCTCTCGACGGCTCGAACGGTACCGCACATACCCCTGACACGGATGGCGGCCAATTCGATGGCGACGCTGAGTTTGATCGCGCCGTCGGGCCGTTGCAGTTTATTCCTTCCTCGTGGTCCCACGTGGGCCGCGATGCCAACGGTGATGGAGTAGCAGATCCCAACCAGATCGATGATGCTGCCCTCGGTGCGGCGGCCTTGCTTTGCTTCGGCGGGCGCAACATGGACAAGTCTGAAGACTGGGAGGCTGGCATCCTCAATTACAACCAGTCCAGGGACTATCTGGAACGCGTTGCCGCTGCTGCCAACTCATATTCGATTCCGCAGCCTGCTTCTTCTTAGAAAAGCCAACTTTTTAGGCAAGTGTGTGACATAGTGCCCGACACAGCCCGAAGTTTTCTGGAACAATTGTCTTCAGGTGATTTGGGGCAAGGAACCCGAATCTCATATCAAATCAATTTGGCTCAATAGGAGTGAAAGCAGCATGGCTGACATCATCCACGTATTTGCTCGAGAGATTCTTGATTCTCGCGGTAACCCTACCGTCGAGGCCGAGGTTTTCCTTGATGACGGAGCACGCGGCGTAGCCGGCGTTCCTTCCGGTGCTTCCACCGGTGTGCACGAGGCTCATGAGCTTCGAGATGGTGGTGACCGCTACCTAGGCAAGGGCGTTCTCAAGGCCGTTGAAAACATCAACGAGGAAATCGTCGATGAGATCGCCGGCTTCGAGGCAGACGATCAGCGCCTGCTCGACCAGGCGCTTATCGCGCTCGATGGAACCGAAAACAAGTCCCGCCTTGGTGCAAACGCAATCCTCGGTGTTTCCATCGCTACCGCGAAGGCAGCTGCAGAGTCCGCCGGCCTGCCGCTCTACCGCTACATCGGCGGCCCGAACGCACACGTCCTGCCGGTTCCGATGATGAACATCGTCAACGGCGGCGCACACGCTGACTCCGGTGTTGACGTACAGGAGTTCATGATTGCACCTATCGGCGCCGAGTCCTTCGCTGAGGCACTGCGCATGGGTGCTGAGGTTTACCACTCCCTGAAGTCCGTTATTAAGTCCAAGGGCCTATCCACCGGCCTGGGCGACGAGGGCGGCTTCGCTCCGGAGGCTGAGTCCACCAAGGCTGCACTCGATCTCATCGTCGAGGCAATCAAGAAGGCTGGCTTCGAGCCAGGCAAGGATATCGCCCTGGCTCTTGACGTTGCTTCCTCTGAGTTCTTCAAGGATGGCAAGTACCACTTCGAAGGCGGCGAGCACACCGCCGAGGAGATGGCCAAGGTCTACGAGGAGCTCATCTCCGAGTACCCAATCGTCTCCATCGAGGATCCGCTGCAGGAAGATGACTGGGAGGGCTACACCAAGCTCACCGAGACCATCGGTGACAAGGTCCAGATTGTTGGCGATGACTTCTTCGTCACCAACCCGGCACGCCTGGCTGAGGGTATCGAGAAGAAGGCTGCTAACGCACTGCTCGTTAAGGTCAACCAGATCGGTACTCTGACCGAGACCTTCGACGCAGTCGAGCTCGCGCACCGCAACGGCTACCGCACCATGATGTCCCACCGCTCCGGCGAGACCGAGGACACCACGATTGCTGACCTCGCAGTTGCTCTGAACTGTGGCCAGATCAAGACCGGTGCTCCGGCTCGTTCCGAGCGCGTTGCTAAGTACAACCAGCTGCTGCGCATCGAGCAGGAGCTGGGCTCCGGCGCAGTCTACGCAGGCCGCTCCGCGTTCCCGCGTTTCCAGGGCTAAACCCCCGCGCTGGTTTTAGTTAGGTCGCCTCTTCAAGGTCCCTCGCTACCTACCCTTGGTTTTCAAAGGAAGGCAGCAGGGCTTTGGGAAGGCGGCCTTTTAATTTGTGAGAATTTACTTCATTCACACGCGCGTCACCCGTTTCAATAAGCTCGCGCCGCTAGGATAGAAACCCTATGGCACGCGAGAACCACCCTTCAAAGAAATCCCGGACCACCGTCCCCGTGGTCTCGCGTGCTGCTACCCAGCGAGAGGCTGCAGCCAAAGCCAAGAAAACGCAGAAGGCACGCGGCGAACGCATGGGCCGCATGGACATTGTTGGTCTCAGCGTCATCCTCGTGGTGGTCCTCATCGTGTTGCTGACCATCGCGGTGCCGCTGCGCAATTACTACCACGTGCGCTCTGAAACTGCGCGCCTGCAACATTCCATCGCTGCTAAGCAGGCCCAAAAAGAAGAGCTTCTCAACGAGATTGATAAATACAAGTCGGAGGATTACCTCGAGCAGGAAGCGCGCCGCCGCTTCGGCGTTATTGCGGAGGGCGAGACGGCTTATCGCATCATGGATCGCCGAATGAATCCGGACAGCACGGTCACCACGAACAAGCTTGACGACGTCGATGAGCGTCCGTGGTACGAAATCCTGTGGGGCTCCATCGCAGAAGATGAAGACGTCAGCGCCACGGGCTCGACCAACTCAGACCCGGGCAGCCTGCCGGTAACCCCGGCGTCGCCAAGCGCGGGCCCTGAAAACCCGCCAGCTGCCCAGTAACGCGTACCGTAATTAGCCCGGCTAATAGCCTTGATGAAGGCGCGGTGAATCCTATGCACCGCAAATGCGCTGCGGCATGAGACAATAGCTGCCATGACCGTCAATGATGCAGACCTAGAAATCGTTAAAGAGCAACTCGGCCGCGCGCCCCGCGGCGTGCTCGACATCGCTTACCGCACTCCAGATGGCCAGCCGGCTGTGGTGAAGACGGCGCCGAAGCTACCGGATGGAACTCCATTTCCTACGTTGTACTACCTGACCGACCCACGTCTTACCGCTGAGGCTTCCCGCCTTGAGGTCGCGCACGTGATGAAGTGGATGGAGGCCCGCCTCGCTGAAGATAAAGAGCTGGCAGAAGATTACGAGCGTGCCCATGAGTACTTCTTGGAAAAGCGCAACGCTATTGAAGACCTAGGTACCACTTTCTCAGGTGGTGGTATGCCAGATCGCGTGAAGTGCCTGCACGTGCTGATTGCTTATGCGCTGGCTGAAGGGCCACAGCATTTCCGTCTAGGCACCGAAGCGGTGGCGATGGCTGCAGACCATGGTCGCTTGCGCGGTACCGCAATTCCGGAGGATTGGCCGAGCGTCAACGACCTAGGCATTGATCTGAGCCAATTCGATTTCTCTAACGCTGAATAGTATTTCCAGGTAAGGCTGAGACCAAGAAGGTAGGTATTACATGACTCGCGTCGCTGCGGTGGATTGCGGCACCAACTCGATTCGTTTGCTCATTAGTGAAGTACAAGCTGACGGCAAGATTCGCGATATCGTCCGCACCATGGAAATCGTGCGTCTGGGGCAGGGCGTAGATGCCACGGGCGAGTTTGCACCAGAGGCCCTTGAGCGCACCCGCGTGGCGCTGGAGGGCTACGTAAAGCAGATGAAGTTTGAGAAGGTTCAGCACGTGCGCATGGTGGCAACGTCTGCTACCCGCGATGCGAAGAACCAGGACGAGTTCTTCGAAATGACGGCGCAGTTGCTGAGCCAGATCGAATCCGGTGCCAAGGCTGAGGTCATCACCGGTGAAGAAGAAGCTCTGCTGTCCTTCAAGGGGGCAGTGGCGGACCTGCGTTCTGAGCGCGGGCCATACTGCGTTATCGACTTGGGCGGCGGCTCGACGGAATTCGTCGTCGGAACTATCGACGGTGACATTCTCGGCGCGCATTCCGCGCAGATGGGCTGCGTGCGCCTGACAGAGCGCATCATGCGCACAGATCCTCCAACGGATTCTGAGATCGAAATCGCGGAAGACTACGTGGAAGAGCGCATGCAGGAAGTTGAAAAGATTGTGCCGATTTCCTCGGCCAAGACTTTCGTTGGCTGCGCGGGTACCTTCACCACGCTGTCTGCTTTGGCACAAGGCCTGGAAAGCTATGACCCCGATGCAATCCATGGCTCCGAGCTGCGTTTTGATGCGCTGCGAGTGCTCACGCGCCAGCTGATGGGGAAGCCTTCGGCCACCCGTGCGCTCAATCCAGTCATCCACCCAGGCCGCGCTGACGTTATCGGCGGTGGCTCGGTGGCTGTCGAGGGCATCATCAAGATGATTGAGCGCAACAGCGACGCCTCTTCATTCTTTATCAGCGAGAAAGATATCCTCGACGGAATCGTCGCAGGCATCGCCGCTGACCTCTAGCGATTCGCATTGAAGCCACCCCATTGCGCAGCAGTGCTGACGGGGTGGCTTAAAATAGAACCGCACCAAGCCCCCATAGCCCAATCGGCAGAGGCAGTTGACTTAAAATCAATTCAGTCTGGGTTCGAGTCCCAGTGGGGGCACCGTGTGAAGTCTCGAGGCAGCATTCCTTTTGGATGGTGGCTTGAGGCTTTTATTTATGCCTTGGTCGTGGGCTTGCGGCAGCTGCAGACACACGCTCAAGGGCCGCTGACGGCACATACCCAGACGGTAAAACTAGATGGCAAACTCCATTCCTCAGCTGGCAGCGACGTTTACAGCTGTCACAGTTCATAACAAGCGGATTTGCCATCTGGAATCCCAGAAAGAACGCGAAAGGCCCAGCCTTGAAAGGCCGAGCCTAAAGCTAGGGTTCACTCAAACCCGTGACGGTATGGACACTACTGCAGTGCGATGAATTCCTTGCCTGCGAGCATGTCCGGGCGAACTGCGAGAACGCCCTGGTCTGCCGTGTCAGCCGGAACAGCGAATGCAAGATCGCCGGTAGCGGTGCCACCTTGGTACAGGGGGCTGGTGTTGTCGAAGCGGTTTTCCAAAACAGCCATGGTGTCGAATGTGTTGACGGTGCGGTCATCTGCGGACTCGCCATCCGCATTGTTGGAGACAGTGGTGTCGCCGCCGGTTGCCTCATTGATGCTGGAGCCAATCGCTGCGATGAACATGATTACCGCGATGATGCCGAGTGTTGCGGCCTTTGGGAGCCTCGGCAGGCGTCGCCGCGCTTTGCGCTGGGTACGCCATCTGAGGGCTGTTCTGGGATCCAGTGTTTTCTGGACCAGTGGCGGGAGTAGTCATTGCAAGACTCCTTTGGAGAGAAGGGTGAGAAAGAAAACCAAGGTCTCAAGTCCTTGAGTGAACCCGAATGAGACCGCGAGAAACGGTCGCGATTAGTTGCCAAGAACAATTGAAAACGTTGGCGTCACGAAAGAGGAGTAGTGGCCAAAAATATATGGCGCATCATCTACTTTTGAGAAGATTTCGCGTATCGCCTGGTTCGAAATTTCGATGGTCAGCCGCGGCATTGCTGGACTCGTTTATAGGCTTTTTGCTGTCTGACTGTCACCACCGGGACAAGTGTGCCGCTATGGAAACGAAATTGCGGTGGGTGAACTAGTTTTCTCGGAAAATGTCATGTAACCGCTATTAGAGTTAGACGAGGCGGTTACGTGACCTTTTATGGGGATAGCTCCGCCGATTCACAAATTATTGGTCCTTTCAAAAGCAAGGAAGAAAATGGAGACCGCTCCTATTACTGAGTGGACTTTCTTTGAAGAAGTCCCAATTCCAAACGATGTTACGGAATTGCTGATTGCGGGTGAACAGCCGCATGCTGCGTATAAGACTTTCCGCGACTCTGCGATCTTTACCTCAAAGCGCCTTATTATCCGCGATTCGCAGGGGTTGACCGGCAAGAAGGTAGAAATCTACTCAATTCCTTACTCTGCTATCAACATGTGGTCCACTGAAAACGCGGGAAGAATTGATTTCAATGCGGAAGTCGAGCTGTGGACGCGAGCGGGGCATCTCAAGATTAAGTTGGGCAAGAAGATTGATGTCCGACGTATCGATAATCTAATTGCGCATTGCGTTCTAAATAGCTCGTATTAAGCGGAGGAGCCCAAATTCCACCGCATCTGGAGAGATAGCCGCTGGGTGCCTCGAAAGCAGCTGATTTTTGAATAGTTCAGCGAAAGGCTTTGCGTCGGGAACTTAATTCGAACAAAAAGCGTTGAACTTAGTGAAATCTTCAAATAGTCCTCCAGCCCATCAATTAGTTGATGCTGTTAGGCTGGGCCCGTTGACCCCAGCGACTAATCCAGTGAAAGGAATCGGGAATTTAATGCGTTCTAGCAATCCGGTAATGAACACCCTGACTAAGAGTCAGGGTTCGACCTCGCAGTACGGCGGAAACAATCCGTATGCTGCCAACCAAAACGTAAACCCGTTTGATCAGCAGGCCAGTGGCCAGTCTGCCGAGCGTCCGATGACTGTTGACGACGTCGTTACGAAGACGGGCATCACGCTTGCTGTGCTGATCGTCATGGCCGTCGTCAACTTCTTCATTGGTGTTCAGGTGAGCTACGGTCTTTCGCTGATTCTGACCATCGTGGGCGGCATCGGCAGCTTCGTCGTAACCCTAATCGCAGCTTTCAGTAAGAAGTTTGGCTCTGCGCCTCTGACCATCTCCTACGCGGTTCTCGACGGACTGTTCGTCGGCGGTTTCTCGCTGCTTTTCGCTGGTGTCAATGTTGCTGGCTCCGATGGCATGGCTCTGATCGGTCAGGCAATCATGGGTACCGTTGGCGTCTTCATCGGCATGCTCGTTGTTTACAAGATCGGCGCGGTTAAGGTCACTCCGAAGTTCAACAAGATTATGTTTGGTCTGATTGCAGGCGTGGCTGTTCTGGCACTGGGCAACTTCCTGACCGCAATTTTCTTCGACTTCAACCCGCTGCGCGATGGTGGCATTATCTCCATCATCTTCTCCCTGGTCTGCATTGTCTTGGCTGCAATGTCCTTCTTGACGGACTTTGACCATGCTGATCGTCTGATCCGCATGGGTGCACCGAGCAAGACCGCTTGGGGTGTAGCCCTTGGCCTGACCGTGACCCTGGTCTGGCTCTACACCGAGATTCTGCGCCTGCTGTCCTACTTCCAGAACCGCTAACGACGTTCTGGATTAAACAGCTTTACTTAGCCCCCAGCCTCCAAGGTGAGTCCTTGACGGCTGGGGGTTCTTTTATGCGCAACTGGAGGCTTAAGTTTGATAACTCACACTTTTGTAATTCGGGTGTAGAAATGGGGGAATCGATAAATGGTTGAGAGTTTATGGTTCTTCTAACTCTTTTACAGCCTTTTCATATGATTTGAGCAGGAAATATTTTCCCATTGTGAGGTTTAGGCAAGGCATCTTTATGCCGTAGAAGACGCCCCGAAGTTGACCCAATTCACATCTTGGCGCGACAGGTCGCGCAGATTCGTGCATCCTATTTGCGGGAGGCAGCCAGCGGCTAGCAGCCATAACAGCGGCCTCCGGCTCGTCATTGAAGTCTGATGAAGGGTAGTCATGAAGCAGCAGGGGATTGTTGTAGCGCTGATTGTCAGCATGGGGGTGCTGACGGCCTGCGCTATTGACCTTGTTCCATGGAGCGCGAAGGAAAACCAGCCAGATTCCGTTCAGGAGGCTGGGGATACCGTCGGCACAAGTATGGAAAAGGCGGCAGAAGATGCCGACAATCCGGGGGATGCTGTGGAGGCTACCGGGGATGGGGGCTTCAAGGATTCCAATGATACGAGCGACAGCGGTGATGCTGGTGCGGATTCCAGCATCACCGCAGAGGGGGAGGGGAACGGCGTTCTGCCACCATTCGGCAGTTTCGATCGCACCGACCCAGATTTTGATCTATTTGATCCTTGCACAGAAATTCCAGAGGAGAAGTTAAAGGAGGCTGGACTCGAAGATAGGGGCGAGCGCCGCCTCATTTTCTCCGACATGAGCACCTGTAGCTTTTTCGGACAAAGCTCGTCTGGAAATCCGGCAATGATTTCAATCGCTTCAAGCACGAAATCTTACACTGACGTTGAAATTCCGTTAGGAAAGCGAGAGATATATCGGGGGAATGAATTACCAGTAGTAGCTTTTGAAGATGAATTCGAAGGTGACTTGATTTGCACAGTGAACATCAACACTGTGCGAGGGATGATTAGTGTGGGCTTTGGCAATACCAAATTGCAAGAAGACAATCGGGAAAATTGTAGACAAGCAGAATTAGTACTTAAAAAGCTTATCGATTAGCTCTGAATCAGGGGGACCAGTGCGTATTTCGATTGAAAATATGATGTCGACTCAATTCCAAATCAGTAAGTTGTCACGCCAAATGCAACAGCTTGCTGCAAAAGCGACTTCGCCAATTGATGGAAGCTTTTCAAGTGTTAGTGGAGTCGGTGACGTTGGGACTATCCACCGACGAGTGATTGCTACAGATCCTGGATCCGCCAGCAATTCGCTTCGCAGCTTTAACGAACAAATTCAGTGGTTGGCTAAGACGCTTATGGCTGAAGCTCACGGCTTTGAATCACAAGACGCAGCTAACAGCCGAGGTCTAGACATTGCTGACGCGGGCGGTTCTGTAGCGGGTGAGGCGATGCCGGTGATGAACCAGCCTGATCCAGGTTACAGTCCTTTCGGCTTCGTGATGCCGGTGGTCAACGTTGGGCCTGACTTGTTGGGACTGGCGATGGACTTGTTGAATACCAAGATCTGGAGTGTTTCGGAGACGAACTCGCGGTGGCGGACGTTGTCTACTGAAGTCGCGGCGATTGTGGACGGATTGAATGAGGCGGCTTCTTCGCTGGAATCCGAAAATGATAGTGAAGCAACCGCGCGGGCAGCACAAAAGATCCGAACTGTGGCGGAATCGGGTAATCACTTCATCGCTAATGCTGAGGTGATGAGCCAGAAGCTTTTCGGCTTCCAAGCCAATCTGATGGCTTCCCAGCCGAAGGCGATGGGCTTGGCCATGTCCGCGATGGCGATTCCTGCTCCAGCAGCACGCAAGGCCGCCGAGCAGGCAGGTTTGGCCTTCATGCAAAGCGCACTCCAAACCCAAGTGGTCGCCGCGATGCCGTTCCAGCATCCACTGATGACCACGATGCCGCCTTCAGGCGGCGGCGACGTGAGCACCAACTTTGGCGGAGTAAGCGGGAGCGGGCAGCGTTATAGCACTGCCAACGTAGCGTGGCCGAAGCATATCGCTGAAGCGATCTCACGGGGAGAATTGGGGCCGGGTTCTTTCGGGATTGTAAATGGCAAGGTCGAAGGCCTTGAGGGCTTAGGCATGAGCGATGCTGACATTCAGAAGTTCAATAATGACTTGGTCACCAATGGTCGGAATACACTTGCGGAACTAGGCGCGGGAGGCTTCAACCCGATCGCTGCCGGTGATGTCGGAACTAGGGGAGCAAGTGCCAATCTTGCTCCTGTCGCAACAGGAGGTGCGGGCGCCGGTATGGGCATGGGCCCTGGTGTAGGAGCAGGTGCTCTTGGCGGGGCGCCATCGCCGACTTCCGGTAGCGGTGCGACCTTTAGCCCAGCGACTATGACCGCAGGTGCGGGAGCTACCGGTGGTCTTGGTTCTGGTGCAGGTACTGGTCCGATGATGGGTGCCTTTGGAGGCGTACCGGCGCTAGCAGGTAGTGCGTCGGTAAACGGGCAAGGGCATAGCCGCGGGCAAGGGCTGGGCCTCGGAGCATCTAACGCCGGCGGCCGTGGAGCGGGACGTCTTGGCCCTGTTGGGCCGGGCGGAGCTTTTAGCGCCGGTGGAGTTGGCGGCACGGGAGGCATTGGCGGCGCCGGGCTGGCGGGCTCCGCAGGGGCAACCGCGGCGCCGAGTGCACGCACAGGCGCATTGGGTGCTGGCGGAGTTGGCGGTCCGGGTAATACTGCAGGTACCGCCGCAGCGGGCGTTAATTCGGCCCGGGGTGCGGGCAATACACGCGGTGCGATGGGTGGCCGAATGATGCCGTTGATGGCAGGAGCCGGCCGGGGCGGCGGGCAAGACCGGCGCATCAAATCGGTGACCAGCAAAGTCGAACGCGATCCCAACCGTCGTGATCTGCTTGGTGAGCCACCGGCAGCATTGCCGGGTGTCATTGGGGCGTGGGCCCGCGAAGAAAGTTAAGTCGATTGTCGAAGAATGAGTAAAGCGCCCAGGTGGAATGCCTAGGCGCTTTACTGCTAGTGATTGCTAGCTGCTGCTTGGTGTGCAGCATCTGCCGGGATGTTTACTGAGCCGGAACTACCTGGGTCTCAACAACTACGTTCGGGTCGCCAGCGGCAGGAGCCTCGGAGCTGGCGGCCTCAGCACCAGTAGCCTCAGCACCGGTTGCTTCTGCGCCGGTAGCCTCAGCCTCAGGAGCCTGGGTAGCGGAAGCCTCGGACTGGGAGCCGGACTCTGCTGGCTTCGGAGCCTTGCCAGTGTAGGTGGAGGCGTTGTCGATCTTCTCGCTGGTGGAATCCTGCTGGTTCGGTGGGTGGCAAGCTGCCAGGGACAGGCCTGCAGCGAAAACCAAACCAGCAGTTGCGAAGCGGGAGAACTTCTTCATGGGTGCTCTTTCTCCAGAATGAATTGAAATAAAAGAAAAGAAATTAGGACTCGCGCGGAGTTGCGGCCTTAGCTGAATCATACGGCGCTGCGGATTCCACCGTGACCGAAATGGTCTTGCCATTAGGTGCGGTGTACTCGCGGGTCTCACCCTCCTGAGCACCAATCAGTGCAGCGCCCAGCGGGGACTGCTCAGAGTAGGTCTCCAGGTCCTTGTTATCGGAAGCGGCAGCGCGGGTACCGATAAGGAAGGTTTCCTTATCTTCCTTATCGCCGTTGTAGTAAACGTGAACAACGGAGCCGACGGTTGCAACGCCCTCCTGAACGGCAGTGCGCTCAGTGGTGGAGTTAGCCAGGACCTCAGAGATTTGCTTGATGCGGGCCTCTTCCTGGTCCTGCATCTCGCGGGCTGCGTCGTAGCCTGCGTTCTCCTTCAGGTCACCCTCTTCGCGGCGCTCGTTAATCTCGGCAGCAACGACCGGGCGGTGGTCGATGAGAGCCTGCAGCTCAGCTTCAAGCTTGGCCTTGGTCTCCGGGGTGATGTATTGCTTCTGCTGCTCAGCCATAGTGCAACCTTCCGTAAAGCGGGGGTGAAGAAATGAAAATTATATGGATAAGGTCAGCTCCAAAGCTGCGATTTGCAGCCGCGACCTGTCCTAAGCGCTACAAATCCTAGCACATGCGCTGCGTCTGCCACGGCGTCGACTAGCGCGTAGGGCTCCGCACTTAAGGGGTGAATTCGCAGGCGAATTGCGGGGCGGGCGGCTATCGCCACGCTACTGAGTAAGAAGAAGACGGTGCCCACCTTGATCAACCTAGATAGAAACGGGCACCGAACCGATGACGAATATCACTGAGATGACGACATCGCCAATAGCGTGACACTTGCACCTGAGGGGCTATGTGATTGGGCAGAACCTAGCTTTATAGATCGATAAAGCTATTTAGTTGCTGGACTGCTCAACGTAGTCAGGGTGTTCCATATCCAAGTAGGAAGGAATATTTCCCGAGCAACCATAAACGCCACCGGCTACTGCGCGGTGGTTAGTGGGGACGTCGACAGCAATGCGCTGGGTTTTCGGGCCGCCGGCCGGGACCGCGAACTCGCGGCGTCCGACCTCTGCCTTGGAGTAATCGAAGGCCTGCACGATGCAGTATGCGTCTTCATCGATGTGGTTGCGGGTGACATCCGCCCACACACGGGTGGAATCGTCGGAAAGAACTTCGTGGGTGACGTAGGAGATGTCCGCGTTGACCTTCTCCTGCTTCTGGAAGTACTGCACGCCATAGATAATCGCGGCAATAAACATGGCGGCGAAGACCAAAACGATGGCTTTGTTTGTAATGCTCGAGGTATTATTCGCAGAGCTGTCTGCCGTGGGGCGGGCGCCGTAGCGAGCACCTGAACGAGGGGTACCGGCGGAAGTCATGAATCTTAGTTTAACCAACAGTCAAGGTTTTCAAACTATCCACTAGGATGGACCTCTGTTCCGAAAATCAGCGCTAGAGGAGATGAACCCTACTATGAGCGACAAGCGCCTACTAGCCATTCACGCGCACCCAGATGATGAATCTTCCAAGGGTGCTGCAACCACTGCGAAATACGCGGCTGAAGGTGCCGAGGTTCTGGTGCTGACCTGTACCGGCGGCGAGCGCGGTGACGTCATCAACCCAGCGATGGATAAGCCGGGTGTGAAAGAAAACATGGGCGAGATTCGCCGCGAAGAGATGGCGAAGGCCGCCGCAGCCTTGGGCGTAGAGCACCGCTGGCTGGGGCATGTCGATTCCGGCCTGCCAGGCGGTGATCCATTCGATCCGGATCTAAAAAATCTGCTGCCGGAAGGTTGCTTCGCACTTATTCCAGACGATGAAGTAGCGCAAGAGTTCGTGAAAACCATTCGTGAGTTCCGTCCCCAGGTCATCGTCACTTATGACGAGATTGGCGGCTATCCGCATCCAGACCACCTGATGGTCCATCGAGCTTCCGTCATCGCCTGGGAAAAGGCCGGAGATCCTTCCTACCACCCAGAACTGGGCGAACCTTATACGCCGCAAAAGCTCTATTACTCGCATGGTTTTGTCTACCAGCGCATGAAGCTCTTCCATGATCTTTTGGAAGAAGAGGGAAAGACCAGCCCCTATGGCCCGATGCTGGCACGCTGGGATACGGCCTTTGGGGACATCATGGCGCGCGTTACCACGCAGGTAGAGTGTGCGGACTACTTCCAAAATCGCGAGGATGCCCTGCGCGCGCATGCCACCCAGATTGATCCGGCAGGAGCATTCTTGGCGACGAGCGTCGATGTACAGCAGCGCTTATGGCCCACCGAAGAGTTCGAGCTCGCGCAGACCCGCGTTGCGACTGAGCTGCCGGAGTCGGATTTATTTGCAGGAATTGCCGAAGTAGGGGAGTCTTAGAAGCATGAGCGCATTTGATTCGCTGATTCTTGCAGCAGGTGACGTCCACGCACAAGTTAACTACCTAGCCCAGGGTGCCCAGGAAGGCCCGATGGGGCCTGAGTTTGGCAAGGCCTCGCCAATTGGCCTTCTCATCTTGGCGTTGATGGGTGCAGCCGTCTTGTTTGCGGGGTGGAATTTCCACCGTCGTTACTCGCGCTTTCGTCGTCGCACCATGTTCGCCCAAGACCACGGCATCGACCCTTTCGATGACCAGGCTGTCGACGCCGCGATGAAGGAAGCGGGCATCTTCGACCAGAGCAAGCGCTCCTTCTTGTAGGTCAATTGCGGCCTGTCCCTCGTCTTGGATTGTGTTTTAAGGACTAACCGTGAACTTCCTCAGCCAGTTGCTTTATCCCCTGTATGAGGCTCGCCTGACGCGCGCTATCAAGGGAACCCCGCAGCCCCGGCACGTTGCCATCATGGCAGACGGAAACCGCCGCTGGGCGCGGGAGGCTGGATTCACTGATATCAGCCACGGTCACCGCCAAGGTGCGAAGAAGATCAGCGAGATGATCTCATGGTGCAAAGACACCGATATTGAGGTCGTCACCATTTATCTTTTGTCCACGGAGAACTTGAAGCGCAGCACCCAAGAGGTGCAGCTTCTCTTCGACATCATCTCGGACGTTGTCACCCATCTTTCCAAGGGCGACTTGGACTGTCAGATTCGCTTGGTGGGCCATCTGGATCTCCTACCGGCTAAGGTCACCGAGCGCATGCGCCTAGCAGCGCAGGCAACTGAGGGTAATAAGGGCGTCATCGTTAACATCGCCGTCGGCTATGGCGGGCGTCAGGAAATCGTCGACGCGGTGCAAAACCTTATCCGTGACGAGGCCGGGAAAGGCCATAGTGCGGAGGAAATCGCGGGCAATGTTACCGCCGAGGCCATCACGAGCCACCTGTATACCAAGGGCCTTCCGGACCCAGATCTTGTCATCCGTACCTCTGGTGAGCAGCGCCTTTCCGGCTTCTTGCTGTGGCAGGCGGCGTATTCCGAAATCTGGTTCACCGATACCTATTGGCCGGCTTTCCGCCGCGTGGATTTCCTGCGCGCGCTGCGGGATTACTCCCAGCGTTCGCGTCGCTTCGGCAAATAGGGCCTCATCTGCGCGCCTAGAAACCCCCGTTTACTAGAGCTTGCGCATGCGTACCTTTTCCACCAAGTGGTGGGAACCCTTGCGCAAAACCAGGGAAGCGCGCGGCTTGGTGGGCAAAATGTTTTCCACCAAGTTGGGCAGGTTGATGGACTGCCAAATCTCGCGAGCCTGCGCGCGGGCCTCCGTATCGTTCATCTCTGCATAGGCAGCAAAGTGCGCGCCCGGCTCACGGAAAGCGGTATGCCGCAGTTGCAGGAAGCGCTCGATGTACCAATGCTCAATGTCATCGACGCGCGCATCGACGTAGACCGAGAAGTCGAAAAGGTCAGAGACCATTAGGGTAGGCCCAGTCTGGAGGACGTTGAGGCCCTCTAGGATAAGGATGTCGGGCCTTTGCACCACCTGATGCTCGTCAGGCAGGATGTCGTAGGAAATATGCGAATAGACCGGCGCTTTGACTTCCGCTTTGCCTGATTTCACGTCGGTGACAAAACGCATGAGTTTGCGCCGGTCGTAGGATTCCGGAAAACCTTTGCGCTGCATCAATCCGCGCTCATGGAGCACCTTTGCCGGATACAAGAATCCGTCAGTGGTCACTAGATCTACTTTTGGGTGGGTCTCCCAGCGCTGCAGAAGCAGCTGTAGAACGCGGGCAGTGGTGGACTTACCTACCGCAACGGAGCCTGCGACACCGATGACGAAGGGCACGTGGTTTGCGCTGTTTCCCAGGAATTCCTCCGTAGCAGCCGTGAGCTCTTGGCGGGCTGCTACCTGCAGATGGATAAGACGCGATAATGGCAAGTAAACGTCAGCGACCTCGTCTAGGTCGATGCGATCACCGATACCACGAAGCGCCTCGACTTCTGCAGCGGTGAGAACCTGGGGCATCGACAAGCGCCTTTGGCGCCAGGTTTCACGGTCGAAGTCAAGGTATGGACTGGAATCGGTTGCGCGCGCCATGGCCACATTGTCGCACCTTATTTCTTCCTGGCGAAAACCTTGGGGGATGAAATGGTACTTTCGTCCCCCGCGTGGGGGCGTGGCAGTTAATATGTAGGGCAGGTTTGAAACGACCAGTTAAGCAACCGAGAAGGGAATCAACGCTTCCATGACTGCCAATAATTCCGCAGACGTGCGCTATCAGGAGATGCGCGAGCTGGATCCGGACGTATTTAACGCCATCAACGGCGAAATCGCCCGTCAGCGCGAGACTCTCGAGATGATCGCCTCTGAGAACTTTGTTCCGCGTGCCGTTCTGCAGGCGCAGGGCTCCGTTCTGACCAACAAGTACGCAGAGGGCTACCCGGGCCGCCGTTACTACGGTGGCTGCGAGCACGTTGATGTCATCGAAGATCTGGCACGTGAGCGTGCCAAGAGCCTCTTCGGTGCTGACTTCGCCAACGTGCAGCCACACTCCGGCGCTCAGGCTAACGCTGCGGTACTGTCCAGCCTCGCCGAGCCGGGCGACAAAATTCTGGGACTGTCCCTGGCGCACGGCGGCCACCTCACCCACGGCATGAAGCTGAACTTCTCCGGCAAGCTTTACGACGTCGCGGCCTACGAGGTCGACCCGGAGACCATGCGTATCGACATGGATAAGCTGCGTGAGCAGGCTATCAAGGAGCAGCCGAAGGTCATCATCGCCGGTTGGTCCGCGTACCCACGTACTCTCGACTTCGCTGCTTTCCGCTCCATCGCGGACGAGGTCGGCGCAAAGCTGTGGGTCGATATGGCTCACTTTGCAGGTCTGGTTGCTGCTGGTCTGCATCCTTCTCCAGTACCGCACGCTGACGTCGTTTCCACCACGGTTCACAAGACCCTGGGCGGCCCACGCTCCGGCCTCATCCTGGCGAAGCAGGACTACGCTAAGAAGCTCAACTCCAGCGTCTTCCCAGGTCAGCAGGGCGGCCCTCTGATGCACGTCATCGCTGCAAAGGCAATCGCTTTGAAGATTGCAGCTTCGGAGGAGTTCAAGAACCGTCAGGAGCGCACCCTCGAGGGCGCACGCATCCTTGCTGAGCGCCTGGCCGCATCCGATGCCAAGTCAGCCGGCGTTGACGTGCTGACCGGCGGCACCGATGTCCACCTGGTTCTGGCAGATCTGCGCAACTCTGAGCTCGATGGCCAGCAGGCTGAGGATCTGCTGCACGAGGTTGGCATCACTGTCAACCGCAACGCTGTGCCGAACGATCCACGCCCACCGATGGTCACCTCCGGCCTGCGTATCGGAACCCCTGCGCTGGCCACCCGCGGTCTCGATGCAGCAGCCTTCGAGGAGGTCGCTGACATCATCGGTACCGCACTCGCACAGGGCAAGAACGCTGATGTTGAGTCCCTGCGCGGTCGCGTTTCCAAGATCGCTGAGCAGTACCCGCTCTACGACGGTCTTGAGGATTGGAAGATGGTCTAAGGCAGCCAAGCGCTACCCCGCGCATCTGCCGCCTATAAAATTCCGGTTATGAACCTGCTGATCGTAGATAACCACGATTCTTTTACCTTCAATCTCGTGGACTACGTTCGGCGGGTAACCGGGTGTGAGCCCACGGTTGTCCCGAATGACATCCCGTGGGCTCGCATTGATCTGGCGCTTTACGACGCCGCTATCATCTCGCCCGGGCCTGGTAGCCCGGCCAATCCAGCCGACTTGGGAATTAGTGCCAATGTGCTGCGTGAATTCACCGGCCCAATCCTCGGCGTGTGCCTTGGCATGCAAGCTATGGTGCACCTTGAAGGTGGGGAAGTGGGCCTGGCTTCCGCCCCGGCACACGGTATTGTTACCGAAGTAGACCACGATGGCTCTGGGCTCTTCGAAGCCCTTGCCAGCCCACATCGCGTGGTGCGTTACCACTCGCTGGTAGCCCACCGTGTTCCTGAATGCTTCGATGTGACCGCCACCTGCGCCGACACTTTTGGCACGACGCTCACAATGGCCATCGCGCACCGGACAAAACCCCAGTGGGGCGTGCAATTCCACCCGGAGTCACTGCTTACCGATTCCGGCCCGCAGCTCATCGAGAATTTCCTCGGCCTTGCCAGACGCTATTACGCACAGCAGTATTTCTGCGTACGCACTGTGGAGAAAGAAGTCTCACTCGAAGATGCAGCTCGTGCGCTGACCGGAAACGCCTTTTGGCTCGACTTAGGCCGCTTTAGCATTCTTGGCGATGACTCTGGTCACAGGTCCCGGCATCTTCGCTATAACTGCCAGCCGGGCAAAGACTTCTTCGAAGTGGCTAAACGCGAGTATGAACGCCACGTTCTCCCCGCGCGCGTTGGAGCTCCGATTCCCGGTTGCGACTTCGCCCTAGGGTGGGTGGGCTACCTCGGCTATGAAGTCGGCGTCGAAAAGCAGCGCTTCGCCCAGTCCCAAAGACATAGGCCACCGGGGCCAGACGCAGAGTTTATTTTCTGCGACCGGGCGATAGTGGTGGACCATGAACAGCGCAGAACTCACCTCTTAAGCTTCGCCGACGACTGTAAGTGGCAGCTTAAGCTCGCCATGGATTCAGCACCGCAAGCTCCGTGGCAAAGCTCCGGCCGGCTGGTCCACGGCGAACAAGAATATCTAGATCGTATCGCTGCCGCTCAGGACTATATGGTGCGCGGCGAGTCCTATGAGGTGTGTCTGACCAATCGCATTGAGTTGGAACCTGTGCCAAATCCCTTGGCGACCTTCCTCCAACTGCGCGCGGCTAATCCGAGCAAGCGCACCGGCTTCCTGGGGTTTGCCGGCAACGCGCTGCTATCGACGTCGCCGGAGCAATTCTTAAGCATTGACGCATGGCGAAACGTTTCCTCGACGCCAATTAAAGGAACGAGCCCGCGCGATACGGACCCAGAAATAGATGCGGCGAATGCGCGCAGTCTCCGGGGCGAAAAGACCACGTCGGAACTGCTCATGGTGGTGGACATGGTCCGCCACGACATAGCCCGCGCCTGCGACGATGTGCGAGTGCCTCATGGTTTTCAGGTGCACTCTTATTCCACGGTGCATCAACTCATGTGTGAGGTAACCGGGCGCCTGAAGCAGCAGTCTAGCCCCATAGATGCGATTGAGGCCGCGTTTCCCGGCGGTTCCATGACCGGCGCGCCTAAAGAACGCACGATGCAGATAATTGACGAGCTTGAGGACAGCTGGCGCGGCGTCTACTCTGGCGCCTTTGGCTACCTTTCGCTGACCGGTACGGCGGATTTTTCCATGGTGATTCGCTCAGTGGTCAGCAACGAACGCGGCGCTTATTACGGTGTGGGCGGGGCAGTGCTGGCTGTAAGCGAGCCTTCCGCGGAGTGGGAAGAAACCATGGTCAAAGCGCGCCCGCTGTTTAATCAATTGGGCATGACTCCAAGCGATCTTCACGCGCGGAAGGAACCACATGCTGAAAGCTCGGAGACCTTAGATGAATCACGTTGATTGCTGCCTGGTGGATTCTTTTCTGGTCCGTGAAGGGCGCGCTATCCGCCCCGACCTCCACCGCAAACGTTTCGGCGATGGTTATCCAGTACTCGGCGAAATCCCGCAGGAGGGGCAATGGTTTCCGCGAATTACAGAAAATGCTGTGGAATGGCGTCTAGCCCCAGCCCTGCGCACCCACTCGACGTTGTGGGTTCCAGAGACTGTGGATCCGCGGGAGCATCCATTGCTTAAAGGCCCGGATTTGCCTAAGCTCGCGGAGCTAAGACAAAAGGCTCGCGACCATGGTGCGGATGATGCGGTTTTGCATTCGGCCCGTGGGGTTGTCCATGAGGCCGCAAATGCGGCAATCGTGTTCAAAGATGAGAAGGGTCTCGTGATGGGCCCACATGGTTCAGTTCTGCTCTCGACCACCGTGCGCGCCACCGTCGAGGCGGGGCTTATTGATCAACCGCGCCGAGTGGAACTTTCAGTGGAGGAAGCTTCTCAGCTGCCAGCCTGGTGTGCCAGTGCACTGCATGGTTGGACGCCGGTAACGAAGTGGCTCATCGGCGGTGAAACGCTTGCCGGAGCAGAGCACCCAGCATTGGGCAAACAAAGTCAAAGCGCTGCGGAGCTCAACGAACAGTTGTGGCAGTCCGCCGTGCCACTGGCAGAAGACTATTCCTAGATTTTCTTAGCCCTTGGTTCTGCGTTGGCGCTAGGGCCTTAAGATTTAAGACTCGTTAGCAGGAGAGTCTTCAGAAGCAGGCTGCCCATTGCCGTCACGGTTTTCGGCATGTGCCTTGCGCGCAGCAGACAGCCACTCCGGCATTTCTGCCAAGAGTTCCTTGATCTCTGGAGTGGTCATCGGGCGGTCAAATTCGTTCTTTTTTAGAGAAGTAACGGAGATACCGAGCTTCTGTGCCACGACGGGGCGTGGGTGTGGGCCGTTCAGGCGCAGGTCGACCAACCACTGTGGTGGGTTGTCTTGCAGCTCGCGTAGCTCTGCATGGCTGACAGCGGAGTTCTGGAATTCCTCCGGGGTAGCGGGCAAGTAGATGCCGAGCTTCTTCGCTGCGGTTTGCGCACGCATCGCGGTGCCAGAAGGCTGTTTATTCATCTCATTCACTCTCCCTACGGTAGCAGCACGGCAGGGTAGGTGTCACTGCCCATAAAGTGCAGGAACTAGTACTGAGCAAGCAAGACAGTACTATTGGCTGCATGCTGCGACTAGTTTTTGCCACGGGCACCGAACCAGGAAAATGGTTTGAACGATACCGCTCCAACCCGGATTATGGGGAGCTAGTCACTTTAGACGCTGATGATGCTTTTGCATCTTTGCTAGGAGGCGAAGCCGATCTTGCCTTGACCCGAATCCCCGCAGAGGGCGCGGATCCGCGCATCGATGATTCCTTCCATCTAGTGCGTCTATATGAAGAAGCCCCGGGAATTGCTGTTCCCAAGGATTCTGTTTATGCGGAAGTAGGCGAAGAGATTGAGCCCTTCGACGTTTCTGAGGAGCATCTGAACTACCGCATTGGCGACGACGCCAAGGTCGACGTCGAAGCAGTGCGTACAGGTCTTCAGGTGGTGGGCGCCAACGTCGGTATTGTCATTGCCCCGCGCCCATTGCTGAAGGTGCTCAGCAAAAAGCAAGTAGTGCCTTTGGCGTTCAACGATCCGACAGTGGCGCGCACTGCCATTGCTTTGGTCTGGCGTAAGGACCGCGACGGCGAGGACATCCAAGCATTCGTCGGGGTAGCTAAAGGACGAACCAAAAACTCCTCCCGCGGTACTGCCGTGAAGCTTAGCGCCCGCGAGAAAACTAAGGCGAAGCAAGCGCGCCGGGAAGCCGCGGCCAAGGGCCAAGGTGGCCAAGGAAAAGGCCAGCAAAGTGCCCAGAAAACGACAAGTTCTAGGTCACGGTCCGGTAACAAGCGGGCTGATCAAGGCCGAAAAACCAAACCGTTACCAAAAAGTAAGAAATCCTCTCAGCGGGGAAAACGACGCAAATAAGGATATTTTCCGCCTAAATTGTTGAAAACTGGGTGGCTGCTGTGAGTGATCCGTGTATAGCGTTGATTGAGTTGCCGCAAGGCAGAAGCAGCAGAAGCAATTGACATTTTTAGAAAAGGATTACTAATCATGAACAAGATTTCCCGTCGTCTCGCCGCTGGCCTGACCGCAGCTTCCCTATCCCTGGCAGTTGTTGCTTGCTCCGACGCTGAGGATGCAGCAAACAAGGCTGGCGATGCCGCAAAGGACGCAGCAAGCCAGGCAACCGACAAGGCCGGCGACGCAGCTAATGACGCCAAGGATAAGGCTGGCGAGGCTACCGACAAGGCTGGCGACGCTGCCAACGATGCCAAGGACAAGGCCGGCGATACTTCCGCTGATGCTTCCGACAAGATGAGCTCCGATGATTCCAAGGACGGCGCAGCTTCCGGTGAGATGAAGAAGATCAACACCCCGGCTGGCGAGGTTGAGGTTCCGGCCGCTCTGGCTTCCGCAATCGATGAGAAGTCCGCTGAGTGGGGCGACGTTCAGGATGTAGAAAACTCCGAGAATGGTTCCCTGGCTACCTTCGCTGAGGACAAGCTGATTGCCTTCAACGAGGAGTCCGGCGCACAACCAATCATCGGCAAGATCGCTGAGACCTGGAAGAGCGAGGGCGGCCTGGCAAACAAGGTTGGCCTGCCTACCGCTCCAGAGCAGGCTGAAGGTAACGGCTGGGTTCAGGAGTTCACCAACGGCACCATCAAGTGGATGAAGGGTGAGTCCGGTAAGTACGAGGCTACCGTTGAGTAAATCTCGCTAATTTAATAAAGCCGGCTAGGTTTCTACCTAGCCGGCTTTTGTGATCACTGGTGGTCCTCATGGTTGCAGTACCAATTCACGAGCTTTTGGCTGGTATGAACCTTGCGTTTTCGCAATGTTCATCTTTCACCCATGTAATTTCAACCTTTGGCGCTTAGCTTGGGAAGAGATCAAGCAACACGATCTAAAGGGAGAACCCCGCAATCATGTCCAATCCTTCTGTTCTGACCGAGCCTATGAGCCCCAGTGCAGTGGCCACCAAGACCTACGTTATTGATACCTCCGTCCTCCTTTCTGACCCATGGGCCCTGCGCAAGTTCGCAGAGCACGAGGTCATCCTTCCCATCGTCGTCATCTCCGAATTGGAAGGAAAACGTCATCACCCTGAGCTTGGCTGGTTCGCCCGCCAAGCTCTTCGCTTTTTGGAGGACCTGCGTGGTGCATACGACGGTCTAGACCAGGCAGTTCCGGTCAACGTTGAGGGCGGAACCTTACGCGTTGAGCTAAATCATCAGGATCAGTCTTTGCTGCCATCTTCCTTCCGGGGGCCCGAAGGTGACCACCGCATTCTCGCTTGCGCACTCAACCTGGCGCACGAGGGCAAAGACACCGTGCTTGTGACAAAGGATGTCCCACTGCGTGTCAAGGCTGGTGCAGTTGGCTTGCAAGCCGACGAGTATCACGCGCAGGACGTAGTTCTTACCGGTTATACCGGCATGGCTGTGGTTCATACTTCTGCTGAAGTCATCGATGCTCTCTACCGTGATGGGGAAGTCATGGTAGACGGCGTACTGACTGAAGATGGCACTGCTATCGAAGAGCTTCCAGTTCACTGCGGCATCAAGCTGGACGCGGCAGGGCAGTCCGCGCTTGGCCGCATGACGGCGGAGGGCACCATCCAGCTCGTACGCGGTGACGTCAACGCGTTTGGACTGCAGGGCCGCTCCGCGGAGCAGCGCGTGGCACTTGACCTTTTGTCAGATCCCTCCGTGGGCATCATGTCTCTGGGCGGCCGTGCCGGCACTGGTAAGTCTGCGCTGGCGCTGTGCGCGGGCCTTGAAGCGGTCCTGGAGCGCGGTGAGCACCGCCGCATCGTGGTTTTCCGCCCTATGTATGCAGTGGGTGGGCAGTCGCTGGGATACCTTCCAGGTAGCGAGTCCGAGAAGATGAATCCGTGGGCCCAGGCCGTCTTCGATACCCTCGAAGGCCTTGTCTCTGACAACGTCATGGAGGAAGTCCATGACCGCGGCCTCCTTGAGGTTCTGCCACTGACCCACATCCGTGGTCGGAGCTTGCATGATTCCTTCGTCATCGTCGATGAAGCGCAGTCGCTTGAGCGCAACGTCTTGCTCACCGTCCTGTCTCGGTTGGGCAAGGGCTCGCGCGTGGTGTTGACGCACGACGTCGCCCAGCGTGACAATCTGCGCGTGGGCCGCCATGACGGTGTGCAGGCTGTCATTGAAAAGCTCAAAGGGCATGAGCTATTTGCACACGTGACCCTCCAGCGCTCAGAGCGTTCCGCAATCGCCGAGCTTGTCACGGACTTACTCGAAAGCGAGGCTTAAGGTTAAACCGTCTTCCTCGATCGCGGCTAGCTAACTTCTTCCGGTTTATATAGCCGTACAGGTTGTTGTCTTGTAATAATGAATCACATGGCAGAAAACAAACCCGCGAAGAACTTTAAGATTCGACCTTTTGTCACGGCCGACTATCCCCAGATGCGGACAATTTATGAAGACGGCCTAAACACCGGTCACGCCACGTATGAAACGCGTTCTTTGACGCTGGAGCAGTTTACCCGTGCAAAGATCATGTCCTCGGTCTTCGTTGCGGTTGAGGAAGACGATGATTCCAAGGTATTGGGCTGGGTTTCTGCAGCGCAGATTTCCTCCCGCTCAGTCTTCCATGGTGTGGTGGAAGATTCCATCTACATCAGCGCGGAGGCTCAAGGCCGTGGCATCGCCGGTGCCCTGCTCGATAAGCTCATCGAAACCTGCAAGGACCTCCACAAATGGGCAATCCACGCGTGGATCTTCCCAGAAAACCAGGGTTCCGCAGGCCTGCATAAGTCTCGCGGCTTCGTCAAGGTCGGTACCTACTCCCACATGGCGAAGATGACCTACGGCGAGATGGCTGGTCAGTGGCGCGACACCGACGTCTACGAGCTACTGCTTCCGAAGCCCGATGAGCGGGCGCGAGGCAACAAGAGCTAGGACTTTTAGCTAGGCAATAGAGCTAGACAAACTCGGCGGCGGGGAATGTACCCGCAAAAAAGCCACTAAAATGCGGGAACGGGTTTAACATTAGGATGTTCTACTTTCTCTCGTAGGAGATCTTTATGAAAACCCGTTCCTGCATCATTGCTCTCATGACCGCGGCTAGCGTGGCATTGTCTCCAGTGCCAGCAGCTTTCGGCGATGCCGCATCCCTCAAGACCACTCTGGAAGCTTCCGGCTCCCAGAACATCACCACGCTGGACGTTAACCTGAACCCAGGTCTGCTGGGGTATTACTACGGTGACGTCACCATGCGCTCCGAAATCAACACCGTTGTTGCGCAGATTCGCGACCTTCGTGGTAGGGCGTGGGATGAAAATCCAACGATCAATTTCTTCAGCCTAAAAGATTACTCCAGACACATCATGCGACTCCAAGATGCCGCAAGGTTCGAGGGGTTGAATACCCGTAGCGCTTATCAAAACGCAATCGACTGGGATCCGGCCTTGGAACACATCGCCCTTCAGCGTGCCGTGGAAGCAAACTACAAATTCGAGCACGTCCGTCCCGATGGCACAGATTGCTGGACCGTTGATCAGGACAAGTTCAGTGCTGAGAACTTGGCGCATAATGCGATGACGGAAGCCATCGCGGGCTTTGAAAAAGAGTGGCCAAACCTGCGTTCCCGCACCGGCGAGTTCGGTCATCTTCAGAACATGTTGGATCCCGCAAACCGTGCTTTTTCGCAGGCACAGGCAGGCGAATCTACTGCCCAATTGCTAGCGCGAAAAGATAGCCCAGCACAACCAGCACCAATTAATGATGGTCGGCACGCAATTCCTGTTACTTTCCCTGAGTCCGCTTTGGCGCAAGCTCGGTTGTCTAGCCGCGGCGGAACCAGCGTGGGGGATACTGGACAGTTTCAGGCAGTCCTGAACGATAACTCGGGCGTCATTGCGTTGCCGGGTTCCTACGGAACTTCCAATCCGACGGTGTTGAATGTGGAAAGCAACGGCTCCTATGAGGCCCTTGCTCCGGGTAAGGCACAGGTGCGCTTTGCCGGCCTCACGCTGAACAACGAAAAACTTGGTACGCCGGCACAAAGTTTGGCTAAAGACGTGTTGGTAAAGAAAGTTTCGGCGCCAGTCCAAAACCCTTCCACAGATGGTCAATCTTCGAGTACGGGTTCCCAGGTCGGAATGATTGTCGGTATTATCGCCGCGATTTTGGCGCTGTTCGGCGTAGGTGCTCAGGTACTGCGCCAGGTGGGCATTATCGGCTAGGCAGAGCGCTGTTCGTCCTATTCGCGTAGCTTGATTGAGTATCATGACCTCGTCAATGTCGCGGCGTTGAGGTTGGCGCAATTGCTGAAAATATAAGAGAACTCCCGGTCTGAAATCGCTTCCTATTTCAGACCGGGAATTTTCTATGCAGACAGTTGCCGCCGGTATCATTGATGATGGAGCCTTGAGGGATAGCCAAGGTTGTTCTCTATGGTGGCGTCGTTTAGCGCAATGCGGAACCGGAGCTCACAGAGCTCCTCACTAGTAGCCTTCGATTCTTGTCTGGTGAGTGATATTTAAGAGATCTCTTCCTTAAGGTGCTCTTCCGTGACGGGAAGAACCAAAAGAAGGGCAACGATGGCCATAGGAACCATGAGCAAGATGACCGGAGTCAGGCCATCGTTGTAGGCGTTGAGGATGACGGACTGAATTGCATCCGGAAGGTGCGCAACCATGTTCGGGGTCAGGCGGGAAGAACCGCCCGTTGCGGAAGCGAACTGCTCAGCGTACTGCGCGCCCTCAGGGCCCATGGCCTTGATTGCAGCTGGCATGTTGGCTGCCATCTCATCCTTCATGTTGTGGATGAACAGGGAACCAACGAGGGAAGCTCCCACTGCGGAACCAATCTGGCGGAAGAAGTTGTTGGCAGCCGTTGCGGTACCGACCAGCGCGATAGGGAAGGAGTTTTGCACGATGAGAACCAGAACCTGCTGCACAAAACCCAGGCCCACGCCGAAGAGGAAGAACTCAGCACCGAGCTGAACCAGGGTCGTATCCACGGTCAGCTTGGACATCCAGAACAAAGCACCGGCGGTGATGATAAGGCCGATGATTGGGTAAATCTTGTAGTGGCCCGTGCGGGCGATGATGAAGCCAACGGCAGTCGAGGTGCCGATGAGGCCTACCATCATCGGAATCATCATGAGGCCCGCCTTGGTTGGGGTCAAGGTATGAACCATCTGCAGGTAGGTTGGCATGTAGCCAAGCACACCGAACATTGCCAGACCGAGGACAGTACCGGCTGCGGTGGTCAGAACCATGTTGCGGTTCTTAAAAAGGTGAACCGGAATCAGCGGCTCCTTGGCCTTCGACTCGACGATCACGGTGATAATAGCGCCGACGACAACGGTGATGCCCAAGCCAATGATGATTGGGTCAGACCACTCGTACTGCGTGCCGCCCCAAGTAGTCATGAGGATGAGGGAAGCGGTGGTGATAGCGATGAAAGTAGCGCCAAGAGCGTCGAACTTACGCAGGTCAGTATCGCCAACGCGCAGGTGCAGCACGATGGTGCACACGGTAATGGCGAGCATACCAAGTGGAATATTAATCCACAGACCCCAGCGCCAGCCCGGGCCGTCGGTGAACCAGCCGCCGAGGACTGGGCCGAGAACGGAAGAAAGGCCGAAGACGCCGCCCATGATGCCCATGAACTTGCCGCGCTCACGAGCAGTGGTGACCTCCGCGATGATGGACTGGGAGGAAATCATCATGAAGCCAGCGCCGAAGCCTTGGACAGCGCGGCCCAAAATGAGCCAGTTCATGTCATTTGCGAAGCCACCGATGGCAGAGCCGACGACGAAGACTGCGATGCCGCCGATGTAGAGCCACTTGCGGCCCATCATGTCGCCCAGTTTGCCAGAGATTGGCATAGCGATGGTCATGGTGACCAAGAAAGCGGAGATAACCCAGCTCATGTGGTCGACGCCGCCGAGCTCGCCCACGATAGTAGGCAGGGCCGAAGAGAAAATCATTTGGCCCAAGGAGCTCATCAACATGGTGAGAACGAGGGCGGAGAAAACGAGAGCTACGTTGTTTTCTTTCTTTTCGTTTCCGCCAGCTTGTGCTGGCTGCGCCTCGCCGACGTTGTTAGTCGGCGACTTGGCGGTATCTACCATTTCAGTCCTTTCGTGAAAGTGATAACGAGTGCGAGTGCATCATTGAACCTTTGCTCAAATGGTTGTTCGCAGCTGATTTCGGGGGAAGCGGTGGCAATCCAAAGCGCTTCTCTAACGGTGGCTCCGATGAGTAATGCTTCTGTCTCTGGCGCAACTTCTGGCATGAGCTGTAGCTGCGGTTCTTGCTTGAGGCGAAGCGTGATGAGTTCTGCAATCTCGGTTGACTTGGCGCGTTTGCGGCTAAACGACGCCGCGGCAGCATCTGGGTCGCTTGCTATGCGGCGCCGCCTTGCTGCAATTGTCTTTTCGGCGTGGTGCCCGTCCAAATGGGAAATGACGAGTTCCACGGTCAAACGCAGGAGGTTTTCAGTTGGAGTGTCAAGGAAATATGCTCGTTGGTCTTGGGAAAATAGTGCGCTAGGGGCGCCCAAGACTGCGGAGTCTTTGGAATCGAAGTAGTTAAAGAATGTGCGCCTTGAAATCCCCGCTTTTTCGCAGATCTCCTCAATGGTGACTGCGGCGAAGCCTCGCTTATCCACCAGGGAAGTGGCGGCGTCTTCGATACGCAGTCGCGTCTTGAGTCGCTTCTGCTCGCGTAGTGACATTTCTTCTTGCACGCTGTGTAACATTACACCCGGTGCAAGTTTGCACCAAGTGCAAACTTCGTGATTTTTGAGTCCCTGACATACCTTCAGTGCGCTTGGTCACAAATGCTTTTGGGGTAGCAAAAAGCCTCCCACTGTCATGCACTCGGGTGGGTACCCGAGCGGCAAGGCAGTGGGAGGCTAAAAAGTACTGCTTGAAAGTACCGTTAGGTGGAAAGCTTAGAAGCTGTCACGCTCGCGGTTGGTCATGGACAAGACGTTGAGGCGCTCATCCAGCTCTTCCTCGGTGAGGTTCTCGCCGTCGACGAAGCCCAGGTCAATGACGGCCTCGCGGACGGTGATCTTCTCGTGCAGTGCGTGCTTAGCAGCCTTCGCTGCATTCTCGTAGCCGATCTTGGAGTTCAGCGGGGTAACGATGGAGGTAGAGGACTCAGCGAACTTCTTCATGCGCTCCTCGTTAGCCTCGATGCCGTCGACGCACTTCTCAGCGAAGACGCGGGAGACGTTAGCCAGCAAGCGAGCGGACTCAAGGACGTTGCGTGCCATGACCGGGATGAACACGTTCAGCTCGAAGTGGCCGTTGGCGCCGCCGAATGCAACGGCAGCGTCGTTGCCGATGACCTGTGCGGAAACCATGGTGGCTGCCTCGCACAGAACTGGGTTAACCTTGCCCGGCATGATGGAGGAACCCGGCTGCAGATCCTTCAGGTGGATTTCTGCCAGGCCGGTCAGTGGGCCGGAGCCCATCATGCGGATATCGTTGGCAATCTTGTTCAGGGATACCGCAACGGTGCGCATTGCGCCGGAGAACTCAACGAGTCCGTCGCGCGCCGCCTGAGCCTCGAAGTGGTTCTCTGCTTCCTTGAGCTGCTCAACGCCGGTGAGCTTCTTGAGCTCTTCGGTGACCTTTGCGCCGAAGTCAGCGGAGGTGTTCAGGCCGGTGCCGGTTGCGGTGCCGCCGATAGCCAGCTCGCCCAGGCGTGGAAGGGTGGCCTCGATGCGCTCGATACCGAGCTCGATCTGGCGTGCGTAGCCACCGAACTCTTGGCCCAGGGTGATCGGGGTTGCGTCCATCAGGTGGGTGCGGCCGGACTTAACGACGTCCGCGAATTCCTTGGCCTTGGCGCTCAGGGACTCGTGCAGTACCTTCAGGCCTGGGATGAGGTCGTTGACAGCTGCCTCGGTGGCCGCAACGTGGGTTGCGGTAGGGAAGGTGTCGTTGGAGGACTGGCCCATGTTCACGTGGTCATTGGGGTGAATCTCTACGCCGTTGTTGTGGGCGATCGAGGCGATGACCTCGTTGGTGTTCATGTTGGAGGAGGTGCCAGAGCCGGTCTGGAAGACGTCGATTGGGAAAGCATCGTTGTGCTTGCCCTCAGCGATTTCCTTCGCTGCAGCGATGATTGCGTCAGCCTTGTCCGCATCGAGCGTGCCGGAATCCTTGTTGACCTGTGCGCAAGCTGCCTTCAGCAGGCCCAAAGCGCGAATCTGAGCGGCCTCAAGCCCGCGGCCGGAAATCGGAAAGTTTTCTACAGCACGCTGGGTCTGTGCGCGCCACAGAGCATCAACAGGAACCTTCACTTCACCCATGGTGTCGTGTTCAATGCGGTACTCAGTCATGAAATCCACCTCAAAATTATGTGTTGAATAAAGATGTTCATTTAGCGATTGTGTCGGGAGGGAGTCGGACTAACGTGTCCCTTCCGGCAGTAAACGCAGTAATAAGATTTGTATCAACCGGCACCATAATGGTGCTGGAAGTCACGCCTCGTAAAACCAGTATGGACTAAAAAGCGTGTGAATGTGCAAGGTGCACGTCCATGCTGAAAAGGGCGTGCACCAAATGCAAAAGGGGGCTTTAAAAACCTTTAGGCATCCGCTGCGTTGGAGTAATCAATAACGGAGTACTCCTGAAGCTTGGCCAGCTTGTGTACGGAATCGATGTAGCGGATGGTGCCGGACTTGGAGCGCATAACCAGGGAACGGGTAGTGGCGCCGTTTGCACGGTAGGAAACACCGCGCAGCATGTCACCGTTGGTAACGCCGGTAGCAGCGAAGTAGCAGTTATCGGAGGAAACCAGTTCGTCGGTGCTCAGAACGCGGTCCAAGTCGTGGCCAGCCTGGCGAGCCTTTTCGGCTTCTTCCTCGTCCTTCGGCCATAGCTTGCCCTGGATTTCGCCGCCCATGCACTTCATAGCGCAAGCGGTGATGATGCCCTCAGGGGTGCCGCCGATGCCCATCATCATGTCGATGGAGTTGGAATCTTGGCAGGTAGCGATTGCGCCTGCGACGTCGCCGTCCATGATGAGACGAACCTTTGCGCCGGCAGCGCGGATCTGATCGATAAGGTCTTGGTGGCGCGGGCGGTCCAGCACAACGACGGTGAGGTCGGCAGCCTTGATGCCGAGCTTCTTAGCGACGGAGTTGATGTTCCACTCAACGGACTGGTTGATGTCGATTGCGCCGACGCCAGCTGGGCCGACAGCAATCTTGTTCATGTAGAAGACGGCGGACGGGTCATACATGGTGCCACGCTCTGCGGCAGCGATGACGGAAATAGCGTTCGGACGGCCCTCCGCCATCAGGCGGGTGCCGTCGACCGGGTCAACTGCGATGTCCATTGCTGCGCCCTCGCCGGTGCCCACTTCTTCGCCGTTGAACAGCATCGGGGCTTCGTCCTTTTCGCCCTCGCCGATGACCACAACGCCGTTCATTGCGACGGAGTTGATGAGCTTGCGCATTGCATCCACAGCTGCGCCATCGCCCTCATTCTTCTTGCCACGGCCTACCCAGCGGCCGGAGGCCAAAGCTGCGGCCTCAGTGACGCGAACCAGCTCCATAGCGAGGTTGCGATCTGGCATGTAAGAAGTGTTTTCGGACATGTGTTTAGGCTGCCTTCCATTCATTTTCTGTCTCGCCGCTGGAACCTTCCAGGGCACTGTTTCCTATTCTTGCACTTTTGAATGGATTTTTAGGCAGGTTGGTGCCCCCGATTGAGGGCTTTGCCCGATCCCGGGGGCAGTGAAGTAGAAAATTCGCAGCACAAGAATTTGAGTTCGCCCCGGCTTTTCGTTGTGCGCTTGGGTACGTGGAATACTGGTCGCGTGGCAGCAGAAGAGAAACCCAAGATTTTTGAGGGCGCCCGGGACATTATTTTGTCTCTCGGCGTGACCGTCATCGCCATGCTCCTCGTCGTGGGAGCTACCGGCTTGTGTAGCGTGAACCCGGAGACAAAGAAGGGGCCTGTCCAGGATGTCGATGCCACGACGTTCCTGGAGATGGAAGCACGCGCTACGGGGGCAGTAATCCGTAACCCACAGATGCCCGAAGGCTGGGCGCCTACTGCTGCGCGTCGCTCGGCTGTGGCGGGGGAGAACGCCTCCGTGGTGAGCTGGCTGACTGCTGATGAAGGCTATGTGGAGTCTACGCAGACCCAAGCTTCTATTGAAGAGGCGGAGAAGGGCTATGACTCCAACTACCGTGCCAACGAATCCGAGCGTGAGGTTGCCGGCAAGAAGGTCAAGATCCTAGAAAGCGACGACGCTAATGTTCGTCCACTATGGATCACAGATTTAGGCGACTCCCGCCTGGTATTGTCCGGCTCCGCCTCTGAAGCGGATTACGAGACCACCATCGAGGCATTCGCCAAGGCACAGGTTCTGCACGTGAATGAGGACGGGGCAGCCGAGGCTGGTGCGCAGAAGGACGGTGCTTCAGCACCGACCTCGCAGCAGCCTTAGCTGAAGGTGGCTGAGCAAAGGCCGTCTGCAAACTCGACCTTTAAACCCTCGCCCGCGGTTTCTACCGTTTGGGCGAGGGTTTCTTCGTCTAGGCCGCTCAGACGCTGCTTAGCAACGTAGACGTCGACTCGTTCGCGCTTGGAGTTCTGCGGGTAGATTTTTACCTCGCGGAGACGGCCTTCTTTAAAGCACAGCACAATGGAGCCAGAGTAATAGGAGATCTCATCCGTGCTTGCCGTATGCGGCGCGCCGAAAAACTCCTCGGCAAGATGGCGTGGATCGCCAAAGAGCAGGGAACCGGCAGAGCCGGACTTTGATACGAAGTCCACGCGCTCACCTGGGTAGCCGTAAATCTGCATTAATACTCTCCTTTGTTGGATGATGCGTTTTCTTCGTCTGTGGCATCTTCAGAGTTATCGGCACTATCTAGTGCCTTCTCGACACGACGCGCAGCGCCGTCAAGGTGGGCCTCACAGGCCTTTGCCAGCGCTTCACCGCGCTCCCAGTACTTCAGCGACTCGTCGAGGCCCATCTGGCCGAGCTCAAGAATTTTGACGGTTTCAATGAGCTCATCGCGAGCCTGCTCGTAAGTAAGTTCCTCTACTGGCGGGAATGCGTCCTGGCCGGGAGTACCGGTACCGATTGTCTCGTTCATGTCTGCTCCTTTAGTTAAGTCTTTGGCTTCGGGTCTATATTTTTAAGCGCTTTAGCGCTGAATGATTACTGAAGTTTGTTAGTCAGCCGGTTTGGCAGCCATCGCCGCAGCGGTAATCGAGCCATCACCGACGCGGATACGCAACTGCGAGCCGGGTGGTGATTGCTCGTAGGAAGTCACAACCTCTGGGTCCGAGCCATCACGCGGTACGACTTGGACGATGGCATAGCCACGTTCCAAGGTGGCCGACGGGCCGAGAGCTGAGACCTGTGCGCGCAGGGCAGTGACCTTGTTTCTTTCTCGCTCGAGCAAGTAGGTGACCTCGCGCTTCATCAACGCGCGGGAGCGCTCAAGTTCATCACGGCGTGCGTTGATCGGCGTCATTGGATCCGCAAGCACGGGGCGTGAACGAATATTTTCCAACCCGCGCCTTTCCCTTTCGACCCAACCACGCAGTGCTGCTGCCATGCGGGAACGCGCTTCATCCACCAATGCGTATTCCTCAGCAACTGATGGCACTACTCGTTTTGCGGCGTCAGTAGGAGTGGCGGCGCGGAGGTCTGCAATATTGTCGAGCACTGGATTGTCTGGCTCATGGCCAATAGCAGAGACCACCGGAGTGCGTGCGCTGGCAACTGCGCGCTGTAGAGCCTCTTCGGAGAAAGGAAGAAGGTCTTCGACAGAACCGCCGCCACGGGCGATGATGATGACGTCTACTTCTGGATCCTCATCGAGGGTTTCCAACGCGTTGATAACCTCTGGAACGGTGTTCGCTCCCTGCACCGCGGTATTAATGACGCGGAATTGCACTGCCGGCCAACGGTCCTTTGCCACGGCTAGCACGTCACGTTCAGCAGCGGAGCCGCGGCCGGTGATAAGTCCTACCTTGTTAGGTAGGTAGGGCAGCGCCAACTTGCGCGAAGGATCGAAGAGCCCTTCAGCAGCAAGCTGTTGGCGCAGCATCTCAATGCGTGCTAGTAAATCACCCACGCCGACGTGGCGAATCTCAGTGGTCCACAAAGAAAAGGAACCGCGGCCGGCATAAAAGGCCGGCTTGCCGTAGACCACCACGCGGTCACCGTCCTTTAACGGCGTGGGCATTTTCAAGACCATGTCAGTAGGACACGTTAGCTGCACGGACTTTTCCTGCTCGACGTCGCGCAAAGTGAGGTAGGAAAGTTTCCAAGAGCGCTTGACGTTGATCTGGGTTAATTGGCCTTCGACCCACAAGAACCCGAGACGCTCGATCCAGCCCTTGACCTGGTCATTGACCTGGCCTACGGGCCAGGGCGTTTCCGCAGAGTTTGCAGGTTGATTCACAAAGCAGCCTTTCTATGCAGCAGTGGATTGCCACTTAGTCTATTGCCCAGCCCGGACATGTGGTCTTCGGGGGCAGCCAGCTTGGGCAAATTTAAAGGTCAGCGTGCTAGAGAACGTCCGAGCGAAGTCACATTGCTGTCCACGTCAGAATTAGGCCACCTATTGCCTTTGCCAAGCGACCCAATCTACTGTTTCAAAGCAGTTTTAGATACGCTGGAAAGCATGACTGAGACTGGCAAGAACGTTCTCCTGGCAGCACCGCGCGGTTATTGTGCCGGTGTCGATCGCGCAGTTGAGACGGTGGAAAAGGCACTTGAGAAGTACGGCGCACCGATTTATGTGCGTAAGCAGATTGTTCACAACCGCTACGTCGTGGAATCGCTAGCTGAGCGAGGCGTCATCTTCGTCGAGGAAGCATCCGAAGCGCCCGAGGGTGCGCACCTCGTCTTTTCCGCACACGGTATCGCCCCGGCGGTGCGTGAGGAGGCTGAAGGCCGCAAGCAGTTGACCCTTGACGCAACTTGCCCGCTGGTGACCAAGGTGCATAACGAGGCGCGCCGTTTCCAGCGAGATGGCTACCACATCTTGTTGGTGGGCCACGAAGGCCACGAAGAGGTCGAAGGCACCGCCGGCGAGGCTCCTGAGGTCACCCACTTGGTCGATGGCATCGAGGGCGTCGACAAGCTGCCTGAGTCCCTGCAAGATGAAAAGCTCATCTGGCTATCCCAGACCACCCTCTCGGTGGATGAGACCATCACTATTGTGAATAAGCTGCGCGAGCGCTTTCCGCACCTCGAGAATCCGCCTTCAGACGACATCTGCTACGCCACCCAGAACCGCCAGGAGTCGGTGAAGAATATTGCTCCGAAGTGCGATTTGATGATTGTGGTGGGCTCGAAGAATTCCTCGAACTCCGTGCGCCTAGTTGAGGTGGCGCTAGAGGCAGGAGCCAAGGCTTCCCACCTCGTCGACTTCGCCCGCGAGATCGATGAGGCGTGGCTCGAAGGCGTCGAGACCGTCGGTGTTACCTGTGGTGCTTCTGTACCTGAGCTGCTCGTGCGCGAGGTGCTCGAGTTCCTCGACGAGCGTGGTTACAGCAACGTTGAGCAAGTTACTACTTCCACCGAGACTATCCAGTTCTCCCTGCCACGTGAGCTGCGTCCGGCGCGCACGTCGCAGGCCCCGAAGGCTTAAGGATGCCCTCCTAAGCCACAAAAAGAAAAGCACTCAGAGCAGCAAATGGCTGCCCTGGGTGCTTTATTGATAGCTAGTATTCGAGCTGGTTTGCGCGGTGAACTAGTCTTCGTCGTAGAGATTGTCTTCCAAGAACGAGGACTTTGGCTTTGCCTTGGACGCCTTAGGCTCGGTGGTTTCGGCGTCGCGGGATTCATCTATATCGCCAGCACGGCGTGCGGGGTCGGGGCGGCGCGGTGCGAAGTCGGAATCGTCGTACTCCGCGGAGCTAGCTGTGGTACCCCGCTCGCGGGCCTCACGCGCCTCGCGGTAGGAGCGTGCTTGAGCCACGCGCTCTCGGGCTTGCTGCTCGCGTTCTTCTGCCTGGCGGCGGCGACGAACCTCGCGGTCCAACTCGCGGGCACGGGTACGGCGGCGCTGCGAACTCTGGGGAAGTGCTTCACCCGAGCCTTCTGCATCACGATAACGGCGGTCACGAGCCATAAGCTCGGCAACGGAAAGACGCTCGTTGGTAGTGCGCTCATTGGTTTCTTGCTCTGCGCGACGGGCAACCTGTGCCTTGGCGTCGCGGGTTCGAGCCAAGTTCTTGTGTCGCCATAGACGGACCACGGCAAGGGTAGCGCACAATAAAAATACGATGAGCAACCAGGGGAAACGCTCGATGAAAGGGAACGCTGCGGATAGCAGGGACGTGGTCGAAAACGGCGATGCGCCTTTTGGCGCGGCTTGAATAGTCAGCACCCAGGAGGTCAACACAATAGCGACCGTAAACACAACTGGAATGCTGACAACCAGGAGGTACAAGCTGCGCAGGCGGGCGAAGTAGGTGACTGCCAGCGCACCGGCGCCGAAGATGATGAAGAATGGCCAACCAATCGAACCCACGGCAATCGTGATCAGTGCGGCTACGACGAACGTGGCTACTAGGCCAAGGAGACCCTTGGCTAGCGGCAGCTCGTGCGCAGCGGCGGAAGTTTCACGCGCGGCTCGGTGGTTTCGATTTTTGGCAAGTGACACGCCGGAAGATTCTACAGCGTTGGCTGGGCTTATCGTTATATCTTCGCCCGAATGTGGCGAAATTTATTTTCCATGAAGGAGGTAAATGCAGCTATTCCCCAAAGCGTAGGTGCCGCGGTTCTGCCTCGATGGGGCGCGGGGAGATCGGCTTTTTATCGGTGCGTGCCGGAATCTCCAGCTCGTAGAGCCTGCGTGCAGTAACCCCCACGCGTAAATCCAAGGAGCCGAGACTGGAGTTGAATGCTTCGACTGCTTTTTCAAGGCTGCGGCCGACTTTCTCATAGTGCTCGTTGAGAGTACCTAGCCGCGCATAGAGCTCGCGGCCAAGACGTTGCACCTCACGTGCTTTCTCGGAAATGTCTTCGTGCCGCCATCCCAGCGCCACGGTGCGCAGGAGCGCGAAGAGTGTGCTTGGCGTGGCGATGACGATGTTGCGCCCGAAGGCGAACTCGAGCAGCTCAGGATCGATACTCAATGCGGCTTCAAGGAACGGATCCGCCGGGACGAAGAGCACTACGAACTCAGGGGTGGGAGAGAAGGCCTCAATGTAATCGCGATGGGAGAGCGCTTGAACATGGTTGCGTAACAGGTGTGCGTGCCGGCGGAGGTAACCTGCGTGCTCCTCTGGATCTTCGGTGTCCATTGCGTCCAAATAAGAAGAAAACGGCACCTTGGCATCGACAGCGATGTTGCGCCCACCTGCTAGATGCACTACTAGGTCGGGGCGTACGGACTTTCCGTTGAGTGTTGCTGTTACCTGGGAATCGAAATCCACGTGTTTGGTCATGCCGCCGATTTCCACGACGCGTTCTAGTTGTATCTCGCCCCAGCGGCCGCGGACGTTGGGGGAACGCAGAGCGCCCACGAGCTTGTCAGTGCGATCTGTAAGCCTGGTTGAAGTCCGGGTAACAGCCTGGACTTGGCTCGATAATGCTGCTAGGGCAGTGGCGCGGTCTTCCTCTAATTCCTGCAGTTTGAATCCCAAGCGGTCCATAGCTTTCTCTAAAGGCGCAAGCTCCGCTTGCCGGCGTTGCGATTCCTGTAGCGCGCGATACTCATCGCTGGGGCGCGCGGAATTGCTGCGGTATTCGCGCAGCAGCCAGCCCAAAATGGCGCCGATGAAAAGACCTAGAAATAACAAAAGCACGGGCAAGGTGGTAGACATAGCCACCACCTAAGCACGTGCTCCGGACATTGCCGTCTGTCTTGGACTAATCTTCGCGGCGTGGATGCAACAGATGTTCGACGCGCGACATAGCTTTTTGTACGCCACCTCGTACAACGCGCATCTGCGTGCCGCGGGAAGCAGGCGCTTCTCCCTCACCCGTACCAGTAGGGCGGGCATCCATATCGACCGCAGCGTCGAGGTGCGGATTATTGCCGTGATTAGCAACATCGGCAGGCGCGGCCTCCGGGGCGGCGTGGTCCGGCATCTCCAACCAGGCCTCCCGCTTATGATCGCCCTGCTCTTGGGTATAGCGGCCAATGAGGAAGCCTGCCACCGTGGCAAAATGCATATCCTCTGCGGTTTTCTCGCCAGACTGCAGCATCATCATGTCCTGGAAGTAGCGATACGCCACAGCGAACATTGCGGCCGCTGGCACTGCCAAGAACGCACCCACGAGGTTAAAGAGGGCAGAGCCCACAGTGACGGAAGTCAGCACAACGACGGGGTGCAGGTTCATCGCCTTGGATTGCAGCCAGGGGGAGAGCACGTTGCCCTCAAGCTGCTGGACCAAGAGCACGAGCGCCAAGACCAACAGTGCTTTGGTGATTCCCAAGGAGACCAAGGCGATGGTCACCGAAAGCGCGCCGGCGACGATCGCGCCAACAAAGGGAATAAAGCCCGCAACGAAGGTGATGATGGCCAGCGTTAGTGCCAGCGGGACCCCGATGATGGCCAGGCCGATGCCGATGAAGATGGCGTCGACTAGCGATACGAGCGCCTGGGCACGCACGAAACCGCCCAGTGTGTTCCAGCCTCGGGTGAGCAGTTCCGTCAAATGCCAACCGGTGCGCCGGCCCGTGGCTTCGCGCAGCCATGGCAGGAAGCGGTGACCATCCTTCAAGAAGAAGAAGGTCAAGACTAAAACCACCATCAAGGTCACGATGATGTTGGTTGCCTGCCCAATACCGTTGAACACGGATCCTGCAATGGTGCCGGCCTGCTTTTGTGCCCAGGCGGCGATTTCATCGATGTAGGTGCCGATCTGATCCTCATTGAGATTCAGCGGCGGCTGCTGGACCCATAGGCGCAGTGCCTGAATGCCGTTGGCTGTTTGCAAATAAAGCGTTTGGGATTGCCGCACAAAATTCGGCGCGATGAAAAGAAACAGCGCGCCCAGTGCGCTGAAGGAAACCAAGATCGTCAACGCCGCTGCTAGCGAACTTGGCACATGGTGGCGGCGCAGCCACCGGGTGATCGGAGCCAAAACTGTGCAGATGATGAGAGCCAACAGGATAGGCAGGATGCCGCGCCAGAGGTTGCCTGCGATGCGGAATAGTGCATAAAGGAAAAGGCACATGACGAAAAGACGCAGTGCCCATAGGGAAGCAGACTTAATTACCTCGCCGACTACAACGGAACGGTCGACTTGGTCTCCGGGTGGGTGAGGGGAGACGTCGTCAAGCGCTGCGGCATCAACAGACTCGTCAAAACGATCGCCGAGCCCAGCGTGGTCCGGATCCGAGTGGTGACCGGATGGCGGCGTGGATGATGAGGAAGGCGAATGAGAACTCACCCCACCATCTTGCCTTAAAAAACCTTGGGTGCGTTAGGATTGCCCCTGTGAGTCTTACACTTGGAATCGTCGGCCTGCCTAACGTTGGCAAGTCCACACTGTTTAATGCCCTGACCCGTTCTGACATTCTGGCAGCGAACTACCCGTTCGCCACCATCGAGCCGAACGTCGGCCTCGTCGAGTTACCGGATCACCGCCTTAACCGCTTGGCGGAGATCTTTAGCTCCGAGCGCATCCTGCCGGCGACCGTGTCCTTCGTGGACATCGCCGGAATCGTCGAAGGCGCATCCAAGGGTGAAGGCATGGGTAACGCCTTCCTTGCCAACATCCGTGAGGCAGATGCTATCTGCCAGGTCGTGCGCGCCTTTGCCGATGACAATGTCATTCACGTCGATGGCAAGGTCGATCCTGCCCACGATATTTCCGTGATTAACACCGAGCTCATCCTGGCGGATCTGCAGACCATTGAAAAAGCCCTGCCGCGCCTGGAGAAGGAAGCGCGCAAGAACAAGGAGCTGGCCGAGACCGTCGAGGCTACCAAGAAGGCACAGGAAATCCTGGAGGATGACCGCACGCTCTTCGCCGCTTCCAAGAATGGCGAGATCGACCTCGCACTGGTTCGTGAGCTTCACTTGATGACGGCGAAGCCGTTCCTGTACGTGTTCAACTCCGACGAAGCAGTGCTTACCGACGACGCGAAGAAGGCCGAGCTCGCCGAGCTCGTCGCCCCAGCAGAGTGCGTCTTCCTCGATGCACAGACTGAGACCGAGCTGCTTGAGCTCGACGAGGAAGAGGCAATGGAACTGCTCGAGTCCGTCGGCCAGACCGAGCCTGGCCTGGCAACTCTGGCTAAAGCAGGTTTTGCCACCCTCGGCTTGCAGACCTACCTGACCGCAGGCCCGAAGGAAGCGCGTGCTTGGACCATCAAGCAGGGCGCGGCGGCTCCTGCCGCAGCAGGCGTCATCCACACCGACTTCGAAAAGAAGTTCATTAAGGCTGAGATCGTCTCCTTCGATGATCTGGATGCCGCCGGTTCCATGGCCGAAGCCCGCAATGCCGGCAAGGTCCGCCAAGAGGGCAAAGAATACATCATGCAGGACGGCGACGTCTGCGACTTCAAGGTTGGTGGTTAGCTAACCTTCCATCGCGGATTGCAGTACCGAGAGAACGGTGCGCCGAGCTTCGACATTCTCGAGGTGTGAATCCACGAGCGTGACGAGCGCCTCGAGGATAAGAAGAAAGGCGACACGTGAGGCATCCGCGAGTTCGGCACGAAAGGTGCCGTCGGGGGAGGGAATAACCAGCGTGTAGGCAGAAAGCTCCGCCAGCGGCGAAGAGGTAAACGAGGTTAGCGCGATGATGGTCGCTCCCGTCTTTTCAGCCGCGGTGGCGGCGTTGAGCGTGAGTGTGGTGGCCCCAGAGCCAGAGACAACGAGGCACACGCACTCGGAATCGAGCTGTGTAGCTGCGATGTGCTGGCCCATGGCTTCGCCCACAAACTCGGCTGGACGTCCAATGCTGGTGAGCCGCAGCGCTGTGGTCTGCGCGAGAGTCGCCGACAGTCCGTTACCCACGACGAGGACGCGCTTGGCGCTCGATAGTGCTGCCACCGTGGACGAAAGCTCTTGTTCATCGAGGAGCGCAGTGAGCCCATGAAGATAATTGCTGAAGGAGGCAATTTCGGCGGACATGCGGCCGACGTGGGTGGAGTCGGCGTCGGGAAGCGGCTGTGGCCGCTGAGCGATCTCCTGGGTGAGAGCCACACGCAGGTGCTGATAGCCGTCGTAGCCCAGTGCTTTCGCTGTGCGGATGACTGAAGTGCGGGAGGTGCCGACCTTAGCCGCGAGCTGATCCGCCGTGGCGTGGAGGACAAAGTCCATGTCCTCCAAGATGGCTTGGGCCACGCGCTGCTCGATGGGCTGCAAGCTAGGCATGCGCGTAGTGATGTGTGCGGAAGGTGGGGCAGTATCAGTCATAGGGTCTGGGGGTTTGTTTAGGTGTATTTGGCTGCCACGATCCGGCGGCGAATGGCACCGGAGATGGCGTCGATGGACATGGTGATGACAATGACGACTATAAGCAGTACGCCTACGACGTCCCACTGTCGGTACTGCGTATAGCCGGTGAGCATGTCGCCGATACCACCCACTCCAATGAGGCCGAGGACGGCGGACGTACGCACGTTGATCTCAAAGCGATAGAGCGCCAGGGATGCTAATTCAGGCTGGACGATTGGCCACGTTCCCCAACGCACCATTTCTGCGAGGGTGCCGCCAGAGGCTTTGACGGCCTCAGCCGGGCCGGTCGGCGCGGTTTCGATGGCCTCATAGGTCCACTTGGCATGTGTACCGATACCGCCGATCGCCAAGGCGAGCGCACCTGTAAAAGGAGTGAGTCCAGTGACTGTCAGAATAATGATGGCGATGATGATCTCCGGGACCGCGCGGATGATGGCGAAGAGCGCGCGCAGCGGCAGGCATACCCAGCCAGGGAAGACAGTGTTCGCGGCGAGGACGCCGAGGATTGTAGAAAGCACGACGCCAAGCAGCGCGCCGATCCACGCCATGGCCACGGAGCGCCACGTCTGGAGGAGCGCTTCACCAAGCTTGGACCAGTCCGGGTTCGAAAACATGAGTACGAGGTAGTGCCAGATGTTGGCGGGGAGCTCTTTGAGCGCGGACAAATTGACATCGATGTAGCCGAATGACAGCGCAAGGATGACCAAAATTCCGGCCCACGCAGCCCAAACACCCCAGCTGCGGGAATGTGAAGGTAGCGCGGATGGTGCAGTTGCTGGAAGTGCAGTGTTCATCGCAACCTCTTTCGCAGGTTGACGGATACGACTTCAAGGGCGATGACGACGACGAGCAGCTCTAGCACGATGGCGGAAAGCGCATCGTAGCGGTAGAAGCCGCGGACCTCATCGATGAGCAAGCCAATGCCACCCGCGCCCACGAGTCCCAATACCGCGGAGATACGGACGTTGAGTTCGAGAGAGTAAATGACCTGGCTGGCAAAGGCAGGCCAGGTTTGTGGGAGAGCAGTCACGCGATTGATCTGATTCTGCGCACCACCAGCGGCGCGGCCGGCTTCCATGTAGGAGTCATCAGCGGAGTCGATCGCTTCGGAGACGAGCTTGACTACGATGCCGACGTCGAAAAGCACCAGCGTAGTGATGCCCGGGAGGGCACCCACACCGAGCATGGCGACGAGAATGGTGGCGTACACGAGATCGGGCACCGCGCGGATAACGTTGACGATACCGCGCACGAGTGTGCGCCACGGCGTCGACGGATTTGTCGGGCGCGCGGCCCACAACGACAGCGGAAGGGCAATCACTGCGGAAATGGCGGCACCCACCACGGCCATGGCTAGGGTCTCGAGCAGAGGCTCCCACGTGCGCGGAAGGATCGACCAATCCGGGGTGAACATCTGCGCGAGCCTGTCGGCACCGTTGCGCCAGTTGCGTGCGATGTGACCCAGGTTGATGTCGATTCCGCCCCAGGCGGGGATGCACGTGGCGATGGTCAGCGCGATGAACGCGGCGAGCCCACCGAGAATGCCGGGCCAGTTGCGCTGACGAGGAGGAAGTACGGCTGTCATACTGCGCTCCCTTGGCCCCCAAGCTGGTCCTCCTCGCGGATCCGGCGGCCATAAATGGCCTCGAAATCCTCCACGGTGGACCCCTGGGCGGGGCCATCGAAGACGATCTTGCCGTGGCGAATGCCGATGATGCGGGTGGCATAGTCTTGCGCCAAATCGACGAGGTGCAAGTTCACAAGAGTGGTGAGGTCGCGCTCGGCGTTGATGCGGCGCAAGTCCTTCATAACGGAATGCGCGGTGGGTGGGTCGAGGGAGGCTACCGGTTCATCGGCTAGCATGATGGCCGGCTTCTGGGAGAGGGCGCGGGCAATGGCCACGCGCTGCTTTTGGCCACCAGACAAGGCGCCGGCCTTGTTCCACGCTTTGTCGAGGATGCCCACGGATTCCAACGCCTCGGCGATAACCGCTTTGTCCTCCGACGTGGAGATGCCCAGCAACGTGCGCCAACCAGGGTTGTGGGAGAAGCGGCCAACGAGCACGTTGGCGAACACACTCGCGCGATCCGCCAGGTTGAACTCCTGGAAAATCATGCCGATGCGGCCACGGAGCTTACGCAGCTGGGAGCCTTTCGCGGCGGATATCTCGTGGGGGCCAACGAAGATTTTTCCCGACGTCGGCTTAACGAGCCCATTAATGCTGCGGATGAACGTGGACTTACCGGAACCAGAGAGACCGACGATGGCGACGAATTCACCGGGGGCGATGTCCACGGAGACGTCGTCAAGCGCCAGCGTTCCGTTGGGGTAGCGCACCGAGACATTCTCGAACCGAATGCCCCACGCCTTCTCCTCCGTCATGGGGAACCTTTCTGAGTGGGAAATGGGCAGTGGAGGAGCGCGAACCTACTGCGCGAAGCGCTCGTTGACCTTGCGCGCCATGTCAATGGATTCCTTCTTAGCCGGAACCCAGTCGGTGATATCGAAGATGGCGGACATCGTGTCTGGGTCGACCTCAGAGAAACCATCCATGAGTTCGGTGATTTCCTTGCGGCGCTCTTCTGGGACATCGTCCGAAATGACGACGCCGCCGTTGGGGTACATGTCGGTGTATCCGAAGACGACGAGCTTCTCAGCCAAATCAGGGGCCTCGGAAGGGTCGATAGTGGAGCGGGCGTCCCAGAAGCTAAAGCCCACCTCAGCGTCGCCGTTGTAGACGGCCATTATGGAAGCATCGTTGGAGGTCACCGGGACCTTCTTGAGGCTGTCAACGTCAATACCCTGGGATTCCATGGCCATGACCGGCAGCTGGTAGCCGGCCGGGGAGGTAGCGCCGAGCAAAGCGACAGTGGTCTCACCATCGATCTTCTTGAGCGCCTCGAGGCCCTTCGGCCCCTGGCCCTTGTTCTTGTCTGCGGTGGCGGTGTCGTTGCAGTAGAGGTACTCGGCGCCGCTGGCAGCATAGGTGGACTTGACTGGCTCATCCTCGCAGTACTTGTCCGGGTTGTTGGTGACGAACTGGCCGGCGTAGGAATCTGCACCGAAGCGCTCGTCCTGCAGCACAGCGTGGGCGTCGTACATGTCTTCAGCGGAGGCCAGCTGTGCCGCGGAGGCGATGGCGATGTCCGCCTGGCCCGAGCCGATGGCCTCGACGGCGGCCTGGTAATCCTTGGTCACGACACCCTCAACCTCCACGCCGAGTTCCTCGGAGAGGTAATCGGTCAGCGGCTTCGCAGTGGTTACCAGGTCATTGACCTTCTCGTTCGGTATGAGCGCGAGGGTGAGCTTCTCATCGGAGCCCTTGGCAGAATCGGAACCGTTATCGGAGTCGGAAGAGCAGGCGGTGAGGGAGAGGGACAAGGTAAGGGCGGTGGCGGCAAGAGCGGTGAAACGGCGCATAATGAATGTCTTTCTGTGCGTGTGGGTTAAAGAGCGGAGGTCAGTTCGGGAAAGATGTCGGTGACGCGGGTGACGCGCCAAGTCGGGTCAGCCGCAGGGGAGGTTGCGAAGGGGGAGTCAACGAGCACGGTGTGTCCGCCTACGGCGGCCACGGGTGCGAGGTCGAACTCCCAAATATCGCCGAAGGAGATGAGGCGAGTCGGATCCGTGTCGGCGAGATCGGTGTCCAGGATGTGGGTAAGGCCTTCAGGTTTGCCCACCCTGGTGTAGACGGTGTCGAAGGACCTGTCGAGGCCCAGTGCGTGAAGGGCAGCGCTGAGGCCAATCTCTGGAGAGTTAGTCGCCAGAATGGCGCGGCCGGGGTAGGAGGCAAGGAATTCGGCAAGCCCCTCAGGGGCGGTGATACCGGTGTCGGCGAGGTTCTCCCGGGAAGCCAGATATGCCTCCTGGCAGGTCTCTTCCGGCACGTCGAGTTCGGCGGCGAGAGTGCGGACGAGGTGGTAACCGTCGCGTGCTGAGCCGACGTTAAGGGAGTTCAGCAGCGCTTCGGCGTCTTGAGCAATGGATGGGTGCCCGGCTTTCTCCGCAATGAGGTGCGCATAGGCCAGAACGGGGCCGTGGCCAAGGCTGACGGTTCCGTCAAAATCGAAGAGAAGGACTGGGCGAGTTATGTCTGTGGACATAAAGTACAAACTAATAGCGGTTTATGTACTTCGCGACCGCACGCGGTAAACATTTAGTGAACAGTGCGTGCACATCCGGCTTTGGTACTCTAAGGGGCTGTAGAAAATCTCTCTTTGAAGGTCGACACTATGTCTCTTCCCAACGAGCAGTTGCTGCTTGAACGCTTTATGAAGCTCTCCATCGCTACAGCAGTGGCCACGATCGCGCTCAAGATTGTCGCTGCTGCGGTGACGGGATCGGTGGGCTTTCTTTCCGACGCCCTCGAATCTGGTGTGAACCTCGTCGCCGCCGTTGTAGGTTTTGTGGCTATTAGGATTGCGGCAAAGCCGGCAGACGCAAACCACCAGTTCGGCCACGGCAAAGCCGAATATGTTTCCGCGCTGGTGGAGGGTGCAATGATCTTCGTCGCTGCGGCGATGATTATTTACACGGCGATTCGCCGACTTCTAGAGCCGCAGCCGCTGGAGCAGCCTGGGCTCGGACTTTTACTATCGCTCGTGGCCTCCCTACTGAACCTGGGCGTGGGCCTTCTACTTGTGCGCGCGGGAAAACAACACCGTTCGGCCACCTTGCAAGCAGATGGAAAGCACTTGCTTACCGACGTCTGGACGTCCGTCGGCGTTATCGTCGGTATTGGAGCAGTGGCGTTGACAGGCTGGCTGTGGCTGGATCCGATCATCGCGTTTGCCGTAGGCCTCAATATTTTGTGGACTGGCTACAAGTTGCTCAAAGAATCGTTGAGCTCCCTGTTGTCGGAGTCCTTGCCCAAGAAAGAATACGCGCAGCTCGACGCCCTCCTCAACGAGCTGGAGGAGCACCATGACGTGGAGTTTACTTCGCGGCGCACCGTTGCTTCGGGCCGCAACCGCTTGGTGTATCTCACGATGGATGTCCCCGGCCAGTGGACGGTACTGCACTCGCACACTATTGCCGACCACATCGAAGACGCCATCGACGAGCTTTTCCCCGGTGCTGAGGTCTTTATCCACGTCGAGCCTGCAGGAACGGTTCATCGCCGGATTCTGCGCATGCCGTAATGTTTGCAGCTAGCGCAGGCTGGCCACGCCGCGTCCGCCTTCCATTACCCACGGCCAACTCAGACCGTTCTTGGTGAGGACATTGACGCGGATCTCATCGGGGACAATCCAGTCCTTGTTGGTGTAGCCCAGCAAGTATTCGTCGAACGCAGGCAGCTCGAGTCGTAGTTCTAGGGCAGTACGGATGTCCTCCGCAGAAACATCTTCCTGCCAATTGGCCATCCAAAAGTCTTGGCCATCGTGGCGAGTGCGTCGAGCGTCTGCCGACTTCAAAGCTGTGGTGGCTTGAGTCTTGCTGAGCTTTGACCACGCTTGGAGGTCTTCTACCGAGACCGGACCATGACCTGAGATATACCGTTGACCAAGTTCGTGAAGGGGATGCGCGGGCTCGTGTTGGGCAACGGGAAGTGCATCAACGTGAAGAAAGGTTTCCTGGTTGCCGTCCTTGGGGCCTTGGACGAGGTCACCTGCACCGCCGAAGGCACGCAGTAAGTGGGAGCCGCGACCTTCTGTGGGATCCACGCCCGTCTCGGCGAAAAGCTCATAGACCTGCGCGCGGGTTAATGGTGTGGTGGCTGCGCTATGGAGGGCCTCTGAGCACGCTTCAAACATCTCTTCGCTGAGCCCTAGACTGGGGCGCCGAGACTTCTGGCTTGCGGCGATGCGTGGATAGAGGAGACAGGACATCCAGCGGACGTCGGCAGCCGGCATGAAGTGCAACGTCCCTCGCTGGGGCCAGCAGCGCACCACGCAGTAGCTTTCTATCTCTTTCAGAACCTTGTCATCGTCACACCCGGCGCGCAGGGAAAGTGCACGAACACCAGCGTCGTAGGTCTGTCCCTGTAGAGCAAGGAGATGCTCAGCGACGTCCAGCGCCGAGGCGAGCGATGGCCGCGCGGCCGATGGCGCTAGCCCTTGGGCAATGAGCCGGCGCGCTAGGAGTTCATCACGGGATAGCTCGTGCATGGTTTCTCCTTTAAAGCCGGAAGGTCTTCATCAGCTGCATGCCCGTGGAAACGAGGGCACGGAAGCGCTCCGGTGAGATGTACTCCGACGGTGCCAAGGGATGCAGTCGCTGTTCAGCCACGGTGCGCTCGTTGGCCCATAGGCGCATGCCGGTAATGCCGTGTCGGTGGTTCAGTCCGGACTCCTTGACGCCGCCGCCAGGGGCCGCGATGGAGCCGTAAGCGGCGGCGAAGCCCTCGTTGATATTGACCATGCCGGCTTCCAGCTGGGAAGCGACCTTCCATGCGCGACGGGAGTTTCCGGACCACACCGATGCCGATAGGCCGTAGGTGGTGTCGTTGGCGAGCTGGATGGCTTCGGCATCAGAGCTGATCGGATAGACAGCGAGCACGGGGCCGAAAGTCTCGGTGGCATAGAGGTCCATCTCTGGGTTCACACCGGTGAGCACGGTAGGTTCATAGAAGAGGGGCCCAAGATCTGGGCGGGCTTGTCCGCCATAAAGTACGGTGGCCCCTTTAGACACGGCGTCCTCCACGTGGGCGACGACTGTATCAAGCTGGCGCTGCGAGGTGAGTGAGCCGATAGTTGCGGCATCGGAGAAGGCCGCGCCCAGAACGTGCTCCTCCAGCGCGTTCTTGAGTTCGGCGAGGAACTCCTCGAAGATGCTCTCGTGTACATAGGCCCGTTCGGCGGACATGCACAGTTGGCCCGAAGACGAGAAGGCCGTGCGTACGGCGCCGCGAGCGGTGGGCTCAAGGGGAGCGTCGTCAAGCACCAGCATTGGATTCTTACCGCCGAGCTCCAACATTGTGGGGATGAGACGTCCGGCCGCCTGGGCAGCAATGGACTTGCCCACCTTGGTGGAACCGGTAAAGGAAAGACCGTCGACGAGGGGGATCAAGGCGTCGCCCACCTCCGCACCCCGGCCGGGAACCAGCTGCCAGGCGGCCTCCGGAAGGCCGGCCTCAATCGCCAGCCGGCGGACCAAGATTGCCGTCAGCGTGGTTTGGGAATCAGGCTTGTGAACCACAGAGTTGCCAGCAGAAAGCGCCGCCAGCACGTCGCCCACGCCCAAGGAAAGCGGATAGTTCCACGGGGAGATGAGCCCCACGACGCCCAGTGGGTAGTGCTGGGTGCGCGTCTTGGTGAGCACCGGCAACGCGCCGGGATGACGCTCCGGACCAAAGGCCTTGCGTATGTTCACGCCATAAAAGCGCGCGCAGTTATAGAGGTCCATCACCTCGTCGTAGGCGTGCGAGCGGGACTTGCCGTTCTCAGCCTGAATGAGGTCGAGGATGAGCTCTTCATGTTTCCGGATTAGGTCGTGAAGCTTGAGCAGTATGCGCCCGCGATTGCCGTGGCCCACCCCGGCCCGTGCGGTGGTGACGGCAGCGGCGACGTCCTCAGGCGTGGCCGTGGGGAAGGAGAAAAGCTCTTCACCAGTAAACGGCATGAGTGCTGTGTGTTGAGCGCCGGAACCGCGCACGTCGCCTACCGGGTTGGTGGCCAGGAAATCAGAGACGCGCGGCGGGAGATGAGCACTAGTGAAGGTTTTCATGGAGTCTATAGTGCCAGAAACTGATTGTGATATGTATCGCAATAATAGTGCTGGTGTGAGCGGCATGACTTCATGGCAACGCTTTCAAAAATTCCGAGCCCGCAGCTCCGGGAAACTATCGCGCCACTCGTCAGGGCCGGCGAGGCGGCTGCCCCTCTTGGTGTCATTGACATTGCCGCTTTCGACTTCAACGCGGAACAAATGGTGACGCGTGCGGGTGGGCTTCCCATCTGCGTGGCGTCAAAGTCGGACCGCGGCGCTCACTCATCCGCACTCCCGCGAAGTCGACCACTGGCGGATGGACCTGAAGTGGTGCGAGAAATCCGACGTTTAATTGATGCACAGGGCTGACAGATTGCTTTCCCGCTGGAGCTACGCACCACGGCACCTGACGACGTCGCGCTGTCTACCGCCAACGGCCGCGAGTCGATGTACATCGCGTTCCACGTCCCGCGTTTCAAAAACCCATACGAATACTTGCCAAAGGTGGAGTCCATTCTGAAGGCCGCCGGCGGCCGCCCACACTGGGGCAAGATGAACACCTTGATGCGGGCAGACTTCTCCGCGCTGTATCCGCGCTTCGACGAGTTCTGTGCCCTGCGTGAGGAACTGGACCCGCAGTGGCGCTTTGGTTCTGATTACATGCGGAGGGTTTTCGGTTGGAGCGTAGTTGTCTCCATAATTGAAAATGATTATCATTTGCGGAATGACTACACCCGTGACTGTTCTTTCTGGATTCTTAGGCAGCGGCAAAACCACTGTGCTCAATCACCTTTTGGCCAACCGTGAAGGCCGCAAGCTAGCCGTCATCGTCAACGACTTCTCCGAGGTCAACATAGACGCGGCGCTCGTTGCAGGGGAGGGCCACCTCGAACGCGGCGAAGACCGTTTCGTGGAGCTGTCCAACGGCTGCATCTGTTGCACCCTGCGTGAGGACCTCATCGACTCGGTTGCGCGCCTTGCAAGGTCAGGCAGATATGACCAGATCATCATTGAGTCGACCGGCATCTCCGAGCCGATGCCGGTTGCCGCCACTTTCGAGTGGGAATTTGAAGACGGATTCAAGCTGCAGGACTACGCGAACATCGACACGATGGTCTCGCTCGTCGACGCTTCGACCTTCTTAGACCAGCTACGTCGCGGCCGCAGCCTTGTCTCACAGGGAATCGAAGCGACTCCGGAAGATGACCGGACCATCGCGGACCTTTTAGTGGACCAGGTTGAGTTCGCCGACCTTATCTTGATTACCAAGACCGATCTCGTCGACGCGGAGGAGACCGAGCGGGTCATCGCTACCGTCAAGGCTATGAACCGCCGCGCCAAGGTGGTGCCGGTGACCAACGGCGTCATCGCCACCGAGCTCATCCTCGATGCCGCCCTTTATAACCCCGCTACCGCCGCGACCTATCACGGCTATGCTGAGGAACTGGCCAATCCACACACACCGGAGACTGAGGAGTACGGGATTTCTTCCGTCGTCTTTCGCTCCGATAGGCCGTTCAATCGTGAGCGACTGCTCAAGGCGCTGCGCGCGAGTACCGGGCTGGTTCGCTCCAAGGGGTATTGCTGGATCGACACGGATCTGCGCGTTGCCCACGCCTGGCAGCAGGCAGGGCCAAACCTGCAGATTCAGCCGGCCTCACTGTGGGCCTCCAACGGAGTGACGCCGGGCTCTGAGGTCGTGCTCATCGGTGTGGAGTTCAACGCGGAGGAGACGCTGCGCAACTTCGAGGACGCAGTGCTTTCCGACGCCGAGGTAGCCGCTCTGCTGCCCAGCTAGTGCCATGCGCCGATTAAGGGTCTGATACCGTTTTAGGGTTGATTTTAACTCCATATGCGTCAAGAAGGTGTTTCCTACGTCCGCTGAGCAGAAACTCATCACCCCAACATTCGTCTTTGCATGGCTGGTTAATTTTGCCCAATTCATGGTCTTTTACCTGTTGGTGACGATCATGGCTTTGTATGCGGTGCAACAGTTTGGTGCATCAGACACAGCAGGCGGCTTTGCCTCCAGCTCCTTCGTGGTCGGTGCGACCATTGCGCGACTGTTCTCGGGATATCTGGTTGATGCGGCAGGACGTAAAAAGTCCCTCTTGGTCTCGTTGGTTCTCGTGACCGTGGCATGTGCCGCGTATTTTGTTGCGCACTCGTTGGCACTGCTTATCGTCGTGCGCATCATTCATGGCCTGGGTTATGCGGTGGCGTCGACTGCCGTCATGGCCGTGGCACAGTCCGTCATTCCTGACCATCGCCGTGCTGAGGGCACGGGCTACTTTGCCTTGGGAACTACCCTTGCCACCGCTTTTGGCCCGGCGGCAGGACTGGCTATCGTCGGTGCGAGTGGCTACAACACCATCTTCGTTGTGGTGCTCAGCCTCACGGTATGTGCCTTGGCTTTGACACTGGCACTCAAGATTCCTACGCAGGAGCGCCCCAGCGTGACCTTTAGCCTGGCCAACATCGTCCACCCGGCGGTCGCGCCCTTTGGCTTCTTCATGCTTCTCATCGGCGTTGCTTATGCAGGCATCATCACGTACCTCAACGCTTATGCTGACGCGTCCGACCTGGCGACGGGCGCCAGCTTCTTCTTCATTGCCTATGCGATTGTCAGCCTCGCGATGCGCTTTGTCTTGGGCCGTGTCCAGGATCGCCACGGCGATAACGTCATCTTCTACGGTGCACTCGCTTCGTTCATGATTGGTCTCGTGGTGCTTGCTATCGCAGTAGCTGACTGGGAGGTCGTCATCGCGGGTGCTTTGGTTGGCTTGGGCTATGGCTCCATCATGCCGGCGGCGCAAGCGGTGGCCGTGCGCCTCGTGGCTCCGCACGAGATGGGCGCGGGTATTTCGACGCTCTTCTTACTCCTCGACATCGGAATCGGCTTTGGCCCCGTGGTCTTGGGCATGCTGATTTCTGCGCTGGGCTACTCCGCTATGTATTGGGTGCTTGCCGCAACCGTGGCCGTGGCGACGGTGCTGTACTACTTCGTGCATGGTCGGCGCGCATACGGCGAAACAGTGCACGTTACGGCTGCCACTGCTTAGCTCCTCGGTCTGCGGCTGGTGCAGCACAGCCATTTCTTAGCGCTTTGCGCAGCGTGAAACTTCAGTGCGGAAACTCCTGGGGCGGACGTCACAGTAATTATTTACACTAGGCGGCACATGCTCAACGACTTTGTAGTTATACGTGACAGGAGACTGCCATGGAAAAGCCCGATGCTTTCAACTTCGCCCCGTTGGTCGGAGTGGCGCTAGCAAAGCCGCGTCCGCTCCGGCTCAAGATTCGCAGCCGCAAAAAGCTACCGCATCTGGAGGCGCATACCCTCGACATCGCGCCTTTCAGGGGAGCACAGTTGCAGATGACGATGAGAGAGCTCATCGACTTCGCTCCTGCCGAACACGGCATCATCATCGATGGCAAGAGCCTTTCCGCGCAAGAGGTGGATGAGCTGCGTCCCCAGGCCCGCACTCAACTCGAATCCGCGCGTCAGTGGGCCGAAGAAAAATACGGCGTTGCTCCTGCCGTGCCTGTTAACAGCCAGGAGGAGCCTTACTACGGCACCATCGACGCCGACCTGCCAGAGTTTGTGCTGCGTGCATGCGGCGAAATCTACGAGGTCAGCGGAGAACTGCCAGCAGGCAAGCGTGCCGAATTCTTGGATGCCCGCTATTGCAAAGACGATCCCCGTGGAGCGTGGCTCTCGCTGCACGGTAAGCCGGGCCCTAACGGTTTTGTCCTCAGACCTAACTTTGCTTACCGCCCGGCGTGGTCTGTACAACCTAGCCCGCAGCAGTGGGCGGCCGACTTAGAGACTTTCCCGCGCACCGCGGAATGGATTCCCGATTGGCTCGTGATTCAACTCCAGGAGGCACAGTAATGACTTTCGTTGACACTATCGACTGGGCGAGCCATGACCCGGAAGCCGTATTCTTTGATGCATCGCGTGTCCGTGATACTGCCGAAAGAGTTGAGGCTCTCACGGCGATGCTTGAGTTCGGTTGGGCACCGCCAACCAAGCTGTTGCCGGAGCTGGCGGACAACCCAGAGCTCTGCGCGCAGGACGCCCCAGTCATCGAAAAGCTCATCGCTGCAGGCGCCGATCCCAACGCTGTCAATCGCTTTGGCGAAACCGTCTGGGTTCATTTGGTTCACTCTTTAGCGTCGGATGAGGAGCAGTGGCCGGTTTACCAAGCGTTGCTGACTGCTGAGCCGGACCTTCAGATCAGCGCACGGAGCCTGTTCAATCCACTGCTCAACAAGCGCCACTTTGGCCTCCTAGCCTTGTTGCGCCCTTATCTTCCTGCACAATCGATCAGCGTTCCAGTCGATCCCGCGACTTTGTGAGCCTGCAGCGTCGCTGCTGTCTTCGCGGCAGTTGCAGCCCTTCTCGTTCTTGTCTGGATGCTTGCCCGCACAATCGGGGCACGTTCGTGGATGCCGGAGTTGGTGCTGCGTAAGCTTGCACCTATAGAACGCAACGCGTAAATGAATAAAACACGACCAACAAGGAAGTAAGCAGTGACTCGCCGGATCGTCCAAGCGCCCCAACTATCTTCATTGCACCTGGAAGTGCGGGAAGGCCTGGGACTGGACGCGAGGGGAGTGTTTGAAAACGAGTGGTTCTCCGGCGAGTTTGAGCGCAACCTTCAAGGGATGTCACTGACTGGGTGCATGGTTGCTGATTCCTCACTCGACGGAATCGACCTTTCCTCATCTACTTTCACCGAGTGCGAGCTGACCGGCCTCGATGCGCCAGGATGGAGGATGGCGCGCACCGTGCTTCGCGACGTCGAGGTGGCTGATTCCCGCTTTGGCGCTGCAGACTTCGGTGAAGCGAACCTCTTTTCGGTGAAGTTCAGCGGGTGCAAGTTCGCCTGGACTAACCATTCTGGTGGAACATTGCGGGATGTCCTCTTTGAAGACTGCGTATTCGACGAAGTCGATTTGTCCCAGGTGCAGGCCCAACGCGTGGCCTTCCGGGGCTGCCGTGCTCGGACCCTGCGGGTGGATGCGGCGCGGATGAAAGACGTGGACTTCCGCGGCCTCGACTTCGACGCTATCTCTGGTGTGGGTTCCCTCAAAGGCGCGGTACTCACTAACGAACAGGCCGTCCACCTGGCACCTGCCATGGCGGCCTTTCTTGGGGCGATCGTCGACTAGCACACAACCCACCGCCGACCGGCACTGACCGAGTCTGACCGGCATCGAGAGTAACCGAAGCAAAATGAAGAAGGCACCCCACTCAGTGAGGTGCCTCCCTGCGTTAATGCCTAAGTTTATTAGGCGTTGACGGACTCGCGCTCTTCGGACTCCATCAAGCCGGATACGCCGTGCTCGGCTGCGTCCCACACCTCTTGGTTCTGGATACCGGCGCGCTTGGCGACGATCGTGGCACACAGCGCCTGGCCGGTAACGTTCACGGCGGTACGACCCATATCGATGATCGGCTCGATAGCCAGCAGCAGACCAACACCAGCCAAAGGCAAGCCCAGGGTGGACAGGGTCAGGGTCAACATGACGGTTGCGCCCGTGGTGCCCGCGGTTGCGGCAGAACCGATGACGGAGACGAAGATAATGAGAAGGTACTGCGTCAACGTCAAGTCAATGTTGTAGAACTGAGCGATGAAGATGGCGGCGATAGCAGGGTAGACCGAAGCGCAGCCGTCCATCTTGGTGGTAGCACCCAGCGGGATGGCGAAGGAAGCGTACTCGCTCGGCACACCCATTGCCTGCTCGGTGTAACGCTCCGTAACCGGCATAACGCCCATGGAGGAACGAGTGACAAAACCCAAGGAGAACACTGGCCACACGCGCTTGTAAAAGCCCACGACCGGAATCTTGTTGAAAGCAAGAACTGCCGGGTAAACCACGCCGATGACGATTGCCAAGCCCACGTACATCGCGAGCACGAACTTGCCCAGGGAACCCAGTGCGTCCCAGCCGTAGGTGGCCACTGCTTTACCGATGAGGGCTGCGGTGCCAACCGGCGCCAGGCGGATGATCCACCACAAGACAACCTGGATGACCTTCAGGAAGGACTCGGTAAAGCGCAGGAATGGGTCGGCTGCCTTGCCGGCCTTCACGGCGGCAATGCCCAGCGCCAGGGAGATAACCAGCAGCTGAAGGGCGCCGAAGCCTAGGGAAACCTCGCCTTCGTCGAAGGAAGCCTTCATACCGATGAAGTTCGAGGGGATGAGCTGCTGCAGGAAAGCCGTCCACGAACCGACGTGGGACGGCTCCGCTGCGCTGGCGACATCCACGGTGGTGCCCACGCCCGGCTTCATCACGAGTGCGACGAGGATGCCCGTGATGACGGAGAAGAAAGCGGTGATGGCAAACCACACCAGGGTAGAGATAGCCAGCGAGGCGGCGTTGGCCACCTTGCGGAGGTTAGCCACGGAGGTCACCACTGCCGCGAAGATGAGTGGCGGGACCATCACCTTGAGTAGCTGGACATAAGCGCTGCCCACGCCGGTGAGGGTCTGGGTGAGCCAGGAGCCCTTCTCATCGTCGGCCGGCAGGCTAGCGTCCATTTTGGAAGCGATAAATCCCAGGATCAGGCCGATGATGAGGCCCGCAATGACCTGGGCGCCGAAGCCGGTTACCCAGCTAGGCAGTTTCCGTGATTGCGTTTGTGGTTGAGACACGAGGAATCCTTCAGACAGCTTTGTATGTTTTTGAACTGTCCAGTTCATAAATTTTGAACTGATCGGTTCACTATTGATGTCAACAGGATACGTGTGCATTAAATTCCCGCGCAAATAATGTGAGTTCGCACTCAACCACGTTCGCGCAGCTAAACACTCCTAACCTGAGGCAGCTTCAGATAGGCCTAGTTACGGGATGCGCTTGGTCCATCCCTCGGTGGAGTACTTAACCTCAACGAGCTGCTTCGCGGCGTTGAGCGTGTCCTCGTCGAGCGCTGCGTGCTTCGCACCATAGCGGGTAGCGAACTCACGGGCCATCGTTTCGATGATCTCCTCGCGCGCCACGCCGGTCTGGCGGCGCAGCGGGTCCACGCGCTTTTTGGCGGAGGAAAGTCCCTTCGAGGAGACCTTCACCTTGCCGATGCGCAGGACTTCCATCATCTTGTCTGCATCGATGTCGTAGCTCATCGTGGTGTGGTGAAGGACGGCGCCCGCGCGGCGCTTCTGTGCGGCACCGCCGATCTTTCCGCCGTCGGAGGTGATGTCGTTGATGGGAACGTACCAGGCATTGACGCCGTGCTTAGCCAGCGCGGCCAACACCCACTGGTCCAAATAGGCATAGGAAGCCTCGTAGGAGTACCCGGCAACTAGGGACTCAGGCGCATAGATGGAATAGGTAATGCAGTTGCCGCCTTCCATGAACATTGCGCCGCCGCCCGACATGCGACGCACCGGAGTGATGCCGTGCTTGTCGACGCCCTCTTGGTCCAGCTCGTTGGCATAGCTTTGGTAGCTGCCAAAGACAACGGCGCGGTCATCCCACTCCCAGAAGCGCAGGGTGGGGCCGCGCTTTCCTTCGGCGACCTCGTTCAAAATGACCTCGTCCAGTGCAACGTTTACTGGGGTTGGCAAGACGCCGGGCTGCAGGATCTCCCACTCGTGGTCGGTGAAGTCGGTGCCGCCTGAGAGCGCACGCTTAACAGCTACGGCCAGGTCGTGCGTGGAAAAGCCGTGGAGGGCTACAGGATGCTCCGCCTCAATCTTGGCGAGTGCTGCATCGAGCCGCGCGGTGATCTCTTGCGTGGAATCAGAAACCTTGGAGCCCTCCAGCGTGGGGCCGAGAGCCTCGAAGGCCTCTTCCGGCTCAAGGAAGAAATCGCCCGAGACCTGCGCGGAGGAGATAGTACCGTCGGTGACCTCGATGTCTACGACAAGGAGCTTGCCGCCTGGGACTTTGAGTTCGAAATGTGTTGGGTTAGCCATACTTTGGTCAACGTTGTAGGGCGGCCGATTGTTCCAGAACTGAAGGCCCTAAGTTAGGCACGCCTTTCTAGATTTAGGCAATGAGTCACACTATTTTTGACTGTATGTCGAAATTTAGTCCTCTCAACTGGCCCGTTGTGCGCCAGGTGCGTTCCAAGGACGCCTTCGGCAGGGACTTGAGCACCCAGTCGAAGAAGAGCAAAGAGCTCCACGGACGGACCGTTGAAGCGGACCGCGTCGTGCAATCTGTGTGTCCTTATTGTGCGGTGGGCTGTGCGCAGCGCGTTTATGTCAAGGACAACAGAGTCATTCAGGTTGAAGGCGATCCAGATTCTCCGATCTCGCGCGGTCGCCTTTGCCCGAAGGGCTCTGCCTCTGAGCAGCTTATTAACTCTGCTTCGCGTCTGACCAAGATCAAGTACCGTGCGCCTTACTCCACCGAGTGGGAGTACCTGGATACCGAAACTGCCATGGATATGATTGCGGATCGCTATATCGCATCCCGCAAGGCCCATTGGCAAGACGTTGACGATGAAGGCCGCACTCTCAACCGCACCATGGGTATCGCCGGTCTGGGCGGTGCAACCCTGGACAACGAAGAGAACTACCTGATTAAGAAGCTGTTTACCGCCACCGGCGCGATTCAGGTGGAAAATCAGGCGCGTATTTGACACTCTGCCACCGTTCCCAGTTTGGGAACTTCGTTTGGCCGCGGCGGCGCAACCCAACCGCTGCAGGATATGGCAAATGCGGACTGCATTGTCATTGAGGGTTCTAACATGGCTGAATGCCACCCAGTGGGCTTCCAGTGGGTAGTTGAGGCCAAGAAGCGCGGCGCGCGCATCATCCACGTGGATCCGCGCTATACCCGTACTTCGGCTTTCGCGAACCGCCACATCGGCATTCGCGGTGGTACTGACGTGGTGCTGCTTGGCGCCATCATCAAGTACATGCTCGACAACGAGCTTTATTTCCACGACTACGTGGTCTCGTACACCAACGCTTCCTCGATCATTTCGCCTGATTACCAGGACACCGAGGACCTGGATGGTCTTTTCTCTGGCTATGACCCAGAAACAGGCAAGTACGTTACCGACTCGTGGCAGTACGTGCGCAAGCCGGAAGGCTCCTCGTGGAACGTGGAGAAGGACGAGACTCTGCAGCACCCGAATTCGGTGTTCCAGATTCTAAAGCGTCACTACTCCCGCTACACCCCGGAGCTGGTGGAAGAGACCTGTGGCATTTCGCAGGAAGACTTCTACTACTTGGCTAACTCCATCGCGGATAACTCCAAGCCGGATCGCACCACCTGCTTTGCCTATGCCTTGGGCTTTACCCAGCACACGCTGGGCGCTCAGTTCATCCGTACCGCTGCTATCTTGCAGCTGCTGATGGGCAACGTCGGCCGCCCAGGCTCCGGCATCATGGCGCTGCGTGGCCACGCTTCCATCCAAGGTTCCACGGATATCCCGACGCTGTTCAACTCGCTGCCGGGCTACCTGCCGATGCCGCACGTTAACCTGCAGAGCTGGAAGGATTACGTCAATACCTTCCGCAAGGAAGATCAGAAGGGCTTCTGGCAGATCGGCGAGAACTATGCCGTATCGCTCATGAAGTCTTATTGGGGCGATGCCGCTACGGCGGAAAACGAGTGGGGTTATAACCTCATGCCGCGCATTTCTGGTGCGCACTCGACGTATGAGACCTTGATGGCCATGCTCGAGCATGAGGTTGAGGGCTACATCGTCTTCGGTCAAAACCCAGCGGTGGCACAGTCCAACGGCGGTATGCAGCGCCGTGGTCTGGCTGCGTTGAAGTGGCTGGTCGTTCGTGACTTCCAAGAAATCGAGACTGCTAGCTTCTGGAAGGACTCGCCGGAGATTAAAAACGGTGAGTTGAAGACCGAGGAAATCGGTACCGAGGTCTTCCTCATGCCGGCAGCTACCCACGTGGAAAAGGCCGGCACCTTCACCCAGACCCAGCGCATGCTGCAGTGGCGTTTCCAGGCGGTTACCCCGCCGGGTGAGGCCACCAGTGACCTGTGGTTCTTCTACCAGCTGGGTAAGAAGATCAAGGAGCGCTTGGCCGACTCCACCGATCCGCGCGATCTTCCGGTTCAGAAGATCACCTGGGATTACACCGAAAACGAGGAAGGTGAGCCAGACTCCGAGGAGATCCTCAAGGAGATCAACGGCTACTACCTCGATGGTCCTAAGAAGGGCGAGCTACTGCCGACCTTCGTTGAGATGAAGAACGACGGCTCCACCTCCGGCGGCTGCTGGATTTACACCGGCGTGTTCAAGGACGGCATCAACCATGCCGCCAAGAAGGTACCGGGATCTGAACAAAATGAGGTCGCCCTCGAGTGGGGCTGGGTCTGGCCTGCTAACCGCCGCATTCTTTATAACCGGGCTTCCGCACGCCCAGACGGAAAACCATGGTCTGAGCGCAAGAAGTACATCTGGTGGGATGCTGCCAAGGAGGCATGGGTTGGCGACGACGTACCAGACTTCCCAGTCAACAAGGCGCCGGATTACCGTGCGCCTATCGACGCCGTCGGCCCTGCCGCGCTCGACGGTGACGATCCATTCATCATGCAGGCGGACGGAGTCGGCTGGCTCTTCGCCCCGAAGGGACTATCGGATGGCCCGCTGCCAACGCACTATGAGCCGCATGAGTCCCCAGCGCACAACCTGCTCTACAAGCAGCAGCAATCGCCGACGCGTCTTACCATTAAGCGTCCAGATAACCTGTCGCGCCCAGAACCGGGCGAGCCAGGAGCCGAGGTCTTCCCGTTCGTGTTCTCCACCTACCGCCTGACCGAGATGTATACCTCGGGTGCGATGTCGCGCCGCCTGCCTTACCTGGCGGAGCTGCAGCCGGGCCTGTTCTGTGAGGTCTCGAAGGAGCTTGCAGAACTGCGCGGGCTGGAAAACGGCGAATGGGCAACCATCGTTTCACCGCGTGGCGTGATCGAAGCGCAGGTCTTGGTCACCGGCCGCGTGCAGAAGCTGACGATTAACGGCGAGGATTTCCACCAGATCGGTTTGCCGTATCACTACGGCGAGTCCGAAACCACGGACGTGGCTGGCGACGGCGCGAATGACCTGCTCGGTCTCACGCTTGAGCCGAACGTGTGGATTCAGAACTCCAAGATTGGTGCCTGCGATATCCGCCCGGGCCGTCGCCCACGCGGACATGCCCGCATCGAGTTGCTCAAGGAGTACCAGGACAAGGCTCACCTTGACCTGGAGTCCGGTAACCAGCTTGTCGACGTCGACGATGCTTTCACGCTGAATCCCGAAGACAAGGGTGCTAATTCCAAGGACGAAAACACCGGCGCTGATGACACCGCCGGCAACGTAGCCGACTACGAAGGCAAAGAAGGGTAGGTGAGTAGAGCTCATGGCTAATTTGCTTACTGAAAAAGCCGATCAGCACGGCTACGAGTCCTATAACCGCATGGCCTTCTTTACGGACACCTCGATCTGTATTGGCTGCAAAGCCTGCGAGGTGGCCTGTAAGGAATGGAACCGCAACCCGGTTGAGGGATATGCGGTAACCGGTGACTCTTACGACAACACCGGCTCATTGGGCGCCAATACCTGGCGCCACGTGGCCTTCATCGAACAAGGTCAAGAGCGCATCGAGCAGGCACGTGAGGAAGGCCGTCAGTTGGTCTCCCTCGGCATGCCCGGTTTCGGGTCGCAGCTAGAAAAGGTCGATACCACGCCGCCGGACACCGGTGACTTCCGTTGGCTCATGTCCTCTGACGTGTGCAAGCACTGCACCAACGCCGGTTGTTTGGACGTGTGCCCAACGGGCGCGCTGTTCCGCTCTGAGTTTGGCACCGTGGTTGTCCAAGATGACGTCTGCAATGGCTGCGGCACCTGCGTTGCCGGCTGTCCTTTCGGCGTTATCGAGCGCCGCGATGACGGCGGTGTGACGCTGAAGACTGATAAGACGGCTACCGTCGATTTTCAGCCCGATGACCACGCTGGCATTAATGTGTTCAAGAAGCTGGCGCAGCTGAAACCACAGGGCGAGGACCACGTACCGGGGAAGAAGATGCCGATCAAGAATCTCGGCGTCGCTCAGAAGTGCACCATGTGCTACGACCGCCTCAAGATTGGCGAGCAGCCAGCGTGCGCAAAGACGTGCCCGACCGACTCCATCCAGTTCGGCCCCTATGAAGAGATGCTCGCCGCGGCGAAGGAGCGCGTGCGGGTCCTCCACGAGCAGGGGCTTACCGAGGCGCGCCTGTATGGCGCTAATCCTGACGACGGCGTCGGCGGAACCGGGTCCATCTTCCTGTTGCTGGATTCCCCGGAGGTCTATGGCCTTCCGCCTGACCCGCGGGTTCCTACTGCGGATTTGCCGCAGATGTATAAGACCGCAGCTAAAGCTATCGGTGGCATGGCCTTGGCCGTCGCTGGCGCATTCGTGATGGGAGGCCGCAAGTGAGTGAATTCGACGAGTACCGCCCGCCGCAACCAGCGCGCGCTAACCGCTACCGCAAGTTCGACGGCACCAAGCCAAAGAAGAAGCGCAAGCGGGTTGGCGCCGGTGCGCAGGATGGTTCTAAAGAAGAGCGTATGGCGGAGGACTTTGAGTTTTCCTCCTACTACGGCAAGTCTGTAGTTAAGGCTCCGCCGTGGGAGTGGCCCATTGGCGTCTACCTGTTCTTGGGCGGTGTCTCTGGCGGCTCCGCACTGCTGGCGGCTGGCGCGCAGGCCACCCAGAATGAAGCCTTGGCGCGCAGTACCCGCCTGGCGGCCTTTAGCGCTGCCGCGGGCGGCTCTGTGTTCCTGGTTTTGGACCTCGGCCGCCCTGAGCGCCTGCTGAACATGTTTCGTGTGTTCAAGGTGACCTCGCCGATGAGCGTGGGTTCGTGGATTCTGGGCACCTTTGCCACGGCCTCCTCCTTGCCGGCTTTGCATGAGGCGGACAAGCTGACCAAGCAGAAGCTGCCTGTGCCAAAGTTCGTGCGCAAGGCTCTTGGTGCCGCTGCCGGTCCGGCCGGCGTGGCGGCAGGTATCTTGGGTGGGCCGCTGGCGGGATATACCGCGGTGCTTTTGGGCAATACCTCGAACCCGACGTGGAATGACGCCAAGCAGCATCTGCCTTATGTGTTCGTTTCCTCGGCCTCTGCCGCTGCCTCCGGCTGCGCCATGGTCTTTACTCCGGTCGAAAGCGCCGGCCCGGCCCGCGCTCTGGGTATGGCTGCCGCTGCCAGCGACCTCGTCATGACCAAGGTCATGGAGGAAAACATGGAGCCTGAGACTGTCGCGCCTTTGCACAACGGCACCCCAGGCAAGTTGATGAAGGCCAGCGAGTACCTCATCGCCGCCGGTGGCATAGGCACCGCACTGGCCGCGGCCACTAAGTCCCGTACCCTCTCCGTGCTCTCGGGTCTCTCGCTCATGGCGGGTTCCGCCTGCACCCGTTTCGGCGTGCTCAACGCGGGGATCGAGGCGGTCAAGGATCCTGCGACTACCATCGAGCCACAAAAGCGTCGCGCCGCGCGCAAGCGTGCGCAAGAAGGCCTGGCCCACTCGGTGGTCACCTCCAAGCACTAAGCCGCGCTTGCTTCTCGCGCTTTTGCGCGAAAACCCTCAAGCCCGCGTCTTGCCAGAACACGAAGTTCTAGCAAGCGCGGGCTTTTCTCGTGGACCCTAATGCTTTTCAATCGGTGGGCTTCGCCTATTCTCTTTCTAGACGTAAAGCACACGCCGCGACTTGGATTGTGAAAGAAGAAAAAGATGTCCACCCCTTCTCGTAGTCTGCGCTCGTATGACAAGAAGTCTTATGACGCTTTTTATCGCACCCGCGTGGGACTCGCCCCAGGACCAGTCTTTGCCGTGTTGGGCATCCTGTCTGGTTTGTACTTCCTCATCACCGGGACTGTTTGGGCAGTCACCGGCGAGTTCACGCGCCTTGGCGGCCACGTCGTGGAGGCCTTCGGCGCTGATATTCAGGGCTGGAAATACTATGCAGAAGTAACCAAAATACAGGGCAATCCGCTTGAGCGCACTGATGGCTGGATCGTCATTGCGATGCTGATTGGTTCACTCATCGCGGCCCTGGCAGCAGGGGATTTCCGGTGGCGCATTCCGCCGCTCAAGCGCCGATGGGCACAAGCCTTGGTGGGCGGCATCGTCGCCGGATTTGGCGCGCGCTTGGCCTACGGTTGCAACCTCGCGGCGATGTTCACGGGCATTCCGCAGTTCTCGCTGCACGCGTGGATTTTCACCGTGATGACTGCGGTAGGTACCTGGGGCGGGGTGCAGGTGATCAAGCAACACTGGTGGCGTGGTCCCACGCGCCCGCGCCCGGCCCAGGCTAAGGACACCGGTGACGCTGATGCTTTAAGACGCCGCCGTATCCGCCACCTCGTTGTTGCCATCGGGATGTGCGCAGTGATGGTCGTGGTCACCATCGTCTACTTCATGACGGGCAAGAACATGTTGGCTGCAGCCGTGGTCTTTGGCTTGGCTTTTGGAATCCTCATCCAGCGCGGTCAGATCTGCTTTACTGCGGCCTTCCGCGATTTGTGGGTGACCAAGAAGACCAAGCTCGCGGACTCGCTGATTATTGGCTTGGCCGCGGCCGTCATCGTGACCTTCTTTGTCTTGCTGGGCACCGGAATGGAACCGCTGACGAAGCCGGCAGGATGGGGAACCGTGATCGGCGGCTTCCTCTTCGGGCTGGGCATCATCATGGCTGGCGCTTGTGAGACTGGCATGATGTACCGCGCAATGGAGGGCCAGCTGGTTGCGTGGGTTGCCTTTGCCGGAAACGTCATCGGCGCAACGGTACTGGCATATGGCTGGGATCATTGGGGCGTTTACGACACCTTGGTGGCAAACTCCTGGAAGCTCAACTTCTATGAGTCCTTTGGCCCATGGCCCGCACTTGCACTGACCTCGGCTCTGCTCGTGGGGTGGTGGCTACTTCAAGCACCGCGTCGTGGCGACCGTCGTGCGCGTCTAGAATCCCAGTACAGCCGTAGCGCGTAAGGAAAACACTGCAAAAACTGAGCTCTGTTAACAAAAGTAAGGACCTAGTGTGACCACACCTGATTTTGAAATCGACTTGTGTGGCGAGTCGTGCCCGTACCCGGTCATTCACACATTGGAGGCATTGCATGGCCTCAAGCCGGGGCAGATCCTGGAAGTAACCACTGATTGCCCGCAGGCTTATCGCAACGTGCCGGATGACGCCGCAGCAGCGGGCCACGAGCTCATCGGTGAGCCCACCCGCGAGGGCGCGCGCATGACGTTCGTGTTCCGACGGGGCGAGAAGATCCTCGGCACGCACCCCACCGCGGAAAAGTCCGGGTGGGTATCACGCCTGTTTAAGAAGGAGGCCTAGACGGCCCAGCAGGCCACGGCCGAAACCGCAGTCTTACTTGATGGTGATGAAGGCGCTGTCCTCAGAACCATCGTGAGCCACGGTGCGTCCGATGACTGGGTAGCCCGGTACCTCGCCGATGAGCAGTAGGCCGCCGGAGGTCTGGGCGTCGGCGAGGAAGACGAGCTCTTCTTCGCTAAGCTCCGCGGCATTGTCGATGTGCGGGCGTACCCAATCCAGGTTGCGGCGGGAGCCGCCTGGAATAAAGCCCTCAGCAAGAGCTTCTTTGGCGCCTTCTACGGCCGGAACCGAGCTGGCGTCGAGCTCAGCGGCGATGCCGGAGGCGCGCATCATCTTGTAGAGGTGGCCCAACAAGCCAAAGCCGGTGACGTCGGTAGCTGCAGAAATGCCAGCCTCAACTGCTGCGCGGGAGGCCTCGCGGTTGAGCGTGGTCATTGAGTCCACGGCCGCTTTGGAAACCTCACCAGTGGCCTTGTGCTTGTTGTTCAAGATGCCCACGCCGATGGGTTTGGTCAGCGTGATGGGAAGGCCCGCTTCCGCAGTGTCGTTGCGCATCAGCTTCTCCGGCGCCACGATGCCCGTGGCCGCCATGCCGTAGATTGGCTCTGGCGAGGTAATTGAGTGGCCACCGGTCACGGAGATGCCAGCTTGCGTCGCGACATCCATTCCGCCGCGCAAGACCTCGCGCAGAACGTCGAGGGGGAGTACCTCACGCGGCCAACCCACCAGGTTGATGGCGGTGACTGGGGTGCCACCCATGGCGTAGACGTCAGAAAGCGCGTTCGCTGCTGCCACTCGGCCCCAGTCATAAGGGTCGTTGAGCATCGGGGTGAAAAAGTCCGCGGTGGAAATTACCGCCAGGCCATCTTGAATCTTGACAGCCGCGGCATCGTCGCCGTCATCGAGGCCCACCAAAACGTTCGGATCGGCCTTGCCTACGAGGCCTTCGACGGCCGATTCCAACTCACCCGGCGGGATTTTACAGGCGCATCCGCCGCCTGCTGCAAAAGATGTCAACAAAATGTCGTTCATTATCCCGAGTGTACAACTGCTGGCAACATGCTGGGGCAATGGTGCTTTTGTGGATTCGCGCGGGCGCGGTGCTGGGCAGGGTGTTGGCTGAATTGGCCTAAGTGTAAACTCGTGCGATGGAGGCGTACGTGTCCTGGTGGGCGCCCCGGTCTTCAAAACCGGTGAGGCCGAGTAGCTCGGTCTGGCAGGTTCGATTCCTGTCCGTCTCCGCCAGCGTATCTGGCACCCGTGGCATCTCCCCGCAACCCAAGGAACGTTTGTGACAAGCAAGAGCGATTCGCAGCGGCAGGACGAGCGCCGCAACATCCCCCGTACCGATCAACTTTTGGCGCTGCCAGAGGCCCAAGCCGCGCGCGAGAAGCTCGCGGAACATGCAGTGCGGGCTGTTATCCGGGGCGTCGTCAAGCAGGCGCAAAGGGGAGCCATCGCGCCAGCGGATGTCACCGCCAAGGTCCGGGATGCTCTAAACAACGCAAGCCCGTATAGCCTGCGCCCGGTGCTCAACGCCACCGGGGTTATCGTGCACACGAACTTGGGCCGCGCGCCGCTTCCGGAGGTTGCCATCGCTGCGCTTGCCGATGCCGCCGCCTACACCGACGTCGAACTCGATCTTCCGGCCGGCGTGCGTTCTAAGGACCGCGGCCGCGGCGCCATCAATGCGCTGCTTGCAGCCTGCCCGGGCGCGGAAGATGCGCTCGTGGTCAACAACGGAGCTGCAGCGTTGTTGCTGGCCACCGCCGCTCTTGCCCCCGGCCAGGAAGTCATTATCTCCCGCGGCGAACTCATCGAGATCGGCGCCGGATTCCGGCTGCCGGAACTCATCGAATCCTCCGGCACGGTACTCAAAGAGATTGGCGCCACCAACCGCACCCACCTCGCCGACTACGAGGCTGCGCTGGGTAACAACACCGGCGCGGTGCTGAAGGTACATCCTTCCAACTTTCGCATCGAGGGCTTTACCACCGCCGTGGATGTGCCGCAGCTGCGTGGGGCACTGAAGAAGCACAATAAGTCTCGCGGAGAGGGCGAGGGGCAGGTCAGCCTCATCGTCGATCTGGGCTCCGGGCTGCTGGTGCCGGACCCGACCTTGCCCGAGGAGCCGAGCCTCAAGGAGCAGCTGGATGCCGGCGCGGACGTGGTCATCGCCTCTGGTGACAAGCTGCTCGGCGGGCCGCAGGCCGGCATCATCTTGGGCACCAAGAAGGCCATTGCTTTGTTGAAGAAGCACCCGCTCGCGCGTGCGGTGCGCATCGATAAGCTGCGGCTAAACGCCCTGGAAGCAGCGCTAAATGCGCCGGCGAATGCAGTTGAGGAGGCCCTGCATATTGATTCCGCCGAGTACCGCCGCCGCACCGAAGAGGTGGCGCAGGCGGTAGGAGGCGAGGTGGTCGCACACGCCGGACGTGTTGGCGGTGGTGGGGCACCTGAGTACCCGCTCGAAGGATTTGCCGTGGCCTTGCCGGAAAAGCTCGCCGCTCTTCTGCGCGTTGGGCAGTCGGCCGTGCTGCCGCGCGTACACCAGGGGCAGTGTCTTATCGATGTCCGCTGCATCCCTGCCTCCCAAGACGCCGCGCTCATCGCGGCCATCCGCAAAGCCCAAAAGCTACAGTCTGAGGAGTAAAAGATGTACGTCGTCGCCACCGCCGGCCACGTGGACCATGGAAAGTCCACGCTCGCGCGGGCACTTACGGGCATGGACCCGGATCGCTGGGAAGAGGAAAAGCGCCGCGGGCTCACCATCGACTTGGGCTTCGTGTGGACGCACCTGCCCTCGGGCGCCGATGTTGCCTTTGTTGATGTCCCAGGCCATGAGCGATTCTTGGGCAATATGCTGGCTGGCCTGGGGCCTGCGCCGGTGGTGCTTTTCGTTGTCGCCGCCGATGAAGGCTGGCAGGCTCAGTCCACCGATCACCGCGATGCCATCGCCGCGCTGGGAATTAGCCACGGCGTCGTGGCGCTGACCCGCGCCGACCGTGCGGATGATCAGCGTCGTCGGGATGTGCGCGCGGAGGTAGGCAGGCAGCTCGCGGGCACCGCGCTTGCCGACGCCGCCATCATCGAGGTCTCCGCTAAGACCGGGGAGGGCATCGAGAAGCTGCGCGCTGAGCTCGACACCGTGCTGGCCGCAGCGCCTGCTCCAGATGCCGAGCGGCGCGTTCGCCTGTGGGTAGATCGCTCCTTCAGCGTGAAAGGCGCGGGCACCGTGGTCACCGGAACACTTGGGGCAGGCAGCATTGCCGTGGGCGATCGTCTTGAGCTGCTCAGCGGCGGGGAGCTGGTCCCAGTCGAGGTACGCGGCCTGCACAGTGAAAATACGGCGGTTGTCTCAGCCCAGCCAGTCACCCGCGTTGCGGTAAACCTGCGCGGGGTGGAGGCAGAGGCGATTAGCCGCGGCGATAGCCTGCTCAGCCCAAGCACGTGGCGGGTCACACAAGAATTCGACGTGCGTCGGGTCTCTGGCGAAAGCCTAAGTGACGTGGTCCAGGAGCTCATCGCCCATACCGGCACGGCGGGCGTGGAAGCACGCGTGCGACCTCTCAGCGGCGACTTCGCGCGCATTCGACTCAGTGCCCCATTGGCTCTTCAGCTGGGGGATCGCTTTGTGCTGCGCGGGCCCGGCGCTCGCCACGTGTTGGCCGGCGTGGAAATTGTTGACCTCGTCCCGCCCGCGCTGCGCCGGCGGGGAGCCGCAGCCCGCCGCGCGGAAGAACTCGCGCAGCTGGAAGACTACCGCAATCCGGCACAGAGCCTGCGTCACCGCGGTTACGTGTTGCTCAGCGAGTTAGAACAGGATGGCTATGAGACCTCCGCGCCGCCTGCCGGGGTGATTGCCTTTAACAAGTGGTGGATAACCGCCCGCCAGGTGGGACAGTGGAAGCAGGCGCTCAATGATGCCGTACAGGAACACATGGCGGCTAAGCCGCTGTCTGTCGGCCTGCCGCGCGGTGCCGCCCGTGATGTATTGGGTGTCGAAGAAGATAGCCTGCTCAACCTAGCTGTTGCCGCGGCGAAGCTGGAGTCCGCCGAAGGCGTTATTCGGCTGCCCGGCGCTGCGGTTAACTTGGGCGAGGCAGAAGCGGGCGTTGCCGAGCTGGAGCGCCGGCTAAAGAGAGAGCCCTTCGCCGCGCCGGAGGCCGCGGACCTACGCGAGCTTGGTCTAGGAAATAAAGAGCTTGCCGCAGCTGAGCGCGCCGGGAGACTGCTGCGCCTAAAAGACGGCGTGGTGTTGCTGCCCGCGGCAGTCGCGGAGGCAAGAACCCGCCTGCAAGAAATCGAGCAGCCCTTTAGCACCTCGCAGGCGCGTCAGGCGCTTTGCACCACGCGCCGGGTTGCCATCCCGCTGCTAGAGCAACTGGATGCGAAGGGGATTACCCGGCGCCTCGATGGCAGCCTGCGCGAGCTTGCTTAGTCGTAGTAGGCGTAAACGCCGGTGGCCGGGATGGTCTCGCCGGCCTCGCCGAAGTTGGCGAATAGGGTGGAGCCTTTAAAGAAGAGGTTCTGGGTATCGAAGAGCGGCACGGCCTTCGGGTTCTTTTCCTCGACCTCCAAGGTCTCCAGGTTGAGCTTGTAACGCTCGGTGGATTCCTCGGTCTTGCCGGTAGAAAGGTACAGAGACTGGCCATTAGAAATAGCCGAGATGCCCTGCTCCTTGTAGTCCTCGGTCTCGAAAGGTTCGGTCATCTTCTCGTTGGAGACTTCCCTCACCTGCTCGCCGCTAGCCAGATCGATGACCTTGATGCCGGCATCTTTATCCAGCAGCGTCAGATGATTGCGCACGATGGTGCCCGTAGGACTGGAGACGTGGGCGGGATCCTCAGGGTCGTCGAGCGGGAAGGCATCGCCAAGCATGCGCGGGCCTTGCTGCTTGTCGTAGACAAAGGTTGGGCGCGCTGCGTTGTCGGAGAGTCCCACTAGGAAGTCGTTGTTGTGCAGCAAGGTATAGCCCTTGGCCTCGGGCGGCAGCTCGCCGTCGTTGAAGCCCGGGGAACCCGCATCCACCAAGACGGTTTCCTCGCCGCTTAGGGCATCGACAGCAACGAGCTGATATCCGGCCTCGCTGTTGCGTTCGGCGATATAAACATAGGAATCCTGAATGCGGAATTCCTCTAGGCGGCGCTGCGAGGTATTCGCCGGCGGCTCTGGCTGATTGACGGTCTTTGAGGTGGCATCAGCAAGCGAGAGCGTGAAGATTTGTGGGGCTTTGTCCTCCGGCACATCGTTTAGGGAAAAGACCAGCTTTTCGCCCACCTGGGTGATGGCGAAATCACTCATCTTCTTCCCGGCAAATTCCTGCGGCAGCTCGAAAGGCTGGGTGACCAGGGGAGCGCCGTTACCGCCGTTGAAGATGTAGAGCATCGGGCCTGTGACTTCGTTCTTGTCCTGTTTAAACGGCACTGTCGCCACGGTGGCAAAGGCATTGGCGCCTTCGAATTTGATGGGTGCGCACATGCCATCCCAGGACTTCATGTCGGCATCGTCGAGGCCGTAGTCCACCTCGATTTCGTGGTCCTCCAAAGTCTTGGCATCGGCAACAGCTTGGAAGGTATCGCCTTTGAAATCCCGGCATTGCTCCATCGCTCCCGATGCGATGGATGCGCCGTGGGCGGTGGGCAGTCCGTACTTTTCGCTGCCGAGTCCTGCGGCGACCTCTCCTGGGACCATCTCCGACATCGGGCGGGCAATCGGCTCTTTCGGCTTTTTCTGGTGCAAGCCTTGGATGATGCGCGGGTTGGCGGACTCGCCCTCGCCGCAGGCAGCCAAAAAGAGGCTGCCAGCCAGCACGGTCGCGCCGATGCGCAGCAAGCGCCGGTTGTGGGAAAGCATTGTTAAGTCCTTTCGGTGGGAAAGCTGCAAGTCTACTTGCGGTGGTGCCCGCCCCGCTGCCGCGAGGCCGCACGTTCAGAGCGTCGTGCGCGCACACGCGCTGACTCCGAGGAGAAGCGACCCGGCGCCGCAGCGACGGGAAGCTGCCGCCATGCTAACGCTTGTTGGCCTGGGACGTGGTTGACGAGGCTTGCGAGCTCGCTACGCGGTGCAGGCTCTGCCAGCGGTTCAGGTTTGTCCGCTGGTTCCGGTTTTACTACTGCTTCCGGGGCAGGCTGTGCCGCTAGAGTCACCAGGCGCGCGATTTTCTTGGCTCCGCGCGGCAGGCCGGCATGGAAGTCTGCGGCCTCGAGGCCGGTCTCCCAAGCCTGCGTGGCCACGGGCTCGACGGCAGGAGGGATGGCGGGCGCTTCGGGCGGCACGCGCAGGGCGGGGACGGCGGGGGAGAAGAACTCGGTGGCGCCCACCTCGGGCACGTCGACAGCGATGCGGCCGTCGGCGCAGTAAGCACGGGCAGCGATAGCGGCATCTTGTGCACTGCCACGTTCCAGGATCGCACCGAGGTGTGGCTGTTGTTGTGTGGTGCACACGCGGCCCAGGACGAAGCCTGGGGTAGCGGCGACAATATCGCCTTCAACCAGATGCAGCGAGACGAAGATCTGCTGGGTAATTAAGCGCGAAAGTTGAGATTCATTAAGCTGCCCGGTTGCGGTATCGATGAGGAGGCCGAGGCCGCCCTGCAACAGTACGGAGCCTGCGGGTTGCTCATTGACAGGCACCATCCACGGGGCAAGACCGAGGTTAACCGCGACGTCGATAGTCGCGTCCTCAGACACGAGCTCAACCGTAGCGTCAGTTGCGACTCTAAACCCTGAAGCACGCACTCGCTGCAGGGCAGGAAACTCCGCAGTTTCCGCGGCGTCGAGATAGCCTAAGATGCCAAACTCGCTGCGCACACGCCAGCCGCCGCTGAAAGCCTCGGGCTCGAGCGTGACCGCCAGCGCAAGCGGCCCCTTGTGCAAAAGCGGGAGGCTGAGCGCTACCGAGTGGACTACATGCTCGAGAACTGCGACGTGAGTGACGCCGAAGTAGCTTTTAGCTAGTGGGTACATGCTCACGTCCAACGAGGGCCTCCAAATCTTTAAAGGTTTATAGGCTTCTAGCCTACGCATTTAAAGCCTACGCACCACGGAGTGGGGGCTGGGGCGCGCTAATGTTCTAGAGTCTTAAGTTATGTATACAGCGTCTTCCTTGGCGGTGGCTTTCGGTCTTACGCTCTTGGCCGGCTTATCGACGTCCATCGGCGCCGGCATCGCCGTCAGTAAACGCCATGCTGGTCCGGCTTTCATGGCTGCCGCGTTAGGTCTTTCGGCTGGCGTCATGCTTTATGTCTCTTTCATGGAGATCCTGCCGACGGGCCTCGAGCAATTGACGGATGCCTTTGGCGGAAAGAAGGCAGGAACCTGGGCGGTGGTGCTCGCGTTTTTCGTCGGCATCGCGATAATTGCGGTTATTGACCGAATCGTTCCGGAAGAGATTAATCCGCACGAGCCTGCCACCACGGAAGAAGAAGCACGCCGCAAGCGGCTGATGAAGACGGGCGTGTTTACGGCCTGCGCCTTGGCCTTTCATAATTTTCCGGAAGGTTTTGCCACCTTCCTCGCCGGCTTGGAAGACCCACGTATCGCGATTCCGGTAGCCGTGGCGATTGCGATTCACAATATTCCGGAAGGCATCGCAGTCGCGGTGCCACTACGGGAAGCCACGGGCTCGAGAGCCAAAGCCTTCTGGTGGGCTACGGTTTCGGGGCTCGCCGAGCCAGTCGGGGCAGCGGTGGGCTTCGTTCTCCTGCTGCCGCTGATGGGGCCTGCCACGATGGGCTTTAGCTTTGCAGCCATCGCCGGCATCATGGTCTTCATCTCGCTTGATGAGCTTTTGCCCACCGCAGAGGAAACTGGTGAACACCACCACGCCATCTACGGGCTGATTGCCGGAATGGCAGTGATGGCGCTGTCGCTGCTTATGTTCCTGTAATCGTGTAGACGAGAAAACCTGGAGGGGTTCGCGACTACTTACCGAGAGCCTTCTTGAAGCCTGTGACGATGCCCAAGACGATGGCGCCCAGGACAAAGCCGAAGGCCATGGAACAGACGGTATCTACGGTCCAGGACAGCGCGCCGTTGGAGATGGGTTCGGTCAGGTGGTGGATAAAACCGTGCGGCTGGTTGATGCCGAACTCGTGCAGCCCCTTGATGACGATGTGGCCACCTACCCACAGCATTGCCGCCGTGCCGATGACGGAGATGATGTCCAGAACTACCGGCATGCCCTTGACCAAGGCGTTGCCGACGGCGGACTTGCCTTCGTTGCGCTCCAGCAGCTTAATGCCAAGGTCGTCCATCTTGATCAGCACGCCGACAGCGCCATAGACCGCCAAAGTGATAACGATGGCGACGATGAGCAGCGCGCCTAGGCGCATCCAGAAGCTTTGGTCAATGACCTCGTTGAGCGAGATCACCATGATCTCAGCGGACAAGATAAGGTCCGTGGTAACGGCAGACTTGACCAACTTGTCTTCGGCGTCTGGATCCTTTGTGTCCGACTGTTCTTCTTTTTCTTCTTCTGCGCCATGCGCTGCGAAGTAGTGGAAGATCTTTTCTGCGCCTTCAAAGCACAGATAAGTACCGCCGCACATGAGAATGGGGGTCAGCGCCCACGGCGCAATCCAAGACAACAGTAGTGCGATCGGCAAGATGATGACGATCTTGTTGATGAGCGAGCCCTTGGTGATGCGCCAAATGATAGGCAGCTCGCGGGCTGGGGTAACGCCGGAGACGTACTGTGGCGTAACGGCGGCATCGTCAACCACGACGCCCGCCGCCTTTACCGAGGTCTTGCCAGCTAGGGCAGCGACGTCGTCGGCGCTGGAGGCTGCCGCGCGAGCGATTACCGCGACGTCGTCAAGCAGTGCAAAAAGTCCACCGGCCATGGGGAATAAGCATCCTTAATATGAAGGGGTAAGTAACCCTAAATATCTTACGCAACTACTCCGCAGGCGTCAGGTTGATAGAGTCTGCCCAAGAAAGCTCGATGCCGAGGGCGCGCAGCCAAGCCATGGAATCGTCGCCGTATCGGGTAATGCCTTCGACCGCGACGAGGGTACGGTCCATAGCGCGCTCTGCCTCTTCTGCCGAGATAAAACCCGCGGAGGTGGCTGCAGCCAGCTCGTCGATGTCGAGAACGTCGATTGGCTCGCCCGTGTTGGAGACCAGATCGACGTAAAGGTCACGGGTAGTCCAGACTCCATCCTTGTTATCGATGTCAGCGATATCGAAGTAGAAGTCCTGGTGTGCCTCAATCCCTTCTCGGAAGTGGAAGATATTCGCGCGCAGGCCCAGTTCAGGCAGCAACCAAGATTCGAGGTAACCAAAGCGCGGATGATTAGCACCGCGGGCCATGTAAAGACCAAATTCGGTTTCTTTGTAGGTGTCTACCTCGCGCAAGAAGCCCTTTGGATCGATGTTGATGTTTTCCGCTGTATTAAAGGTTTCTTGCTTGACAGGGTGCAGATCGACGCTCATTAATTAACCTCAAGGAAGGCGGCAGTTGGCGGAAATGCGCACGCGGAATCTTGGGTGTTGACGGAACCGGACAAGATGGCCACGACGGTGCCCTTGCCCGTGGTGGCGCGGCCTGAGACGGTGGTGGGGCCGTCGGCGTTGATGCCGTTGTTGAAAAGCGGGGTAACGCCGGACTGGAAGGTGTCCAGGTTGAACCACTGGACCTTCATGTTGCCCTGCTCCTTAGCCGCAGGGGAAGTGCCCAGTGCCGTGAAGAGGAAGACTGCCTCACCTGGACCTGCGCCCGGCGCTGGCATCTTAGTAGGGCCCGGGACGGCGATGGCAGAGCCCATGGAATCGCCCTGGCCCCCGATGCATTTTGCGGAGACGGTAGGCCAGTAGAACTGGCGGAATGCCGGGCTTTGGCCCTCAGGCAATTCCACGCCTGGATCGCCTCCTTGGCCCAGGCTGAAAGCAAGTCCGGAGAGGATGGCGCTGCGAATGTCGTTAGGAATCCATGGCTGTGCGGCGAATTCGCGGATACGATTCTGGGTTGCCTCATTGGGACGTCCCAGCGAATCCAGCGGGGAGTGCGACATTGCCTGTGCTTCCAGCGCGGCCAGGTCCGGGGCGTCTGCCTGGGCCGGTGCGATAAGGGGAGTAGCTAGACCGATGAGCGCCGCGGTAGCGGCAGCAATCATGCCGGAGCTCGCGCGGAGGCGGCGTCCGTTGTTGTGCTCGGAGCTAGGTGCGGTGCTCGAGGTGCTCACGATTATCAGATTCCTTGAATTGGGTGCAGGAGACGGAAATGGGTGCGAGATGCTTGACTATAACATTCGGCACATTGGTCACAGTAGTATCTCTGGTAACAATATTCACTTTTTTCTTGCGGTCAAGTTTCTTACGGTCAAGCCAGTTTCTAAAGCGAAAGTGTGTCTCAACCCGTCTTTCGTTCGGAGTTATAGATTTGTTACAAAACGCTGGCTCCTGCGATTTCCCGCTTCAGTGGGGTGTTCCAATGCTGCAAATTGCAAACTTGCAGAGTATATTTAGACCCCGTTCAAAATCTTGCGCTTAAGCGTTCCAACTTTGCTTTAAGGAGCACCCCACCAGTGACTAATACCGAGTTCCGTAACGTCGCCATCGTCGCCCACGTTGACCACGGTAAGACCACCCTCGTCAACGGCATGCTGGAGCAGTCCGGCGCTTTCGGTGACCACGGCGAGCACACGGACCGCGTCATGGACTCCAATGATCAGGAGCGCGAGCGCGGCATTACCATTCTGGCGAAGAACACCGCTATTCACCGCAAGGGCCTGGGCAAGGACGGCGGCGACCTCATCATCAACGTTATCGATACCCCGGGCCACGCCGACTTCGGTGGCGAGGTCGAGCGCGGTATCTCTATGGTTGACGGCGTCGTGCTGCTAGTCGACGCCTCCGAAGGCCCGCTGCCACAGACCCGCTTCGTTCTGACCAAGGCCCTGGAAGCCAAGCTGCCGGTCATCATCTGCGTTAACAAGACCGACCGCCCAGACGCTCGTATCGACGAAGTCGTCAACGAGTCCCACGACCTCCTGCTGGAAATCGCCTCCGGCCTAGAGGATGAGGAAGCAGCTGTTGCTGCAGAAACACTGTTGGATCTGCCGGTACTCTACGCTTCCGGCCGTGAGGGCAAGGCTTCCACCGAGAACCCAGGCGACGGCAACGTTCCCGCGGCTGAGGACCTGCAAGCGCTCTTCGACGTCATCTACGAGGTTCTGCCGGAGCCATCCGCTTCCGTCGACGGCCCGTTGCAGGCGCACGTGGCCAACCTTGACTCCTCTGACTTCCTGGGCCGTATCGCTTTGCTGCGTATCTACTCCGGCAAGATCAAGAAGGGTCAGCAGGTTGCCTGGATCTCCTGGGATGAGGACGGCAACGAGGTCGTCAAGAACGTTAAGGTTGCCGAGCTGCTGCGTACCGTCGGCTTCGAGCGCCAGCCAGAGACCGAGGCTATTGCCGGCGACATCGTCGCCATCTCCGGCATCCCAGAGATCATGATTGGCGATACCATCGCTGATGTTGAAAACCCGGTTGCTCTGCCGCAGATTCACGTTGATGAGCCGGCAATCTCCATGACCATCGGCGTTAACACCTCTCCAATGGCTGGCCAGGGCGGTGGCGACAAGCTGACCGCACGTATGGTCAAGGCTCGTTTGGACCAAGAGCTTATCGGTAACGTGTCCCTGAAGGTTCTGCCGACCGAGCGTCCTGACGCTTGGGAGGTACAGGGCCGCGGCGAGATGGCGCTGTCCGTTCTGATTGAGAACATGCGCCGTGAGGGCTTCGAGATGACCGTGGGTAAGCCACAGGTTGTTACCCAGGTTGTCGATGGCAAGACCATGGAGCCATACGAGATGCTCACCATCGATACTCCTTCCGAGTACCAGGGCGCCGTTACCCAGCTGCTGGCTACCCGCAAGGGCCAGATGCAGTCCATGGACGTCCGCGAGGGTGACTGGGTACGCATGATCTTCCGCGTTCCGGCGCGTGGCCTCATCGGCTTCCGCACCCAGTTCCTGACCGAGACCCGCGGTGCAGGTATCGCTAACTCCATCGCCGATGGCCTGGATAGCTGGGCAGGCGAGATCAAGTCCCGTCCGACCGGCTCCCTGGTTGCTGACCGCTCCGGCCAGATCACCGCATACGCACTGCAGCAGCTGGCTGACCGTGGCGAGTTCTTCGTCGAGCCAGGCATGGAGGCTTACGAGGGCATGGTCGTTGGCGCTAACAACCGTGATGAGGATATGGACATCAACATCACCAAGGAAAAGAAGCTGACCAACATGCGTTCTGCCACCGCAGACGCAACCGTCACCCTGGCAAAGGCGCGTACCCTTTCCCTAGATGAGGCGCTTGAGTTCTGTGGCAACGACGAGTGCGTTGAGGTTGCTCCGAACGTCATGCGAGTGCGCAAGGTCGAGCTTTCCGCTACTGACCGTAAGCGTGCAGCTTCCCGTGCGAAGCAGCTCAACAAGTAACGCTTAGGAGATTAAAGCGCGGCCGTTTTGGGGTCGCGCTTTTCTTTTGCCAGAAAACCTGCATTCGAACCATCGAAGAGCGCCGTAAACACAGCGTCAAATTCCAAGCAATGCCTGCCCTCCGACTAAAGTGGTTCCAGATCTAGGTAGAAGGGCGGTATCAAAGTGCGAAAGCTTGGCGCGGTAGTGGTTGCCTCATCACTTTGCCTGCTCACCTCGTGCATGGCCAATCCAGGACCGCCGCCCATCGAGGACAAGCCGGCTGCTGAGAGCACCCAGACCGAAACGTCGACGCCCGAGAAGAAGGAAAAAGAGGACGGCGTCGAGCGCGAGACCGTCGCCATCGGCGTCGATCCGCTCCGCGGCGGACTCAATCCGCATCTGGTAGCCAACAACAGCGAGCTGGTCAGCCAGATTGCAGAGCTCGTCCTTCCTTCTGCTTTCCACGGCGAACACATGGATTCCGATGTGCTGGCCAGCGCGGAGGAGGTAGAGCCGCCGAAAGGTGTTGCCCAGCGCGTGGTGTACAAGATTGCCTCGCCGGCGCAATGGTCCGATGGCACTCCGATTAGCGGCAGTGACTTTCACTACCTGTGGACCCAAATGACCTCTAACCCCGGAGTGGTGGACCCAGCGGGCTACTTCGCCATCGAGGACATCAGCACGTCCTCGGCAGGGCGCGTTGTGGTGGTGGATTTCAAGCAGCGCGTATCCGATTGGCACCGCCTTTTCGCGCACCTTCTTCCTTCGCACCTGCTGCAGGACACCGAGTTCACGACAGCTCTTGCCGACGGCATCCCTGCATCCGCTGGGCGCTATGCCGTCGAGGCCGTCGATCGCGGCAGGGGAGTTATTACGCTGAATCGCAACGACCGCTTCTGGGGGGCGGGGCCCGCGCTTGTCGACGTCGTCCAGCTGCGTGCCGTCCGTGATACCAGTCAGGCGGTCAACATGTTGCGCTCGGGCCAGGTGGGATTTGTGGACTTTACTCCGGAACAAACCTCGCTGGAGAGCCTCAGTTTGCTGAGCAACGTCAACGCCGGGACCGTGACCCGTAATCGCCAGCTGCGCCTGCACTTTTCCGCCCGCGAAGGCGCGTTGCCAGAGCAACGCCAGCGTCGCGCTTTGGCCTCGCTCATTGAGACCGACCAGGTCGCTCGCCTGGCGGCGGGCCGTGCCTCGGAGTTGCGTCCGGGCCAAAACCCGGTCAACGAAGAAGTAGACCTGACGCCACTTCGCGAGCGCGCGGGCCGCAAGCCGCTGCGCATTGCAGCTGATCCTACGCATCCGGAAGCTATGGCGGCTGCCAGCACCATCGTCGACGTCCTCGAAGCACAAGCAATTAGTGCAGAGGTAGTCTCTGAGCGCACTCAAACCATTGCCGGCGAGATGCTGCCGGAGGCAGAGGTGGACGCCGTGGTGGCCTGGGAGAATGCAAACGTGTCTCCGGAGAGTCTGGCCAGCCTCTATATGTGTGAAAACGACGACGTACGCGCCAGCGATATCTCCGGCTTTTGCCCTGCGGAGGCAGAGGACATGCGCGGCGACATCTTGTCTGGACGCATCACTCCGGATGCGGCCTTGGAAAAGGTCCGCAAACTCAATTCCGATGAGGTGCTCTACGTACCTTTGATGGACGAGGTGCGTATCCATGCTTTGGGCAGGGGTATCCTTGGGCCCGGTCAACGCATCGAAGATTGGGATGCAGGGCTTATTACGGCACCGATGTGGAGGAAAGATGAAAAGTAATGATTTGCGCGGCTACCGCGTGGTGGCCGTACATGCTCACCCAGATGACGAGGTGCTTTTTACCGGCGGAACACTAGCTGACATGGCTGCAAGAGGCGCTGAGGTCACGGTCATCACGGCCACGCTCGGCGAGGAAGGCGAGGTCATTGGCACGCCTTATCAAGGCTTGTGCAATGCAGACCAGCTAGGCGGTTTTAGGGCACGTGAGCTTTCCGACGCCCTCGATATCTTGGGCGTCCACGGTATTCAACTCGGCGGCTTTGGCTTCTTCCGCGATTCCGGCATGGAGGGCTCACCGGCTCACGAGAATCCGCGTGCCTTGGTGCGCCGCATTGACGAGGCAGCAGATTTGTTGCGCGAGCACTTTGCGCAGCTTCGCCCGCATATCGTGCTGACATACGGGCCGGACGGCGGCTATGGCCACCCAGACCACATCGCCGTGCACCAGGCAGTCCACGCGGCCGCAGCACCAGACCAGCGCATCTGGTGGGCAATCTTCGAACGCGGCGCGCACTACAGCGCGCTTGAGACCATCGGCGCACCGGAGGGCTGGCGAAAGCCGGACCGGGGTTACCTCGACAATTTCACCAACGAGGGCGCTGACGTGGAATACCGGCTTGACGATGCCGCGCTAGCCGCCAAGCGTCACGCCATGGTCGCCTATGCCACGCAAATTTGGGTGGCTGACTCCACAGTGACTCAGACGAACCCGGTAGCGGCTGCGGCGGCCATTGGGGACCCAGCGGCGTCGCCAAGCGCATATGGCCTGTCCAATCTCCTTGTTATGCCGTTGCTGCGTGCCGAGCACTACCAGCTGGGGCAGGGCGAGCCTGCAGAAGCGCTTCTGGAGGGCCTGTGATTTTGAATGAATACTCACGCGGCGAGCAGATAACCGGCCTGGCCTGGCTGTGCCTAGGTGCGCTGACCTCCCTGGTCCTAGAAGTTGTCTACCTCACCGCCAGGTTGCCGCTGCCGGGTGGGACAAGCGTGGCTTTTCCTATCACGATCGTTCTAGCCTGGTGGTTTAATACAGTGCTCACGCGCACAGCAAGGCTCTGGAGTGATAATGCCTACATCGGGCTTGTTCCTTTGGCGGCTTGGCTGCTGGGATACTTCGCATTCGTGCTGGGTGCGGTCGTGACTGGCGATATGTGGCTGGCCAATAATATTCTTTCGCTCCTGCTGTTAATCGCCGGAATCGGGGGCGGAATTTTCCCATTTTTTGCCCAAAAGTGACATACTGTTAGACATCCCAAAACCCGTGAAAACAGGAGTTTTAGCACCTCATGACTTACACTATCGCGCAGCCTTGCGTCGATGTGATGGACCGCGCTTGCGTTGAAGAGTGCCCCGTCGATTGCATCTACGAAGGCAAGCGCTCCCTGTACATCCATCCTGACGAGTGCGTAGACTGCGGCGCTTGTGAGCCTGCTTGCCCGGTTGAGGCAATCTTCTATGAGGATGACGTTCCGGATGAGTGGATTGATTACAACGACGCTAACGCTGCGTTCTTTGATGATCTTGGCTCCCCAGGTGGAGCTGCAGCGCTTGGTCCACAGGACTTCGACGCTCCGCTGATTGCGGCCCTTCCTCCGCAGAACCAGGATTAATTCCTGCTGCCCGGACCTCACGCATTTGGGTCCGGGCTTTAACTTTTCCCACTGCCTACCTTGTAAATAAGGAGCTTGAACTAAGAATGGCTCGCCAACCGCTTGGAAATAGCCTGCCGGACTTTCCATGGAACTCGCTTGCTGAGGCGAAGAAGAAGGCTCAGTCGCACCCAGATGGCATCGTGGATCTTTCCGTGGGCAACCCGGTCGATCCGGTAGCTCCGGGCGTGCAGCTGGCGATGGCTTCGAACGCGGAGGCTTCCGGCTATCCCACCACGGCGGGCACTGCGCAGCTACAGGAAGCCATCCGCGGTAATGTTGCGCGCCGTACGGGCGCTCAACCTTCCTCCTTCGGCGTACTACCGGTAATCGGTTTGAAGGAGTCTATCGCTTGGCTGCCGACGCTGCTGGGCATGCGCGGCCAGCGCGTCATCATCCCTTCCGTGGCTTATCCGACTTACGAGGTGGGCGCGCTGATTGCTGGCGCACACCCAGAGCGCGCGGACGATCCTCGCGACTTTGGCGATGCAGAACTGGCCTTTATCAACTCGCCGTCGAACCCGACCGGCCGAGTAAAGACCGTGGAAGAGATGCGTGCTGTGGTGGCATGGGCACGTGAGAACAACGCCATTGTGGCCTCTGACGAGTGCTACTTGGCGTTGGCATGGGACGACGAGAAGAAGCCGGTTTCCATCTTGGATCCGCGCGTGACTGACGGCGATAACACGGGTCTTATCGCGATGCACTCGTTGTCGAAGTCTCATAACCTGGCCTCTTATCGCACGGGCTTTTTCGCGGGCGATGAGGCGCTTATCGCGGAGCTTCTCGAGCTGCGCAAGCACGCAGGCCTTATCGTTCCAGGGCCGATTCAGGCTGCGATGGTTGAAGCGCTAAACGACGACGATTCTGAGACGCTGCAGGTGCGCCGCTATGCCGCCCGCCGCGCTAAGCTCCTGCGCGCACTAACTCGCGCCGGCTTCCGCATCGAACACTCTGAGGCCAGCATGTACCTGTGGGCGACCCGCGATGAGCAGTGCCGCATTACCGTGGATTGGCTGGCCGAGCGCGGAATCTTGGTTGCCCCGGGTGACTTTTACGGCCCATCGGGTGATAAGTTTGTGCGCATTGGTTTGAACGGCACTGATGAGCGTATCGACGCGGCTGTGGCCCGCCTTGCTGCTGACAACTAGCCCGTGACCTATCGCCCGCCAGCCCGCGAGGGGATTTCTCCGCGCAAAGTAGTCCTGCAGGCAGTTGTGCCCGCTGACACCGAGTACTTCGCGGCCGCGGCGGGCGATTCGCCGTTTTCACCGGGGCAGCTTCTGCCTGCGGGAATGGCGCTTTCACGTCCGGTTCCTGCCTGGTATCACCCTGATGTGCCCGAAGAGAGGCCGATTCCCTTCGATTACACGATGCTTTATGAAGACCACGACCTCATCGTCGTGGACAAGCCACACTTTTTACCCACGACCAGCAATGGGCGATTGGTGCGCGAGACCCTACAGACACGCCTGCGCATGGATTTCGGTGAAGATGACATTGTGCCGCTGCACCGCCTCGATCGCCTGACTGCCGGGGTAGTGGTGTGCTCACGCAACCTTCGCACGCGTGGGACGTATCAGAGGCTTTTTGCTGAGCGCAAAGTAACCAAGACCTACTATGCGCGCCTTTCTGCCTGCCTGGAATACTCCGGAACGGTTGAGCTTTCCATGCACAAGGTCAAAGGTAGCCGTCAAGTCTCGCTCGGCGGTACGCCCACGTTGACCCATGTGGAGGCACACGGCTACGCGGCCTCGCTCATCCCGCACACGGGACATACCCACCAGCTGCGGGTGGTCTGTAACTACTTAGGCGCTCCCATCCAAGGCGACGACACCTACCCGATAGACCGCGGGCTCGACCTCTACGACTTTTCCTCGCCTCTCCAACTCGTGGCGCACCGCCTAGAGTTTGCAGATCCGTTATCCGGCACACGCCGCGAGTTTTCCACTTTGCGGCAATTGGGCGGTAACCTGAATTAGTTATCGATTAACCGGAAAGAGGAACGCGTGAGCTCATCAGTTGCCGCTGGGCGTTTTGCGTCCAATATGGGCCAGTTTATCAAGTTTGGCATGGTCGGCGGATCGGGCACGGTGGTCAACCTGGCGGTGTCATACATCGCAGTCAAAATTGCACTAGCCACCGGTGGCATTACGCCCGATGACCCCTTTGTGAATCTTTTCGGTTCCGCGTTCCATGTTCGTTGGTACCACGTGTTTCAGACCATCGCTTTCCTCGTAGCGAATACCTGGAACTACCAGCTCAATCGCATGTGGACTTTCAAATCGGTGGAAAAGGTCTCCTGGCTTCGGGGGTACGTTGCGTTTCTTGTTGCGGGACTGGGGGCGTATGTCGTCAGCCTTTTGGTTTTGACATTGTTCATGAACCCGAATTCGCCGGTCGGTCTACCTTCGGATATTTTCGATAATTCCACCGGCTTACGCACCAAGTTTTACTGGGCTACTGCGGGATCCATCTTGATTGCGATGCCGATTAACTTCATCATTAATAAGCTGTGGACCTTCCGCTCTAGCCCGACGGCCCCAGTCTTGGTCGAGCATACCGAGCCGGCTTAAGCTGGCTAACCCAGCTCAAGCTCTCTCGACGGCCGCTGAAAACGAGCTGTTTGGTCCTTTTACCCGGCAAAGGGAGCCGAGCAAAAGGGCCAAAAGAGGAGTGTCACACTAGGGGACTAGGAAGCCAGATGGTGAGGAACCTCTTGATTAGTCCTCTAGCTGGCTGTTCAAGCGCTGCTGGTCGCGGCCATTTTGCCACTTTAGGAAAATGGGACCGAGGATGAGCACCGCAGCTATACCTGTGAATGCGCCGACTACGAGACCGTTGTCGAAATCGCTGTCGATGCTGAGTTTCGTAGCGAGTCCAGCGAAAAGCGCAATGGTGGGGATCAGTATCAAGATGATGCCTGTCCAAGAACGCATCTTGTTCGGACGCGGAACACGCTTTTTCATCCAGTGCGCCGAGACAAATTCTGCAATCGCGAGCGCGACGAGGGGCGAGAGGCTCCACAAGGAAAGTCGGCCCGGCAGGACCCACGCTAGGAGCGCGGACACGCAGTAGACGGTAAACAAGGCGGTGGTGTAGCCAATGGCATAGGTCTTGAAATAGGTTTCCGCTTCGAACTCATCGGCCGAGTAGTTCGCAATCTCTTTGAAGGTCAGGTTGGCAAAGAAGCCATCGTTGTTATTAGCCATTATCGTTCACGCTTTCTGGGTCGGTGTTGAAGACTTCTTCCACGGACTTGCCAAGCACCTTGCAGATGTCTAGTGCCAAGTACACGGAAGGCGAGTAGTTACCTTTTTCGATGTTCGCGATGGTCTGCCGGGAAACGCCTACCTCAGCGGCGAGGTCTGCCTGGGTCATTTCCAGCCATCGACGCCACTTGCGAACCATATTGGAGTGTTCGGGCATGATGTAAAGCTTTCAGGTTTCTGTGTCGTGCTTACATTTCTTAATGTAAAGGATTATTGACATTGTGTCAAGATTGATGCTGTAAAACGTTAAATCCCCGGGTCAGTGTTTGGAAGGAAACAGCTGGCCCGGGGACTATTCGAGGCGAATTGCTAGGGCTTGGCGACGTCCGGCAGCGGCAGCGTTGAAGTAGGAGAAATGCCGCGCGCCTTGGCGTTGAGTACGCCCGCAATTGCAAGGACGACAAACATCGCACCGGCGGACAGTAGCTGGACGCGAGCGGAGGTGTCAGTCAGCATGAGTACCGCAATCGCTGCGAAGACGGCCAATGCAAACCACGTCAGGTACGGGAAAGCCCACATGCGGATGGGCAGCGGGTGAATGGCCTCAAGCTGGCGGCGCAGGCGCAGCTGGCTGACCGCGATGAAGACCCACACGATGAGCAGGGAGGCGCCGGCCGCATTAAGCATGAAGGACAGCAACCAGCCGGTGTCGGCATAGTTGAGCACGACCATGATGACCGAGAGAATGACCGAAAGCGCAATCGCGTACGTCGGAACACCCTGTGCATTGGTCTTCGTGAAGATCTTCGGTGCTTCGTGGCGGGAAGCCAGGGAGTGCATCATGCGGGAGGAAGCGTAAATCTGAGCATTGAATGCGGAAAGCAGCGCCAACACGATGATGACTTCCATGAATCCCGCGGCGCCCTTGATTCCTGCGTGGTCGAGAACCTGAGTGAAAGGCGATTGCGCCGCGGTATCAGCGTTACCCAGCGAGGAGTAGGGAAGCAGGAAGGTAATTACCAAAACGGAGCCCAAGTAGAACACCGAGATGCGCAGGATGGTCGTGCGAACGGCGTTGACCAAGGACTTTTCCGGATCTTCAGACTCGGCCGCCGCGATGGCGACGACCTCAATGCCGCCGAAAGCGAATGCCACGGCGAGCAGGCCAGCGGCGACGCCGCCCAAGCCATTCGGCATGAAGCCGTCATCCAAAAAGACCCTGGTGCCAATTGCTTCATGCCCAGGCAGAAGACCAAAAATCAGCAGGAAGCCGACAATCAAAAAGGCCACGATGACGAGGACCTTGATGGCGGCGAACCAGTATTCAAACTCGCCGAAGAGTCGAACGCGCAGCAGGTTCACGACTCCAAAGAACGCCACGCAGATAGCCGCGGGAATCCATGGGGAAACACCGAACCAAGAACCGATGAAGCCGGCGGCGCCGGTGATCTCAGCGCCCAGCACGGCGACGGTGGCTAGCCAATAAATCCAGCCTTGTGTAAAGCCTGCCCAGCGGCCGATGCCGTGTTCGGCATATTCGGAAAAGGAGCCGGAGGCGGGGATGACGGTACCCATTTCGCCGAGCATTTGCATTACCAAGATGGCTAATAAGCCTGCGATGCAGTAGGCGAGGAGGACGGCAGGGCCTGCAGCCGAGATGCCGACGCCAGTTCCGAGGAAGAGGCCGGCGCCGATGGTGGAGCCGAGGCCCATCATGGTCAGATGGCGGACCTTGAGGCCTTTGCCAAGATTTTGCGTGGATTTATTGCTATCGGTCACTCAAATAGCTTAAGCCATGACTAAATCCACGACCCAGCAGCCTTAGTTTTTGTGCAGATCCTCGTTGAGAGCGATTGCGTCAGACTTCCACTCGGTGGCCTCAACGGCGCCGGAAACGGAGTTGCGGCGCAGCAGGAAGCCGGATGCGCCGGAGAGCTGGGAGCCCTTGACGGTGGAGCCTTCCTCCACGCCTAGTGCCTCGGCAACCTTTCCGAAGACGCTTACCTTCGTGCCGGCGGTGACGTAGAGGCCAGCTTCGACAACGGCGTCGTTGCCAAGCGAGATGCCAATACCGGAGTTAGCGCCGAGCAGGCAGCGCTCGCCGATGGAGATGACTTCCTTGCCGCCACCGGAAAGCGTGCCCATGATGGAGGCACCGCCGCCGATATCGGAGCCGTCACCGACAACAACTCCTGCAGAGATGCGGCCTTCGACCATGGAGGCGCCCAGGGTGCCAGCATTGAAGTTGACGAAGCCTTCGTGCATGACGGTGGTGCCCTCCGCCAGGTGAGCGCCCAAGCGGACGCGGTCAGCATCGCCGATGCGCACGCCGGTTGGCACAACGTAGTCCACCATGCGCGGGAACTTGTCTACGGAGTAGACGGTGACCGGGCCGCGGGAGGACAGGCGGCCGCGGATCATCTGGAAGTCAGCCACAGCGCATGGGCCGTAGTTGGTCCACACAACGTTGGCCAGAAGTCCGAAGATGCCGTCCATGTTCAGACCGTGCGGCTTGACGGCACGGTGCGAGAGCAGGTGTAGGCGCAGGTATGCGTCATATGCGTCCAGCGGCGCATCATCCAAGTCCTTAATGGAGGTCTCAACCGCCACGCGGGCGACGCCGCGCTCCTCATCCGGGCCCGCCAGGGCGGCGAACTGCTGAGGGGTCTTCTCCAGGCGAGTGGTGCCGGACTCGGTTACCGGGGCGTCATCGCCGATATGAACGGCGGGGAACCACACGTCGAGAACGGTCCCATCGTGGGTAAGGGTGGCAAGGCCGCGTGCGGATGCAGAAGTCATAGCTTTAGGAAAAACCTTCACAAATGCGGGGTAGGGCCTAGCGAAAACTAGGCCATTTCTTTCACCGCTAGAGCATACACAGCTACTTCGACACCGTGTTTACTTGGCGAGGTTTTGTGAGGCGGGACGCAACGATGAGCACGACGGTCAGCGCACTCACTGCAAGGACCTGGTTGCGTGCGGATGGGTCGAAGAGCATGAGAACAACCAATGCGGCAATCGCCAGCAGGGTGGCCCATGGCAGAACCGGGTAGGCGATGGCCTCGACGGTGGAAAGCTCGCCGTTCTTCTTCATGATTGGGTGCAGCTTCAGGTAGGACAGGACCACGAAGCTCCAGATGACCAGTAGGCAGCCGCCGACTGCATTGAAGAGGAAGGACAGAAGTCCTGGCGGATTCCAGAACTGCAGCAGCACGGAGCCGAATGCGAAAAGCATGGACAAGATGACGGCGAAGACGGGGGAGCCCGATGGGTTCTGCTTCTTGAAGATAGCCGGTGCCGAGCCGTCCTTAGCCATGTCGAAAATTACGCGGGAGGTGGAGTAGATCTGCGCGTTGAATGCAGAAAGCAGGGCCAAAACGATGATGACTTCCATAAAGCCCGCGGCGAATGGGATTTGCGCGGCCTCTAGCACCAGGGTGAATGGGGAATCGGCGGCTGCATCGGCATCTTGGATGTACTTAAATGGCAAAACCATGGTGATGACCACGATGGCGCCAATGTAGAAGACCATGATGCGGAAGATAACCGCACGCACGGCGGTCGCGACGTTGCGTGCAGGATCTTCTGACTCGGCGGCGGCGATGGTTACCATCTCAATACCGCCGAAGGCGAATGCAACGGCGAGCAATCCGGAAGCAAAGCCCGGCATGCCATTCGGAAGGAAGTTCTCCGTGAAGTTGGTGCTTGCGAGGTCGCCGTTGAAGCCTGGCAGCACGCCAATCAGCATCAGTACGCCCACTGTCAGGAAGGCTAGGATGACTGCCACCTTGATGATGGCGAACCAGAATTCGAACTCGCCGAATCCACGAACAGCTGCAAAGTTGACCACTGCGAAGAAGGAGACTGCGATAAGGGCGGGAATCCACGCCGCGATGTTAAACCAAGAGGCGATGATTGCGGCAGCGCCCGTAATCTCGGCTCCCATCACCATCACTAGCATGAACCAGAACAACCAGCCCAGGGTAAAGCGTGCCCAATTGCCAAAAGCTTGGCCGGCATAGGTGGAAAAGGATCCTAGCGAGGGGCGGGCTGCTGCCATCTCGCCGAGCATCCACATGATGGCGCCGACCAAGAGGCCGGCGACTGCATAGGAAAGCAGAACCGAGGTACCGGACATTTGGATTCCCAGGCCAACGCCGAGAAAGAGGCCTGCGCCAACCGCAGATCCGAGCCCCATCATCGTGAGGTGGCGTGTCTTGAGCTGCTGTGAGGTTTCTGCCATATCAATGCACCTTTTGTGATTTAGAACAAAGTATTGAGAGGTATATTACACAATGCAGCCATCGTGCAAGGTCGCTACGATGGCGCTTTGTGACTTTAGATCTCTTTGCCTCCCCAATCGAATTGACCAAAGCGCTCGTAGACATCCCGAGCCCCTCTCATCATGAGGAGGAGATCGCCGATGCAATAGAGGCAGCCCTACGGGGCCTTGATAATGACAAGATCGAAGTGGTGCGATACGCAAACACCGTCTGTGCCCGCACCAATCGCGGGCTCGAATCCCGCGTGATTCTGGCTGGCCACATCGATACCGTCCCGCTGGCGGATAACGTTCCCCACCACATGGAAGGCGATGTCATGTGGGGCTGTGGCACCGTCGATATGAAGTCTGGCATGGCCGTGTACCTGCACGCTTTTGCTGCGCTTTACGACGCCCCCGACCTCGCCCATGACTTAACAGTCATTGCTTACGAGGGGGAGGAAGTCTCCTCGGAATTTAATGGGCTGGGTCATCTGCAAAAGGATCACCCCGAGTGGCTGCACGGCGATCTAGCTCTTTTGGGAGAGCCTTCCGGCGCCATGATCGAGGCCGGCTGCCAGGGCACCATCCGTCTCCGCATCACGGCGCACGGAACCCGCGCTCATTCCGCGCGTGCCTGGCTGGGGTCTAATGCTGCTCATAAACTGGTACCGATCATGGTCAATGTAGCTAACTACACTCCGCGCGAGGTCACCATTGATGGTTGTACCTATAAGGAAGGTCTCAACATCGTGCATCTGGAATCCGGAGTAGCAACCAACACCATTCCAGATGAGGCATGGATGTTTGTGAACTTCCGCTTCGCGCCAGACCGGAGCTTGTGCGAGGCCATGGCGCATATGCGCGATGTTATCGGAGAGCATGAAAACATCACCATTGAGGTTGATGACGAATCCTCCGCAGCCCTTCCAGGACTGGGCCAGCCCGCCGCTCGCGCGCTTGTCGACGCCGTCGGCGGTAACTTCCGTGCGAAATACGGCTGGACTGACGTTGCTCGTTTTTCCGAGATGGGCACTCCGGCCGTGAATTTTGGCCCGGGTGATCCAGGGTTTGCACATAAGAAAGACGAGCAGGTTCCAATTGCGCAAATTACTTCCGTGTCCGATGCTTTGATTGAGTATTTAAGCGGCGCAAACGCCAAGGAGGCCTAACCAAAATGTCGCCAGAACGTAATCGCACCCTGCGCGGACCATTATTGCTGCGCACCGAGGGCGATCAGACCTCAACCTATGACCAGCGCCTGCTGGAATCCGGGGCCGACCACGAATGGCAGCACGCGGACCCGTGGCGGGTTCTGCGCATCCAGGGGGAATTCGTCTCAGGGTTTGATGCTTTGGCAAAGCTGCCGAAGGCTGTCACCGTCTTTGGCTCCGCACGTCTGGGAGAGGGCGCGCCGGAATACGACTTGGGCGTTCGCGTGGGCAAAGCGCTAACCAATGCCCAGTACGCGGTCATCACCGGTGGCGGCCCAGGACTAATGGAGGCTGCGAATCGTGGTGCTTATGAGGAGAAAGGCCTTTCGGTAGGCCTTGGCATCGAGCTTCCGCATGAACAGGGACTTAACGAATACGTCGATCTGGGATTGAACTTCCGTTACTTCTTTGCCCGCAAGACGATGTTCTTGAAGTATTCCCAGGCTTTCATCTGTCTGCCCGGTGGCATGGGCACCATGGACGAGTTCTTTGAGGTGGCCTGCATGGTGCAAACCGGAAAGGTCACCAATTATCCAATCGTTCTGATGGGCACCGAGTACTGGTCCGGCCTCCTGGAGTGGATGAAGTCCACCATGGCAGCACGCGGCCTTATCGGCGCATCAGACATGGACTTGTTCCTGCTTACTGATGACGTCGACGAAGCGGTCGCACATATCGTGAACTCGCACAAGGTGATGAGCGATAAGCGGATTCGTGATGAGCGCTAATCCGCGTAGCGCCAAGTTGGCGCAGGTGATGGCAATTGTCAATCGCACGCCGGATTCGTTCTATGACAAGGGCGCAACTTTCGCCGAAGCTGAGGCCCTTCGCCGCTGTGCCGAGGTGATCGAGCAGGGTGCCAGCATCGTCGACATCGGTGGCGTGAAGGCAGGGCCTGGCGAAGCCGTGGACGCGCAGGAAGAGATCGAGCGCGTGGTTCCCACGATTGCCGCGGCGCACGAGCGCTACCCGGATGTCACCATCTCAGTAGATACATGGCGCGCAAGCGTTGCTGAAGCCGCCATCGCAGCCGGGGCGACGCTCATCAATGACACATGGGCGGGCTGGGACCCTGAGCTCATCGAGGTCGCCGGAGAACATAAGGCCGGCTATGTCTGCTCGCATACGGGCGGCGTCACCCCACGCACGCGCCCACACCGCGTGCACTTTGACGACGTCGTGGCGGATGTCATCGCGGAGACGACTGCTCTGGCAGAAAGGGCGGCGAGCCTGGGGTGCCCGGAGGAGCTGGTCTTTATCGACCCAACCCACGACTTTGGCAAGAACACCTTCCACGGGCTGGAGTTGCTGCGCCGCATCGACGAGGTTGTTGCCACGGGCTGGCCGGTACTGATGGCGTTGTCTAACAAGGACTTCGTAGGCGAGACTTTGGACCGCGGCGTCGGCAAGCGCGTGGCAGGGACATTGGCCGCAACCGCGTGGTCGGCAGCGCATGGTGTGGCCGCTTTCCGCGTCCACGAGGTCGCGGAGACCCTCGACGTCATTCGTATGACCGCAGCTATCGAAGGCGCGATGGCCCCGCTGAACACCACCCGTGGGCTTGCATGAGCGTTTCTGTCATCATCCCAGCACTCAACGAGGAAACAACCGTCGCGGACGTTGTGCGAGCCTGTTTGGCAGATGACCCAATGGAAGTCATCGTTGTCGATGCTGACTCCACGGATCACACCGCGCAGCGCGCTGCCGCTGCCGGAGCAAAGGTATACAACTGGCGCGAAATCCTGCCGGAGATTGCGCCGCGGCCGGGCAAGGGTGAATCGCTCTGGCGCGGGGTCGCCGCGGCTCAAGGTGACATCGTGGTCTTCGTTGATGCCGACTTGGAGTCTGCGTATCCAGGAATGGTTGCGCAGTTGGCTGCGCCGTTTGCGGATCCAGAGATCCAGATGGTCAAAGCTACTTATCGTCGTACCTTCAACGGTGCCCCAAGCGGCGGCGGGCGAGTCACGGAGTTGACCGCGAAGCCTTTGCTGCGCACCTTCTTCCCGGAGCTCGAGGATATCGCTCAGCCCTTGGGCGGCGAATATGCGCTGCGCACGTCGCTGGCTCGGACATTGCCATTTGTTGACGGCTACGGGGTGGAAGCCGGGCTGCTTATCGACGTCGCTAAGCGCTGCGGTGTTTCTTCCATCGCCGAAGTAGACCTTGGCGAGCGCATCCACCGCAACCGGCCGCTGCACGAGCTTGCGCCCATGGCTGAGGTGGTCGTGCGCACGATTTTGTCGCGAGCCGGGGCAGTGGGTCCTGTTGCTCAGCGTGAACCATCCGGCGGTAAGCTATAAGCCATGCTTTCCTGGATTCTGTTAATTGTTGTGTTGCTGGTTCTTATTGTCTTAGGGACCTGGGCTTGGGGCTCGATCTTTGGGCGTGGGGAAGTCTTGGAAGACCTCGAAGAGCCGCGCGACGTGGTTGCTAATAATAAGCGCGCGCTTGCGGAAGACAACTTTGATGACATCAAGTTCGACGTCGTTTCCCATGGATACCGCCAATCCCAGGTGGATGCCTTGCTGGCGGAGGTGGAAAAGCGCTACCGAAGCGAGGGCGAAACGGCTAGATCAATTTCGCAACCGCCCCGTGACTAACAATAAGGCGTAGAGTGGTTTGGGTAACCCAAAAATTTTACATCCCAAAGGAGCGGTACAACTATGGCAGCTATGAAGCCACGCACGACAGGTGGGCCAATGGAAGCAGTTGAGGAGTCCCGCAAAATTGTCATGCGAATCCCCTCCGATGGTGGTGGCCGTATTGTTGTGGAGCTCACAAAAGAGGAGGCTGCGGAACTTGGTTCATTGCTGACCGAAGTTTCCAGCTAGTCTTTAAGGCATGCTTTCACACGTCATCGATGTTCTGGCCGACCCAAACGATGGCACCGCGCTAAGCGGCGCCGACGATTTTGCTCGTCTCGTCTCTGAGTCTGGGCACTCTTTTGATGTGGCAAAACAGGGCTATGTCACCCTTGCCCCCGGGGCAGGGCTAAAGCATAAGGGCGATTCCAGTGAGATGGTGTCCGCGCGTGAGACCTTCCTGTCTTTGGGGCACTTCGCCCCATTTGTGGAGGCTGTCACGGGCGCAGTGCAGGACGCACTGGATGCCAACGAGTTGCCTGAGACTGCCGAGCCTATGCTGCTTGAAGTCGGTGCCGGCACCGGCTATTACCTAGCTCATACCTTGGATTCCATCGCTGAGGCCCGTGGCGTTGGTTTGGATATTTCCCCACATGCTGCCAAGCATCTGGCAAAGTGCCATCCGCGCGTTGGCGCCGTGGTGGCGGATGTGTGGGAGCGGTTGCCGCTGCAGGATGATTCCATCGATGCGGTATCGGTGGTCTTTGCCCCGCGCAACCCAGCGGAGTTCCAGCGTATCTTGCGTCCAGGCGGTGAGGTCGTTGTCTTGACTCCGGACCTCGGTCATCTGGATGAACTACGCGAGCCGCTGGGAATCTTGGGCGTGGAAGAAGGCAAGATCGAGCGCATGTACGAGCAGGCCGCGGGCTACCTTGAGCAGGCGGCAGATCCGGTTGATATCTCTTATCCGATGACCCTGGATCGCGCCTCTATTGCCGCGCAGGTTGGCATGAGCCCGTCTGCCCGCCACCTTGAAAAGGAAGAGCTTGCTGAGCGCATGGCAAAATTGCCAGAGACCATGCAGGTCACCGCTCATGCCCGCCTGGACCGTCTGCGCGCAGTCTAAATAGCGGTGGGCAAGGCCAAAGGTCTGGCCCGGTTGCACAAACAATAGGGAAAGGCAGAGCACAGATGCTCTGCCTTTCCCTATTGTCGCTTTGAGTGTTAAAACACGTCGCGCTTAGAGCTGCGAGCCTTTGCGCTGCCAGGATTGCTCGATGACGGCCTCACCGGCGGTCTCGACCTGGAGATCAGAGCAACCGCCGTCGAAGTAGACGCGAGAGCCCATGGCTACCTGGCCGCCGTCGGCGTAGACCTCTACGGTGGCACCGTCGACCACGACGGTGAGGGAATCGGAATCACCCTCAGCCAAATGCGCTACGGCAGGAGCCGAGTCCTTGAAATAGGAATCGAAAGCAGTGCCCATGGAACGATCTAAGGTCAGTGTGCTGCCAGCATGGGTGATGACTGCCGCGGGCTTGCCGTTGCCGTCGAGCAAGGTGACGGTGACGGAGGAGCCTTCCGGGACATCCATTACGCCGACCCAGGAGCGGGCGCGCTCTGACTGGCGGATGGCATCCGGCAGACCGCGCGGCGGAGTCTGGAAGAGCTTGCCTCCCTGCAGGGTGATGCGACGCGGCAGTGCGAGGGTATTGGCCCATCCTTCCTCCTCGAAGGAAGGATGCGCTGCAGGATCGTCGCCGCGGCCATTGCCGTTGAGAAGACCCAGGACAACCGCTTCGTCGTAGCGGGTCTCCTGCGGGACGGTGCCCTCGGTGGCGTTGGTGTTGCGCGGGCGGGAGAAATCGTGGCCGAAGTCGATGCGCTGGAAACCGGAGGCGACGGTGAAGGTGGTGCCCTCCAAGCGGCCGACGAGGTAACCGGAGACATCGCGGTTATCGCGCTCAAGGGTAACCAGGAGGACGTCGTAAATGCGCTCATCTACCTCGTCACGCAAGCGGACCAGGCGTGGAGAGACAACCGGTGGAATCGGCGAGTTTGCCGGGACCTCGCCCTCGTTGAAACCAGGATCGCCATTGAACTCGAGCGGGCCTTCCACATCCCAGGTCAAGCCGTCGGCCGAGCGCAGGATAACGGGCAGCGGTGCATCGGAGTGGCCGGTAAGTGTGAGCATGAGCCAGCCCTCGTGGCCTTCATCGCGGTCGGCCGCGACCCAGTCTGGAACCACGGAAGGCGAGCGGAAGCGGGAGTAATTGGTGACGTTGGCGGCTACCTCGCCATAGCGCACGACATTCGGGTCTAGTGCGTTGGAGTCATCCGAAATTTCGCAGACATCGTTGAAATCGGTGTAGCGCGCTAAACGCACCGAGGTGCCGGTGGAAGTCACGGAGGTGAAGTAGAGGTTGATAGCATCTTCGCCCGCGGCTACAGAACCGGCGCGCAAGGAAAGCTCACCGCCGACAGGGGCAAGTGCGTCGTCGCACTCCAACCAATCGAATGGAAATTCTTCAGAATAGTTGTGTCCCCAGCGCGCCGGGGCGGAAAGTTCGTGGCGGTACTGGAAAAACAGGTGCCACGTATTGCCGTCTAGCAGCACGCCGGCCGGAGCCTCGAGGACTCCAGACTCAGGGGTGAAGTGCAGTTCGGGGCGATGGGTTGTCACAAAGTGCCTTTCTAAAGATTCTCGATTTAAATCAGTGCGCGGTAAATATCTACGGTCTGGGAGGCGATGGTGGCCCACGAGAACTTCTCCACAGCTCGCGTGCGGCCGGCTTGGCCGAATGCGGTTGCGTGCTCCTTGTCGGCGACGACCTGGTTGACGGCAGCAGCGAGGTTGGCCTCGAAGTCAGCGACCGCATTTTCGTCGTAGTGGACGAGGATTCCGGTCTCACCGTCGACGACAACCTCGGGGATTCCTCCGACGTCAGATGCAACTACTGCAGTCCCGCACGCCATGGCCTCCAAGTTAACGATTCCCAAAGGCTCGTAGATAGAAGGACACACGAAGACGTCGGCGCCAGAGTACACCTCTTGGATGAGGCTGCGAGAGAGCATTTCCTGCACCCAGAACACGCCGTCGCGGTTGGCCTGTAAGTCTTCGACCAAAGCTGCGGTTTCCGCGGCGATTTCTGGAGTATCGGGAGCGCCTGCGCACAGCACCAGCTGGACGTCTGAATCAAACTGGGCTGCGGCCTTCAACAGGTGCTTCACGCCCTTTTGGCGGGTGATGCGGCCGACGAAGGCAACGATGGGGCGCTGCTTGTCGACGCCGAGTTTGTCCAGGTAGTCTGCCTCGCGTGGCTGCCACAGCTCGGTATCGATGCCATTGAGCACAACATGCACCTTGGACTCATCGATACGGGGATAAGCATCCAGAATGGAGGCTTTCATGCCGGCGGAAACCGCGATGACGCCGTCGGCGTATTCCATGGCGTTTTTCTCGGACCACGAGGAAATCTCGTAGCCACCACCGAGCTGCTCGCGCTTCCATGGGCGGTGTGGCTCCAAAGAGTGGGCGGTGACCACATGTGGGATGTCGTAGAGGCGGGCGGCGAGATGGCCACCGAGGCCGGAGTACCAGGTGTGGGAATGCGCGATATCAATATCGGAAGCTGCATTTGCCATGCGCAGACCCGTGGAAAGAGTCTGGATAGCGGGGTTGGCTGCGGAAAGTTCTGGATCGACGCCGTGGTTGAAGACGTCCTTTTCCTCGCGTGGGCCGCCCATGCAGTGGACGGAAACATCGATTAACTTCCGCATGAAGCGGGTTAGCTCGGCGACGTGTACACCAGCGCCACCGTAAATTTCAGGTGGGTATTCCTTGGAAAAAATTCCGGCTCTCATGTCCTCCCAGAATACGGAGAAAATCCATACCGTGCAGAAAATTCCCGTGGGGGTAGTTTCTATTCTATTTCCTCTGCGAAGTGGCCTAAAACTGAATAGGTTGGAACATGTGAAATCCCAGCCTAATATTCTCGCCATTGTCCTCGCCGGCGGTGAAGGCAAGCGCCTATTCCCCCTCACGGAAGATCGCGCAAAGCCCGCCGTCCCTTTCGGCGGCTCCTACCGCCTAATCGATTTCGTCCTGTCTAACCTCGTCAACGCGGGCTACCTCAAGATTGCGGTGCTCACCCAATACAAGTCCCATTCCCTAGACCGCCACATCTCGCAGGCTTGGAATTTGTCTGGCCCGACTTCCCAGTACATCGCCTCCGTGCCCGCCCAGCAGCGTCGCGGTAAGCGTTGGTACAACGGTTCCGCCGACGCTATTGTCCAGTCGCTTAACTTGATTTATGACGAAAAGCCGGACTATGTCATCGTCTTTGGCGCCGACCACGTATATCGCATGGACCCGCAGCAGATGGTTCAGGAACACATCGCTACTGGTCTCGACTGCTCCGTGGCGGGCATTCGTGTGCCGCGTAGCGAGGCCACCGCTTTTGGCTGCATTCAGGCAGACGGCATGGGAACCATCACCGAGTTTTTGGAAAAGCCGGATAATCCGCCTTCGACTCCGGATGATCCGAACATGACCTATGCGTCCATGGGTAACTACGTCTTTACGGCCGATGCTCTCATTGAGGCCCTGCTAAAGGACGAGGAGAATGAAAATTCTGACCACGACATGGGCGGCGACATCATTCCGTACTTCGTGGAGCGCGGGCAGGCGCATGTTTATGACTTCATGGCGAATGACGTGCCAGGTTCCACTGAGCGCGACCATGGTTATTGGCGCGATGTGGGCACCATTGATTCTTTCTACGAAGCGCATATGGACCTGATTTCGGTGCACCCGATTTTTAATCTTTATAACAATCATTGGCCCATTCACTCCACGGACGAGTCCAATCTTCCGCCGGCGAAGTTCGTCCAAAACGGCATCGCGCAGTCTTCCATGGTGGCCCCCGGCTGCATCATCTCCGGCGGTACTGTGCGCAACTCTGTGTTGTCCTCGGACGTGCATGTGGCCGACGGAGCTTCAGTAGAAGGCTCGGTGCTGCTGCCAGGCGTGCGCGTGGGCAAGGGCGCGGTTGTCCGCCATGCCATTTTGGATAAGAACGTGGTGGTTTCCGAAGGCGCCATCATCGGCTGCGACCGTGAGCGCGACGAGTCCCGCTTTAAGGTCTCTGACGGCGGCGTTGTCGTCGTGGGCAAGAACGAAACCGTCTAGCGCACCGCGGCGGGGAGAAAACACAGAAGCCTCACACGAGATGAAGGGGCAGCCGCCTGTATCTCGTGTGAGGCTTCTACTTCTTAGTGCTTGGTGATAAGCGTTAGGCCGGAACCCAGTGGTAGACGGGTTACTACGGCGTCTTCGAGTGAGCGGGCGAGCTCGTCTGCTTCTCGGGCAGCGGCAGTGTCGCGGTCGCTGCGGGTGGTATCGGCGAGGGTGCCATCCAGCAAAGAATTCGCGAGAACCAGAGTGCCGTTCTTACGCAGCAGTGGGAAAGCGGCGTTGATAAGAGCCGGCATATCCAGCGCGGGAACGTCTGCGAAGATCAATTGATAAGCATCGGTGGCGAGACGTCCCATGACCTCCAGGGGGTGGGAAGGCAAGAAGCGCGCGCGGGTGGTGGCAAACCCGGCCTCACGGAAAGTGGTCTTCGCCATGGCCTGATGCTCTGCCTCCGGATCGATGCAGGTGATGATTCCATTGTTAGGCAGGCCCTGCAGGAGGTAGATTCCGGCTACAGCAGCAGCCGGAGTAATAGCGATGGCCTGGGGGCGATCAGCGCCAGAGCTGGCTGCGGAAAGGGAGGAAAGAAGCTGACCGGTTGCTTCGTCTGGTACGGACAAGCCAAATTCCTCGGCATGGGAACGGGCCCCGGCGAGTGCCGTAGAAACTTCGCTGGTGGATTCGATGTAAGAACGCAGTGCGTCGTATGCCGTATTAGTCACAACCTAAACCATAGGTAATTTTCTGTGTATACGGTGTCAAGACGCCAGGATTGTTACTGATGAGGTAGAAGTTTTTGTTTTCGGTGATGCTCACAGTCACTTCGCAGAGTACTGTCTGGCGTTTTGAAGCTCGGTATAGGAAAATGAAATGCATGAAAAGGAAGCACCGCGTCGATTCGTCTTTGCGCCAGGAAACTGGTGTGGCCACTAGCCCAACGGAGCCTTACGTCGCTGCTTCCGAAGAACTCAGCGGCACGGCTGCGTTCGACGCCGGCCAGGCTGCGATGCCTTCGTGGTCGGAGCTCGTGGCCGAGCATGCAGACTCCGTTTACCGCCTGGCATACCGCTTGTCCGGTAACCAGCATGATGCAGAGGACTTGACCCAAGAGACCTTCATGCGTGTGTTCCGCTCGCTCGATAAGTATCAGCCCGGTACTTTCCGCGGCTGGTTGCACCGGATTACCACCAACCTTTTCTTAGATATGGTCCGCCATCGTGCCAAGATTCGGATGGAGGCCTTGCCGGAAGATTATGAGCGCGTGCCGGGCACCGATATGACCCCAGAGCAGGCTTATACCGTGGCCAACTTGGACCCGATCTTGCAAAAGGCACTCGACGAGCTGGCCCCTGACTTCCGCGTAGCAGTTGTTCTGTGTGACGTCGTGGGAATGAGCTACGACGAAATCGCAGAGACCTTGGGCGTGAAGATGGGTACCGTTCGTTCGCGCATCCACCGCGGCCGTGCGCAGCTGCGCGCGGCTCTCGAAACCGCCGCGCAGACCAACGACGAAGCCCGAGTTTTGCTCCGTAGCCGCTAGGCCGCCCACGCCAAAGTGCAATGAGGTCTATTGTGGAGACTAATTAACGAACCCAACGTTCGATAGAAAGGTAGGTGGCTAAACTCCCGTGGAGGATTCTGCACATCAGCACCGCGCCTCGTTTCATATTCGTGGAGTAGAAGGCGCCACCACCACCTTTGACAAGACTCTTGCCAAGGCCCGTGATAAGGCCAAAGCAAGGGCTCGGCGGGCCGATTCCATCGGACACTTAGGCCCCGAAGCTGTGGCAGCTTTCGTCGATGGCGAGATGGATCCCAAAGCCACTCATCGCGTGCATGTTCACCTGGTGCACTGCGCTGAATGTCGCGCCGACGTCCGCGAGCAGCGCCGTGCTTCCCAGTGGGTGCGCAACTGCAACGTTGACCACCAAGTGCGTGCACCGAAGGATTTGATGGCCAAGCTGGCCGGAATCGCAGCTGAAGCAGCTGATGAGGACGCCGCCGCACCTAAGAAAGGGCGAAACAAGTACGGCGCACACGGCGGTTCCAGTGGCGTCGGCGAGCGCGATATCCTTGACAAGGTCGAGATGGTCATTCGCGCCATCAAGCACAATCAGGGGCGTTAACCACAGTGGCGCTCTTGGCAGTTGCGGTATGTCTTATGGGGGTCGGCGCCCTGTTTCACACGACGCACAGGCGCTAACGGAGGGCTAAGATAGCATCGTGTTTTCTTCAATCGGATGGACAGAGATTGCTGTCATCGTGCTTCTTGGCATCGTGATCATCGGTCCAGAGAGGCTCCCCGGCGTCATCATGGATGTCCGTGCTGCAATCTATGCTGCGCGCAAGGCAATCAACAATGCCAAGGCCGAATTACAAGGTGAAATGGGCGGCCTGAGCGAGGAGTTTGAAACTCTGCGTGTTCCCATCAGCCAGGCCGCCGAATGGACGCGCTTGGGACCACGCGGCGCTATCACCAAGGCGCTTTTCGATGGAGACGATTCCGCTTGGGATGATTTCGACCCGCGTAAGCTAACCGAGGGAATGGGCAAACCGCATCTAAGCGCGGGCGATGAGCAAGCGCACTCCGCAGCGCAGCGCGGTGCTTCCGAGCCACGTGTCCAACATGGCCAGCGCAGTCAGCAGGCGAATTTAGGTCAGCAGGGCCAGCAGCGCCCGACCTTCGACTACTCCCAGATTTACGCGGCACCGGCACAACCGCAGCAGAGCTCGGCTCAACAGCCGCAGGCACCTATGCCAAAGTCGGCGCCAAAGTCGGCGCCAAAGCCGGCACCAACTGCGGAAAATGACAACGCAGAAGGAACCGGCTTTTCTTGGGCTGATGTTACCTAAGCAGTTATTGCTTTAGGCGTCTGCCTACTTTTTAGTGGCGGGTAACGCCCAGACCTAAGGTCTTGCCCACCAGAGAGTCGTTGCGGATGGCGAGCTTATCCGCTAGCTGCTTGATTGCCTTTGCAGAAGGAGAATCCGGGGCGGCGGTGATGATTGGTTCGCCGGCATCGCCGCCGGTGCGCAGAGCCGGATCGAGCGGCACCTCAGCTAAGACAGGCACCTCGTAGCCCAAGATGGTGCTAAGGCGCTCTGCTACGACCTTGCCGCCGCCGGTACCGAAGATATCCATCGTGGAACCGTCGGGCAGCACCATGGCGCCCATGTTCTCAATGACGCCGGCTACGCGCTGGCGAGTCTGCTGCGAGATGGAGCCTGCACGCTCTGCCACCTCCGCGGCTGCTGCCTGCGGGGTAGTGACGATGAGTAGCTCGGCGTTAGGGATGAGCTGAGCCACGGAAAGCGCGACGTCGCCAGTGCCGGGTGGGAGATCGAGCAGTAGAACGTCCAGATCGCCCCAGAAGACGTCAGCCAGGAACTGCTGCAGCGCGCGGTGCAGCATCGGGCCGCGCCAGACCACAGGGGCGTTGCCCTCGACGAATTGGCCAATGGAGATGTGCTTGATGCCGTGGGAAATTGGTGGCAGCAGCATTTCATCATCAATGACGGTGGGGCCGGCGGTCGAACCCAGCAGGCCCGGTACGGAGTGGCCGTAGATATCGGCGTCGACAATGCCAACTTTTAAGCCCTTGGCCGAAAGCGCGGCTGCGAGGTTGACGGTGGTGGAGCTCTTGCCGACGCCGCCTTTACCAGAGGCCACCGCGAACACGCGCGTGGTGGATTCTGGCTTGGCGAAAGGAATCTCCGGCTCAGCCTGGCCGCCGCGCAACTTCTGCTTTAAAGCGCGACGCTGTTCATCGCTCATGGCATCCATGGTCACGCTGACATTGCCAACGCCCTCGATGTCCTCGAGGACGGCTCGAGTGTTGGCTTCGATGGTGTTTTTCATCGGGCAGCCGGCAATGGTCAGATAGATTTCGACGCTGACGTCATTGCCGTCGATGGCGACGGATTTCACCATGTCGAGCTCGGTGATAGGGCGGCCGATTTCTGGGTCTTCAACCCGGCTAAGGGCCTCCCGAACGGCGGATTCAGTAATAGCGCTAGTCATAACCCAACCCATCTTAGCCCCTTATTAAATACAGGAAAACGCTGGGATAAGGCGGCGTCGGAAAGCCCAGCAGTGCCGTGTAGAATTTTAGGAATATTTAGGAAGAACCATAACTTTAAGGAGAACTGTGCCGATGCGATCCCGCCGCCTTGTAGCGACGCTAGCGACTGCCGGACTGGCATTGGCTGCATTGAGCTCCTGCACCAAATTTGATCCTTCGGCGGATGAAAAGCCTGGCTTGCACCAAGCGGTAACCATATCCGTCAACCCAAAGTCCAAGCGGCAGCTGTTGCTCGCTGAGTTGTATAAGCAGACTTTGGAGTCCCAGGGCAGAGCCGCAAATGTGGCCAGTAATGAGGAACTGGAGGCCACCTCTGCTAACGAGCAGAACCTCCCGCTTATCGAGAGCGGCGACGGCGCAACGAACTTCTACATCGGTTGCACCGGTGAATTGCTCGATGCCTTCAACCCTGTTGCCGCACGCGAGATTTCGAAGCGCTACGAGGAAGACCAAAAGGACCCCTCGGGCGAGGATTTCTTGGCTACTACCCACGTGGCGCTGATGAATGCGCTACCGCCGGACCTCGCGGTGGTAGAGCCTTCCAGCGCGCAGGGGTGCAAGGAAGCGGAGCCGGACCTGCCGCAGAACTACGTCGTGGTCTATTACAAGGGCCTTTTTGACCGTGAGGAACGCCTCGCAGTGTCTTCCCTGACCAAGTTTTTGACCGATGAGGAAATCCGTGAGCTGCTGGAAAAGACCGACGAGTCCGGTTCTCTGGAGCGAACGGTAAGTGACTGGAACTCGCAATCCAATGCGGGCACCGTCATGGATACTGGTGGCGATTCCAACTCTTCCGGAGGATCCGATCTGACCTCCGGCGATGAGAAAAAGGACAATTCGAGCAAGCCGAAGTCCTAGCTTGACTGCTGAGCAGCTCCTTGTAGAGCTTGCTTTTTCGAAAAAATACTAAAGCGCCCTTGCTACCTCTATTCGAGGCGGCAAGGGCGCTTTAGCCGTTCTATCTGGCTTTTAAGCCTTAGACGTCGAAGGCCTCTTCAAGCAGCTTCTTCTGCTCGATCTGGTGGACCTTGGCGATACCGGTTGCAGTCGAGGACTGCGCACGGCGAGATACGCGGACCATTTCCGGCATATCCGGAATGAGCTCACGCAGGTGCTCGTTGTAGAAAGGCCATGGGCCCTGGTTTGCTGGTTCGTCTTGGACGAAGCGAACCTGGGTGGCATTGGGGAAGGCCTTGAATGCCTCTGCGAGACGGTTGAACGGAATCGGATGCAGCATCTCGAGGCGGACGATTGCGACGTCATCGCGGCCGTCTGCTTCCTTCTTCTTAGCCAGCTCCCAGTAGAGCTTGCCGGAGACCAGCATGATGGTCTTGACCTTCTCGGCGTCGCCTACAACCTTGCCCTCGTGGTCAACGAAGTTCGGGTCATTGATGACGGACTGGAAGTGCTTGATTTCGGTGAACTCGGAGATAGCAGAAGCGGATGCCTTGTTACGCAGCATGGACTTCGGAGTAAAGACGACCAGCGGACGCTTCATGGAGCCCAGCGCCTGGCGACGCAGCAGGTGGAAGTGGTTAGCCGGGGTAGAAGGCTGAGCCACCGTCATGGAGCCCTCAGCGCACAGCTGCAGGTAACGCTCGATGCGGGCAGAGGAGTGGTCTGGGCCTTGGCCCTCGTAGCCGTGCGGCAGCAGCAGAACCAGGCTGGAGAGCTGGCCCCACTTTGCCTCACCGGAGGACAGGTACTCGTCGATGATGGTCTGTGCACCGTTTGCGAAGTCACCGAACTGTGCCTCCCATGCAACGAGTGCGTCCTGGTTACCCACGGAGTAGCCGTACTCGAAGCCCATGCCTGCGTACTCGGTCAGGGCGGAGTTGTAAATCAGGAAGCGGCCGCCGTTGCCCTTGGTCTGAGCCAGGTAGTTCAGCGGGTTGTACTCGGAGCCATCGCGCGGATCGACCGGGATAGCGTGGCGCTGGGTGAAGGTACCGCGGCGGGAATCCTCACCGGCCAGGCGGACCAGCTTGCCCTGGTTAGCCAGGGAGCCGAAGGCGATAAGCTCGCCCCAGCCCCAGTCGATGCCGCCCTCGGTGGAGGTCTTCAGGCGTTCCTTGGCAACGCGGGCAACACGCTTGTGGTACTCGAAGCCCTCTGGGCCGTTGGCGTAGGCCTGGCCAATTTCCTCGATCTCCTCGGCGGTGATGGAGGTATCCAGACCGTGGGTCAGCTCCTGCGCAGAGGTGATACCGTGCTGCTCGCCAGGGGCACCGGCCTCCGATTCCTTGACCTCGGTGAAGACGGATTCCATCTGGTCGTGGAAGTCACGAGCTGCAGCCTCAGCGTCTGCTTCGGACAGGTCGCCACGGCCGATGAGCTCCTCGGTGTAGATCTCACGGACAGACTTGTGGTCATCGATGATGGAGTACAGCTCCGGCTGGGTCATCGAAGGATCATCTGCCTCGTTGTGGCCGCGCAGGCGGTAGCAGATGAGATCGATGAAGACGTCCTTGCCGAACTTGCGGCGGTATTCGGTAGCCAGCTGGCCAACCCAGACAACTGCCTCTGGGTCGTCACCGTTGACGTGGAATACCGGGCAATCGAAGCCCTTCGCAAGGTCGGTGGCGTAGTGGGTAGAACGTGCGGAATCCGGGGTAGTGGTGAAGCCCACCTGGTTGTTGACCACGATGTGGACGGTACCGCCGGTGGTGTAACCACGTAGCTGGGACAGGTTGATGGTCTCCTGAACAATGCCCAGGCCGTTGAAGGAGGAGTCACCGTGCAGCATGACTGGGACAACAGAGAAGCCATCCTGGCCCTTGTCCAGTAGGTCCTGCTTAGCGCGGGCGATGCCCTCCAGGACTGGGTCAACGGCCTCGAGGTGAGACGGGTTAGCAGCCAGGCTGACATCGATTTCGCCGTCACCGAACATCTGGATGTGGTGCCCCTGGGAACCCAAGTGGTACTTAACGTCACCGGAGCCACCGAGCTGGCCACCCTTGTAGTTGCCGTCGAACTCGCCGAAGAGGTCAGCCAGTGGCTTGCCAACAATGTTGAACAAGACATTCAGGCGGCCACGGTGCGGCATGCCGATGACGACCTCGTCGAGGCCCTGGCCCGCAGCAGTGTCCACGATGGCATCCATCAGCGGGATGAGGGACTCAGCGCCCTCGAGGGAGAAGCGCTTCTGGCCGACGTACTTGGTGTGCAGGAAGTTTTCGAATGCCTCAGCAGCGTTGACCTTCTGCAGGATGTACTTTTGCTCAGCGTTGGATGGCTTTGGCATGCCAGCCTCGAGGCGATCCTGCAGCCAGCTGCGTTCATCGCGGTCCAAGATGTGGGCGTACTCGGAGCCGACCTTCAGCGTGTAAGCATCACGCAGACGCTTGACGACGTCGCGCAGCTTCATGGTCTCCTGGCCACCGAAGCCGCCGACGTTGAAGGTGCGGTCCAGATCCCAGATCGACAGGCCGTGGGTCTTAAGGTCAAGGTCGCGGTGATCCGGCCAAGGCAGGCCCGGCTGACGCCAGCCAAGTGGGTTGACGTTGGCGAGGAGGTGGCCGCGGGAGCGGTAAGCCTCGATGTACTGCATGACGCGGGTGTTCTTGTCCACGCCGGTGTTCGGGACATCCTGTGCCCAGCGGAATGGCTGGTAAGGAACGCCCATGGACTCAAACAGCTCGTCCCAGAAGCGATCATCGGTGATCAGCTGGCCCAAGGTGCGCAGGAACTCGCCGGACTCCGCGCCCTGGATGACGCGGTGATCGTAGGTGGAGGTCAGAGTGACCAGACGGCCTACACCCATGTCAGCCAGACGGTCCTCGGAGGTGCCGGCGAACTCAGCCGGGTAATCCATGGAGCCGACGCCGATGATGGCGCCGGAGCCCTTGGTCAGGCGGGCGATGGAGTGGCGGGTGCCGATGCCGCCCGGGTTGGTGAGGTTGATGGTGACGCCGGAGAAGTCATCCATCGTGAGCTTGTTTTGGCGGGAGCGGTTGACGATGTCCTGGTATGCGTCAACGAACTCGGAGAAGGACATCTTCTCGGCTTCCTTGACCGCTGCAACAACGAGTGCGCGGGAGCCATCCTTCTGCGGGAGGTCGATAGCGAGGCCCAGGTTGACGTGCTCTGGCTGTACGACAGTCGGCTTGCCGTCCTTGACCTCGTAACGGACGTTCATGTCCGGGTGGATCTGGGTCGCCTTGACCAAGGCGTAGCCCAAGATGTGGGTAAAGGAAATCTTGCCACCGCGGGTGCGCTTGAGGTGATCGTTGATCATCGCCCGGTTTTCCCACATCAGCTTGACTGGAACGTCGCGCACGGTGGTTGCGGTTGGAATCTCGAGGGACTCGTCCATGTTCTTAGCGATTGCCTTGAACATGCCCTTGAGCTGACGCTCGCCAGCCTCCGGAGCCTCGCCGATGCGATCGAGCGGGGAATCTGGGTAGTTCTTCTTGGAGTCAGAATCCTTGCCTGGCTTCTCTGCTACCTTCGCTGGCTTTGCTGCTGGCGCACCGTTCGGGGCAGTAGAATCTGCAGCTGGCTTCGCCGGAGTGGACTTCTTCGCGGAGGATTGTGCAGCGGCTGCTGGGGCAGAAGCCGCGTTCTTCGGTGCTCCGTTGGCCTCAAAGTAATCGCGCCACTCCTTATCTACGGAGTTGGGATCCTTTGAGTACTGCTGGAACTGTTCGTCAATCAGCCACGCATTGGGGCCGAAAATGCTCGAGTTGCTCACGGCAGGAATTCGCCTCATTTCCTTGTTAATTACGGTTCGTTAATGGGACTTTAGTAGGGCCTTCGCGCGGGTGCACACAGCACCCCGAAAAGTGTCTTCAACCATGATACGTTCCGAGATGTTTTGCTCACTAGGTCAGGGGTGAAAGCGCCCCTTATGAGGTGGGCAAAGGCGAAAGTTGCTCGCCAGCATGCTCAATTACCTTCTTGGCGAGTTTCCGGTTGGCAGAAGTGCCGAGCACTGCACCGATGCCCATTGGCATCAGCTTGGAGACCCATGCCCATTTCAGGCGCTTGGTTACCTGCTTGGCAAAAAGCTTGGTGAGCCGGCCGTTGAGACCGCTTAGGGTTGGGCCGGTAAAGCGCGACAGGGTGGCTGCGGATGTAACGCCCTTGACGGTGCCCATGTCGCCGACCAAGGTGTCAACCAAGGCGCTGCCCTTGGAACCGGTCAGCACCAGCAGAACCAGGGCACGGCGCCGTTCTTCGTCTTCGATGTTGTCACCGCGCAGGTAAGCAGAAGACAATACGTACCAAGAGGCGGCTTCCAGGAAAACCACGGATTCTGCCGCGATAGCAGCGATACCGGCGATGGTGCCTACACCAGGAACTGCGGCGGAAGCACCGGCAGCAGCACCAGTGCCAGAGACTAGGTTGAGCAAGTGCTTATCGAGGATTGCTTGGATTTGTGCTGGGTTTGATTCCGGATTTCGTTTGCGAAGGCCATCAACGTATTTCTTGATAACACCAGACTGCGCTGCGACTGCTTTGTCTAGGCCATCTAAGAGCGCGTTGGTGACGCGGTTGGCTTCTTCCGGGTTAATCTCATAAACATCGTCGGAGTTGGAGGGATTTGCCGGGCCCGTCGCGTTGTTAGAAACCCTCTTTTCAATTGCGCCTTTTGCCTTATCTAAAATGCTCATCTTCTAAAACACCTCTAAAAACTGTTTATGACAACCGGTATTTGGTTGCCTGTTGTAAATACCACCGTAGCGAAGTGTCTCTGCTTTTTCCTGAGCGCTTGCTGTGGATTTAGCAATAGCGTTGGTCGAGAATTTTTTAAGTATCCAAACCCGCCTAAAAGAGAGAAACTTTTCTAGTCTTAGAAGTATGAAAGCTGAGGGGAGCTTCGGGGATATATCCCGTGAAACTAGTTCCGCCGCTGCCCGCATGCATGCAGCGGATGCGCATCGTCGTGCCCGCGCTGCCGCGGAGGCCGCTGCCAACGTGTGGGAAGACGAGCTGACGGTACGGACTTCATCTGGCTGGGTACGCGGCACGAGGGAAGAAGATCTCCGTACAGATCGCCCAATTTCCGCGCCCGTGCGCTCTTGGAGGGGCATTCCATTCGGCGCCGATACCAGTGGCGCCCAGCGTTTTCGTGCTGCCGAGAAAGCTCCCAGTTGGGAAGGCGTGCGCAAGTGCTATGACTTTGGTCCAGTAGCCCCGCAGCCTATCTATTCTTGGCAAGATCGCGTCGCGGGCGGAGAGGATTGCTTGCATCTCGACGTCGTTCGCCCAGACAACGACGAAAAGCTGCCGGTGGTGGTCTACATCCATGGCGGCAGTTTCATCGTTGGCTCCTCGCACATGCTTATGCTGCGTGGATTCGAACTGGCTGCGCAGATGAACGTGGTCTACGTTTCCATCAACTTCCGTTTGGGGGCGCTGGGCTATTTGGATCTGCGCAGCCTGGAAGGCGAGTGCTCGGCCAACCCAGCGGTATCGGACCAGCTCCTAGCCTTGCAGTGGGTTAAGGAAAATATCGCCGCTTTCGGCGGAGATGATGGCAACATCACGTTGATGGGTGAATCTGCCGGTGGCGCAGCGGTATTGACACTGATGACGGTGCCGCGTGCGCACGGGCTGTTTCACCGTGCGATTGCGCAGTCGCCGCCGATTGGCATGCTGCATTCGCGGGCGCAGTCAACGTTCTGGGCGCGCGAGTTGGTCAACCGTATGGCCTTGCCGCGCGCGGCCAGCGTGGATGATTTGCGCGAGCTTGAATTCGGCGACATAGTGCGCGCGGGCCAATCGATGATGTGGCGCGCGGGCGAGCTTTTCCACTTGAATTCCTGCTACGCGCCCACGGTGGATGACGATTTGATTCCTTTGCATCCGTTGGAGGCTTTCGCCCAAGGCAAACAAGCCGATGTACCGCTGTTGGTGGGGACGAATTCGGATGAGGCGAGCTTTGGCAAGTTTCTCTACCAGCGGCGAAGTGCGCGTCAACGAGCTGCGTTGCGCTTGTTGGCTTCCTTCGATGAGGTCAACGCCCCAGCTGTGGTGGAAGCCTATGGCGGGGCAGTTGCTCGGCAGGATTTTGCGCACCTGCTTACCGACGCCCTGTTCTGGGCACCCACCGTGCGCGTCGCCGATGCACACTCGCGGGAGCACGAGACCTGGATGTATCGCTTCGATTTTGCGCCGGCAGCGTTGAAATGGCTTGGGCTAGGTGCGATGCATTCGATGGAGCTGTCCAATATCTTCGGCGATCCTGGCGCTTCCCGGGTCTCCGCACTGACCCGTATGGGCGATAGTGCACTGATGGATGACATGACCCAACTCATGCAGTCGCAGTGGTCCTCTTTTATCCATACTGGTCGGCCAAACGAGGACTGGCCGCGCTATGAGCCAAGCCAGCGCAAGACCATGATTTTTGACTCGGAGCCGCAGGTCGTGGTTGCGCCCTTCGAGCGGCGTCGCCAGGCATGGCAGAACTATCACATGCTCGAGTGGGGAAGCGGTCGACCCGAGCTTTTGGCTGCTCTCGGTTTAGAAACACGGCAGCAGGATAACGGGTAGGCTTTGAGGAGCCTTGGTGATAGCCATGGTGACCAACTGCCACATGGATGGATTGCACTGATGAGCTTTTTTGAAGATATCGCTTCTGCGTTGGACGCTGAGGGAATTGAGTCCCGCGTCAATGATGACGTGATGTTTGTGCCCATTACTTCGGATCTTGAGATTCAACTAGTGGAAATTGACCCAATCCTGCCTGCCGCGAATGTCTACATTGCAGCAGCGGATGTGGATGAAGATGATGAAGACTTTGAGGCCGTGCTGGTCTCGGTGGCCTTCTCCGTGGATGATGCAGTTGAGGCTGTGGCAAAGCACATCGCTACCGATCAGGTAGTGACGGTTTTGCGGGACCTGCTGGAAGGCACCGATGAACGCATTGCGGACCTTGAGTTTATGCAGGATGAGTTCAACCCGAACCTCGTCGTGGCTGAGGTGGCTAACGACTCTGAGCTGCGCGTGCTCGTAGAGACTGTCGATGGCGTGCCCTCTGCCATCGTGCGTTTCTTGGCATTCGACTTTGACGAGGAAGAGTATGACGAGCTCGAGGATGAAGCCATCAACGAGCTGTGGGAGCAGGACGAGGACGATGACTTGAGCGAGGAGCAGCGTCTTGCATTGTTTGAGGTCGGCGAGGCTCACGATTCCGCCCCAATCATTGAAGTCCCGGCCGAGGCTTTGGAGCTTGGTACCTACACTGACTTCGATCGCCTCTTTGATGTGCTGAGCTTGGTCTCCGATCAAGCTCTGGACTGGGAGTGTCAGTTGGTTTCCTTCGATGATGCACAGTTTGAGGAGCCCGACGTCTACGACATCTTCGGCGCTGACGACGATGAGGATGAAGCGCTAGATGATGAAGATGATGATGTCATCGATGACTACGATGACGAGGATGAGCTCTAAACTGGGCGCCGTATCGGGCCTCTTCCGCAATCGCTGGCGTCAACTAAGCGTCCTCTTCTCGGTGCTGGTTGCCGCAGGCGCGTGGTCTATGTCGACATCCCCGCAGTTCCGGGAGATAACCTATACCTTCTCGAGCCCTTTGACCATCACCATTTGGGCGTTGGGCTTGGTTGCAACTGCGGGCCTATTACTTTCTAGGTACGGGCTATTTCCGCGCTATATGATGTTCAACCCCGTGATGGGGATGGCGCTGAATATGCTTATTGGCTCTTTGGTGGTAGGAACGAACATCCCCTTTTATTTCGATACTTTGGGCACTATCGTGGTTGCCATTTTGTATGGGCCTACCTTGGGTATGGCTACAGGCCTCGGCGCTTCTGTGCTGAGCGCTAGTTATGCTGCGCATCCTTTAGCCTTTATCCCTGTGTCCATGTTCGTAGGGTATATCTTCGGTGCGCTGGCGCAACGGCGCATGTTCCGTTACGTGGCAACCACCATCGTGATTGGCCTGCTGGCCGGATGCTTGTCAGGCATGATTACCGTCTATCCCACGATCTATTCGCTCGGTGGGGAAGGCGATATCGGGCGTGAAGGCCTGTTGAACTTCTACCAGATGGTAACTGGAAATGACCGCTTGGCCATTATCTGCCAGGCGCTTACCTCTGATTCCATTGACAAGGCCTTCACAGTCGTTGCAGCGTGTCTCCTCATCCGTTTTGCCCCTGCCGGCTTGCGGTCCTATGCCGTCTATCCCGGAAACGCAGCAATTGCGGATAGCGTCTTCCGTGAAAATAGCGAAAGCCTTGGGCACGGCGATGGCATTCGCCGCGGTTTGCGCTATATGGACCGTGGTATCAGCCGCTATGCTGCCTGGCTAAAGCCTGCGAAGAGTGAGACTGGAGAGTGAACCGGAAGGTAGGCACTGTCAACCAGCCACACGAACCGCTGCGCTTCGGCATTGGTTAGCTCGTGGACAGCGTCTGCTAGCTCCGGCGGCACCATTGCACGCACCCATGCTTCGGCAAGCTCCGGGGTAACAGAGGCTCCTGTCGAATCAGTAATTCGTACTGAGACGAGATACGCGGGCACTTGGTCTTCGCCATAGCCCAAGACTCGTGCGCGGGCGCGCTCGCCCACACGATGGCGCGTTATTGCCATGGTTAGTGCCGGAAAGCCTGCTACTGCCGGAAGCTCCTTTAATGGTGGCCGCCATGTTGGCGTGGGCCGCGCCAGCGAGCGTGGATGGCGCACTATCCCGTTTAGAGCGTTGAGCGTTTCTGTTTCATGGAAGAGGATGTCAGCGGCTATCTCGCCGGCGCGGAGGCGCTCGGACACATGCGAATGGCTATGGGTAGTGCGTGCACGCCGGCTTGCGGCGTGGCGGATGCCGAAACGGGTGTTTGTGGAAGCAGGGGAGTTCTTGAAGTTCTTCATGGCGCACAACCTAATTGGTGTAGCTGACATGAAAAGAAAATTGTGCGAAAATTTGTTCGAATTGGGATTTTTCTAAACTATTTCTAGTGTCATTTCCATCCTTAGCTGCCGGTTTGCCAAGCGGGTTAAGGTAAATGTTGCTATGCCCCACAATGAAAAAGCAGCTATTGCAGCAGATGAATTAAGTGCCGGTGAGCCCAAACCGCAAGCAGTGCCAAAGATCCCCCGTGAAATTTGGATTATGGTCTCGGCGGCCTTCATTATCGCCTTGGGCTACGGCATCATCGCGCCGCTGCTTCCACAGTTTGTGGTGAGCTTCGATGTATCGATGGCGGCGGCGGGCATGGTGGTCTCGATTTTCTCCGCCAGCCGTCTCATCTTTGCACCCGGTGCGGGCAAGCTCGTGGACAAGTTTGGCTCGCGTTGGGTTTATCTGACGGGCTTATTTACGGTGGCGATTACCACGGCGCTCGTAGCGGTGGCCCAGGAATACTGGCACATCGTGCTCTTCCGCGCCCTGGCGGGTATCGGTTCCACGATGTTCACGGTCTCTGCCATGGGGCTTATCGTGAAGCTTTCGCCGCCGACTATCCGCGGCAAGTGTTCTGCAACCTATGCCACGGCCTTCCTGCTTGGCAATATCATCGGCCCGCTGCTTGGCGCCAGCCTCGCGTTTATGGGCTTTAGGTGGCCTTTCGTGCTTTATGGCGCGGGCGTCGCGCTTGCGGCGGTTGTGGTCTGGGTTCTCATGCCTTCGCTTTCGCGCGATGGTTCTGCGGGCGCGGCGCTGCCGCCGATGAAGCTCAGCGAGGCATGGCACGATACCGCCTATCGCGCGGTGTTGACCTCTAACTTTGCTCAAGGCTGGATCAACATGGGTGTGCGAGTTTCCGTGCTGCCGTTGTTTGCCGCCTCGGTCTTTCATAACGGCGCCGCTGCCTCCGGCTTTGCTCTAGCTGTATTCGCTGCGGGAAACGCTGTGGTGCTGCAATTTTCTGGCAGGTGGGCCGATATCTACGGCCGTCGTCCTATGATCCTCATCGGATTGGTGGGCACGGGCGTGTTCGTGGGGCTTATGGGCTTGGCCGATACCATCCCGATGCTGCTCATTGTCTCGGCTTTTGCCGGCGCCGCCTCCGGGCTTATCAATCCGGCGCAGACTGCCGCTATTGGCGACGTCGTGAGCAACAAGCGCTCCGGCGGTCAGGTGCTTTCCACCTTCCAGATGGCCGGTGACTTTGGCCAGATTCTTGGCCCCATCGTGGTTGGCGGCCTGGCGGACTACTTCGGCTTCGCCAAAGCCTTCGCGGTATGCGCGGGCATGGCCGCCATGGGGCTCGTGGCTTGGCTGTGCGGCCGTGAGACGCTACAAGAACGCCGCGCTATCGTCCGCCGAATCCCGCTGCGCAAGAAGAAGCGCTTTTAAAACTCGCCAGTGTGAGCGTCCCAGATTTCCTCGACTCGTGCGTCGAGAAGGGCGGCGTCGGCAAGCGCGTCAAAGCCCGCAGTGTGCACGAGCGTCTGGCGCAACAGCAGCCGGCCGGTAGTGGTGATGTGCTCGCTCATGCGCTGGCGCGCGGCACGGGCATCACCCTCCGCGATTGCCTCAATGATGGGTAGATGCTCTGCATAGACGTCCGATAAAGAGCGCTCGCTGCGCACCGTTGAATCGGTCAGAATCTGGGTATGCGTGCGCAGCCGTGCCAATGTATCTTGTGCGCGGCTGGTGGCACCGGCTTCCAAGATGGCGTCATGAAGGCGCCTATCCCAGTTGAAGAACTGGGCCTCGTCGCCTGCCTGTACATGGGTTTCCATGGCCTGCAGGATTTCGCGCATCTGCTCAATTTGTGCGGGAGTGCGAAACTCGGCGGCGCGTGCGGCAATTCGTGGCTCTAGTGCCAGACGCATGTCGAAGATTTGCGCGACGTCAGAAGGCTTGGTCTCCACAATCTGGAAACCCCGATTGCGGGAGAATTCAATGAGCTCTGCTTCTTCCAAGCGGAGCAACCCGTCGCGGACAGGGGAGCGGGAAATCTCTAGCTCCTCTGAAAGTTTGTACACGCTATACCACGTACCCGGTGTCATTTCCCCTGCTTGGGCGCGATCGCAAACATAGTCCATGACCTCGCGCGCGAGGTTTTTGCGCGATTGGAGCGTGGTTGGCCGAGGCGGTGGCACCTCGGTGGCTTTTGGCACTGCGGCGGAGAACTTGGAGGAACTCATTCTGCTGTTGTCAGATGGCCGCGAGGTGACCTTTAGCGAGGGTGGGTGCGACGACCCAGAAATCGAGCAACGCTTACGAGAACTTGCAGAAGCAAACGCCACGCTTATCGACGCCGAGCTCGGCCGCTTTCCGCGCCAGGTTTCCGGTTACGGGTTGCACTACCTGTTGGATAAGCATGCCTTCGACACCGCCAAGGCGTTGGCGGGGTCGGAGGGAACCACGGGCATCATCACGAAACTGAAGGTTAAGCTGGTGCCAGTGACTAAGGTCAAGGCGCTGGCAGTGCTGGCCTTTGACACTGTCCAGATAACCGGCGACGAGATGCACTCGACCCGCGGCCGTGCCCGCATGTTCAGTGAGATGTTCCGCGGCGAGTCCATCAAGGACGGCTTCGATTCCAAGGAAGTGGAGGAAGCCCTCGACCTGTGCTTGTCCTGTAAGGCGTGCGTTTGCGAATGCCCGGTGAACGTGGACATGGCGACGTACAAGGCGGAGTTCCTGCACAACCACTACAAGGGCAAGCTGCGCCCGGGCACGCACTACGTGATGGGCTGGCTGCCGCTGCTGGGCTATATCGCACACAAGACTCCGCTTCTGCCCACGCTCATCGACAAGACGATGTCCACCAAGGGCCTCGACAAGCTCATCGCGAAGGTGGGCAGCCTCGACCCGAACCGCCCGCTCATCCGCTTCGCCCACACCTCTCTGCGCAAGTGGCACAAGCAGCACACCCCCGTCGCCGCGCTTGACGGCGTCGCGCACAACGACGCCGCGCACAACGGCACCGCGAACAACAACGACAAGGCGACGGTACCGCCGCTGGCCGACAACGAACGGACGGTCGTCCTGTGGCCGGATTCTTTCAATTCCTCACTGGGTACTTCACCGGCGACGGCCGCGGTAGAGGTTCTCGAAGCACTCGGCTACACGGTGGTGATCCCGCAGCAGTTCGGCTGCTGTGGCCTGACCTGGCACTCGACTGGTCAGCTTGACATGGTAAAGCGCGTGCTGCGGCAGACGGCCAAGGTGATGAAGCCTTACCTGGACCGCGGGCTGCCTGTGATTGGCGTGGAGCCCTCATGCACCGTGATGCTGCAACATGAAGCCGCTGAGCTTTGCGACGACCCGACATACGGCGCAGTGATTAAGAACCTGGCGTGCAACACCCACTCGTTTAGTGAGTCTATTGCCAAGCGCCTTGAGCAATTCATCGCCGCCGGCGTCATCGCGCCGGGCGATGTCTCCGCGCTGACACAGGTGCACTGCCACGAAAAGTCCTTAGGCGACCCGCAACATTCCGCTGCCGTGCTGCGGGCGCTCGGAATCAAAGAGGAACAGATCACCACCGGCTGCTGCGGCTTGGCCGGCAACCGGGGATTTGAGAAAGACCATGCTGAAGTGTCCATGGCGCTGGGGGAGCGCGAACTATTCCCGAAGGTGAGGAAGGCAACCACGGAAGGCAAGGTCGTCATCGCTGATGGCTTTTCCTGCCGCACTCAGATCGAACGGGGACAGGGAGCGATGCCAAGCACATCACTGAGATCGTCCACGGCATCATCGGCAAGGCCAGCTACTACAACTAAGCAGGCGCCCGATAAAACCACAACATCGGCCGGGCTTCCGCCACAAAGTGGGGAAGACCGGCCGCTGGCTGTTTTGTACTAGCGCTGGTTGTTGTCCACTAGTTCTTTTACATGTTCGCTGTTAGTACCGCGGCGCAGGGTAACCGTATGGCCCAGAACCATAAGGTATTTTCTAAGCAACAAAGATAAGAAACCTTCAGTCTGTATGCGAAATTAAGCCTTTCGCTTTGCGTCTCACGGTGGCCTCGAAAATGACCTCTATGCGACTGTTTTCAGCCGCAAAAAGTTGCTTCAGCATCTCTCGTTGGAGTGACCACTCAAACTGGATGGACTGTTCTTCTGAGGTGTATATGTACTGGAGGAAGCAGTGTATGGGCGCGCCCTTTTGTAGTGTAAGTTTCGTTTGTACGTTCGGGCATCTCTGCGAGGTGAAAGTCTTGAACCGGTGGATTTTCAAGCGAAAACTAGAAAAGGTGGCCTTACTGTTGGTTAGATAAGAGGTTCGAACTTGTGAAAAATGCTGACTGACGTCGAGTTTTGTGGATAGTGTGCTTAGTGAGAGCTAAGTTTCAGGAGGTCGTCAGCATGTCTCGTCAAGTTTCCGTCGATAATTCCGCGGTTGGAAATCTGATTCGCCAGGCATACCAAGCCGGTGGAAAATTTCAATGGGTCCGTGAAAGTTTGGTTAACTCAATCCAAGCTGAGGCAACTTGGGTCAAGTTTGGAATTGAGGAATCGGGGTACGAAAGTCAAGGGGTCCTTCGTCGCTATGTTGCAGATAACGGCCATGGAATGAACGAAGATGAGCTTGGTGACTTTCTTTCTCATTTCGGTTCAGGCGGCCGTGAAATCTCCGATCATGGAAACTTCGGCCAGGGTTTTAAAGCATCTTGTTATCTCTGGAACCCATACGGAATTGTTGTGCTCTCGTGGACGAAAGGCACTCCAGATGGGCGCATGATTTGGATCCACAAGCGGGTACGGAATGGGACAGAGTACTGGGAGCTGAAAGACTTTGAGTCTTACGATGAGTTCGGAGACCCCTTCGTATCTGACTGCATTCCCCCGACTAAAGAAGCTTTATCTGAAATTGGAGTGGATCCGGACCGCCTGATGTTTGAGCAGATTCGTGAAGCTGGACAGGGCACAGTATTTTTGTTTCTCGGAGATTCCGCGTTGCGAGATACCCAAGGCGGAGATTTTCTTCGTCAAGAAGAACAACAGTCAAGAGGCATTCTTCGATACATAAACATGCGTTTCGTAGAGCTTCCCGACGACGTTGATATCCGTGTGGAGAATCTAGAGAAACATGTTCGCTCCGCAGAACGCCGCGGGTCTAAAGACAGCTTTTACCTGGGACCCGATGGTAAAACGACAGTTGGTGTCCACAGTAGAACTCCCAAGGGAATTAAGGGAATGATTCCCGATGGCGCAGTCAAAGGAGTAATGGAGAATGGCCCGTACGACACAAAGTTTCACTGGTACCTCAGCCCCTCTGATGCGAAACCGGTAAAAGGCGGCGATGGCCCTACCAGGCCAGTTATTGCAATTTTGTATCAGGGAGAGGCGTATTCGCTGCTCCAGACGACGAGTGATTTTAGATCCTTTGGGCTGCCAAAGGCGGTTCGAGATCGAGTATGGCTAACGATTGAGCCGCCGGAATCAATTGAAGGCGATGAAACAACTTGGGGAGTTAAGCCACAAGGTTCAAGGAATCAATTGATTGTGTCTGGTGGTGGAATCCTTCCCTGGGCTGAATGGCGCGATTGGTTTTCCGATTCGTTGCCTGATGCGATTACAAACGCAATCTTGCTGTCCGATAATTCGGTTCCCAATCCTGAGGATCTCGAGCAAGAAGAAGCATTGCGCCGAACCATGTCGCGCTTTAGTCAACGCTTCCGGCCAATTCATATTGTGGAGAACCCCAACGGAAATGTGCGTGCGACTGGGCAAATTTCTTCAACAGGGTCTCCCGAGTCTTTAGGCGGTAGCAGGCCGCGTGGTGAGGATTCCGAGACCCACAGTGGCTCAAACGAAGCAACTGGAGGACAAGGCGACACGGCCGTTCTGTCAGAATCTATCGATGGGGACAAAACCGGTGTGCGTCGAGCGAAATCCGATGGCATTCCAAAGGTTTCATGGGATGACGATTTTCCGTTCGAGGATCGGTTCCTCGCAGCGAGGTTCGAGCCAAACGAAAGGTTCAGAACTAGTAATGGTGGAACGGGAAAAGGCGTTTTACATCTGAATTTGTATTTTCCGCTTTTCCAAAATGAGTTTAAGTATTGGCAGGAACAGTACGGTCACGCTCCGTATGAAGAAGTCATGGAAATCGTGAAATCTGCATACGAAAGTGAAGCAGTGTCCAAGGTGATGCATGCGAAAAAGCTGAATGGTGCTCGAACAATTAGTCCAGAGGCGCTAGAAGAAGCTGAGTCCCCCGTAGATTTGAGGATTTCTCAAACCGTAGTGAATGCTTGGCTAGGGCCAGAAGCTCTGACTGCTGCGCTGTTGGGGCTGGTTAATGTTGAGTCGCGGATAGTAAATCGATTTAATGGGCGTCACTACATCAGAACCGGATTATAGATGTCTACTTGAATGGGAGTGTCGGGGCTGGTTCGACTTCATCGGTTGGTGTTGCAATTCGCCAGTAAGAATCATCGATATAGGTCTTAGAGCCCTCGAAGCTTTTCTCACACTTCACTAATCGCGTTGATAGTGAATCACCGTCTTTGGGGATTGGTAGGCCTAATTCGGCGGCAATTTTTTGGTGCTTGAGGTAATCTCCAAGGATCACGATCCCCTCAGGCTGTAGAGCAGAACGAGAGCCTCCGTTGTATCGAATACGTTTCATATAGTCCTTTTGCTGCGCGACAGTGGCGATGATGCCACGTGGGACTATGATGCCTTGAGCAATTCTGAACAATTCATTGAGGCGCTGAGCTCCGGAACCTGAAGCGAAAATCTTTGCTCGGTCGTCCTCGCTGAGTTGTAGGAGGGTGTTCGGCGGAAAAGCTTCGTCGAGGAAAAGCCATTGAATTGCGCTGCGACCAGCGGCGGAAATCGAGCGCTTGCCGTCGCGATTGCTGCCTCTAGTCAGAATTGAGTAATCGAGAAAAGCGAATCCCACTCGAAAAGTTCCCTGCTCATCGTCGGCATGGCAAAGCATTCCATGATGCCCGAGAGCCTCGATAGGGATCATCCAGCCAAACTTCTGTTTCGAGTACTTGCAGTCAACTTCGAAGCCCTCGATGTCGAAATCCATCACCTCACCGTCGCCGATAAAGCCGTCGAATTCTCGGCGAATGTTGATTTCGACTATTGAGCCGAGGTGAGCAGATTCGGTCTTACTGAGCTGGCTAATGGCGAAACGTCCAGTATGTTGACCATCATAAATCTGGTCGAAAGACTCGCGGAAGACACGTCCGAGCCGTTCTCCCGTGGGGTCTTGCTCTTTGAATGCTGCCGCTAGCTGTATAGAAATCGTGTCAGGTTGAATCTTGGCAATCACCTTGCCAATTTTAAATCAGACTCAGCTGGTTGACACGGGTTGGTGTTGCAGGTTCTAGAGACTTCGGAATTGGTTTCTTTCGCAGCGCGAACTTTATGCGTTCGCCGAGTGCCTTGGCCACCGGCGGAGGAAAGGCATTGCCAACCTGCCGCCATTGTGCGGTTTTCCCACCGGCCCACTTCCAGTCTTCGGGGAAACCTTGGATGACACCACCCATTCGTACCGTCAAACGCGGCATTTCTTGTTCGGGGTCTGTTGTGAAATCAGCAGCTGGCGGTGATTCGGCGATAGAGGAGCCCTTAATTCCGAGTTTCTTCCAGGCTTCTCGAGCACGTGTTGGCCCTACATCTGGGCCACCATGTTTTTTGCTTCCGCCCACAAGAGTCGGGCCCACTGTGTTTGCGTTTCGAGCCCAAGCTTCAGCTCCAGGCCAACCATTTTCTGCCATTAGCGGGAGAAGTGCTGTTCCCACCGGCGTGTGTGATTTAACTACTTTCGGCCAGGCAAAATAGTTGGCAAATTCGTCCTTTAAAGCGACAAGGATGAACCTTGGCCGAAGTTGCGGCACTCCATAATCAGCTGCTTGGAGAAGTTTCCAAAAGGCGGTGTACCCCATTTCTTCAAGCTGATCGATTATTTGATTTCGGTAGGAGTCAAACCGTTTTTGACCGAGCCCTTTAACGTTTTCTAGAAGCACAGCACGTGGATCAATTTCGTTGATCAGACGTAGCGCCTGTGGAAAGAGGTCGCGTTCATCGTCGGCGCCAAGTTGCTTACCTGCTATTGAAAAAGGAGGGCATGGAACTCCGCCAGCAAATAGGTCGATTTTCCCTCTCCATGGCCTACCATCCAGGTTATGGACGTCCATTTCATGGACATTCCATTTTCCAAGAGGTCCTTCAGTTCCGCGGTTTTGGCGGAGAGTTTCAGCGGCCCAATTATCGATTTCGACGACCGCTGCGTGATGGAAACCTGCCTGTTCTAAGCCCAAAGCCTGGCCGCCAGCGCCAGCGCAAATCTCGAATGAGTGGAGGCGTGAGGTAGCCATCGAGCCGGTTCCTTTCTGGTCGTGAAAACGTAAACAACCATCGTGTGATAATGGTTTGATTAATAAAGTGTCTGTGTTGATTCTCTGTTGAGAGCATAGCGAGTTGGCGGACATTCCATATAATTTTACGAACGCTTGTTCCCTTAAGGGGTGTAATTGCATGAAAACGACGCGAGTGCCCTGGCATCGAGATGAGATCTTGGTAGTGGCTGCGATCGGGATCAAGTATGGGTGGCCGAAAACGCCGCCGCGTTCGGAAATGGAAAAGCTCTCGAGTCTACTGCGTAGATGCGCCGTCCACCCTGAAATCGAGCTAGGTGAAGAGGACACGAAATTCCGTAATGTTAATGGTGTCGAGCGGAAATACTACGACTTATTAACTGCACGCCCAGGGTATCCAGGAAAAGCGACCAATGGTGGAAAAACTACTCATTCGATTGTTGAATACATGATTGAGCACCAGATGGAAGTCTTTGAAGCTGGAATTAAGATACAGCAAATGCTGGAGTCTGACACATACCGGAGTTTCGTTATCCCAGGCCTAAGAGTTTAAGGCTCGGAATGTCGGTCGGCGCCCACTCTAGTTCTTGGGCTTTGTCTGGGGTGACCCAGTGGGTAGCGTCGTGGTCGGTGAGGGCGAGGCCTTCGGTTGTCAGGTTGGCCTCGGTGGTGCAGCGAAAAGTAGTCAGCTCGATGGTGGCGAACTTGTACTCGTGCACGGTGGTGGTGACCTTCTCGCCGATGGTGGCTTCGATACCGAGCTCTTCGTGAAGCTCACGGGCGAGGGCTTGCTCGGGGGCCTATCTAGTTGGTCAAGTCCGCGGGTGGATTCCTTTCTTAGCTGTGACTAGAAGCAATAGCTTCTACCGCCGGGATATCTGCGGGAGCCCAAGTAAGATGCGCGGCCTCTGTGGAGGTAACCCATTTCGTATCGTCGTGGTCGGTGAGGCTGAGGTCGTCGGCTAGCAGGGAGGCGGTGGTGGTGCAGTAAAAGGTGGTGAGCTCGATGGTGGCGAAATCGTAATGGTGAACGGTTGTCGTTACCTTTTCACCGACGGTGGCTGAAATGCCGAGTTCTTCCTTAAGTTCGCGCGCGAGTGCTTGCTCTGGTGTTTCGCCGGGTTCGATCTTGCCGCCGGGAAATTCCCACATGCCAGCAAGGGAAGTGCCGGGCTTCTTGCGGAAGGCTAAAAGCTGTGTGCGTTCTTCATCGACGAAGACGGCGCCCACAACGCGAATGGGTTTAGACATGACTCTATTGTGCCTTGGATCTCGAAAACGTGTAGACAGCAGTCTGTAACTTAGCTAACATATTCCCGATGTTCGCGTAAAGGCTGTCGCGCGGGCTTGAATTTTGTATGCAAGCTTGAGGGGACGGTTTTACTGTGACTTCTACCGAATCGGTTTACTCCTCCCACCAGAGTCATGACGGGGAAATTCCGCAGCCTGGGGGACGGTGGAAACTCTTTTTATATAGCGCGATTGGCGCATTCGTATTCTTCCTGCCGGTGACGTATCAGGATAAGCGCTCTATTCCTTTGGACCACATGGTCACCATGGTGCGTGAGGGGATTCCGGCGGCGGTGCCGTGGATTATCTTTGCCTTGGCCGTGTACGGAACGGTGCGGAGTTTTATTACCGGCGCATTTAAAGAAAGCGCGCTTCAGGCAGTCTTTGCGGTGCTCAATGTTGTCGGTGCGGTGATCTCGTTTCTTATGGTCATCGACGCGCTGCCGTGGGTGCTCGGTGACGAGGACTTGGTGCCGTTCCTGTGGAACTCGATTGCCATTCCGGTAGGCCTCATCGTGCCTATTGGTGGTGCGTTCCTAGCGTTTCTCATTGGCTTTGGCCTGCTGGAGTTCGTTGGCGTGCTCATGCAGCCCATCATGCGGCCGTTGTGGAAGACGCCGGGACGCTCTGCCATTGATGCAGTGGCCTCGTTCGTGGGCTCATATTCACTGGGAATTTTGGTCACGGACCGCGTCTACCAAAAGGGCGGATACACAGGGCGTGAGGCAGCGATTATTGCCACCGGCTTTTCGACGGTCTCTGCGGCCTTCATGGTCATCGTGGCCAAGCAGCTCGACTTGATGAAGGTATGGGGCACATACTTCATTGTCACGCTCATCGTGACCTTTGTGGTTACTGCCATTACCGTGCGGATTCCGCCGCTGCGCACCATTCCAGACGAGTATTTTGCGGACGCGCACCCAGATCCGGAAAAGCCGGTGGAAGGCTCGCGCATCAAAAACGCGTGGCGCGAGGCGATGCTGGCGCTACAACGCGCACCGTCGTTGTGGGAATCCATTTGGGAGAACCTGCGCGATGGTGTGCGCATGGCGGCGGCCATTGTGCCCTCCATCATGTCGGTGGGTCTCATTGGACTGCTGCTGGCGCGCTTTACGCCCATCTTCGAGTGGATTGGCTACCTGTTCTACCCATTTGCGTGGGTAGTGCGGCTTCCGGAGCCGGTACTAGCGGGCAAGGGCGCGGCCATGGGAATTGCGGAGATGTTCCTGCCCGCCACCGCAGTGGCAGGCAGCGACAGCATGGTCCTCAAGTTCGTCATCGGCGTGGTGGCAGTCTCTGCCATTATTTTCTTCTCCGCATTGGTGCCGTGCATCCTGGCAACCAAGATTCCGGTGAAGCTGACCCACTTGGTCATCATTTGGTTTGAGCGTGTAGCGCTGACCATTCTCATCGCCACCCCGATTGCCCACCTGCTGTTTTGATAGGTTAAACCCAAGACGGGTTAGAGGATCTATATCGCTGGAGGGCAATGATGCTTATAGCCACTATCGCAGCTGAGGTAGCTTTTTGGCTTTGCTTGGTGGCTGGCTGCTTCTTGCGTTACGTGTTTAATCTGCGCAAACTCGGTTTGATACTTATGGCCGCGACCCCAATTATCGACCTGCTGCTCTTGGTATTTTTCTATGTGAGCCTGAGCCAAGGCGGTAGGGCCGAGTTCATGCACGGATTCGCGGCCTTTTATATTTCTTTCTCTGTTGTCTTCGGCAAAGACATTATTGGATTCGTAGACCAGAAGGTTTCTGGCGTCAGCACTCGCAAAGGGCCCAAAGATGACCGGCGCAGTTTCACAAAGTGTGTGGTTGCGAGTGCTGGCGCAGCGCTTTTGCTGCTCATAGGCATTGTGGTGACTGGCTTAGCGGGTAGCTTCTGGCTTGTCTACTGGCTCATCGCTGTTGCCTTTACTCCCGCTATGTGGTGGGGAGTCCAACGTTGGATGAGTAAGAAAGCTACCCGATAAACTGCGCGGCCCGGGTAAACCCAACGCCGTTGGCGTTTAGCTAGCGAGGTGGGCCGTGACAATGTCGTCGATAAGCCGCGCCGCTGCTTTGGCGGTGCGGTTATCTATGTCAAAGGTGGGATTGAGCTCGACGACGTCCACCAGAGCCAGCTTGCCCGTCCGCGCAATCGCTACGGCCATGGCGCGGATACGCTCATAGCTCACGCCCAGAGATGCCGGGGCGGATACGCCCGGCGCGGTAGAAGCCGGCAGGACATCGAGGTCGATGGACAAGTGAACCTTGTCCTTGCCCTCGGTGGCGCGGGCTGCAAGTTCGCCGCACTCGGCCGGGGTGAGGTTGGTTAGCTCTTCATCCAAAGTGATGGCCACGCCGAGAGATTTGGCTTCATCAAAAAGCACCTTGGTGTTATTGGGGCGGGAAATGCCCAGCACGGTGTAATCAAAGTCATCGCTAAGCTCTGAAATTTGCTTGAACGGGGTGCCGGAGGTGGCCTGGTCCGCGCGGCGCAGATCGAAGTGGGCGTCCAGATTGATGATCTTGGTGGCGCCTACCGCGCAATACAGGCCGCGGTGAGAACCAAAGGCAGTCTCGTGCCCGCCGCCCAGGATGATGGGGAGGGTGCCGGCCGCGACGAGTTCTTGCACCTTATCGGAAAGGGCGTCGTGGGCACCCTCGAGGTCATCGGCCTGGGTGGTGATCGTGCCGGCGTCGGCAAGCGCATGCTGATGGTGCACCGCCAAGGAGCCAAGCGCGGAACGCAGCGCGGCTGGGCCTGCGGCTGCACCCTGGCGCCCACCATTGCGCAGCACGCCCTCATCGGAGGCAAAGCCCAACAGAGTCACTGGGGCTGGGGAAGTGGCGGACTGGTTGATAACGCTATGCCAGCGAGCATGCTCTGGTCCTGGGCCATCGGAGCGGCCGGACCATTCGGGGGCGGGGGTGAAAAGTTCAGCTGTTTCAGTGTTCATGGTTTTCGATGTTAGGTAAAACCGCGGCGTGTGGCAGGAAACTCTGCCTACAATCACTAAGCGTGAGTACCAACAGAGTCCCCGCGGCGCGTCACGCGATGGAGATCCTCAAGCTTTTATCCACCATCGACGTCCCTATTTCTGCTGCACGCATCCAAGGTGAGCTCAACCTGCCGCGCTCATCGACGTACCACCTGCTGGCGGAGATGGTTGATGCTGGTTTTGTAGTCCATTTGCCGGAGCATAAGACCTATGGCCTGGGGCTGGCGGCGTATTCCATGGCCTCGGCCTATGTAACGCAGCAACCCTTGGTGCGCATGGCTACTCGGGACTTGGAACAGTGTGCGGCGCTGGTGGGCGGATCGGGGCATCTGTCACGTATGGCTGGATCGGAAATTTTGTATCTGCAGGAGGTGCGTGCAGCCGGGGCTACCTCCTTGGTGACCGAGGTGGGCGTGCGTCTGCAAGCACATAAGACGGCATCCGGGCGTGTGATGTTGGCGCATCTGCCTGATGCGGAGGTGCGCGCCGCCTTTGATACTGCGGGAGGTAGCGGCTTTACTGCGTTGAAAGAACGCTTGAGTTTGGTAGCTGCACGCGGGTGGGACCAAGAGATTGAAGAAATTACTCGCGGTCAGGCCTCTGTGGCGGTACCCATCCTGGATCATTTGGACCGCCCAGCGGCGGCGGTGGCGGTGACGTATCCGGTAGGGACGCCGGATACGAAGGTAGACGCCGCCATTCGAGCTTTGCTGGAAGTATCGGACAAGATGGCGGCCAAAATGTACCGCAATCACAAAAAGTGATGTAGCATACATTCATCGCGTTGGGCTGTCGCGCGACACATTGAAATTATTGATCCCTTTTTAAAGGAGTTTTTGCCATGCCTAACGCCTACCCAACCACCGTGACCGTAAATGTCGGCGCGCTGAGCATTGAGGATGTCGTTGCCGTTGCCCGTTATGGCGCGCAGGTGGAGATTGCTCCCGAAGCGCTAGAAGAGGTGGCAGCTACCCGCGAGCGCGTGGAAGAACTGGCACAGGATCCCACCCCGGTCTATGGCATTTCCACCGGCTTTGGCGCGCTCGCTCGCCGCCATATCCCAGAAGAGATGCGCGCCCAGCTGCAGCTTTCCCTGGTACGTTCGCATGCTGCGGGCACCGGCCCGGAAGTAGAAGAAGAAGTCATCCGCGCACTGATGCTGCTGCGCCTGTCTACCCTGTGCACCGGCCGCACCGGCGTGCGCCCCGTAGTGGTGGAAACGTATGCCAAGGCCCTCAATGCCGGCATTGTGCCGGTGGTGCGCGAGTATGGCTCGCTGGGCTGCTCCGGAGATTTGGCGCCGCTTGCTCACTGTGCGCTGGCCCTGCTGGGAGAGGGCGAGGTACGCGTGAACGGCGAGCTGCAGGATGCGGGCGAAGCCTTGGCCGCAGCTGGCATCGAGCCGCTGCAGCTACGCGAGAAGGAAGGTCTAGCGCTCATTAACGGCACCGATGGCATGCTCGGCCAACTATGCTTGGCCATTACTGACCTGCGCGCGGCCGCAAAGACTGCTGAAATCGCCACCGCCATGACCGTGGAGGGCCTGCTGGGTACCCTCGTGGTCTTTGCGGATGACCTGCAGCAACTGCGCCCACATCCGGGCCAGGCCGATGCCGCAGCCAATATCCTCCAGGTAGCTGAGGGGTCACAGATTTTGGAGGCCGCGCTCGAGGAGTTCAAGAAGAATCAGGTACAGGATGCCTACTCCGTGCGCTGCGCCCCGCAGGTAGCTGGCGGATTCCGCGATACGTTGACCCACACTGCCCAGGTGGCTGAACGCGAGCTGGCTGCCGCGGTGGATAATCCGGTGGTGGCCAAGGATGGCCGCGTGGTCTCCAACGGCAACTTCCACGGCGCGCCGGTGGCCTACGCGCTTGATTTCCTAGCCATTGTCACTGCGGACCTGGCCTCCATTTCTGAGCGCCGCACCGACCGCTTCCTAGACCCGGCGCGCAACCGCGGGCTGAACGCCTTTCTTGCCGACGACCCCGGTGTTGACTCCGGTCACATGATTGCCCAGTACGCCCAGGCCGGCATCGTGAGCGAAATGAAGCGCCTGGCCAACCCATCTTCGGCCGATTCCATTCCTTCTTCTGCCATGCAGGAAGACCATGTGTCTATGGGCTGGTCCGCGGCTCGCAAGCTGCGCAAGGCCGTCGATGGTTTGCAGCGCGTGCTGGCCGTTGAGATCCTCACCGCTGCCCGCGCCATCGATATGCGCGAGGGCACCCCGGCTAAGGGGACCGGCGCGGTGATCGCCAAGCTGCGCGAGACCGTCAAGGGTCCAGGTGTGGACCGCTACCTCTCGCCGGAAATCGAGGAGACGGTGCGCTTGGTCAAGGAGGGCGTGCTTGTCGAAGCCGTCGAGAATGCTACTGGAAAGCTGCGTGATTAATATGTCGACCATCTCTTGGCACCCACAATCTGAGCCCAACCCCTTGCCGTTTTCCCCTTTTAAAGCCAGCACGGTACCGCGCCCCATTGGATGGCTCTCTAGCGTGGATGGTGAGGGCCGCGAAAACATCGCGCCCTATAGTCAGTGGCAAAACCTCACCTTCGATCCACCCATGGTGATGTTTTCGGCCAATCAGTACCCGGATGGTCGCCGCAAGGACACGGTGCTTAACGCGGAGGAGACCGGCTGGTTTGTGTGGAATATGGCCACCTATGATTTGCGCGAGGAAGTCAATAAATCCGCCCAAGTGCTCGACTATGGCGACAGCGAGAGGGACCGCCTGTCCGTAACCAAAGGGTGGCGGGTGTAAAGACTATCCATATCGATGAATCTGTCATCGATGAGGAAGGCAAGCTTGACATCCTCAAGATTAAGCCCATCGCGCGCATGGGCTACTTTGACTACACCGTGGTCACTGAAAAAATTCGAGATGCGCGTGCCCGGCTCCGACGACGCCGCGCGCGCCGGACTAGAAGGCAGCGCGTAGCGCATCGGCCATAGCCCGCTGGCCCGCGTGGGTGGATCAAGCGGCGAGAAAGGCCGCAGAAAAGAGGGGGATAAACCGGCGCATGCAGGCCGTCATAGATCATCCCGTATGTGTCTCATATATGAGACAGTTAGGTCTAATGTGGCATGGTACATAGGTCTGGGTCACAGTACTTTATGACATGTGACGCTGAACAAGTCCTCGGGGACAGCCCCGGGATACCGGCCTAGGGGGCTTGTGAGGGCGTCGAAAAGCACAAGCGAAAGGAATTCTCACCATGTCTCAACCACGCGAAGTACGCGCACCGCGCGGAACCGAACTGTCCGCCAAGTCCTGGCAGACCGAAGCGCCCCTGCGCATGCTCATGAATAACCTCGACCCGGAGGTAGCCGAGCGCCCCGAGGACCTCGTGGTCTACGGTGGCACCGGCCGTGCAGCGCGCAGCTGGGAAGCCTTCGATGCCATCGTAGAGTCCCTTAAGGATCTCGAGTCCGACGAGACCCTGCTCGTCCAGTCGGGTAAGCCGGTCGGCATCTGGAAGACCAATGAGTGGGCACCCCGCGTGCTCATCGCCAACTCCAACCTCGTGGGGGACTGGGCCAACTGGGAGCACTTCCGTGAGCTCGAGGACGAGGGCCTCATGATGTACGGCCAAATGACGGCCGGCTCTTGGATCTACATCGCTACCCAGGGCATCCTGCAGGGCACCTTTGAGACCTTCGCGGCCGTAGCGAAGAAGCGTTTCGGCGGCACCCTGGCCGGCACCTTCACCCTGACCGGTGGTTGCGGTGGCATGGGTGGCGCACAGCCGCTGTCTGTCACCCTTAACGGTGGCGCCTGCCTCATCGTAGACGTGGACGAGACCCGCCTAAAGCGCCGCCAGCATAAGCGTTACCTCGATGAGGTTGTCACCGACCTAGATGAAGCACTCAAGCTGGTTCTTGACGCCAAGGAAAACAAGAAGCCGCTATCCGTAGGCCTGGTAGGCAACGCCGCCGAGGTATTCCCGGAGATTCTGCGCCGCCAGCGCGCCGGGGAATTTACCGTCGACATCGTCACCGACCAGACCTCGGCCCACGATCCGTTGTCCTACCTGCCTTCTGAAATCACCGTGGAAGACTGGCACAACGAGGCTAAGGCGGATCCAACCACCTTCACTAAGAAGGCCCGCGAGTCCATGGCTGCTCAGGTCCAGGCTATGGTCGAGTTCCAGGATGAGGGCGCAGAGGTCTTTGACTATGGCAACTCCATTCGTGATGAGGCTCGCAAGGCCGGCTACCAGCGTGCCTTCGAGTTCCCTGGCTTTGTGCCGGCCTACATTCGTCCGCTGTTCTGCGAGGGCCTTGGCCCGTTCCGTTGGGCTGCCCTGTCCGGTGACCCAGAGGACATCAAGGTCACCGACCAAGCCCTCAAGGAGCTCTTCCCAGACAACGAGCACCTGCACAACTGGCTCGACGCAGCAGAGGAGTACGTCGAGTTCGAAGGACTGCCGGCACGTATCTGCTGGCTGGGCTACAACGAGCGCCACAAGGCCGGCCTGCTCTTTAACGACCTGGTGCGCGAGGGCAAGATCAAGGCTCCTATTGTCATCGGCCGCGACCACTTGGACTCCGGCTCCGTGGCCTCCCCATACCGCGAGACCGAGGCGATGCTCGATGGCACCGATGCCGTGGCTGACTGGCCACTGCTTAACGCCATGACCGCTGTGTCTTCCGGTGCTACCTGGGTGTCCCTTCACCACGGCGGCGGCGTGGGCATGGGCCGTTCCATCCACGCCGGTCAGGTTACCGTTGCAGACGGCACCGAGTTGGCCGCCGCCAAGCTGCGCGCGGTCCTCACCAACGACCCGGGCATGGGCGTTATCCGCCACGTCGATTCCGGATACACTCGCGCGAAGGAAGTAGCTGATGAGCGCGGCGTACGTATTCCGATGGAATTTCGAGCTCGCGACTAGCAGACGGCACCACATACGGGTTGGTCAAACCCAGAAAGGACGCTTTAGATGAGCACCCTGTTTACTGGAATCTCCGAATTACACACGGTTAGTGAAGCCGGAACGCTTGACGACGCCGCCATCGTCGCCACCGATGGTGTGGTTTCGTGGGTGGGGCAGCGGTCTCAAGCGCCGGCCGCTGACGACATCGTGGATTGCGGTGGGCGAGCAGTTTTGCCCGGTTGGGTCGATTCGCATACCCACATGATTTTCGATGGAGACCGCTCCGCCGAATTCGAGGCCCGCATGAGCGGTGGCTCTTATGAAGCAGGCGGCATTGCAGTCACTATGGATGCCACTCGCTCTGCTGGCGAAAGCCGACTCGAGCAGCTTCTGGTCGAGCGCATTGCAGCGGCCCGTCGAGGCGGTACCACGACCGTCGAGACAAAAACTGGCTACGGCCTCAACACCGAATCCGAAGTGCTTGCTGCGCGAGTAGCCTCCAAGTACGCAGATGACGTCACTTTTCTCGGCGCGCACCTTGTTCCACCTGGCGCGGATGCTGATGCCTACTTGGATGAGGTCGTAGGACCGATGCTTGACGGCGTCGCAGACTATGCGAATTGGATTGACGTGTTCTGTGAGCGAGGCGCGTTTGATGAGACGCAGTCTCGGCGGGTTCTTGCCGCTGGCAAGGATCGTGGCTTAGGCGTGCGTGTACACGGTAATCAGTTGGGTGAGGGGCCCGGTGTTCAACTCGCGGTTGAGCTGGATGCCGCTTCAGTCGACCACGTTAACTATTTGAGCGATGCCGACATTGAGGCTTTAGCCAACTCCGAGACTGTCGCTACCATGCTTCCTGCCTGCGATCTTTCCACTCGCGAGCCGCTAGCTCCAGGGCGTCGTCTGCTTGATGCAGGCGCCACCGTTGCTATCGCTTCTAATCTGAATCCGGGAACGTCTTATACCTCCTCGATGAACTTTTGCGTTACTACGGCGGTGCTGCAGCAGCGTCTATCTCTAGACGAGGCTGTCCGAGCAGCGACGTTTGGTGGCGCTAAAGCTCTTCGCAGGCACGATGTTGGTGGAGGCCTAGATGCACAGGGGCGCCCGGCAAAGGGCACGATTGTTGAAGGTGCTGCGGCCGATCTTCATGTGCTCGATGCACCGAGCGCCATTCACTTGGCTTATCGCCCGGGTATGCCCATGACGTGGCGTACGTTTGTCGCAGGAAAACCTGCGTTCTAAAGGTGCTCGGCGATGGCATGTGCCATCGCTGACTGCCCTTCATGGGTGGGATGCATGGGGTAGGCCCCAGTTTCCGTCCCTGCGAGGTCGACCCAACGCTCCGCAACGGGGGCGCAGCCGGTGTGCAGTTCGGTGCCCGGTGGCACGATGAACTGCGCGCCGGCGCGGTGGGCTGCTTGCTCGACTTCCAAGTTGATCTGCGAAATCTTTTGTATCAGCCAAAGACGGTCGACGTCGCTGACTTTTTCAATCGCGGGGCAATTGCTTTCGTTATCCGTCGGTGCAAGAAGTGGCATATAGGCGGTCGCAAAGATTTTTGCCTGTGGGGCCTTGCGGTGGATGCCGGCGTAGACGTCGTCTAGCTTGGCAGGCAGAGCCGTCAAGGCTTGGTCGATCTCCCCGCCGTGGAGTTCGGCGCAATTTAGGTCGCTGGTGTTCATTGCGCAGCTTGTCAGCACGCCGAAGCCGGCGTCATTGCCGCCGATGGACAAGGTGATGATGTCGGTCGTGGTGTCCACGGCGTCCAACTGCGGTGGAAGGTCCGCACGTGGCCCCAGGACGTGGTCGGTTAGGGCGCCTTGGCACGTGACGTCGACAAGCGCGAGCCCCTTCATCTGCTGCAATTGCGACGGATAGTTATCGCTCGCCCGTGCACACCATCCTGGCCCGGTGTGTGGGGCGCCGCGGGTGCCCATCGAGGCGTACGAGTCGCCCAACGCGACGTAGTGCAGGGCGTCGCTAGTCTGCTCTTCCTTGCCGGTCTCTTCTTTTGCTGTGTCGCAGGCGCTGAGGCTGAGCGCCAACGTGGCGGTTGCCAGCGCAGCCAGCGTGCTGTGGCGCACGTGGCGCGGAAAGAAACGAGCGGGGATGGTCATGGGCGTGATTGTACGCAAATGCGGGGGAAGGTTGACTATGCAATTGGGCGAGTGTGATCGTTGGGCAATGGGGTAGATGGTGTGTTTGTGGGCACCTTTAAAGCGCTTTTATCTCGATCGATGGCGGTAAGCGGTTTGCATAACGTACTGTGGAGCAAGCAATGAGCATTACCGATAACGCCACCGGCGGCGTGAACGAGCCGGAAGAAATCAATAAGTCGGAATCTCAGGAAATCTCGCAAGGTGAAGTTGAAACCACCGGGGCTGCGAATAACCCTGAGGACACCGGCGCTGAAAATACTTCAGCCAACGACAATTCCCAGGGGTTTGCAACTCTCGGCCTGCCTGACGATGTTCAGCACGCCGTTGCGAAGGTCGGCTTTACCCAGCCATCCCCAATCCAGGAACAAACCATCCCGATCCTGATGGAAGGCCGCGACGTCGTGGGCCTCGCCCAGACGGGTACCGGAAAAACCGCAGCTTTCGCGCTGCCGGTTCTATCCCAGGTCGACCCAGAAGTACGCCACCCACAGGCACTGGTTCTCGCCCCAACGCGTGAACTTGCCCTGCAGGTTGCGGACTCCTTCCAGTCCTTTGCTGATCACCTGGGTCGCATCGAGGTGCTGCCAATCTACGGTGGTCAAGCATACGGCATTCAGCTTTCTGGTCTGCGCCGTGGCGCCCAGATCATCGTCGGCACCCCGGGCCGCGTCATCGACCACCTAGAGAAGGGCTCCCTGGATATTTCCCAGCTGCGCTTCCTAGTCCTCGACGAGGCAGATGAGATGCTGAACATGGGCTTCCAGGAAGACGTTGAGCGCATCCTGGAAGACACTCCGGAAGAAAAGCAGGTCGCGCTGTTCTCGGCAACGATGCCGAACTCCATCCGCCGCCTGTCTAAGCAGTACCTCAACGATCCTGCTGAGGTTACTGTTAAGTCTGAGCGCCGCACCAATGACAACATCACGCAGCGCTACCTTTTGACCCCACACCGTCAGAAGATGGATGCCTTCACCCGCATCCTCGAGGTCATCGAGTACGACGCCATCATCGTCTTTTGCCGCACCAAGCATGAGACCGAAGAGGTCGCTGACAATCTGCGCGACGCTGGCTATAACGCGGCTGCCATTAATGGCGACATCGCCCAGCAGCAGCGTGAGCGCACCGTTGACCAGCTCAAGGATGGCCGCTTGGACATCCTCGTGGCTACCGACGTCGCCGCTCGTGGCCTGGACGTTGAGCGCATCACCCACGTGGTCAACTACGACATCCCGAACGACACCGAGTCTTACGTGCACCGCATTGGCCGTACCGGCCGTGCAGGCCGTACCGGTGAGGCGATCCTGTTCGTCACCCCGCGTGAGCGCCGCATGCTGCGCTCCATCGAGCGCGTAACTAACGCCCGCCTCGAGGAAATGGACCTGCCTTCCGCTGACGAGGTCAACGAGAAGCGCAAGGAAAAGTTCCTGGCCAAGATCGGCGAGTCCCTGGGCGAGAAGCAGTTCGAGTTCTTCCGCGACATGGTCCGCGAGTACTCTGCAGCGAACAACGTTGCCATGGATGACATCGCCGCAGCGCTTGCAGTCCAGCTGCAGGGCGGCAAGGACTTCCTGCTCAAGGAGCAGCCAGCGCCGAAGCGCGACCGCCGTGACCGCGACCGTTTTGACCGTGGGGATCGCCGCGACCGTGGTGACCGCGGTGGACGTGGCGGCTTCCGTGATCGTGACCGTGGCCCGCGCCGCCCGGACGGTGACTTTGAGACCTACCGCCTGGACGTCGGCAAGCGCCAGAACGTGCGCCCAGGCGCCATCGTCGGTGCTCTGGCCAACGAGGGTGGCTTGTCCTCCAAGGACTTCGGCCGCATCACCATTGCAGTGGGCCACACCCTGGTTGACCTGCCGAAGAACCTTGACCGCGCAGTGCTGGACCGTCTGAAGGACACACGCATCTCCGGCCAGCTGATTAACATCGCCAAGGACACCGGCCGCCCGCCGCGCCGCGATGGCGATGACCGTGGCGGACGCGGCGGCCGTGGTGGCTACCGCGATGATCGTCGCGGAGGCCGTGGGCGCCGTGACGACCGTGGCGGACGCGGAGGCCGTCGCGGCGGTTGGCGCGACTAAGCCAAAAGATATAGAAAGACCGCCCAGTCTGAGTCCTTCCTTTAAGTAGGAGGTTTAGACTGGGCGGTCTTTTTGTTGAATAAGCAGAGTGCTTAAGGATGCCCCGCCTGCTTAGACGAACATCAAGATTGCGCAGATCATCCACAGCAGGTTGAAGATGCCGGAGAAAGCGGAAAGCTGCTTCTTCAGACCTTCAGCGTCCATGTCTTCGGCGCCGTCGAGAGCAGCGAGGGCCTTCTTCTGCTTCGGCACGATGAGGAAGAACAGCAGGCACCAAGCGATAACTGCCAGCAGGATCGCGATGTGGAACTGGACTGCGGACTTGTAGGCTTCGAGGTCCGTCAGGAAGACAGCGACGCCCAGAACCGGCACGATGGCGGAGATGTAGCCATAAGTGTTGGTGATCTTGTGCAGGATGCGCGCTGCACCGACTGCTACGTGCTCACCATTGGCGGCGCTAAACATCTGACCAGGGAAGGCAGAAGTTGCCACGCAGACCGGGCCGATGAGCAGCACTGCTGCGAGGACGTGCAGAATTACTAGAAGACTAGTCATGGAGGCCTTTCACTTCAGTTTGGGGTTCGCAAGAAGTTTAGTCAGTGGTGAGCTGGAAATCGAACCGACACTGCCTGCGCATTACCCGTACATCCGCAGCTGGAAGGGGCAAATCATATTTGCGTGCCACGGCCGCAAGCCGGCGGGAGTAGTCGCAGCGGTTGGCAGGCGGTAGCCACTCGGAAGGCAGGGAATCGGACTTGTCCTGGTTGAGATCTTTTGCAGTTGCTACCAAGTTGAGCGGGTCATTGGCAAAGGCTGTCTTGCGCTGCCTATCCCAGCGGTAGGCGCCCATGTCCCACGCCGCCGAAAGAGGGAAGACGTGGTCGACCTCAACGGTGGCTGGGTTGTGTTTACCCGAATAAGGATCGTATAGGCCGTAGGCGGTGGCCTGGGCATCTCGTACATTGTCCTTTGTATCGGGTAGCCAGCCGCCGAAGGCTTCGCGTTCGTAGCCGATGATGCGAACTCGCATATCTGCTTCAGCCACGCCCAAGGGCGGGCCCGGCAGGAAGTGGTTTAGGCCCCACAACGCAGTAACCGCGCACAGCCCGGCAAGAAAATAGTGCTTCATAGACTATTTAGACTTGTGCCGTGCTGTGCGCGGTTCCCGGTGGGGAGATATAAGGGTGGCTTAGTTTTGTACCTTCTCTGCTGCTTCCTCGAAGCCCAAGTTTTTGTTGTTTTCAACAAGCTTGGCCAGCTGGGAAGCTTCCTCGAACTCGGTGACGACCTTGGTATCTGGTGCCTTGGTCACTAGGGAGACCACGACGGTGACCACTAGGGAGATGGCAAAGCCTGGGACCAGCTCGTAGAGGGCATCGGAAAGCGCAGACATGCCCCAGCCGACAGCCACGATGGCACCGGTCACCATGCCGGCAATCGCGCCGGTGGAGTTCAGGCGCTTCCAGTACAGGGACAGCAGCACCAGCGGGCCGAATGCGGAACCAAAGCCGGCCCAAGCGAAGCCGACCAAGCCCAGGATGGAATCGGAAGGATTAATCGCCAGGACTGTCGCGATGATGGCAATGGCAACCACAGCCGTACGCGATAGGTTAATGAGAACGTCCTGGGAGGGCTTTTTCTTTGCCACGATCATGAACAGATCCTCGATCAGAGAGGTGGAAACCACGAGCATCTGTGAGGACATGGTGGACATGATGGCGGCCAGAACCGCAGTAAGAACCAGACCTGCGAACAGCGGGTGGAACATGACCTGGGCCATGTCAAGGAAGATGGTTTCGTAGTTTTCCTGATCGGTAATGGCGTGATCAGTGTTGGTGAAGAATACCGTGCCGGCCAGGGCCACGAAGATGGCGCCAATCAGGGAAAGGAACATCCAGCTGACGCCGTAGAAGCGGCCCGCGCGGGCGTCGGCAGGCTTGCGCAGCGCCATGAAGCGCACAATGATGTGCGGCTGACCAAAATACCCCAAGCCCCAGGCTAGGTTGCCGATGATAACTGCTGCGGAAACACCGGAGAAGAGCGAGAAGTACTCAGGGTTTTCAATGACTCCGCCGGAAGCATAAGGATTCTCCGCCGCGAAGCTGAAGATATCGCCAGGATTATCCAAAGTCATGATTGCCATGATCGGAACGATGATGAGCGAGGCGAACATGAGCAAGCCCTGCACGGTATCGGTGTAGGAGACCGCGAGGAAGCCGCCGACGAAAGTGTAGAACACGGTAACGGCCGCAACGATCAGCATGCCGACCAAGTAATCGCCGCCGAAGGTGGACTCGAAATAGCGGCCGCCGGAGACCATGCCGGAAGAGACATAGAAGGTAAAGAAGAAGATGATGATGACGGCCGAGAGAATGCGCAGCACGCGGGATTTGTCATGCAGGCGGTTCTCAAAGAAGGACGGAACGGTAATCGAGTTACCGGCAATCTCAGAGTAGGAGCGCAGGCGTGGGGCGACCCATTTCCAGTTGGCCCATGCGCCAACCAGCAGGCCGATGGCCATCCATAGCTCCGACATACCCGTTAAGAACAATGCGCCAGGCAGGCCCATGAGCAGCCAGCCGGACATGTCCGAGGCGCCGGCGGACAGTGCCGCGACGAAGGGGTGGAGTCCACGCCCGCCCAGGACATAATCGTCGTACTGATCTGTTTGTTTATAGCTCCAGAAACCGATGGCGGCCATCGCGAGCAGATAGAGAATCATCGCCACGACGTACCAAGTGGAATCTTGCACGGATTTCTCCTCGTTGTTTGAGAGTAGGACCCTCCCACGCTAACGTGACGCGCATTACAACCCAACGAGATTCTGTCCCGTTACCAAAAATATGTGACTCCATACACAGGTAAATCTCATGGTCTATCACTGGAAACGTAAGAATGTAACGAGATTATAACGATTGCTCTTTCCTGCCATTTTCGCTCTCAAAGCTCTCGCCCTGCCCCCAAAAGGTGCGCTGCTAGACTGGCAGCTATGGCTTCTTACCTCCTCCACGGCCTTTGGCTCCCAGTCTCAGGGCTTAGCCTATGGATTGAGCAGGTGGAAGGGCACAAGATCATCATGCCTTCGGCAGTGCCAGAGGGGACTTTCCCCGAGGTGGTGGAGACAATTCTTGCCAAGAAGTCCTTCCGCAACCGCGCCCGAGTCTCTTTGCGCACGCCAAAGGGCAAGGACGTCTCCCTCATGGTCCCCATGGCCATGTTTGCTCCCGAGGAAGCCGTGGCCACCCTGGCCAAGATGGAGTTTTTAGACTCACTAAGCCAAGCGGCAACACCGGAACAAAAAGCCACCATCGCCCCAGATCTTCTGTGGCTGATTCGCGCCTACCGGGGACTTAGTAAGTTCGTGCGCGCCGGGCGCGTGACCATCCGCCTTTCCTATCAGGGCGGCGAGTGGTTCCCCATGTGGCAGCTGACCTCGGGCTTGGGCGAGCGCGGATGGCTCGCCGAGATGCTGGCTGCCGCGCCGGGCATTTTGACCATCAATAACCGCGCGCTTTCTGATGACATGGCAGACGAGCTGACCCACTGGATCGCATTTACACAGTTGCGCTCGCTTGCCGACGCCCCCCGTCCCGCACCGTGGCACGACTTCGCGCAGGCCATGCTCACGACCGCGCCGGTGAAAAAGGGGCGCGCGCAGCTGCTGCGTGCTCTAAACGAGTGGAAAGACTCGATTACCTCTGTCGACCTGCAGCTGGTGTTCATTGTGGAAGAGCCCGGCCACGATGAAGATCCAGAATCCAGCGTCTGGCCCATCCGCGTGCAGGTCCGTTCCGGCACCGACGCCCCGCGCCCCATCATCGAGGAGCAGCTGGACAGAGGCAGCGTGGTCAAGCTGCGCGACTCGCAGCGCAAGGCATTTAGCCTGGCGCCGCGCCTGCGCGAGTCTTCGGCCGTTCCGGACTATGACGCCGGCGATTGGGATGTATTCTTGGGCACCGATCAGCTGGTGGAGTTCGTTTCCAAGGACGTCGCCCAGCTCAAGGCAGCCGGCTTTACCGTGCTGCTGCCTAAGGCATGGGCGCACATGGAAACCAAAGCCAAACTGGAAACCCGCGAGGTGCGTGACCCTGCCGAAGGATCCACCAAGGCCCACCTCGGCATGGACAAGCTGGTGGAATATGATTGGCATCTTTCCGTAGGCGATATTGAGCTCACCGAGGAAGAGATGCGCCAGCTGGTGGCGTCCAAGTCCGGCCTGATTCGCCTCCGCGGCGAGTGGGTGACCGCCGATACCCAGGCGTTGTCCAAGATTTCCGAGTACATGGACAAGCTGGCGGAAACCGCCAAGAAGCGTAAGAAGAAGGAACTCGAGCGGCTTAGCGCCGCCGCCGAGCGCGCTCGGAAGCTAGAACAGCCGGGCTGGCAGGAACTTGTCGCGGACGTCGAAAAGCGCTTGCAAGAATTCAACGAGGGCGAAACCTCCCAGGTCTCCGTGGCGGAGCTGCGCGAGTTGGCCCTGCAATCCATGGCCGAGGAGCCGGTAGAATTTACCGGCTCGACGTGGCATACCTCTCTGCTCGGCGGCATGGATTCTCCCGCGCCCGCGCGCATCGAGTTGCCCGATACCGTCCAGGCGGAGCTGCGCGAGTATCAGCGCCGCGGCGTGGATTGGCTCTACTGGATGTCCCGCAACAACATTGGAGCAGTGCTCGCCGACGACATGGGCTTGGGCAAAACCCTCCAGCTGCTTACGCTGCTTGCCATCGAGCGCCAAGAAAACCCGGAGCTCAAGCCAACCATTGTCGTGGCGCCTACTTCCGTAGTGGGCAACTGGGCGCGCGAGGCCGCGAAGTTCGTGCCGAGCCTCAAAGTCCTGGTGCAGCACGGCTCGGATCGCCTCAAGGATGAAGCACTCATCAAAGCCGCGGAGAAGGCAGACCTCGTCATCACCTCCTACGGAACAGTCGGCCGTGACTTCCTTACCTTGGGCAAGGTGGAATGGGACCGCGTGGTGCTCGATGAGGCACAGGCGATTAAGAATGCCGCGACGCGTTCCTCGAAGGCGGTGCGCTCGCTGCCTTCGCGCCACCGTATCGCGTTGACCGGCACGCCGGTGGAAAACCGTTTGTCGGAGATGCGCTCCATCCTGGATTTCTGCAATCCCGGCGTTCTGGGCAGCGCGTCCTTCTTCCGCAATCATTTTGCCAAGGCCATCGAGCGTGAAAACGACGAGACCATGGCCGAGCGCCTGCGCCAGCTGACAGCGCCGTTTATCCTGCGCCGTCTCAAGACGGATCCGAACATCATCGATGACCTGCCAGAGAAATCGGAGCAGATCATCACCGTGGCGATGACGGCCGAGCAGGCGGCGTTGTACAAGGCGCTTGTTGACGACGTGCAAAAGGCCTTGGAGGTACGCGAGGGCATGTCGCGCCGCGGCCTGGTGTTGGCCTCGCTGACTCGAATCAAGCAGATCTGCAACCATCCAGCGCACTATCTGGGCGATGGCTCTGCCATCACCATTAAGGGAAAGCACCGCTCAGGCAAGGTCGAAGAGCTGATGCGGATTGTGGACCAAGCTGTAGAAAGCGAAGAACGCATCCTCATCTTTACCCAGTACAAGGCTTTCGGCGACCTTTTGCAGCCTTATCTCACCCAGCAGCTGGGCAGGGACATCCCCTTCCTGCACGGTGGGGTGACAAAGAACCGTCGAGACCGAATGGTGGAGGAATTCCAGGCGCCGGACGGGCCGCCGGCGATGATCCTCTCGCTCAAGGCAGGCGGCACGGGCCTGAACCTGACCGCGGCGTCGATTGTCGTGCACATGGACCGCTGGTGGAATCCCGCCGTGGAAAACCAAGCCACCGACCGTGCCTTCCGCATTGGTCAGCAACGCAACGTGCAGGTCTACAAGATGATTACTGCGGGTACGCTCGAGGAATCCATCCAGGACATTTTGGACGGCAAGACGCACCTGGCCGGCGCCGTGGTGGGCGAGGGCGAAGGCTGGCTAACCGAGCTGGATCCGGAGCAATTGGCACAGCTGATGAGCTACAGGGAGGCTGACTAATGGCGCAGCATACTAAGTCTGAGGAACACGACAACGTCATCTATGCCAACTTCGGCGCGCGCAAACGCGTGAGCACCCCGGAGGAGGCCGGCCGCGTCTCTCGCGTGCGCAGCATGGCTCCTGCGGCAACGCGCATCGTCTCCTTCGTGAATAAGGAGGCCGACTCCGGGCGCATTACCCGTGGACGCCAGTATGCCAACGGCGGTCACGTGGTGGGCCTGGACGTGCGCAACGGCGCAGTACACGGCAAGGTTGCCGGTTCCCAGAACGAGCCTTTCACCGTGTTGTTGCAGGTGCCGTATCGCACCAACGATGACGTGGCGGAGCTGAGCCAAATGTTTGCCCGCACGCCGAACTCGATCGCGAACGCACGCGACGGCCTGCTCAGTGAGGAAGCGCTCGACATTCTCATTGCGCAAGACCCAGCCGACATGCGGTTTTCGTGCACCTGCCCGGACCCCGAGTACGTGTGTAAGCACGTGGTCGCCGTGGCCGACCGGCTGGCGGCGCGCATGGATGCCGATCCCTCGGTAATCTTTGCGCTGCGTGGCTTGGACTTTGCGCGCCTCGAGCAGGCTGTGATGGAGCAGGCGAAAAATGTCTCCCAGGACAGTTTTTCCGGTAGCAGCCTCAGCCCCGAAGAGCGCAACGAGCTGTTTTGGGAAGGCCGGCAGCTGCCCGATATGCCGCGCCCGAAAGTGGCACCGGCAGTCGATGACTCTGACCCAGATCTGCTGCGTAAGGCCATGCGCGCCGTCAGCCATACGAACATAGATTTGCTTCGCGCGGTCTCTGATGTCGAGGACCTTTACTATCATCTGACTCACCAATAGGCATAAGGGCTTAGTACCTGCTGCCGGAGACTTCAAAAGGGGAGAGTTTCATCCATGGTGACCTTCATCCATACCTCGGACTTTCAGTTAGGCATGACCCGCTGGTTCCTCGAGGGCGAGGCCCAGGTGCGCTTCAACGATGACCGTGAGGCGGCCGTTGTCAGGCTCGGCGAATTAGCCGCGGAAACCGGTGCGGAATTCATCGTGGTGGCAGGTGACGTATTTGAGCATAATTCGCTCAGCAAGGCCACCTTGGGGCGTGCCAAGGAGGCCTTTCGTAATCTGCCGGTGCCTGTTTATCTGTTGCCCGGCAACCACGATCCGCTCGTGGCGGATTCCATCCTGCGCAAGCCTTTTGCGGACAACGTCCACGTCATCGCGGATTCCACCCCGATTGAGGTGCGCGAAGGAGTAGAGATCGTCGGCGCCCCGTATCTCTCCAAGCGCGCAAACTATGACCTCGTGCAGGCAGCGCTCGCCCCGCTCGAGCCTTACGACGGCGTGCGCATCGCCGTGGGCCACGGGCAAGTGGAAGCACGCGAGTCTGAGGCTGACGTTATTGACTTAAAGTTTGTTGAAAACCAGATTTCTGAGGGCGTCATCGACTACCTGGCTCTGGGAGATACTCACTCCACGCAGGCCTTGGGGCAATCGGGGCGCGTCTGGTTCTCCGGCAGCCCGGAAACCACCGCTTTTGATGACCGCGAGCGCGATTCCGGCAATGCACTGGTCGTGGTAATCGACAATGGGCAGGTTGAGGTCACCCCGCACCACATCGGCCGCTGGGCTTTTCGCGCGGTGGCGGCAGACGTCAACTCCGACGAGGATGTCGAGCGCTTCCTCACTGTTCTCGATGACATGCCGAATAAGTCCCGTACCGCAGTGAAGTATGGATTGCGCGGCACGGTGGGGTTGGGCGCCCAAGCGCGTTTGGAGCAAGGCTTGGCCGAGCTGGAGCCGGTCTTCGCCTCGCTTCGCCCGCGTGAGCGAACCATGGACTTGCATCTTGCTCCCGATGAGGAGGAACTTGCCAGCCTAGAGCTTTCCGGCTTCGCCGCTGATGCCTTGGCGGAGTTGGTAGAAAACCTGGAGGACCCTGTAGCCCGCGACGCAGCCAACCTGTTGTTCCGTCTCAGTGTGAAGGAGGCCTAACGCCATGATGCGTCTACACAGCTTGGAAATCTGGAACGTCCGCGGCGTCGAGCATCTGCGCATCGAACAGCTGCCGGAGACCGGCGTCGTGGTTATCCATGGTGAGAACGAGACCGGCAAGTCCACCATCGTGGAAGCCATCGACACCGTGCTGACGGAAAAGCACACGGGTGCCGCTAAGAAGATTAAGGCGCTCAAACCGGTGGACCGAGATGCGGGCCCTGAGGTAGAGCTTGAGGTCACCGTGGGTCCGTATCACTTCCGCATCCACAAGCGCTGGCTCAAGAAGAAGATGTCTGAACTGCGCGTTCTGGCACCGCGTGCGGCGCAATTTACGGGTGGCGAGGCCGATGACGAGCTGGATCGCATCTTGAACGAGCATCTTGACCGCCAGCTCCTTGACGCTCTGTTCCTCCGCCAGGATGACCTAGGCTCCGGCGTGGCTGCCGTGGGAATTCCCTCGGTGACGAATGCCTTGGAAGAGGCCAGCGGTATGTCCACCGCGGCCGCGGAAGACTCTGAGCTGGTCAATCGCGTGCAGAAGGAATACGAAAAATACTTCACCGCGCTCACCGGGCAGCCGGCTAAAGAACTAAAGGATGCCCAAGAGTGCTACAACGCGGCAGAACTTGCGCACAATGAGGCCACGGAAGCATTGCGCCAGCTTGACGATGTCGTGGTCAAACACGAGGCTGCCCAACTTGCCAAGCGCGACGCCGAGGAAGCATTGCCGGCAGCGCAGGCAGAACTAGCCGAGCGCGAAAAGGACGTTGTTGAGGCCCGCGCCGTCCTCGAAAAAATCGAAGCCCAGCGCGAAGTGGTTGACCGCGCTGCGGCAGATGTGGAAGCCAAGAAAGAAGCACTCGAACGCCGCCGCAGCGCGGTGGAGGAGGTTTCCAGGGCCGCTGCGAATCTCGCGGCTTTAGCCACCATGGTCGAAGAACTTAGCGCGAGCGTCGAAGATGAGAAAGAAGTCCGCCGCGAACTTACGGAAAAACTCGAGCAAGCAAACAAGACCTACGAAAAAGCTCGCGTGGCCTTACAGAGCGCGCGAAAGCAAGACAAGAAAAAACAGTGGCTAGCCCTTGGCGAGCGCCTCGAGTATCTGGAAAAGCTGGACAAAGAATTGGCAGCGCGCCGCGCAGAGCTAGCTCAAGCACCAGAGATTGCGAACCTGAAAGACATCGAGCAAGCCGCCAACGAAGTCCAGGTCCAAGAACGCGTTTTTGCCGCAGCCGCTGCCAAGCTGGTCATCAGCGGTGAAGGCGAGTTCGAGGTCGACGGCGAAGTCCAACAAACCGACGACAACACACAAACCATCCAGCTACGCGATGGCATGAAGTTTGCATTTGGCAAGATTCAGGCAACCTACCAAGCAGCAGCCGGTGATACCTCGGCCGATACCGTGGCACAGGCACGCACGCGCCTTGCGGAACTGCTTGAAGACGCTGGTTGCGAAGACCTCGCTGCGGCACAGAAGCTGCGCGAGGAATTCTTGGAAAAGCAACGCGCCGTCGAACAAGCTCAGCGCGAGTTCAAGGCGGCCTTGGGCACCGACGACCTAGGCGAGCTCAAAGCAAAATATGCCGCACAGTCAGCGGACTTTGAAGAGCCTAGCGAGCACGAGGATACGGACGTATCTGAGGAAGCACTCGACTTGTCCAGTGCCGAGTCAGCTGAGGAGGCCGCGCGCAGCGAAGTCACCATGGCGGAAAAGGAGCTGGCCCCGTACCGTGATAGTCAGGCGGCCACGCAGCTGGCTGCGGCGACGGCGCGGCATGAATCCGCTGCCAACCAGCATGCTGCAGCTGAGGAGGCGCTGCGTCAGGCCCGCGATGCAGCAACGGATGCAGATGTCGAAGAGGCTCTCCGTGCGGCGAAGGTGCAGCTGGAGCAGCAGCGCGAACGCCTGCGAGAACTAAGCGCCATCGACGTCGATACGGTCTTTGCTCTGCACAAGGGCGCGGAGGAACAGGTACGTAGCCTGAACAACGCAATTTTGAGTGCCGACGGCGACATGCGCGAATATGTAGGCCGAATCGAGATGCACTCTGGTGTGGCCGAACGTCTGGCTGCAGCCAGCGCCGAGCTGGAAATCTCACGGGAGGTACTCGCGGCCGTCGAAAAGCGTGCAAATGCTGCCCGCTATCTGCGGGAGCTGTTGCTTAAGCATCGCGATGCCGCGCGCCAGCGCTACGCCGCGCCTTTCGTGACAAAGCTTAATGCTCTCGCGCGCACCGTCTTCGGCGGTGACGTCGACTTCGAGCTCTCCGAGGAGCTCGTTGTCACCGCGCGTAGCCGCAACGGCCAAACCATTGATATGGGTTCGCTTTCCGGCGGCGCGAAGGAGCAGCTGGCCATCCTTACACGGTTTGCTATCGCCGGGCTCGTTCAAGAGTACGGCGTGCCCGTCATCGTGGACGATGCGCTGGGCTCTACCGACACGACGCGCCTGAACCTGATGTCGACGCTCTTCGCCCAGGTAGGCAAGCATTCGCAGGTGCTCGTGCTTACATGTATGCCGCAGCGATATGCACGTGTACCGGAGCGCACGGAGCTTGCCATGGAGGCGCTGAAGGCTTAGTTTTTCTCAGTAAAGCCAGTGTGTACTGTTATTTGCATGACTACGGGAACTCGCTGGCTTAACGAGGAGGAACAGGAGCTTTGGCGCCTGCTTCTTGGATCCATCCGCAAGATCAATCGCGGCATGGAAGAAACTCTCATGTCCGGTGGGGAAGTCTCTGCTTCTGAGTTCGCCGTCCTAGTGACGTTATCCGAGCAAAAAGATCATCAGATGCGCCTGCGCGAGCTGTGTGCCGAGCTGGATTGGGACCGTTCCCGCACATCTCACCAGGTAACACGCATGGAAAAGCGCGGGCTCGTCACCAAGTGCAAGAGCGTCGGCGACGCCCGCGGCGTGGTGGTAAAAATAACCGATGACGGTTTTACCCGCCTCGAGCGCGCCGTGCCCGAGCACGTCGAGTCCGTGCGCCGCCTTGTCTTCGATCACCTAAGCGAGGAAGATGTTCCCTCGTTGGTTAACTTCTTCAAAGGAGTGCTAGCAGTAAAGAACGTCCCTGGCTACGAGGGATTCGTACCCGACGAACTTCTGCACGGGCGAGACGAGCCGCAGGCTTAAGCTTGCAAGGCCAAGGTCTTACTTGACCTATCATGTGGCTTAGCGCCACAGCCTAACTCATATGTAGCCCAAAAGGAGACACCACCATGATGGGACAAGAGCTCTTCGAGCACCCTAAGCGCCAGTACCCGCACTACAACATCACTGTTCTCGATGACCTGGGCGACCCAGAAGCTCACCTTGAGGGAATTGCTACGGAAGAACAGGCGGCTGCCATGGACGCCGCTTTGGAGAAGTTTCCAGACGCTGCAATTACCTTTGACGAGGAAAGCGGCCACTGGATTGTTGGTGAAGAAGCCGATATCAACCGCATGTTCGCCGATAGAGACGCTTTTGTCGACGCCCTCGAAAACAACGAGGACCCTGGTATTTCAAACAGGCCGCAATGGTGTCAATCAAACGGTGGATAACTACAAATTCATAACGATCTACTGCTAAAGTTAGTGCCAGTGATTACTCTTGCTAGGCGAGGTGTGCCTAGGGAGTACAAGGCGCAGTGAAAGGAAACAACGGATTATGAACGAATACGAGGCACAGGAACAGCGCGAAGCAGCTGCACGTGACAAGGCTGACGGCTGGGTATCTGTGTTCGTCCAGTGGATCCCGAACATGCTCCTGGCTTTCGTTCTCGTTACCGCTATGTTCCTCGGCATGTTCTACATCGAGCACGGCTCCCTGGACATCACCCAGGAGATCGTAAACCCGTTCATCAAGTAGTACTTGGAGAACTCAAAGCTCAATAGCTAAATATTAAAATGGCGGCCCATCTTCTGGACCGCCATTTTGTTGTTTTAAAAGCCTGCCGCAATTAGTGCTGCTCGTTCGGATCGTTGTCCGCGTCTTCCTTGGTCTCGTGGATGGTGCCCTTAACGTGATCCGGTGCGGCGTAGATGGAGTAGAGCTTTGCCGGCTCGGAGCCCTCGTTGACGAAGTTGTGCCACTTGCCAGCTGGTACGAAGATGGCAAAGTCGTCTTCGACTACCTGATCGATGTCCAGGTTGTCCTTGTCTTCACCAATCATGATGCGGCCCTTGCCGGACTCGAGGCGCAGGAACTGGTCATGGTCATCGTGGACCTCCGCGCCGATTTCGCCGCCGGCAGGAATAGACATGACGGTCATCTGCAGGTATTGGCCGGTCCACAGGGTGTCACGGAAAGCATCGTTAGCCAGGGTGGTCTCTTCGATGTTGAGAACATAAGGGTTCGGACCATGGTCGGTGCGCAGATCTGACATGTCAGGTACCTCCTTGTAGAGATTATGGTTCTTCAACACCAGCTTATGCGCGCCCGCGTATTAATGCAGAGGATTCTCTTTTCTCGTATCTTCGCCGCCGTCCTGCCATTGCCTCTTATGCTGTTCGGACTTTTTGTGGTTGCGCATGGACATCACGCCGATGGCGATACCGATGACGATGGGCACCCACACCTTCGAGTTATCGAGCAAGAAAACCATCCACTCGGGCAGCGCCGGGAGGTCAGGGAAATCGATGTTCGGCCAGTTGATGTCCGGCCAATCGATACTGATGGTTGGCAGATGGATTTGGGGAAGTTCGGGGAGGTCTGGCAGATCCGGCCAGTCGATGTCGGGGATAGGCAGCAAGTCCAAAAGCTTGCGCAGGATTGGGCCGAGCACGATAACGGCCAACGCCCAGCCGCCCTTTCCGAGGCCTGCGAGGAGGGGATAGGTCACGCGTTTAACGGGGCTTTGCTCCATTGCTTCGCGACGCCGCGCACCCCGGCTGCTAGCTGGTGGCTCAAACTCGATGACCTCTTTGCCGTTGTGATAGGTCACCTCGAGCAATTCGTCGAGAGCATTCGCGTGCAGCTTGAGGTGCGGCTTCGTGCGGTTGATGGCATCGAAGCTGTGCAGCTCGTCGGTTTCGATTTGTTTTAGTGCCACTCGCGTCGAAGACAACGAGGTGTACCTTCCAAGGACTTCGCCGTCGCAGCATATCTGCACGCGAATAGGTGGATTATCAATGAATGCCTGGATTCTATCTTTAAGCGGCATGTTGGCGTCTAGGGCGGTGTATTCTTGCTCGCTCGGTTCTTGCGGCCAGTCTTCATAAGCTGCAGCAAACTCCACATCTGGGCCGACCATGACTTCGAGTTTTCCGGCCTCCGGATGGTTCAGAATCCACGTTTCCATGACCTAGGTCTTCCTTCCTGTTAACCAGCTGCCCAACCAAGCAAGCAAGACGACCCCAACTGCATAGACCCACGTTCCGTCGTTGTAGTAGACATTGGTAGAAAGCCAGAACATAAAAGCCGCAATGAGCGGAAAGGACAGCGTGTAGCGAAAGAGCCGGCCATCCAGCATGCCCAATGCCAACGCCATCACTGGCAGCAGCACCAGCATGGTCACAGTCGCTGTACTCCCACTAAGAGCCGCGCCCACAATCCCTGGCGCCACGAAGAACGCTAATGCGGCCGCGAGAAACGAGAGGTAGGCCCGCGTGGGTCGAGATGTTGATTCCATGGCCCTGACCTTACAGCCCGCGGGATCATTCTTAGGAATGATTCTTTGACTTCGAGCGGTAAGGGATTCCTAATATCGAGCGACGGCGATGCGCTAGAGATTTCTGGAAGCTGCAAGAAATGGAAAATGTGGATACGAAGCTAAAACCCTCGCCTGCCGGGTTGAACGCCGAGCAAGCGAGGGGAGAAATTGTGCCCCCGACAGGGGTCGAACCTGCGACCTTCGGTACCGGAAACCGATGCTCTAATCCGCTGAGCTACGGAGGCAAATGATAGGTGGCATGCGCCAGATATCAACGGTGTGATTCTAGCGCATGCCAGTCGTTAGAAGCTAATGCGGGGTGAGTTCCGCATACGAGCCTTACTTCACGATGATGACTATGAGATCGCGTGGACCGTGCACGCCCTCGACGCGGGAGAGCTCAATATCGGAAGTAGCAGACGGGCCGGAAATCCAGGTTGCTGGGAAGTCCGGATTGATGCGCGAGACCATCTCCGGCACGCCGTAGACCACCTGCTCTTTGCGTACGATGCATACATGGCGGTCTGGGACCAGCGTGAGAGCGCGGCGGCCGCACAGCGGGCCCGCCTCCAACACGATGGTGCCGGTCTGTGCGGAAGTTACGTGCGACTCCGTGAGCACGGCGTCGACAGTATCCAGCTCGCGTGGGTCAGACGTGGGATCGTCGGCGTTTAATGTGACGTCGGAGGTGATGGCGTCGATAAGCGCGGTGTCCATGCCCTGCGCATAGGTCACCGTAGAACAATCCTTGTCCGTGAAGACCTGCGAGATGGTCTTGGCCAGGGAAGCCTCATCCGTGACGTGGACCTCCGCCTTGTAATCCTCAAGGCGGTCAACCAGCATGTCACGCAGCTCATCCGCGTTTAGCGTGCCCTGTGTTTCGTACTCACGCGGGATGTCGACGTGTTCAGACAGGCCTGCCTGCTTCTGCGCGGTGCGAATGCGCTTCAGGATCTCTTCTTTGGCGGTACTCACTTGATACCCTCCTTCTTGGCCTGGGCGAGCAATTCTTTAGCTTCATCGGAGTCAAACCACTGACGGAAAGACTTCTTCGGGGGGACTGCAGTATCGCGGGCGTCGGACCAGCCGGAGAGGAACAAAGGCAAGCTATCGATGACGCCGTTGAAGCCGCCCAATACGCGGCCGAGGGCGACCATGTGGGTGATCTGGTTCCAGACCTTCGGGTGGCCCCACACGAGCTGAACCGCGCTAAACAGTTTGGATTCCACCGGCGGGGTAGCGTTGGTGACTTTTTGGTGGCGGTTCTCCAGGATGACCTCAGAAAGCGGAATCTTCACCGGGCAAACCTCGTCGCAGCGTCCACACAGGGAGCATGCATAAGGCAGGCTGGCGGAAGGATCGTGGTGGTCCTTGATACCGGTTAGCTGCGGGGTAATGGAGATGCCGATGGGGCCTGGGTAGACCGAGCCGTAGGCGTGGCCGCCGGCGCGTTCGTAGACTGGGCATACGTTCAGGCAAGCGGAGCAGCGGATGCACTTGAGCGCCTGGTGGCCGATTGGACTGGATAGTGCCGCGGTACGGCCGTTATCCAGCAGGACGAGGTGGAAGTTCTTCGGACCATCGTTTTCAGTTATGCCCGCCCACATCGAGGTATACGGGTTCATACGCTCTGCCGTGGAAGAACGCGGCAAAAGCTGCAGGAAGACCTCAAGGTCTTGGAATGTTGGCACGAGCTTTTCGATGCCCATCACGGTAATCAGGGTCTCCGGCAGGGTAAGGCACATGCGGCCGTTGCCCTCAGACTCCACGATACTGATGGTGCCGGTTTCTGCGACACCAAAGTTAGCGCCGGAGATGGCGACCTTGGCCTTCATGAACTGCTCGCGCAGGAAGATACGAGAAGCCTCCGCGAGTTCGGCTGGCTCAGCCTTTAGGGATTCATCCGTGTGCGGCATTTTGTTGACGAAGATGTCACGGATTTCGGCACGGTTGCGGTGGATGGCTGGAACTAGGATGTGGGAGGGCTTATCCTCGCCCAGCTGAACGATGAGCTCAGCCAGGTCGGTTTCGCGGGCATTGATCCCTACAGACTCGAGGTGCTCGTTCAGGCCGATTTCCTGGGTTGCCATGGACTTGACCTTGACGACGTCGGTCTCACCGGTCTCGCGGATAAGCCCCTCGATGATCTCGTTGGCTTCCTTGGCGTCGCGGGCCCAGTGAACAATGCCGCCGCGCTTGGTTACCTCTTCCTCAAACTGGAGGAGGAGCTCAGGCATCCGGGCTGCCACGTCCTCTTTGAGGGCGGAGCCAGCGTCACGCAGTTGCTGCCAATCCGGTAGCTCTTCGACGGCGTTGGCGCGCTTATTACGAATAGTGGTGGTGGCGTGGTACAGGTTGTGGCGCTGCGTAGCGTTGTTCAGGCCGACGTGTGCCAGCGGCACGAATGCCTTGCTGCCGCGCAGGTTGCCGTAGCCTTCGGGCGCCCGCGGTGGGGTGGTATCGAGGAAGGAAGTCATTAGAGCATTTTCTCCTTGGAATATGCGGCCGTATCAGGGGTCCATGGGTGCTCCTTGGTGGAAGCCAGGATTTCGGCCATGTGGATAACGCGCACGCCACTGCGCTGGCGGGAGAGGGCGCCGCCGATGTTCATCAGGCAGGAAGAGTCACCGCCGGTCAAGTACTCAGCCTCGGTGTCCCTTACGTGGCGGGTCTTGTCCGAGACCATGGCCTGGGAGACCTCAGGATTCTTAATAGAGAAGGTACCGCCGAAGCCGCAGCACTCTTCCACGTTTTCTAGCGGCACGAGGTCGATGCCCTCGACCTTGCTCAGCAGCTGGTACGGGCGGTCACCCAACTTCAAAAAGCGCAGGCCATGGCAGGAAGCATGGTAGGTGACCCTATGTGGGAAGAAGGCACCTAAGTCGGTGCGCTGCTCGATGTCGACCAAGAACTCCGGGAGGTCCAAGGTCTTCTGAGAAGCAATCTTGGCGCCGTCGACGTCAGCGGAGTTACCGAAGCGGTCAGCAATCTTGACGTGCTGTTCGCGAACTGCGCCGACGCAGGAGCCAGAAGCGGAGACTACGTAGTCAATGGAAGGATCCGCGAAGGCGTCCGCATAGCTGCGGATCATCCCTAGGGTTTCCTTCTGATAACCGGTATTGATATGCATTTGTCCGCAGCAGGTCTGCTCTTCTGGGAAGACCACTTCATGGCCCAAGCGGGAGAGGATTAGTGCGGTTGCTTTGTGTGCGTCCGGGAAGAGGGCGTCACCAATGCACGTGGAAAATAGTGCAATTCGCATACTTTGCGCTCCTTTTACTGCCCAAGTTTGCCTCCGATGAGCTGGATGCAGGAGGCTCAGGCAAACGTTTGTGGTTGTGGCATGAATACTACCGATAACTCCGCAGATATTCTGTATTAAAAGGCCTGTTTAACTGGGGTTGTTTCACAACACTAGTGTTGCGAAATTGCTCACGTGCACAGATGGACGCATGGCTTTTGTCAAAGTCTGATCTGCGGCGTCAAGTGAGTCATGCGTCACTGGCAAGTTCAAACCTTTTGGGGGTATACGAAAGTCGCCGCCCCTAATAGCCGGGTAGGTGCGGCGACTTTTTGGCTTTGAAAATTGCGGCTATGGAACTAGGAAGCCCAACACATTGGTCATTAGGAACACGATGATGCAGACCGTGGCCAGGAAGGCGAGAGAGTAGCCCACCACGGCCTTCAGGATGCGGGATTCCTCGCCTTCCATCTTGACGGCCGTTGCGGCGATGGCCAGAGACTGCGGGGAAATCATCTTGCCCACCACGCCGCCGGCGGTGTTAGCAGCAAGCATGAGGTCTGGATTGACGGAGATGCGCTCGGCGGCGGTGACTTGGAGGTTAGCAAAGAGAGCGTTGGCTGAGGTGTCCGAGCCGGTGACAGCCGTGCCAATCCAGCCCAGGGCGGGTGCGAAGAGGGCGAAGATGCCGCCTGCCGACGCCACGAACTCACCAATAGAGATGGTCTGGCCGGAGTAGTTCATGGTGTAAGCCAAGGCTAGGACCAAAATAATCGTAAGCGCCGAGAACTTCATGCGGGCGCAAACCTCGCCAAACTTGGCAAGCGGCGCGGACTTTGCCAAATGGTAGTGGCCGCCATCGTTGAAAATCCAGAAGATGATTGCAACGATTAGTCCAGAAATCAGCAGCAAGGTGCCGGGATTACCAAAGACATTGAAGCTAAACGAGGTGTCCATTGCCTTGCCGGCAGAGTCAAGGACTGTGCCATCCAGGCCCGGCCAGGCGAACTTAATCTTCCAGAAACCAAAGAGCTTGGGCACGGCGGTGGCAAGCGCAAAGACTGCGGTAACCACGGCGTAGGGAAGCAGCGCCATCCAGATGCGGACGCCGGAAAGATCGGTGACCTCCTCCTGTGCTGGGATCTCCATGCGCTGACGCAGTTCGGCAACGCCCTTTGGCTTCCACATACGCAGGAACACGAATGCGCATCCCAGGGAAACGATGCAGGCCACAACGTTAGTCAGCTGGTAGGCAAAGAAGTTGGCCGCGGCCCACTGGGCGATGGCGAAGGAACCGCCGATGACTGCGGCGGCAGGTGCTGCCTCCTTGACGCCGCGCATACCGTCCAGGATAAAGAGGATGAAAAATGGAACTGCGGCTGCGATTAGCAGGACCTGCAAGGAAATCAGGCCCGCAATATCGGCGGTCTGCTCCGCGGTGCGGCCGCCAACTTCACCCGCGGTGGTAACGGGGATACCCACGGCGCCGAAGGCAACGGGCGCGGTATTGGCAATAAGGACGGTGGTGGCAGCCTTCAGTGGTTTGACACCCAATACCAGAATCATCGTTGCGGTAATCGCTACCGGAGCACCGAAGCCTGCCAGGGCTTCGAGGAGGCCGCCGAAGCAGAACGCGATGAGGATGGCCTGGATGCGGATATCGCCTTCGCCAAGCAGGTCGAAGGTCTTGCGCAGATCCTCAAAGCGGCCGGAAGCTACAGTGATCTCGTAGAACCAGATGGCGGTGATGATGACCCAGACGATGGGAAGCAGGCCAAACAGGCCGCCGCGCACCGCAGAGGAAAAGGCCATGCCTGCTGGCATATCGAAGCCGAAGGTGGCGATGAGGAGTGCGACGGTGAGGGCAACTGCGCCCGAGGTGTGTGCGCGGGCCTTAAAACCCAGCAACATGATGAAGAAGGCGATAAGCGGTAGCGTCGCTACGGCAGCGGAAAGGCCAAGGCTACCGCCGATCGCATCCGTCGATATTTGGAAAGTGTTCATAGTTACCCAAGTCTCTAGAAGGAAAACGAGCGTTTTATTTAATACTCAGTCTTCCTAAAGCCTAAAACTTGAGCGAGCCTTCTCGCGACAGTTTCGCAATAAGGGGCAAATGTCACACAAGTTGCTTGCTGTTAAAAAAGGCCCCAATGCGTGCCTGATGCTGCTCATGTCAGCGCGGGACGATAGACTTTGACGCTATGAATCCCGTAGATCTTTCTGTGCTTATTAAAGAGACCGCAGTCGCTGTATTGAGCGAACACGAGCTCGACACCGCCGTCCTTCCTGAGACCGTGACCGTGGAGCGTCCGCGTAATCCCGAGCACGGTGACTACGCCACCAACTTGGCCCTGCAGGTAGCCAAGAAGGCTGGCGTGAATCCGCGTGATCTGGCCACCTGGCTCGCTGAGGCGCTGGCAGAAAACGCCGCTATCGACGTCGCGGAGATTGCCGGCCCTGGCTTTTTGAACATCCGTCTGGCTGCTGCCGCGCAGGGCGCAATCGTCAGCCAGGTTCGCGAGGCTGGCACTTCTTATGGCCACAATGATGCTTATAAAGATCAGAAGATCAACCTGGAGTTCGTTTCTGCGAACCCCACCGGCCCAATCCACCTGGGCGGCACCCGCTGGGCAGCAGTAGGTGACTCCCTGGGTCGTGTGCTCGAGGCGTCGGGAGCTGAGGTTACTCGCGAGTACTACTTCAACGATCACGGTCGCCAGATCGACCGTTTCTCCAACTCCCTCGTTGCTGCGGCCAAGGGCGAGCCGACCCCGGAAGATGGCTACGGCGGAGACTACATCCAAGAGATTGCGGCCAAGGTTGTCGAGCAGGTCCCGAACGCACTGGAAGGCTCTGAGGACGAGGTCCGCGAGAAGTTCCGCGCCTCCGGCGTGGAGATGATGTTCGCGCACATCAAGGATTCTCTCCACGAGTTTGGCGTTGACTTCGACGTCTACTTCCACGAGAACTCGCTTTTCGAGTCCGGCGCAGTCGAAAAGGCCGTCGCTCACCTGAAGGACAACGAAAAGCTCTACTTCGAAGATGGTGCATGGTGGCTGAAGTCCACCGACTACGGCGATGACAAGGACCGCGTGGTTATCAAGTCCGATGGCGATGCTGCCTACATCGCTGGTGATATTGCTTATGTAGCTGACAAGTTCGACCGCGGCCACGATCTGGCCATATACATGCTGGGCGCGGATCACCACGGCTACATCGCCCGCCTGCGCGCGGCCGCCGCCGCCATGGGCTATAACCCAGAGCAAGTCGAGGTACTCATCGGCCAGATGGTCAACCTCCTGCGTGACGGTCAGGCAGTAAAGATGTCCAAGCGTGCCGGCACCGTCATCACCCTCGACGATCTCGTCGAGGCCATCGGCGTCGATGGCGCACGCTACTCCCTGGTGCGTTCTTCCGTGGATCAGTCCATCGACATCGACCTGGGCCTGTGGGCTTCTCAGTCCTCCGATAACCCTGTTTATTACGTTCAGTACGGCCACGCGCGCATCTGCTCCATCCTGCGCAAGGCGCAAGAGCTGGGCCTTGACGCCGCAGCTATGGCAGATGCAGATCTCGCGCTTCTCACGCATGAGAAGGAAGGCGATCTGATCCGCACTCTGGGCGAGTTCCCTGAGGTTGTCTCCACCGCAGCGACCTTGCGCGAGCCGCACCGCATCGCCCGCTTTGCCGAGGAGTTGGCGGCTGTGTTCCACCGCTTCTACGACCAGTGCCAGGTGCTGCCGAAGGCGGACGAGACAACGCAGCCAATCCATATCGCACGCCTCGCGCTTGCCGACGCCGCACGTCAGGTCCTCTCCAACGCTCTGACCATGGTGGGCGTCAGCGCCCCGGAGAAGATGTAGATGGATTTCAACCAGCTTCCAGCCCACGTCTGGCCACGCAACGCTAAGCGCCAGGACGATGGCGTGGTCACCATCGCCGGCCTGCCACTTACAGAGCTCGCGCAGGAATACGGCACGCCGCTCTATGTCTTCGATGAGGACGATTTCCGCTCTCGTTGCCGCGACATGGCACGTGCTTTCGGCGGGCCTGAGCACGTGCACTACGCATCGAAGGCATTTTTGACCAAGCGCGTCGTGAAGTGGGTGGCCGAGGAAGGCCTATGTCTTGACGTGGCTTCCCTCAATGAGGCCAAGGTAGCCCTGGCAGCTGGTTTCCCGCCGGAGCGCATGACCGCGCACGGCAACAACAAGGAGCGCGAGTACCTACAGCTGTGTGTGGACAATGGTGTAGCGCACGTCGTGCTCGACAACGAAGGTGAGCTGGCGCTGCTTGATGAAATCGCGCGTGCGGCCGGCCGCGTGCAACCGGTGATGATCCGGGTCAAGCCGGGCGTCGATGCCCACACCCACGAATTCATCGCAACCTCGCATGAGGATCAAAAGTTCGGCATCTCCCTGTCCACGGGTGCGGCATTTGGTGCCTCCAAGGCAGTTCTGGAAGCTGAAAACTTGGAGCTGGTGGGGCTGCATTGTCACGTGGGTTCGTCTGTTTTCAATGCTGATGGCTTTAAGTTGGCCGCCGAGCGCGTGCTTTCGCTCTATAAGCGCATCCATACCGAGCTGGGGGTAGCGCTCAAGGAACTCGACTTGGGCGGCGGTTTCGGCATTCCATACATGGAGTACGAGGAAGCTCTCGACGTCGCCAAGCTGGCCCAAGATCTGCTTGCCGCAGTGGAGCGCACCGCTCGCGAACTGGGCATCGATGCGCCTTTCGTTCTGGTCGAGCCGGGCCGCTCGCTGGTCGGCGCCTCTGCGGTAACCGTGTATTCGGTGGGCACCGTCAAAGACGTAGAGACCGGCAAGGCCGAGCTGCCGATGCGCCGTTATCTCTCAGTCGATGGCGGAATGTCGGATAATGTCCGCCCCGCGCTCTATGAGTCGGAATATGACGTGCGCGTGGTTAACCGGTTGACTCAAGGCGAGCCAGTGGATTCCCGTGTGGTGGGCTTCCACTGCGAGTCCGGTGACATCTTGGTTAGTGAACGCAAGCTGCCGGGTGACATTAGGACAGGGGATCTGCTGACCTTCGCCACCACCGGCGCCTATCAGTACATGATGGCCTCGCGCTACAACGGCGCGCTGCGGCCGGCCGTGGTCTCCGTGTGCGAGGGCGAGGCTAGTTTGATGCTGCGTCGCGAGACAGTCGAGGACCTAATGGCCCTTGAAATTGATTAAATTCATCGCTTTTAACTGTTGAGCAAAAGAATCTTCTGGAAGCGCAAAAACTAGACAGCTCGTTCCGTATAGTGTGGGTAGCAATTTAACTACCAACGTTTAAGGGACGATATGACTTCACAGACCAAGATCCGCACTGGTAAAGGCGAAGGCGAAGCTGTAGGCATCGCGCTGCTTGGTTTCGGCACCGTTGGTGCCGAGGTTTTCCGCCTGCTGGGGGAAAACGCTGATGCCTTTGCCCACCGCATTGGCGGTCCCGCAGAAATCCGCGGCGTCGCCGTGCAGAACAAAAATAAGCTGCGTCCTAGCGTGCCGAAGGATCTGCTTACTGACGATGCGAAGGCCCTAGTCATGCGCGACGACATCGACTTGGTCGTCGAGGTCATTGGCGGTATCGATTTTCCCCGCGAGCTCGTGCTGGCCGCGCTGAATGCCGGTAAGTCTGTGGTTACCGCGAACAAGGCGCTGGTGGCTGCTCATGCGGACGAGCTGGCCGAAGCTGCCGATAACGCCGGCGTGGACCTCTACTTCGAGGCTGCAGTGGCTGCTGCCATCCCGGTCGTGGGCATGCTGCGTCGTTCGCTCGCGGGCGACCAGATCCAACGCATTTCCGGCATTGTCAACGGCACCACCAACTTTATTTTGGACGCGATGGAGTCCACGGGCGCCTCCTACGAGGACGCGCTCGCCGAGGCCACGCGGCTCGGCTATGCCGAGGCCGATCCAACTGCCGATGTCGAGGGCCATGATGCCGCTTCGAAGGCGGCCATCCTCGCGTCTTTGGGCTTTCATACCCGCGTTACCTTCGATGATGTTTATTGCGAGGGCATTTCCAACATCACTGCTGAGGATATTTCCGCCGCACAGCAGGCAGGCTATTCCATCAAGCTGCTGGCCATCTGCGAGCGCCTGCGTGATGCGAAAGGCAATGAGTCCGTCAACGCGCGCGTGCACCCGACCTTGGTCCCTAAGGAGCACCCGCTGGCCTCCGTCAGCAAGTCCTATAACGCTATCTTCGTCGAGGCCGAAGCAGCTGGCTCCCTGATGTTCTACGGCAACGGTGCCGGTGGTAACCCGACGGCGTCTGCGGTGCTTGGCGACGTCGTCGGCGCCTCCCGCAACATCGTTCACGGCGGCCGTGCGCCGGGGGAGAACACCTACGCTAACCTGCCGATAGCATCCTTTGGTGAGGTATACACCCGCTATCACATCGATATGGAAGTCGTAGACCGCACAGGCGTGCTCTCTGCGATCTCCGCGCTATTTGCCAAGCACAACGTCTCCCTGCGCACTGTGCGCCAGGAAGACGGCGACGGAATCGCTCGCCTCATCGTGGTCACCCACACCGCGTTGGAGCATGAGATGCAGGGCATCGTTGAGGAGCTGGGCCAGCTTGATGATGTCAAGGCGGTCCACTCCGTTATCCGCTTGGACGGTGGCCAGCTGTGAGCACGGAGGTAGAGGTAGGCGTCAAGGCCACGGTAAAAGTCCCTGCTTCCTCAGCTAATCTGGGCCCCGGCTATGACACCCTCGGCATTGCGCTGAGCCTTTATGACACCGTCGAGGTTGAGGTCATCTCCGCTGGGCTGGAGGTAGAAATCTTCGGTGAGGGAGCAGAGGACTTGCCACGCGATGACTCTCATCTGGTGGTTAAAGCCATCCGTTCCGCGCTGAATGCGGCGGATGCTGCGGCGCCGGGTCTGCGCGTTACCTGCAATAACAACATCCCACAGTCGCGTGGTCTTGGTTCTTCGGCCGCCGCTGCCGTCGCCGGCGTTGCAGCGGGGAATGCCTTGGCAGGCTCACCGCTAAACAACGATCAGCTAGTGCAGCTGTCTTCTGCTTTTGAGGGCCACCCCGATAACGCCGCGGCGTCCGTGCTAGGCAATGCCGTGGTCTCCTGGACCACAGTGCCGGTTGACGGCCGATCTTTGCCAGAATATCGCGCTGTCAGTGTGAATGTACACGAATCCATCCAGGCCACAGCCTTGGTACCGGATTTCCATGCCTCCACCCAAGCCGTCCGCCGCGTGTTGCCTTCGCACGTGACGCACGGCGATGCTTCCTTCAACGTCTCGCGCACTGCCGTGCAGGTCGTCGCACTGCAGAAGTATCCGGAGCTGTTGTGGGAAGGCACCCGTGACAGGCTGCACCAGCCTTATCGTGCTGATGTGTTGCCTATTACCGCGGAATGGGTCAACCGTCTGCGCAACCGCGGCTATGCGGCCTACCTTTCAGGTGCGGGCCCTACCGCGATGGTGCTGCACACTGAGCCTATTGAGGAATCAATCTTGCAGGATGCGCGCGAAGCGGGCCTGCGAGTACTCCCACTGGAGGTTGCAGGCCCGGTCGAGGTCCATGCAGCGCGGGCTTAAACAGTCTGCTTGACGTTTACGCAGCAGGTTCCGTTGCCTGACTTCGGAACCAGGGTAAGCGAGAGGTGCTCGCCGGAATCAGCTGCGACTTGTTCCAAGAAACCATCGTGGATAGCGCAGACGAACGGGGAGGGTTTGATACCTGCCGCTACGAACGGGCAGGCATGCAGCTCCATGTCGGTCTGGCCCTTTTCTTCGAGCTCGGTAGCCGATGCAGTGGGGTCAAATCCCATATCGCGCATCTTGCGATATAGCGGGGTCAGCGCGTTGGCGGAGGGGAACTGGTCCTGGTGCGTTGAGGTAGCCCACTTGCGGCCAATTGCGCGTGCCTGTTCGGAGGCGTAGTCGTTGATCTCATCCTTATCTGCCAACATCTCTGCCAAAACGCTAATGAGGGTGACGTATTCTTCTGCCACTGAGCGGTTATCAGGGATGCGAACCTGGAAAATCAGCGAAGGGCGTCCGCGGCCCTTGGCTGGTGCGGTTATAACGCGGACTGCGCCGACATGTACCAGTTCATCGAGGTGGCCGCGCGCGGTATTGACATGCATGTCCATGTCTTTGGCGATGTCCGCCGCGCGTGCTCCCTGCGGATATTCCTGCAGAACGTTTAAAACTTCTCGCTGTTTGGGTGACAGGCGGAGTGCTTCTGGGAAAAGTTCTGTGGAGGACCGCGGTGCATGGACAGGCATGTTTCTCCTCGAATAATTTATAAGGCTAATGGGTTGTTAATAATGACGATACAGCGCTGACCCGTAGAAAAGACAATGATAGAGGTGCGATATGTGCCACTACGTGGAGCTACTTCCCCCTAATTAGTGAGGATGGAGCAGTGGACTTGCCCGCCGACGACGAGCTTTGTTGCCTCGGTGACCGAGATTTCGGCGTCTACAGATTGCCCGCCCAAGTCCAGGGTAACGACGGCCCGGTCTAAGGAGATAGCTCGCAAATCCAGCACGGTGGCAGTGATGCTTCCGGAAGGGGAAAGCACGACGTCGCTGTTGCTTAGGACGAGCGTTGTGTCGCCCTGCGGATCGGGCTGCAGCGCGCCTGCAACCTGGTTGCCGCGGATGACGCTGCGGCCAAGTAACTGCGCCACGAAGCGGTTGGGCGGAGCATTGACGACGTCCTGGCGAGGGGCGTGTGCAAGAATTTCGCCTTTTTCCACCACCGCGATGTCATCGGCCAGGCTGAGAAGGTCGAGAACATTGTGGGTGACGAGGACCGTGGTGCGGTCGTGCGCCGCGGCAGCAAGCAGACGGCGCCATTGTGCGGCGGCAGCGGCGTCCACTGCAGCCAGGGGTTCGTCGAGTAGTAGCACTGCCTGCCGCGCGGCCAAAGCGCGTACCAAGGCGGCTTGTGCTGCTTGTCCGCCGGAGAGGTCCCGCACCTTGACGTGGGCGATCTCATCTAACCCGGCAGCGGAAATGAGCTGCGCGGTAACGTCCTCGACACCGGTGACCATGCTGATCGCCTCGGTCACTGTGGACAGCGGCGGCAATGCGGGCTTCTGGGTGAGCATGACGCTGTCGGAGGAGTCAGCGATGCGGCGCAGCAGCGTTGTCTTGCCCGCGCCGTTAACGCCCACCACGGCAGTCGTGGCATGGGGCCGGAACGGCGTGAGTTCGCGGCTTTGCTGCGGCCTGCTTAGCTCGCGGAGCTTTTCGATATCAAGTGGGCCTTGTGCGTGTGCCCGTGGCGCTGGTTCCTTGCGCAGCAGCGTGGGCAGGCCCGCGAGTGCTAAACAAAGCACGGCTAGGCCGATGAGCACGGCGGAGAGAGCATAGGCGTTGTCCGCGCTGGCCTCGCGTTCTAAGTAGATGCCGCTCGACATCGTGCGCGTAATACCTGGCGACGAACCAGCGAAGGTAATCGTGGTGCCAAACTCGCCCAGACTGCGCGCGCAGGCCAGAACGGCGCCGGTAAAGATGGAGGGCGCAATGGTAGGCAGCGTGATCTTCTGCCATACCGCCCACCGTGACATTCCCACCCGGCGCGCTGAGGTGGATACCTCCTGGTCAATGTGGCGTAATGCCGAGTCCACCGCCACCACCACGAAGGGCAGCGCCACGAAAGTATGCGCTGTGACCACACCGGCAAAGGCAAAGGCGAACTTCAAGTGGAGGGCGTCGAGAAGCGGGGCCAAGAGCCCGCGCCGACCGAGTGCCGCGCTTAGCGCTAGGCCACCCACCACCGGCGGCATGGCCAGCGGAAGGTAGACCAGCAGGCGCACAGCCTGGCCCATGCGTTTGAGGCCGTGGAGCCACATGGCGAGCCCGACGCCCAGGAACGTGGCAAGGACGGTGGCCAAGACCGCAGAACCCAAAGTCACGCGCAGCAAGTCGCGGGTGGAGTCTTGACCGACGACCGCCCCGAGACGGGACCATGGCACGCGCGTTGCTAGTGCCACGACGGGAATAGCAACGTATAAAACCGCCACGGCGCCCACGATGGCGAAGGGCCACGGGGCGCGGGTGGGGGTTTCTCGAGAAGCCATGCAGAGCAGTTTAGTCGGCGGGTTGGAAGCCGTACTGCGTCCAGGTTTCATCAAAGTCGTCAGAGAGCGTATCCAGTAATTGCTCGGCAGCGTCGCGTCGCTCGGTGTGCGTGACCACCGCGCCCATAATCTTGTTGCGGAACTTCTCTGCGCCCTCGATGGGGATGACCTCGAGGTCTGGGTTGGCCGCGGCGTCCGTGGAGTAGACAAAGCCGGCGTCGGCTTCGCCGCTGGCGACCTTGCCCACGACGTCAGCTACCTGGCCTTCTTCCGAATCGGGAGTGATGGTGAGGTGGAGGTCCTCCATGATCTTGTCCGCGATGTCGCCGCAGGGCACGGATGGATCGCAGCGCACGAAGTAGTCCTCCTCGCGCAAGTCCCGGACCGAGGAAATCCCTGCCGGGTTACCAGGCGGGACCACCATGACCATGGTGTTGGTGGCCAGCAGGCGGGGCTTGTCCACATCGCCGTTGTCCACGGCTTTGTCCATGGTCTTTTCTGAGGCCGTGATGAGGAGGTCTGCCGGTGCTCCTTGGTGAATCTGATCGACGAGGGATGCCGATCCGCCGTTGTTGATAAGCACTGGGGTGGTGGCCGTGAGGGCATCGTTCAGCACACGCGTCGAGGACGCAGCAAAAACGTTGAGTTCCGCGGGGTCGCTGGCGCAGGCGCTCAGCGACAGAGCCGCAAGTGTCGATGCAATGAGCGGGGCAAGGAGCTTCTTCATAGCCATCTAACTTACGCCAGCACTAGGCGGTGCGGGTGAACTTGATGTGGAAATCCTGTGGTTCTTCCTTGAGGTAGGCAAGGTCGAAGGACTCGTCGCGTGCCTCGATCTCCTTGAGCAGTGGCACCGGGTTGTGTGGCGCGATGAGGATCATCGACTCGCCAACGTTGAGGGTGCCGAGCGCGCCGTGGATGGCGCCGTGGCGGACTGCGTGCGGAATTTCAGAGGCGTTCAGGGTAGGGATGTCGTTGCCCTTGTGCGCATCAGAGATAGGCAGTTGCATGATGTTCCTTTCGTTGGAGGTGCTCGAAAGTGTTTCGAGTTTCACCTTAGCCCCAATATTAGTACGATAAAACTTGTGAAAAATATAGCGCATCGTTTCGTGTTCCTGGCATTCGCCGGCGCGGCGTTGCTCGTCGGTCTTTTCGCCGGTGCCTCACTGCTGGGCGTTGCCCCAGCCAGCGCAGTGACCAACGCCCATGGCCCGCTGATGGTGTTCGGTTTCGTGGGCGGCGCCATCGGCTTGGAGCGTGCCGTCGCAGTGAAGAAGACGTGGGCCTGGGCGGGCCCGGCCTTTCACGTGCTGGCAGTGCTAACGCTCCTCGTCGGGGTAACGCGACCCGTACCCGCGGTGTGCTTTGCACTGAGCTTCCTCGTCCTGGGCTTTATCTATCTGGAGGTCCATCGCCGCCAGCCCACCCTCGCTGTCCTCGTCCAGGCTGCCGGCGTGATTGGGGGAGTCGCCGCTTCCTTACTGTGGGCGATGACTCCCTCCTTTGCTACGGCCATGCCGCTGTGCGTCCTCTACGTCGTCGCCACCATCATCGGCGAACGTATGGAGCTCGCCCGCGTGACCATGGCCGGCACTCGCGCGGAAAACCTCATCACTGCTTTGGTCCTCGCCCTGGCAGCCGCGGGAGTTATCTACATCCTCGTGCCCGCAGTGGGCTACCGCCTGATGGGTGCGCTTTTGCTTGCCATCTCCTTGACCACTGTGCGCGTGGACGTGGCCAAGAACCTCGTGCGCGCTAAGGGACTGCCCCAATATTCCGCAGCCTGCATGCTGGCCGGTTACTTCTGGCTGGCGCTAGCTGGACTGGCGTGGCTCGGTATGGGGCAGGTCAGCGGCTTTAGTTACGACGCTTCGGTGCACACTGTTTTCTTGGGCTTTGTCATGTCCATGATCTTTGCGCACGCACCGATCATCTTGACGTCTGTCATTCGAAAGAAGCTGCCCTATAACCCCGTTCTCTATGTGCCAGTGGTGCTACTGCACGCGGGCCTCGTGGTGCGCGTCGGCGCGGATATCGTTGTTCACACCGGGGTGTATCAGGTAGGCGGTATGACTAACGTGGTGGCGGTGCTGCTGTTCGTTTTAAGTGGCTTTGTTTTGACCATCCGGGAGGCACGACGTGCACATCGCTGACGTATCTTTAGCCGCCCGCGGACGTTGGCACACGATTGCAGCGAGCGTCATTGGCTTCTGGGTGGTGGTGGGCGTTGCCATCAACGTGGCAGGAAATCTCGGTGCCAAAGTGGTGTGGTGGGAACTCATTCACCCGTTCACGATTGGCGCGATGACCACGGCGATCATCGTGTATTCCACGCACTTTACTGAGGCACTGACCCGCATGCAGGCCCGTGGCTACAAGTCGGTGGCCTGGCGCGTGGCGCTAATTCAGGTGGGCTTGGTCCTCCTGCTCGTCGATCGTGCGGGCTATGATTGGGGCCCGCTTTCCGACGCCGCCTCGCTTCTCATCATCGTCACCTTCTTCTGGCACGCGTGGGACATCTACCGCGCGCTCAAAGGCTCGCTTGCGGGTTCTTTTGCCGTGACAGTACCTTTCTACATTACGGCCGCCGTGTTCTTGGTGGCCTCAGTCGTGATGGTCATTTTGGCGGGTAACGGTGTGGGCAACTACTCACTGCTGGTCGCCGCGCACTCCCGCGGAATGGTGTGGGGCTTTGCCTGGCTGACCATCCTCGGAACTGTGGTCACGCTGCTGCCCACGCTGTCGGGCACCAAGATCGCCCCGGCAGCGCGCGCCCGCTGTTCCCGGGTACTTACGGTGCACTGCGTAGGCCTCGCCCTCGCGGTGGGGCTTTACGCGGTGGGGCTTACACGGGCAGCGGGCATGGCCCAGTTGCTCGTCGTGCTCGCCTCGATTCTCATCATTCAGCCCATCCTGGCCACGGTGGTGGCGGGAAACCCGCAGCAGACCACTGCTGCCGTCTCCGTGCAGGCGGGCCTGCTGTGGATGCTCAGCTTGTGCGCTGCGGACGCGGTGTGCGCCGTCATCGGCGTCTACCCGCGCGCGGTGACGTTGTTGCTCATGCCCGCCTTCGTCGGCGCTGGCCTGTTGCAATTGGTCACCGGCGTGCTGCATCACCTCCTGCCCACCCTGTTGGGCGGCGGTCTGGCGAAAGTCACACTAGGGCGAAAAGTCGCTGACCGCGGCGGTTATGCGCGTTTGGTGCTTATCAACTTGGGCGCAGTGTTGTGCTTACTCGGCGCGGATGTTGCCGGGCTTATCATGATGGGGCTTGGCCTTATCACCAACGTCTTGGCCATCGTAGTGGCCGTTTACAAGCAGAAAAGACTGGAGAACTAAATGCTCAGCGTTTCTTCGAATCAATCTCCGAAGCCGCCGGTTCAAAACAATTGGGCCTCCTGGTTGCTCATCGGCATTGCCCTTGCTGCGGTTATCGCGCTCGCGGTGTTTAATAGCACGGGCAAGGCGCAAAGGGCGTCGGAAAGCGCGGGCGTGGAAGCGACCGTTGTCGACGTCTCAGTCTCCGGCATGGCCTTCGTCCCGGCTTCGATTGACGTGCCACAGGGCGCCCACCTTGTGGTCAACTTCACCAACGACGGCGACCAGGTCCACGACCTAAAGATTGGTGACAACGAGACCGGCCGTGTGGAGCCAGGCAAGACCGTTGAGCTCGATGCGGGCATTATCAACGAATCCACCCAGGGCTATTGCACTATCGCCGGGCACAAAGCACAGGGTATGGTGCTCCAGATCAACACGACTGACGACGCCGCGGGAGCTGCAGGCACAGCAGGCGATGCCATGCACGAGCACCATCACTCTGCGAGCCACCCCGACGTACCGAGTGCGGCGGAGCGCACCCAGAAGCGCGACGACTTCAAGGCTTTCGATGCCCGCTTGGCCAAGGCCGAAGGAACCACCCACGAGGAAACCTGGACCATGACCGAGGAAGAGGTCGAGGTAGCGCCAGGTGTAAAACAAACGCGGTGGCTATTCAACGGCCAAGCCCCAGGGCCAGCCCTGCGCGGCAAGGTGGGCGATAAGTTCAAGATCACCATCAAGAACGAGGGAAGCATGGGCCACTCCGTGGACTTCCACGCCGGCGAGGTCAACCCGGATGAGAACATGAAGACCATCGCGCCGGGCGAGTCCCTGACTTATGAGTTCACCGCGCATCGCTCCGGCATCTGGATGTATCACTGCTCCACGGCGCCGATGAGCCTGCACATTGCCAACGGCATGGCCGGCGCGGTGGTCATCGATCCGCCAGAGCTTGGCGACGCCGATGCGGAGTACGCAATGATTGCCGACGAAATCTTCCTGGGCGACGAAAATGGCGCCGACGCCGACCGCGTCTCAAACGGCGAGTACGACCTGATGGCGTTTAATTACTATCCGAATCAGTACGACCTTGAGCCGCTGCATGCCAAGGTGGGCGATAAGGTACGCATCTGGCTGCTCAACGTGGGCCCAGACCAGCCGTTGTCTTTCCACGTGGTGGGCGAGCAATTCGACACCGTCTACAAGGAAGGCGACTTCCTCATCAAGGACCTGGATGATGCCGGCTCTCAGGCCGTGGATCTCTTACCCGCGCAGGGTGGATTCGTGGAGATGACCTTCAATGAACCCGGCACCTATAGCTTTGTCAATCACATCATGACCTCGGCTGAAAAGGGCCAGCACGGACAGATTGTGGTCACGGAGTAAGCTTAGACAAAAGGAGCGAGGAAGAAATCCTCCTCGCTCCTTTAATCGATCTAGTGCTTAAGCTCCGTGGGCAGGAGTCTCGTTGGCGTCGAGCTGCGCGCGGTGGGAACGCACCGGCTCCCACGCAGTGTGTGAGCGCATATCCGTGGCGCGCTGGTCGCGGGAACGGTAGACCACGTACGGACGGGTGACGTAGCCAACCGGCGCCGAGAAGGCGTGGACCAGGCGAGTAAAAGGCCAGACCGCGATGATGGTAAAACCACACAAAACGTGGACCTTGAACTGCCAGGGAACATCAGCCATCCACTCCGGGTGGATGTTGAAGATCAGCAGCTGGCGCAGCCACGGCGAGATGGTCTCGCGGTAGTCATAGCCATGTGGCCCGCCGAAGACCTGGGTGCTAAACGTCGCGATGGTGCCGGACAGCAGCGCTAGCGCTAGGAAGAAGTACATGACCTTGTCCGAGCTCGAGGTGGACAGGAACACTGAGCGATTAATGATGCGTCGGTAGAGCAGACCCAGGAAGCCAAGAACCACGGCGACTGCCGCGATGGAGCCGGGGATCGTCGCTAACAGGTGATAAGCGTGGTCGCTGATGCCTACTGCACGCGTCCACGACTTTGGGAAAGCCAGGCCCATTAGGTGGCCGATGACCACGAAGACCATGCCCCAGTGGAACAGTGGGGAGGAAAGGCGCAGCAGCTTCGATTCATAGATCTGGGAAGAGTGGGTGGTCCAACCGAATTGGTCGGTGCGCCAGCGCCAGAAGATGCCGACGAAAAATGCGGCGATGGCCAGCCACGGGAAGGCACCCCAGAAAAAGTTGTTGAAATAATCCATGAGTGCTCCTTAAACGAGATCAGGTTGGGCAGTGGGGAAAGGAAGATCGGCAATGCCCACCATTTCAGCTGGAGGGCCGGTACGAATGAGATCGACGTATTTCTGCGCGGTTTCGGCATCTACCTCCGGCAGCGCCTTGCACACGGCGACGATAAGGCGCACATAAGGCGAATCCTGTTGTGAAAGCGCAGCGCGCAGCACCTCGATGCCCTCGCGATAGCTCGCCAGCATCTCAACGGCGCGCGCATGGTCTTCGCCCTCGGCGAGTCCTAGCGCTTCCAGAACCACGCAGAGGTGATCCGGCAATTCATTTTCTGCCAGCTGGAAACCAAATGACTCAAGCTGCTGGGAGAAAGACAAGATGGCCATTCCGCGCTGCCGGGTATCGCCGACGGCGTAGTAGGACAAAAACAGCGAGCAGCGGCGGCGCTGATCGAAGGTCTCAACGTAGTGCTCCTGCAGTGCGCGCAGCCCCGCGGTACGGGCGGCGTCGATAAAGCCCATGAAGTCCGTTGCCAGCGCCATTGGTAGCTGGTCGAGCTGGTCCTGGACCACGTCCAAATGGGAGAGGAAATCCTCCTCCGGGTAGCGCAGCAAGACGCTGGCCGCCATGGCGACGATGCGTCGCTGGGTCTCATCGACCGCCACCGGTGTCACGAAGTCAGTGGGGACCTGGCCGGTGTGTGTACGTGCCGTGCGCTTGACATCGGCAGCTCCGCCCAAAGAGCCGATGCCGGCAGGCACACCGCTGACGGTGCCGTATCCTGCCACGGCGTCATCTTGCGGAGGTTGAGCCGCACGGGCGGCAAGCTTTTCAAAGATATTCATCTTTCAGCCTTACCCCCTAGTCCCGGTTTGGGAACATCGAATCGGGGCGGTCACCAGTCCACGACAGCAGGGAAACCGTGCCGGAACCTGCTGCCGCGCCGTGCGTGCAGGCCTCCGGCGCGCCCATGCCCAAGTCGTGGAAGACGTCCTCGGAAGCGCGTGCCGGGTCGACGTCGCCGAAAGGATCCAGCGAAGCGATGCCACGCGGGGTCTCCGGGGAGGCAGTCGGGATGACGTAGCGGTCGTCGTACTTGGCGATGGAAAGCAGGCGGTACATAGCCACCATGTCCTCTCCGGTCATGCCGACGGCCTGTGCAATCTCCTCCTGTGGCTCGTTGCCCAAGTTGATATCGCGCATGTAGGAACGCATAGCGACTAGGCGGCGCAGCGACTTTTCCACTGGCACGGTATCGCCTGCGGTGAAAAGACCTGCGAGGTACTCCAGCGGAATACGCATGTTAGACAGCGCGGAGAAGAGGATCTTGTGATCCTCACCGTCATTGCCGGTGGCGCTTACCTGGTCCACGATGGGCGAAAGCGGCGGGATGTACCAGACCATCGGCAGCGTGCGGTACTCCGGGTGCAGCGGAAGCGCGACGTTGTACTTGAAGATGAGGTCGTAGATTGGCGAGTTCTGCGCGGCATCGATCCAGGAGTGCGGGATGCCCTCTTTCTGTGCGGCAGCTACGACAGCAGGGTCGTGTGGGTCCAGCATGATGGACTTCTGCGCTTCAAAGAGGTCCTGCTCATTCGGCGTCGCGGCGGCCTCGGCCACGCGATCGGCATCGTAGAAGATGACGCCCAAGTAGCGCAGGCGACCCACGCAGGTTTCAGAGCAAACCGTGGGCTGGCCTACCTCAAGGCGCGGGTAGCAGAGCGTACATTTCTCGGCCTTGCCGGTCTTGTGGTTGAAGTAAACCTTCTTATAAGGGCAGCCCGAGACACACATGCGCCAGCCGCGGCACTGGTCCTGATCCACAAGCACGATGCCGTCTTCAGCGCGCTTGTACATCGCACCGGACGGGCACGAAGACACGCAGGTGGGGTTCATGCAGTGCTCGCAGATGCGTGGCAGGTAGAACATGAAGGAGTCCTCGATCTCCTTCTTTACCTGCAGATTCATCTGGTGCAGGGTAGGGTCCTGGTCCATGGTTTCAACAGAACCACCCAGGTTGTCATCCCAGTTGGAAGACCACTCAATCTTGTTAATTTCGCGGCCATCGATTTGAGAGACCGGCTTTGCGGTGGGCTGGGTCTTCTGACCAGCCTTGGCACCCATCAGATCCTCGTACTGGTAGCTCCACGGCTCGTAGTAGTCCTGGATGGTCGGCAGGTTCGGGTTATGGAACAGGGTAGCCAGCTTCTTCAAGCGTCCACCGGCTTTGGGCTTGAGCTTGCCAGAGCCAGTAAGCTCCCAGCCGCCTTTCCACTTTTCCTGGTCCTCCCAGGTGCGCGGGTAGCCCACGCCGGGACGGGTTTCGACGTTATTGAACCAGATGTACTCGGTGCCTTCGCGGTTGGTCCATGCCTGCTTACACGTGACCGAACAGGTGTGGCAGCCGATGCACTTGTCCAGGTTCATGATCATGGAGATTTGGGCCATGACTTTCATTAGTAAGAAACCTCCTGGGAGCGACGGCGCACGCGGGTGACTTCGTCGCGGTTGTTGCCGGTTGGGCCGATGTAATTGAAGTGATAGGTCAGCTGGCCGTAGCCGCCGGCAATGTGGACCGGCTTGATAGAGATACGGGTCAGCGAGTTGTGCGTGCCGCCGCGGCGGCCGGTGAACTCGTTGATTGGGGTACCAACGGTGCGTTCCTGGGCGTGGTTGCAGATCATTGTGCCCTCCGGGATGCGGTGGGAGACGATGGCGCGGGCGGAAACGATGCCGTTGCGGTTGTAGACCTCAACCCACTCGTTGTCCTTCACGCCGATCTTTGCGGCGTCCTTGTCGGACATCCAGACGACCTGGCCGCCGCGGGAAATAGACAGCACGTGCAGGTTGTCGAAGTACTGCGAGTGAATCGACCACTTGTTGTGGGTGGTGAGATAACGCAGGGTGACCTCGACCTCGCCGCGCTCATTCTGCAAGGTCTGGCCCGGCGCGAATTCGCCGTGCATATGCAGATGATCAAGCGGTGGGCGGAAGATAGGCAGCGCCTCGCCGTAGTCCATGAACCAATCGTGGTCGATGTAGTAGTGCATCCGGCCGGTCAGCGTGTGCCATGGCTTGTCGAACTCGACGTTGATGCTAAACGCCGTGTAGCGGCGCTTATTGCGCTTGTCAGCCGTCCATTCCGGCGAGGTGATGACCTCGGTCGGGCGTTCCTTGATGGAATCCCAGCTGATGCGCACGTCCTCATCGGAGGCCGCAAGCGGTGTCATGTCACGGCCGGTGCGCGAAGACAGATACTCGAAGCCTTGTTTTGCCAGCTCGCCGTTGGATACACCGGATAGGTGCAAGATGGCGTCGATGACCTTTGTGTCTTTGCTCAAGTCAATGAGCTCACCCATCGAGGTCTTCGAGGTTCCACAGATGAGCTCAAGCTCTTTGACCTGCTTTTCCACGTTGAACTTGGTGCCATGCACCGCAGTCCCGGCCTTGGCCGGCAGCGGGCCCAAGTGGGTCCACTTCTCATAGATCTTGGTGTAGTCACGCTCCACCACATGCAGCTTCGGCATGGTAACCCCTGGCACCAAGCCGAGCTTTTCGACGTCGGGCACAATGCCGTTTGGCATGCCCAACTCATCGGGGGAGTCGTGGTGGCTCGGTTGCGTGACGATGTCAGTTTGCACGCCGAGCCACTTTGCGGACTTGGCAGAAAGCGAAGCCGCGAGGTCGCGGAAGACCTCGAAGTCGGTGCGCGCCTCCCACGGCGGGTTGATGGCCGCGTTGAAGGAGTGCAGGTATGGGTGCATATCCGTCGAGGACATATCGTGCTTTTCGTACCAGGTAGCTGCCGGCAGCACGATGTCAGAGACCAAGGTCGTCGACGTATTGCGGAAGTCTGTGGTCATCATGAGGTCGAGCTTGCCCTCAGGAGCTTCATCAACCCACTTGATGGTGCGTGGACGATCCTCGGCAGCGAGCTCTTCGGCCGTGGCATCGGAGTCGATTCCGAGCAAGTGACGCAAGAAGAACTCGGTGCCCTTTGCAGAAGAGCCCAGCAGGTTGGTACGCCAGTTCAAAAGAATGCGCGGCCAGTTTTCTTCTGCCGAAGGGTTGTCGTAGGAGAACTCGAGGTCGCCATCTTTGAGTTGGCTTACAACGTAGTCATTGATGTCGACGCCTTTTTCCTTTGCCTCTGCCGCAAGCAATAGGTTGTTGCGGTTGAACTGCGGGTAAGCCGGCATCCAGCCGCGACGCATAGCCTCAGCCATGGTGTCGGAGACCATCTTGTCACCGATGGCACCGTGGTTGGCCAGGGGCGATCCCAGATGGGAGGCGCGGGAGTTGTCGTAGCGGTATTGCTCGGTGGCGAAGTAGTAGAAGCCTGTCGAAATCATGTGGCGCGGAGGACGCTGCCAGTCGGTGGCCATGGCCCACTGGGTCCACCCGTTGACAGGGCGCAGCTTCTCCTGGCCCACGTAGTGAGCCCAGCCGCCACCGTTGACACCCTGGGTGCCGCACATCGAGGTCAGCGCCAAGAAGGTGCGGTAGATGGTATCTGCGTGGAAGTAGTGGTTGACGCCGGCACCCATGATGATCTGGGAGCGTCCCTTGGAATCTGCCGCGTTCTGCGCAAACTCACGGCCGATGCGGATGGCGGTATCGGCAGGCACGCCGGTGAGGCCTTCCTGCCAGGCTGGCGTGCCCACTTCGGAGGCATCGTAGAAGTCCTTCGGCCAGGAACCTGGCAAGTTAAGTTCTTCGCGGTTGACGCCGTAGTGTGCGAGCATGACGTCGAAGACCGTGGTCACGAGCTTGCCGTCGACGCGACGAACCGGCACACCGCGGTGCACGATGCCCGTGCCGACAGGCTTCTCGGTGCCGATGTCGGCTGGGTCCGCATCCAGGTCGAAGCGCGGGAAGAGTACCTCGGCGGTCTCGAAGGAATCGGTCTCTGCGATGGACATGACAGGATCGGCGTTGTCGAGGGAGAGGTTCCACTTCGCCGAGTTGTTGTCCCAGCGGTCAGCGACGGTGCCGCCCGGATCGACTACCTTGCCGTCTTCTTCCATGACGAGGCCACGGTGGGTGGCGTTTGGCGAGGAATTCAGCTCCGCATCGGAGACCTGGGAAGCCGTGAGGAACTTGCCTGGGGTATAGGTGCCGTCCTCGCGCTCGTCCAAGGTGACCAAGAAAGGCGAGTCCGTGTACTTGCGCATGTAGTTCAAGAAGTACGGTTCTTGGCGCTCAACGTGGAACTTCTTCAAGATGACATGCCCCATGGCAAAGGCCAAAGCGGCATCCGAGCCGGGTTCGATGCGGGCCCACTCGTCGGCGAACTTCGTGTTGTCGGCGAAGTCCGGCGAAACCACGACGACCTTGGTCCCTTTGTAGCGTGACTCCACCATGAAGTGTGCATCCGGGGTACGGGTTACCGGGATGTTGGAGCCCCACATCATGAGATAGGAAGAGTTGTACCAGTCACCGGATTCCGGTACGTCAGTCTGATCGCCGAAGGTCTGGGGGGATGCCGGCGGCAGGTCGGCGTACCAGTCATAGAAGGACAGAGCGACGCCGCCGATGCTCTGCAGGAAGCGGGTGCCGGCGCCATAGGAGACCTGCGACATGGCAGGAATAACTGTAAAGCCGAAGATGCGGTCCGGACCGTACTTGCGAATGGTGTAAACGTGCGCCGCAGCAGCGATGTCGATCGCCTCTTCATAGCTGATACGAATCAGGCCGCCCTTGCCACGCTGGGAGATATAAGCCTTGCGCTTTTCAGGATCTTCCTGGATGGCACGCCATGCGAGGACAGAGTCGCCGCCGTTTTTAGCTTTTTCCTCACGGAACATGTCCACCAGAACGCCGCGCGCATAGGGATAGCGCACGCGGGTAGGCGAGTAGGTGTACCAGGAGAAAGAAGCACCACGAGGGCATCCGCGCGGCTCGTATTCCGGCATGTCATTGCCGGTGGTGGGATAGTCCACGGCCTGGGATTCCCAGGTGATGACGCCATCTTTGACGTAGACCTTCCACGAGCAAGAACCCGTGCAGTTGACGCCGTGTGTGGAGCGAACCATTTTGTCGAAGGCCCAGCGGTTGCGGTAGAAGACATCTGCCTGTCTGCCGCCCTTCAAAAACAGCTGTTGGCCAGAGTCGCTGGCTTCGCCTTTGCGCAGATAGGCGCCGAGCTTGAAAAGGGAGCTGGGGCCGGATTTATTTTCAGTCATGGGGGTGGGTTACTCCTTTGGAAAGGCGTGGTTTAGCCGGGGAAAGGTGCGCGTGGACGAGCGTAGTAGATCCACACGAGGACAGAGGTGATTGCGAAATACACAACGCAGCCCCAGAAGAACGTGGCGGCCGGCATCATGGAAAGCAACACGCCTACGACGAACGGGCCGAATGCGCCGATGGCACCAGTCCAACCGATGACGCCGCCTGCCTGACGCTTCGGCAAAATCATTGGCATCTGCTTGAAGGTGCCGGCATTGGCTAGGCCGGTGAAGAAGAACATGATGAGCATGCAGGTCAAAAAGCCCTTGAACTCGCTCGGGTCGGAGGGGTTTAAGAAAAGCGCAGAAAGGGCAGTAAACACCGTCATGCCTACGCAACCGACGAAGGTCCAGATAGCGCCGCCGAACTTATCGCACAGCGGGCCCCACAGCGCGCGGACCAGCGCGCCGATCAGCGGGCCGAGGAAGGCATAGGCAGCACCGCGCGGCAGGTCATCGAACTGGCCAGCAAACTGGGAATCGGCGCCGAAGGTCTGGTTGATAAGAAGCGCCATTTGAGCCGCGAAGCCGGAGAAAGCGCCGAAGGTCATCAAGTAGACAACGGTCAAGATCCACGTGTTCTTGTTGCCGAAGATATCGATCTGCTGGCGGAAGTTTGCCTTGACTGGAACGTCCTTGAGCAGCATCCATGCGAGAACAGCACCAACTATTGCCCATGGAACCAAGAAGATGGCCGGGTTGTGCACGAAGATTGCGCCATCATCTGTGCGCTGCGGTGCCACGAAGCCGATTCCCAGGAGGGTAAAGCCCATCAGCCACGGTGCAACCAGTTGAATGAAGGAAATACCGAAGTTGCCCAAGCCAGCCTGCAGGCCGAGGGCGGTGCCGGACATGCGCTTAGGGAAAAAGTAGCCGGTGGAAGGCATAAAGCCAGAAAAGACGCCGCCGCCGATACCGGAGAGGAAAGCCAAGGTTAAAAGCCACCAGTACGGGGTGGAGGTGTCCTGCACGGCGAAAAACCAGCCGAGCATCGGGATGATGAACAGCAGGGAGGAAACGAACACCAGCTTGCGGGTGCCGATGATAGGCGGCAGGAACATAAACAGCAGGCGGAATAAGCCGCATGCGAGGCCTGCAATAGAGGTTAGCCAGTACAGCTGGCTCTTGCTGAGATCGAAGCCGATCTGGTTGAGCATCGGTGCAATTGCGGAAACGAGGTACCACGTTGCAAAACCGATGATCAGCACGAAGGTGGAAACCCACAAGGTTCGCCACGCAACTTTGGAATCCCAGTGGTCTTTTTCTTCGGGGTTCCATCCTTGGATGGTCTTGCCCGACGTATCAAGTGCAGTCATTTTTCCTCAGTATTTTCGTAGAAACTGTCCCTGTCCAATTTAGTTTCAATTACCTTAAAAGGAGACATTTTCTACGGAGTTCTCCGAGTTTAATTAGGAAACATTAGTGTTGCGAAAACATTTCACATACCGACCTTTCGCTGGTTAACCCATCAAGGGGTGGGAAACCGCTGCTTATGACTCGCTTCTGTTAAAAATGTCACACTATTAAACCGAGGTAAAGGACGCCCAAATGAAACCTGCCACCGCTGCCATAATCGTCACCGCTGACCGCGTTTTGAGCGGCGCAAAGCCTGATTCTGCAGGCACTTTGGCCAAGGAGCTTTTGTTGGCTCAGGGGCTCGAAGTGACGAGCCACGATGTCGTTGCGGAAGGCTACGCCCGCGTGGCCGAAGCGCTGCGCGAGCAAGTACAGGTTGGCGTCGACGTCATTGTGGTCATCGGAGGTACTGGCGTCGGTCCCACCAACTACACACCTGAAGTAACCGAAGAGTTCATCGCTGCCCGCCTTCACGGGCTGGAAACCCAGGTGCTGCTCAAAGGTCTGGAGAGTTCGCACAAGACTGGCCTTTCCCGCGGGGTCATTGGCATGACTGACCGCGGCTGTGGCTCGCTGATTATCAATTCCGCGTCCTCCTGCGGCGCAGTTGCTGACACCTTGGGTGTCGTTCTCCCTTTGCTCGGGGATATCTTCCGGGATGCGAAGAGTAACTGATAAGCGCGGTTACTTACTACGCTCGGCGGCGCTCCCATTCGGCGAGTTCAGCCAAGGTATCGTAGTCCATTTCCGCGCCTGTACCCGGCACCGCGATGAGGCGAGGGACTGTGTGCAACAGCCTGCGGGCTGATTTGTTGTGCAGGCAGTCGAAGGAATCTACCGCTTGGCGCAGGCCGTCGTAGCGCCACAGCGCGCACAGCGGCTGGATAAAATCGCCGCTTAAAGCCGCCGCTACCGAGGGAATCGAGCTTTGCGCTTCGCAGGCGGCGAGTTTTTCCAACAACTTTGGCAGCATTTGGGGCGAATCCGGCGCATCCACAGATAGCACTGCGATATAGCGAAGTGGCGCTAAACTACGTGCTTCCAGGTTTTTTAAGCCTGCCGCGATGCCAGCTGCAGGCCCACCAAAAAGCGGATTTTCGCATACCTGCGGCAGGCCCAGCGGAAACGGGGAAACCACGCAGACCGGCGCGCCATAAGGAAGCTGCCTGCGCACGACGTCGACAAGCCTTTCGCCCCGCACACGCACCGAACCCTTATCGCGCCCGCCCATCCTGGTGCCGTGGCCGCCTGCCAGGATGATGACTCCTAGCTCGTGCGGTTTGTAGTTCAGCATTGCTTAGGTTTTAGGAAGCTCGCGGCTCCAGTCGCCGGAACGGCCACCGGACTTTGCGGTGATCCCACAGCGGCGGATAAATGCGGAGCGGTCGACGCCTTTTACCATATCGATGATGGACAGCGCCGCAACGTTGACCGCGGTAAGCGCCTCCATCTCCACACCGGTGCGATCGGCGGTTCGCACCGTTGCCTCGATGAAGACGTGGTCGTCTCGGATTTCCAGATCGACCGAGCAACCATGCACGCCGATGGTGTGGGCGAGGGGAAGCAGTTCCGGGACCTTCTTGGCCGCCGAGATGCCGGCGATGCGCGCGACCGCTAGCACGTCGCCCTTGGGAACCGTGCCGTCGCGAAGCGCAGAAAGAACATCAGGAGAACACGCGACCTCGCCTTGCGCGGTAGCGGAGCGGACGGTGGGCTGCTTTTCTGTCACATCCACCATGTAGGCGGAGCCGGAAGAATTGAGATGGGTAAATTTCATGGGGTCTAGTCTAATTAAGTCCTAATCGAGAATTAATAGACAACCACGCGGACTTCATCGCCAGCCTGAATTTCGGAGGTCACCTCAACCAGGCCGCACGTGCCGTGGAGCGAGGCCACAAAGTGGCTGCTCAACCCGCTGGCAAAGGGGTACGCCACGACGGCCTCGCCGAACTCCAAGCGCGTGGGCACAAATGCCGTGCCGTGCTTGTGCGCTATGGGGAAGGCCTCCCCGGCGCGCGCGACGATGGTGCGTCCGCTGCAGACCTTCGTGCGGGCAGGGCGCCCGCTCAAGGCCTCGAGGAAAGGCGAAACATAAAGGTGGTAGGAAACAAACGCCGCTACGGGATTGCCCGGCAGGGAGATAACTGGCAAACCTCCATAGAGGGAAAAACCTTGCGGCGTGCCCGGCTTTTGCTTGACCCCGCCGAACCAAGCCTCACAGTCCTCTGCGGCCTGAAGCGCGGTCTGCGTGACGTCGAAGGCACCGGCGGAAACACCGCCCGTCGTGATTACAACCTCGTGGGAATAAAACAGCTGCTCAATCGTCTCGCGCAGCTGCTCCGGGGAGTCGGAAGAGCGCATGTGCGTTACCACCGCATGCGGGATGGTGGAGCGAATCAGCGACTCGATCATCGGCCCATTCGAATCGGGCAACTGGCCCGGCTCGAGGCTCGAGCCCTCGACCAGTTCGTCGCCGGAGGAGACCACGCCTACGAGAACGGGGCGGTAGACGCGAACATGCGTGATGCCAGCCGAAATCAGCGCGGCAATAAGGCCGGCATCGACCACGGTACCCGGCTTGGCGATGGTCGCGCCCTCCCGAACGTTTTCTCCCTTAGGGCGGATGTGCGTGCGCCTTGGCGTCTCGTTGATGGTGACCTCACTCGGCAGCTCGTGTGGGCCGGCTGGAATATCGGTCAACTCCACCGGGACTACGACTAGGCCATCGTTGTCCTCCGGAACCGGCGCGCCGGTCATGATGCGCACCGCCTTGCCCGCTGGCACCTCCTTGGGTGCTTGGCCCGCCGGAACGTCGCCTGCGACGGGCAAACGCGCAGGCAGCTCAACCAGATCCTTTAGGTGTACCAAGAAACCATCCATCGCAGAGTTGCTAAAAGGCGGCACCGCTAGGCGCGCAGCGACGTCTTCTGCAATAACGCGGCCCAGAAGTGTCTCGTTGACTGGCTGGGCTTCCGGAAATACCTCTACCGGCACCGGCCGGGCGTGAGACATTATCGCCTCGAAGTGTTCTTGTGGGGTGCGCATGCTTTTCAACCTAGTTCCTTAGCCTTTAGCCACCGATTGCTGCCATCAAGCGATCCGGCTGCAAGAAACCCTCGTCATTCACGCCGTGGCCGGGCAGCTTCGCCCACATTTCTGCGGCCCATGCCTCCATGAGCTCTTCATCGCTGGCGCCCGCGCGCATGAGGTCGCGAAGAGAGGTCTCCGAATTACCGAATAGGCAATTGCGCACCGCGCCGTCAGTTGTCAGGCGCGTGCGATCGCAGGAACCACAGAAGGAGCGGGTGACTGAGGCGATGACACCGATTTGTCCTATCTTGCGGCCTCCGCGATATGCATTCCACAGTGATGCCGGGGCAGAGCCGCGCGGCTCATCAGCGGGGGAGAGCTCGAAGGACTCGCCAAGGTGGGCCAAGATATCGTCCGCGGTCACCATATCCTCGCGCCGCCACTTATCGCGGGGGCCCAGCGGCATCTGCTCGATAAAACGCAGCTGTGCGCCTTGTTCAATGCAGTATTCCGCCAGCGGGATAATAGAATCCTCGTTAATGCCCGGCATCACTACCGCGTTGACCTTGACCGGGTGCAGCCCGGCGCGCGCCGCGGCTTCGATGGCTGTGAAGACATCCTGGATGCGGTCGCGCCGGGTTAGCCGGGCATAAAGCTCGCGGTCGGTGGTATCGAGCGAGATGTTCACGCGGTCGAGGCCTGCTTCCACCAATCCATCGATACGCCGGTCGAGGCCCAAGCCGTTCGTGGTCAGTGCGGTAGACGGTGATTTACCTTCGTCGGTGCGCAATTGCTTAGTAGCAGCGACAATCTTCTCCAAAGATTTGCGCAGGAGCGGTTCGCCGCCGGTGAAACGTACCTGGCGGATGCCTAGCTTTTCGACGCCGATGCGGATAAGGCGGATCGTTTCCTCATCGCTCAAGGTTTCTGCGGTGGGAAACCACTCGAGCCCTTCGGCCGGCATGCAATACGTGCAGCGGAGATTGCAGCGATCAGTAAGCGAAACGCGCAGGTCGCGGGCCCTGCGGCCGTATTTGTCTAGAAGCGGATAAGTCATTGTCGTCCTAGTCTATAAGGAGAGCGGTCTTATCCATATTAACCCGGAAATATTCGCGTTTAATCCGGGGGGGGGCTAATCACGGGGCGGGAAATGCTGCGGCAAGTCATCTAGGCGCTGCGACTCGCCGGGGCCTTTCAGCCGAATGATGTTGTATTCGCCTTCAGCCAAGTGTGAACGCAGGTCCTTCTTATCGAACTTGCCCACCGAGGTTTTGTCGATGTGCTTTACGAAGGTCCAGTACTCCGGCAGCATCCACGAAGGCAGCTCCTTGCGCATACCCTCGCGGATGCGCTCGGCGGTTTCGATTGTCGGAGAAAACCCTGGCGCCAACACCGTTACCGCCAGAGGGCGTTCCACCCACTGTTTATCCGGATAACCGATGACGGCGGCTTCCACGACGACGGGGTTAGCCATGATGAGGTTTTCGAGCTGGACGGAATAGATCCACTCGCCGCCAGAGCGGATGACGTCGCGGGCGCGGTCTTCGACGGTCAAGAAGCCGTCTTCCGTTACCGAGCCGACGTCGCCAGTGCGCAGCCAGCCATCCGCGGTGAATTTGGATTCGGCATCCTCGACTTGCTTGCCGCGGAACTCGTCGGCACTACCGCCCGGTTCAGAAGTGGGCGAGTGGTAGTAGGAGCCGGTAACGAGGTTGCCGCGGACCTGGATCTCGCCGGCATTGCGGTCGGACTTGGGCACGACGACGCCGTCATTGACCACACGGTATTGCAAGGAGGCCGGGAAGCGTCCTTGGGATATGCGGTATGCCCAGCGGGTATCGCCATCAGCACCCTGGGGCGGGCGGGCCACCGTGCCCACCGTTGTGGTTTCCACCATGCCCCACACGTGCACGACGTCGACGCCGTAGCGCTCCTCCCACATTTTGATCAGCTGCGGCGGGACGGGGGAGCCGCCGGCGAAGATCTCGGTCAGCGTCATACGGTTTGGGGGATTTTTGAGATAGTGCGCGAAAAGCTGAATCCAAATGGTGGGTACGCCATGCGCCACGCGGGGCGAGGTGGCGGCGATGATGCTAGCAAGCGTCGGTGCCGATACGTCGGCGTCGGGAAGCACTAGTGGCGTGCCCGTCATAAAGGCGGCAAAGGGAACGCCCCAGCTGAGCACGTGATAAATCGGGATGCAGCACAGGAAGGTCTCGCCGTGGGTAACGCACAGCGAATCGGAGGCGCGCAACTGCATGCTCTCCAGGTAGAGCGCGCGGTGGGAATAGACCACGCCTTTGGGCGCGCCAGTGGTGCCGGTGGAATAGCACAAGGCGGCCGACGTCCGCTCGTCTAGCTCAGGCCAGTTGTACTCGGTAGGGCGGCCGTCGAGTAGCGCCTCATAGGAATAGACCTCGATGCCAGCGCCAAACTTGCCCAGGTAGTCGGCGGGATCGGTTAGACCAATGAGAACCACCGCACGCACGGTTTTTACGCCGTTTAAGACCTTAGCCAGCTGATCTTTTAAGCGCGGATCGGCAACTACAATTTCCGCTTCGGAGTGGTTAATGATGTGGCGAATCTGATCATTCATTAACTGCTTGTTTAGCGGGGTGAAAATAGCACCCTTGCAGGCACTGGCGAACATGACCTCTAGGTGTTCAGCACAGTTCCACATGAAAGATGCCACGCGCTGGTCCCCAGTAATGCCCAACTCATCATGCAATGCGTGCGCGAATGCGGCCGCGCGTGCGCCGATGGCGGCGAAGTCGGTGGTTTCCGGCTCGCTATGGTTGCGCCACGTGGTCACCTGCGTCTGCCCATGCACCGTCGATCCGTATTCCAGGATGCGGGTCAGGGACAGGGGGATATCCTGCATGGTAGAAAGCATGAGTCCTACTTTAGCGGTGTCACTTCCGGCGCGGGATGCTAATACGGTATAGTGGCTCGTGACTGACGCGGTCTAGCCCGAATTTTAGGAAAGCTCCCGCGTAACCGAGTATTGCAGAAGCGCCGCAGAGCGTTTCTTTTTCTCGCTCGCAGTCGCCTTCTATCAATTCTCCTCCGTGACATTCCTTTTCCCAGAGGAGAGGCCTAGATATCTCACCGCCCGCGGCTTCCCGCTTGTGGCGGCATGCACCATAAAAATACAGATTGGCTTCCAGCGCTTAAGCCGGACTGCAGGCGAAAAGCATTTAGACGCTGGTGAAGCGACGAAAGGATATCCGTGAGCAATACGGACAAAGCCGCAGCACAGGATTACGCATCCATGAAGCTGCCGGAACTGCGCAAGCTGGCTGCAGAGCGCGGCCTGCGCGGCATCTCGGGTCTGCGCAAGGGCGATCTGATCACCGCCCTGAGCACTGGCCAGGTACCTGCGAAGGCGGAAAAGGCGGAAAAGCGACAGCGCCGCACACGTAAGCCTGCTGAAGAGAAGCCGGCAAAGGCTGAGGATAACGCCAAGGATAGTGGCGAAGACAAGGCTCAAGAAAAGGCCCAAGAAAAGGGTGAGAAGAACGAGGAGCAGCGCTACGAGTCGCGCTCCCAGGCTCGCCGTGCCCGCCGCAACCGCGCCCGCCGCCAGGAGCGCGAGAACGCCGAGGCAAAGCAGGAGGGCGCTAAGGAAGAGGCTAAGGAGTCGAACAGGGAGTCGAACAAGGAATCAAACAAGGATTCCGAGAACTCTAACGACAATCGCGATAACAATAACCGTGACAACCGTGACAACCGTGATAACGGTGAGCGCAACCGCGGCAACCGCAACCGCCGCCATGATGACGATGACAACAACGGTGGCGGCCGCCGCAACCGCCGCAACCGCCGCAACCGCCGCAACCGCGGTGGTAATGACAACAACGGTGGCGGCAACGATCTCCAGATCCGCGAGGGCGATGAAGTCCAGGCAGTAGGCGGCATCCTCGAGGTCGTCGACAACAACGTGGCTTTCTTGCGCACCACTGGTTACCGCGCGGCAAGCTCTGACGTCTTTGTCAACAACAACTTGGTCCGGCGCTTGGGCCTGCGCTCTGGCGACGCCGTGACCGGCCAGGTCAAGGTCTCTGGCCCAACTCATACCCACGGCAATGGCCGTAATCGCCGCAAGTACAACCAGTTGGTGCAGGTTGACACGGTAAACGGCATGGAGCCATCAGCGGCACAGGACCGTCCTCACTTCTCCAAGCTGACCCCGCTGTACCCGAACCAGCGTCTGCGCCTGGAAACGGATCCGAAGATCCTGACCACCCGCGTTATCGACCTCATCATGCCTATCGGCAAGGGCCAGCGTGCGCTGATTGTTTCCCCGCCGAAGGCCGGTAAGACCACCATTTTGCAGAACATCGCCAACGCGATTTCCGCAAATAACCCAGAGTGCTACCTCATGGTCGTCCTAGTAGACGAGCGCCCAGAAGAGGTCACCGACATGCAGCGCAGTGTCAAGGGTGAGGTCATTGCCTCTACCTTCGACCGCCCGCCATCAGAGCACACCTCCGTTGCCGAGTTGGCCATCGAGCGCGCGAAGCGCTTGGTGGAGCAGGGCAAGGACGTCGTGGTTCTCTTGGACTCGATTACCCGCCTGGGCCGTGCTTACAACAACTCCTCCCCAGCATCCGGCCGCATCCTCTCCGGTGGTGTGGATTCCAATGCGCTCTACCCACCGAAGCGCTTCCTGGGTGCTGCCCGCAATATCGAAAACGGCGGTTCCCTTACCATCATCGCCACCGCGATGGTGGAGACCGGCTCCACCGGTGACACGGTCATCTTCGAGGAGTTCAAGGGCACCGGCAACGCCGAGCTCAAGCTCGACCGCGCCATTTCCGAGCGTCGCATCTTCCCGGCCGTGGACGTTAACCCATCCGGAACCCGCAAGGACGAGCTGCTGCTCGTTCCGGAGGAAGCGCGCATCATGACCAAGCTGCGTCGCATCCTTTCTGGTTTGGATTCCTTCGCCGCTATCGACTTGCTCATCAAGCAGCTGAAGAAGACCCGCTCCAACGGCGAGTTCTTGATGCAGGTGGCAAGCTCGGCGCCGATGGTCGCTGACAAGGAAGCTGAGGATTACATCTAATGGCTAATCAAGTTTCCCTCGTAGACGACATTGTCTCCGAGTACCAGGGCATCGAGATGCAGATGGGCGATCCTGAGGTCGCTGGCGATCAGACGATGTTCCGTAAGCTGTCTAAGCGCTATGCCGAGCTGCGTCCAATCGTCGCGGTCAACAATGAGCTAGAGCAGGCTCGTCAGGACCTCGAAGATGCCAAGGAAATGGCCTACGAGGACCATGACTTCCAGGACGAAGTCGACCGCCTCGAGCCGCTCGTCGTTGAACTGGAGGAAAAGCTCGCTGACCTACTCGCTCCGCGTGACGAGCACGACTCCGAAGACATCATTATGGAGATCAAGGCTGGTGCCGGCGGCGAGGAGGCCGCATTGTTCGCAGGCGATCTCGCGCGAATGTACGAGCGTTATGCCGACAAAGCTGGTTTCCAGTGGGAGGTCTTGGGCCTCAACGAGTCCGACTTGGGCGGCGTGAAGGACATGTCCATCTCGTTTAAGTCCAAGACCCCGTCTCGCGACGGCGCTTGGTCCGTATTCAAGTTCGAGGGCGGCGTCCACCGCGTCCAGCGCGTTCCGGTGACCGAGTCTCAGGGCCGCATCCAGACCTCAGCTGCCGGCGTGTTGGTTTACCCGGAGCCGGATGAGGTCGAATCCGTCAACATCGACGAAAAGGACCTGCGCATCGACGTCTACCGCTCGTCCGGTAAGGGCGGCCAGGGCGTTAACACCACTGACTCCGCAGTACGCATTACCCACCTGCCGACTGGCCTGGTGGTCACCTGCCAGAAGGAACGTTCCCAGATTCAGAACAAGGCCCGCGCACTGCAGGTGCTGCAGGCACGCCTGGATCAGATCGAGCGCGAAGCCCGTGAGGCTGAGGCAGGGGAGCAACGTGCATCCCAGGTGCGCACCTTGGACCGCTCCGAGCGTATCCGCACCTATAACTGGCCGGAAAACCGCATCACTGATCACCGCATCGGCTACAAGGCGAATAACCTGGATTCCGTTCTCAACGGCGATATGCAGGATCTGATCACCGCTTTACAGGCTCAAGAGCGCGCCGAGCGCTTGGAGGCGGAAGACTAGAGGTGGATACCTACGCAATGGCGCTTCGCGATGCCGCGGAGCGCTTTCGCGCATCTGGAGTACCTAGCCCGGAGTGGGACGCACGAGTGCTTGCCTCCGAGCTCATTGGTTGTGGGCATATGGACATCCCACTGGATGCCCAACCGATTCCCGGCTTTGCCATCGCCTATGAGGGCTGGGTCGCACGCCGTGAGGCCCGCGAGCCGCTGCAGCACATTCTGGGCACGGCCTGGTTTGGCCCGCTCGAGCTCAAGGTAGGCCCGGGCGTGTTTATTCCACGCCCAGAAACGGAAGTCCTGGCGGATTGGGGAGTGCGGGTGCTTCGCGACGTCGCCAAGCCTCGCGTTGTTGATCTGTGCACCGGCAGCGGGGCACTGGCCGCCTATGTAAAGAATGAGCGGCCGGACGCGGATGTATTCGCGGTCGAGCTTTCTGAAGATGCGCTGCCTTTTGCCCGCAGCAATCTTGCCCAAGACGTGCATCTGGTCCACGGCGATGCAACAGACTTCTCGCTTCTGGCCGAACTCGACGGCACCGTGGATCTCGTGCTCACGAATCCGCCTTATGTTCCGGAGACACCGGACCTAGAGCCCGAGGTCTACCGCGACCCGCACATGGCGGTCTTCGGCGGCGCCGATGGCATGGAGGTCATCGACTGTCTCGTGCCTCGCATTGCGAAGTTACTGCGTCCCGGCGGGAAAGTAGGCATCGAGCACGACGATGCCACGAGCGAGGCTGTGCAAGTTGCGTTGCTGAATTCTGGGCGATTCCACGCTGTCGCAGTGCTGCGAGACCTAACAGGTACCGCGCGTTTTGTAACTGCTATTAAAAGTGCGACCGCCACTCCTACGGGAGTACAGTAGGTTGGTCTGAACACACGAAGTGAGGAAAGAATGCAAGGAAAGATTTATAACTGTGCCGATAAGGCAGAGCGTGAAGAAGGCCTAGCCATCGCGGTCAAAGCAGCAAAGTCTGGCCGCCTCGTCGTGATGCCTACTGACACGTTGTACGGCCTCGGCTGCGACGCCTTCGACAACGACGCTGTGGCCAGCCTCCTTGCAACCAAGCAGCGTGGCCCTGATATGCCCGTTCCGGTCCTCGTGGGGTCCTGGGACACCATCCGCGGTCTCGTCGCGGAGTACACCGATACTGCGCGAGCACTCGTCGAGGCCTTTTGGCCCGGTGGCCTTTCCATCGTGGTCCCGCAGGCGCCTTCCTTGCCATGGAACTTGGGAGATACCCGCGGCACGGTTATGTTGCGCATGCCGCTGCATCCCATTGCCATCGAGCTTCTGCGTGAGGTTGGACCGATGGCTGTGTCCTCCGCGAATATTTCCGGGCATCAGCCACCGACCACCGCGCTGGCCGCAAAGCAGCAGCTTGGTAAAGCCGTTACCGTTTACTTGGACGGTGGCGAGACTGCCGTTGGCAAGCCTTCCACCATCATCGATTTGTCCGCTGAGCACCCATACCTGCTGCGTGAGGGCGCGCTTTCTGCCGAAGAAATCGCCGAGGTCATTGGCGTGAGCGCCGAGTCGCTGCGCACTCGCCCCACTGCCTAAACAAAAGGAGATTGTGTGAGTGGCACCGGTGTACCGCTGCGCGAGCTAGCGCTTGTCATTTTGGTTGCAGCGACCTTTACCTACCTTGCCACGGGCTTGGTACGTAGCTTCCTCGTCCGCACTGGGCGGGTGGCAGAGATTCGCCTGCGCGATTCGCATTCCCAGCCCACCCCGCAGATGGGTGGCGTGGCAATGTTTACCGGTTTCGGTACCTCAGTGTTCCTAGCCGCCCAGCTTCCAGCCTTGACTCGCGGTTTCATGCCAGTGACCCCTGAGATGAATGCCGTGGTCTGGGCGGCGCTAGCCATCGTGCTCGTGGGCGTCATCGACGACGCCCTCGAACTGGGTGCGATGGTGAAGTTGGTCGGCCAATTGCTCGCCGCTGGAATCATGAGCGGCCTTGGCCTTACCTGGACGCTTCTGTTTATTCCAATCGACGGCGGAACTACGGTGTTGCTCGATCAAATCCAGGGCACACTCTTGACAACCTTCTTTACGGTGCTGCTCATTAACGCAATGAACTTTGTGGACGGTCTTGATGGTCTCGCCGCTGGCTTAGGGCTAATTGCAGGTGGTGCCATCTTGATCTTTTCCATCACGGTTCTGCATGACCAGGGTGGGGCAGTCTCTGCCTATCCGCCGGCGATCATCTCTGCTGCGTTGGTCGGTATCTGTGCGGGCTTCCTGCCGCACAACTTTGAGCCTTCGCGCATCTTTATGGGCGACAGTGGATCGATGCTCATCGGTCTCCTGTTGGCCGCAGCTTCCACCTCTGCTTCCGGCAAGATCAACATGTCGCTGTATGGCACCGTTGACATGGTGGCGCTCGCATCGCCTTTCATTGTGGTCGCCGCAGCTGTGTTTATTCCAGTCTTGGACCTTGTCTGGGCGGTTATTCGCCGCCTTTCGCAGGGCCGATCGCCCTTTTCTGCCGATAAGGCGCACATTCATCACCGCCTGCTTTCACTCGGCCATACCCACCGCCGCACCGTCTTGGTGCTATACCTGTGGGTCTCAGCGGTAGCCTTCGGCGCGGTGTCCTTTTCCATCGTCCCGTGGCCCGTTGCCGTCGCCCTTACCGCCATCGCGCTGGGGGTGGCATTCGGCGTCACGCTCATTCCTCTGCGCCGGGGCAAGCTTGGCCCAAGTAACCGGGCTACCACGGTGGTGGCGCATACCGATCCCGCCTAGGAGTCTCGGGCTGTCGTAGTGCGGTAGGCTTTTGGCCTATGACTGATCCGATGACGAACGCGGCATTAAACAACGTGGATGACTTTGACGACCCAGTTTTGCCGCTCAAGCGTGCACTGCGCTTCGGCTCGATTGCGCTGGTGGCCATCACGATTATCTCGCTCGCTGTGTGGGGTGGCATGCGTGGAATGCCGGGGATTTGGGGAGTGCTTGTCGGTGCCGGCATCGGCGGCGGTTTTGTCCTGCTGACGGTTCTTTCCGTGCTTGCCGCATCGAAGACTAGCCCCACCAACACGATCATCGTCGTTATGGGTAGCTGGCTCATCAAATTGCTGGTGCTGATTGTCATCCTCGCGGTCATTCGCGACATGGACTTCTACGATAAGATGGCGCTCTTTGTCACCGTAGTTCTGGCCCTTATCGCAACGCTGGGTACCGAGGCCTGGGGCGTCGTCAGTGCCCGCGTCTCTTATGTGCATTAGCCACCCTGAAAAAGGGCGGCGGGGATATAACACGAGCCCTTTAGTCTTAATTTCCTTGGGGGAAGATGTGGAAAGGGTGTTAATTCCACCCCCGAGGTGGTGTACAAAAACCGTTTGTGACAAAGGCCATACGGGGGCTTTTGCCTAGTCATGGGCGCTATTTCAGCCAAAAAATCGCCCGCGAGCTACGGGTGCCAACCCGTGCCTACCCTGGTACACGTGAATGAGGCCCTGAACTGATATTATTTCTCGCGGGTTACCACGGGACCGAGATTTTTGCATTGGATCCCGCGCGGTCAATCCCTGTCACTTCTTCGAAGATGTGCGACGGAGTCCGAAGTCGTGGCAGAGAGCTTGAGACGTCCATCGCACCGTCCGCAAAGTTATTTTGCGGCGGCCCTAACACGGGAGAGAACGCTGAGCGTTACAACATTGGCCATGAAAGGGCACTTCCACGCGCCTGATCTGGGTGAAGAATTCTTCCCGGGGCAAGTAGATGCTGACCATCTGTTCTTCGGCGACTTTGCCGACGGATGGTTCGCGCTTGATCGCCTAATGCTGGTGCGCATCTTGATGACGCTGGTATTGGTGGTTCTTTTCATGCTGGCTTTCAAGAACCCGAAGCTGGTTCCGAAGGGTCTGCAGAACGTCGGCGAGAATGCGGTCGATTTCGTCCGTATCCACATCGCCGAAGATATTTTGGGTACTAAGGAGGCCAAGCGATTCCTTCCGGTAATCGCGACGATCTTCTTCGCAGTCCTGTTTATGAATGTGCCGACCATCATCCCGGGACTCAACATCTCGCCGAATGGTCGTATCGGCATGCCTATCGTCCTTGCAGTCGTGTCGTACATCGCAATGATTTACGCCGGCGCAAAGCGCTATGGCTTCGGCAAGTTCATCAAGTCCTCGGTGGTTATTCCTAACCTGCCGCCGGCTTTGCACTTGCTCGTTGTGCCGATCGAGTTCTTCTCGACCTTCATTCTGCGACCAGTTACCCTCGCCATTCGTCTCATGGCGAACTTCTTGGCAGGACACATCATTCTGGTCCTTCTCTTCTCTGCTTCGAACTTCTTCTTCTGGCAGCTGAACGGTTGGACGGCACTGTCCGGTTTGACCATTGTTCTGGGACTGGCTTTCAGCCTGTTCGAGCTCCTGGTCATCTTCCTGCAGGCCTACATCTTCGCGCTTTTGACGGCGGTGTACATCGAACTGTCCCTGCACGCGGATTCGCACTAAGGACGAGGTCGACGAGCGCGACCGAGAATAATCTCAACTTCACAGAAACTATCTCCCTGTCCGTAAACCTGCGGGCAGGACATACGAAAGGGAACGACTTTCACCATGAACGAAATCATTCTTGCACAGGATGCTGCCGCTAACCTCGACAGCCTGAAGGCTGTTGGCTACGGCCTCGCCGCAATCGGCCCTGGTATCGGTATCGGCATCGTTGCCGGCAAGACCGTTGAGGCTATGGCACGCCAGCCTGAAATGGCCGGCCAGTTGCGTACCACCATGTTCCTGGGTATCGCCTTCACCGAGGCTCTTGCACTTATCGGCCTCGTTGCAGGCTTCCTGTTCTAAAAAGTTCGCGTTTTCCTAAACCAACCTTTTAAGACTGGAGACCACATGAACAACGTCTTTTATACGCTTGCGGCGGGGGAGGAGAACCCGGGTTCCGGCAGCTTCTCCGTTCTTCTGCCCAAGAACTATGACATTTTCTGGTCTTTGATCTGTTTCGTTGTCATCTTGATTTTGTTCTGGAAGTTCGTTCTTCCGGCATACAACAAGATGCTCCAGGAGCGCGAGGACCGCATCGAGGGCGGCATGAAGCGTGCTGAGGCTCAGCAGGCTGAAGCTAAGGCTGCTCTCGAGAAGTACAACGCACAGCTTGCTGACGCACGTGCAGAAGCTGCAGAGATCCGCGAGCAGGCGCGCGAGCGCGGCAAGCAGATCGAGGCTGAAGCTAAGACCCAGGCTGAGGAAGAATCCCGCCGCATTGTCGCCTCTGGCGAGAAGCAGCTGGAAGCTTCCCGTGCACAGGTCATCTCTGAGCTGCGTTCCGATATCGGACAGAACTCCATCAACTTGGCTGAGAAGCTGCTGGGCGGCGAACTTTCTTCCGCAACCAAGCAGTCCTCCACGATTGACAACTTCCTGTCCGAGCTCGATTCTGTGGCACCGGCCGGAAAGTAGGCAACTATGAAGGCAGCTAGCCGCGAAGCCCTCGCACACGTAGAGTCCCAGCTGGATCAGATTCTGGCGCAGGACGATGCGATTGCGACGGCGGCACAGGCAGGTCTCGACCTTTTCGAGGTCGTTGATGTCCTTGATGCTGACCGCGAACTGCGCGTCGCGCTAACCGACGCCGCCGTTCCGGCTGCAAACCGCAAGTCACTGGTGCAGAACCTCTTCGGTGCAAAGATTGCTCCGGTCGCCACCCAGGTGATCGAAGCTTCTGCTGCCGAGCAGTGGTCCACCTCCCGTGACTTCGTCAAGGGTCTCGTGTCTCTCGGCCGCCGCGCTCTTCTGCGCGGTGCTGAGGCTCAGGGCCAGCTGGGCCAGGTAGAAGACGAGCTCTTCCGCCTGTCTAGCATCCTGAAGAACGAGGCAGAGCTGACCCAGCTGCTTTCCGACCGAACTGCTACGTCCGCACGTAAGCGCGGATTGCTGGCAAGCGTGCTCTACGGCAAGGTAACGATGTTCTCTGAGGCGCTCGCGCTCCAGGCCATCGGCCGCCCTGAGCAGAACCCGATCGATGATGTCGCGGCACTGGCCGACTACGCAGCTAAGCTGCAGGGTCGCACCATTGCTCGTGTTACCACCGCGGGTGAGCTGAATGATAGCCAGCGTGCAGCACTCGCTGAGAAGCTGGGCAAAATTTATGGTCGTGCGATGTCCATTCACTCTGAGGTTGACACCAGCCTCCTCGGTGGTATGACCATCCGCGTCGGCGACGAAGTTATCGACGGCTCCACGGCAGGCAAGATTGCCCGCCTGCGTGCCAAGATGGCTTAAGTCAGGCCGAAACGACAGAAATGATTAAGTAATTGCTGGAAGATACTACCGAGAGCAGGAAGAACATGGCGGAGCTGACGATCTCCTCCGATGAGATTCGTAGCGCGATTGCGAACTACACCTCGAGCTACTCCGCGGAGGCCTCCCGTGAGGAGGTCGGCGTGGTCATTTCGGCAGCTGACGGTATTGCGCAGGTTTCTGGCCTGCCATCCGTTATGGCGAATGAGCTGCTCGAGTTCCCAGGCGGCGTTATCGGCGTCGCACAGAACCTTGACACCAACTCCATCGGTGTCGTTGTCCTGGGCAACTTCGAGTCCCTCACCGAGGGCGACGAGGTCAAGAGGACTGGCGAAGTCCTTTCCATCCCTGTGGGCGAGGAATTCCTCGGCCGCGTTATCAACCCACTGGGCCAGCCGATCGACGGCTTGGGCCCAATCGCCGCTGAAGAGGACCGCGTCCTCGAGCTGCAGGCACCTTCCGTGCTGCAGCGTCAGCCGGTTGAAGAGCCGATGCAGACTGGCATCAAGGCTATTGACGCAATGACCCCGATTGGTCGTGGTCAGCGTCAGTTGGTCATTGGTGACCGTAAGACTGGTAAGACCGCAGTCTGCATCGACACCATCCTGAACCAGAAGGCTAACTGGGAGTCTGGCGACAAGGACAAGCAGGTACGTTGTATCTACGTCGCTATCGGCCAGAAGGGCTCCACCATCGCTGGAGTCCGCCACACCCTGGAGCAGCACGGCGCACTGGAGTACACCACCATCGTGGCAGCTCCGGCTTCCGACGCCGCCGGCTTCAAGTGGCTGGCACCGTTCTCCGGTGCAGCCCTGGGTCAGCACTGGATGTACCAGGGCAACCACGTCCTGGTCATCTACGATGATCTCACCAAGCAGGCTGAGGCCTACCGTGCGATTTCCCTTCTGCTGCGCCGTCCGCCGGGCCGCGAGGCATACCCGGGCGACGTCTTCTACCTCCACTCCCGTCTGCTGGAGCGTGCTGCAAAGCTCTCCGACGACATGGGTGCAGGTTCCATGACCGCACTGCCGATCATCGAGACCAAGGCGAACGACGTTTCCGCCTTCATCCCGACCAACGTTATTTCCATTACCGACGGCCAGGTCTTCCTGGAGTCCGACCTGTTCAACCAGGGCGTCCGTCCGGCAATTAACGTCGGTGTCTCCGTCTCCCGTGTGGGTGGCGCTGCACAGACCAAGGGCATGAAGAAGGTCGCCGGTAACCTGCGTCTTGAGCTTGCTGCTTACCGTGACCTGCAGGCATTCGCTGCCTTCGCTTCCGACCTCGACCCTGCCTCCAAGGCACAGCTCGAGCGCGGTGAGCGTCTGGTTGAGCTGCTCAAGCAGGCGGAGTCCTCCCCGCAGCCAGTCGAGTTCCAGATGGTTTCCATCTACTTGGCTGACCAGGGCATCTTCGACGTCGTTCCCGTCGAGGATGTACGTCGCTTCGAGGCTGAGGTACACGAGTACCTGCACTCGAATACCCCGCAGGTATTCGAGCAGATCGCTGGTGGCCAGCCTCTGTCCGACGAATCCAAGGATGCGCTCGTCAAGGCTGCTAAGGACTTCACCCCGACCTTCCGCACCACCGAGGGCCACAATCTGGGCTCCGAGGCAGAGGTCGAGGCGCTCGATGCGGCAGAGGTAAAGAAGACCGAGCTCAGCGTCTCCCGTAAGACGGCTAAATAGAGTCCGCACAGCTCTAAGAATCAACCGTCGAGATAATAGAAGGGAGGAGCGAACACCATGGCTAATCTTCGTGAACTGCGCGACCGAATCCGGTCCGTCAATTCCACTAAGAAGATCACCAAGGCACAGGAGCTCATTGCTACCTCGCGCATTACCAAGGCACAGGCTAGGGTTGAGGCTTCACAGCCTTACGCACACGAGCTTGCGAATGTGATGAACAAGCTCGCAGCGGCCAGCTCGCTGGATCACCCGATGCTTCGTGAACGTGAAGATGGCAAGGTCGCCGCTATTCTCGTGGTCTCTTCTGACCGCGGTATGTGTGGTGGCTACAACAACAACATCTTCAAGAAGGCAGCCGAGCTCGAAGCCCTGCTCAAGAAGCAAGGCTACGAGATCGTCCGCTACGTCACGGGTAATAAGGGCGTTGGCTTCTACAAGTTCCGTGAAGCTGATGTCGCAGGCAGCTGGGCTGGTTTCTCGCAGGATCCGTCCTGGGAGACCACCCACGATGTCCGTCGTCACATGATCGACGGCTTCATTGCAGGTTCCAAAGGTACTGCCAAGTACCGCGACGGCCTCAACACCCCGGGCGAAGGCATCCGTGGCTTCGACCAGGTCCACGTTGTGTACACCGAGTTTGAGTCCATGCTGACCCAAACCGCGCGTGCACAGCAGTTGTTGCCGGTGGTTCCGGTTATTGAGGATGAGGAATTCCACCTCGGAGAGTCCGCGCTTTCCGACTCCGAGCCTACGGATCAGGTTTCGCCTGATTTCGAGTTCGAGCCGGATGCTGACACTCTTATGGAGGCACTGCTTCCGCAGTACGTCTCTCGTATCCTCTTTGCGATGTTCTTGGAGGCTTCCGCTTCCGAGTCCGCAGCACGCCGTACCGCAATGAAGTCTGCTACTGACAATGCAACCGAGCTGGTCAAGGACCTCTCGCGCGTGGCCAACCAGGCTCGTCAGGCACAGATTACCCAGGAAATTACAGAGATCGTCGGTGGCGCTGGGGCGCTCGCCGAAAGCGCAGAAAGTGACTAGATTATGACTTCAGCTCTGCAAGAGCAGAACACACAGTCGTCGGCTGTTGCCGGCCGTGTGGTGCGCGTCATCGGTCCGGTCGTCGACGTGGAATTCCCGCGTGGCGGACTACCGGCACTGTACAACGCACTGACCGTCGAGATTTCTCTCGAGGCTGTTGCAAAGACCGTCACCCTCGAGGTCGCTCAGCACCTCGGTGACAACCTCGTCCGTACCGTTTCCATGGCACCGACCGACGGCCTCGTCCGCGGCGCTACCGTGACCGATACTGGCAAGCCAATATCTGTTCCAGTCGGCGATGTGGTCAAGGGCCACGTCTTCAACGCACTGGGCGACTGCCTCGACCAGCCTGGTCTGGGCCGCGACGGTGAGCAGTGGGGCATCCACCGTGAGCCGCCAGCATTCGACCAGCTCGAGGGCAAAACCGAAATCCTGGAGACCGGTATTAAGGTTATCGACCTCCTGACCCCGTACGTGAAGGGCGGCAAGATCGGCCTCTTCGGTGGTGCAGGCGTTGGTAAGACCGTTCTCATCCAGGAGATGATTACTCGTATCGCACGCGAGTTCTCCGGTACCTCTGTCTTCGCCGGCGTCGGCGAGCGTACCCGTGAGGGCACCGACCTCTTCCTCGAGATGGAAGAGATGGGTGTTCTCCAGGACACCGCCCTCGTGTTCGGCCAGATGGATGAGCCGCCAGGAGTCCGTATGCGCGTGGCTCTGTCCGGCCTGACCATGGCGGAGTACTTCCGCGATGTGCAGAACCAGGACGTGCTGCTGTTCATTGACAACATCTTCCGTTTCACCCAGGCTGGCTCTGAGGTTTCGACCCTGCTGGGGCGTATGCCTTCCGCCGTTGGCTACCAGCCAACCTTGGCTGACGAGATGGGTGTCCTGCAGGAGCGCATTACCTCCACGAAGGGCAAGTCGATTACCTCTCTGCAGGCCGTTTACGTCCCTGCGGATGACTACACCGACCCGGCTCCGGCCACCACCTTCGCCCACCTCGATGCAACCACCGAGTTGGACCGTGGTATTGCTTCCAAGGGTATTTACCCGGCTGTGAACCCGCTGACCTCGACCTCTCGTATTCTGGAGCCGTCCATCGTGGGCGAGCACCACTACGAGGTTGCGCAGCGCGTCATTCACATCCTGCAGAAGAACAAGGAACTCCAGGACATCATCGCCATCCTTGGTATGGACGAGCTGTCCGAGGAGGACAAGGTCACCGTTCAGCGCGCACGTCGTATCGAGCGCTTCCTGGGCCAGAACTTCTTCGTCGCAGAGAAGTTCACCGGCCTGCCGGGCTCCTACGTCCCGCTGACCGAGACCATCGATGCTTTCGAGCGCATCTGCAACGGCGAGTTCGATCACTACCCAGAGCAGGCATTCAACGGCCTGGGTGGCTTGGACGACGTCGAGGCTGCGTACAAGAAGCTTTCCGAGAAGTAGGGAGTGGCACATGGCTGACATCACCGCTGAATTGGTATCCGTCGAGCGTAAGCTGTGGGCTGGTAAGGCCACGCTGGTTACGGCTGAGACCACTGAGGGTGAGATCGGCGTGCTTCCTGGCCACGAGCCATTGGTCGGTCAGCTGGCCGACAATGGTGTTGTGACCATCCACCCAGTCGACGGCGAGCGCCTCGTCGCCGCGGTCCAGGGTGGCTTCCTCTCCGTGTCCAAGGACAAGATCACTGTCCTCGCCAACTGGGCCACTTGGTCCACCGAAGTTGATGAGGCACAGGCTTCCGAAGACCAGAAGTCCGAGGAGTTTATTGTCCACAACCGTGGTGAAGCCGCTCAGCGAGCGCTTCGTCGCGCCAAGGGCTAGGTAGAGTAACGGGCAGCAAAGCCCTTCCACTCTCATAAGCGCCCCACCTTTCTTTCACCAGAAAGGTGGGGCGCTTTTTCTACCGCTTTTGCTACGGGGTTTAGTGGCATAACAGCTGGGGAAGATACTAGAATTTTATCTAAAATCTTTCAGGTTCAGGATTAAAAGGGAGCGGCAGGATATGTACATTTCAGGTCTAGGCTGGTTGTTCCTCATCGTGGCGGCTTCTATCCTTTTGTGCTTTATCCTTGCTGCTCGTCGCTTTTTCAAGTTGCGTGCGCGCGGGACCTCTGTATTGCTGAGAACCCTTCCCGCTAAAAACTCTCATTCTTGGCGTCATGGCGTGATGCGCTATAACGGAGAATACGTGGAGTACTTCAAGCTGCGTTCGGTTTCGGTCCAGGCAGACCTTCGTTTCAATCGCCTCGGCGTCGAGCTAATTGGCACTCGTCAATTAGACGATGACGAGGCTGCTTTTATGTCCGCCGCCAACCAGGTAATCCGCTTTTCCTTCGCGGATCAGGAATACGAAATTGCCACTGACCTACACGGAATCATGGGTCTTACCGCCTGGATTGAGGCGGCGCCTTCCAAGCGCTTGCAACGTCCTGACTATCGGCGTCTGCGCCAGCGCGCTACCCGTTTTACTAAGGAGTAGGCGGCTACCTATAGGGTAGAGGGCATGCGTTTAGTCATCGCTCGTTGTTCAGTTGATTATGTCGGCCGTTTGGATGCCCATTTGCCCGTCGCCGATCGCCTCATCCTCGTCAAGGCAGATGGTTCCGTGTCGATCCACGCCGACGACCGCGCCTATAAGCCGCTGAATTGGATGACTCCGCCGTGCACGCTGGAGGAATCCGCCATCACTGACATCGACGGCGAGGACACTGGCGAGCAGCTGTGGCTCGTTGAAAACCCCAAGGGGGAGCAGCTGCGTATCACGATCGCGGAGATTCACCAAGACATCTCCGTCGAGTTGGGCGAGGATCCAGGGCTTGTTAAGGACGGCGTCGAGGCGCACCTGCAGGAGCTGCTCGCCGAGCACATCGATACCCTGGGCGAGGACTATTCGCTCGTTCGGCGCGAGTATCCAACCGCAATTGGCCCAGTCGATATCATGGCCAAAGACCAAGACAATAAGTTCGTTGCGGTTGAGGTCAAGCGCCGCGGTGGTATAGACGGCGTCGAGCAGCTCACGCGCTATCTGGAGCTTCTCAACCGTGACGAGCTGCTGGCACCCGTGCAAGGCGTGTTTGCAGCCCAGGAAATCAAGCCGCAGGCCCGTACGCTGGCCGAGGACCGTGGTATTCGCTGCGTCATCCTTGACTACCAAGATCTGCGCGGCATCGAGTCGAACGAGCTGCGTCTTTTCTAATGCCACGCCGCAACAGGAGAAACCGCGTCAGCCCGCGCCCGCTGCCTAAGGACGGTTCTACCTTTCTAGGTTCGCAGACCGTCGAGGGCCCAAAGTGGACCCACGGTGAGCCCTTCATCATGCGCCATATCGGCAGCGCGGTGGCTACCAAGTTCTATATCTGCCCCGGCTGCAACCAAAATATTCCGCCTCGCGTTGCCCATATCGTGGCCTGGCCGCGTGATACAGGCGGCAGGGAAGATGACCGCCGCCACTGGCACCGTCACTGCTGGGAGCGTAGGTAGGATAGCGGACATGATTGTTGCTTTTTCTGTCGCGCCAACCGTGGTGGGCGAGGAAACTGCGGAGATGTCTGCAGCCGTCGCCGAAGCCGTCCGCGTGGTGCGCGCATCCGGCTTGCCCAACGAGACCAATGCCATGTTTACCCTTTTAGAAGGCGAATGGGATGAGGTCTTTGCCGTAATCAAGGAAGCCACCGACGCGGTACGCAAGGTTTCGCCGCGTACCTCGCTTGTAGTCAAGGCCGATATCCGCGAAGGCGTGACTGGCCAGTTGACGCAAAAGGTGGAGTCTGTGAATCGACGTTTGGAGGAAAACAAGTGACCGGACCTTATGTAGGCGGTGCCCTCGATTTGGGCGCGCTGAAGCAGCAAAAGGAGACTGAGAAAGCGCCTTCCGGGGTCTCTGCATTCTTCGAGGTAACCGAGGCTAACTTCGAATCCGAACTGATTCGCCGTTCCGCCGAGGTGCCCGTTATTGCGCTCATCGGTTCTTCGCGTTCGCCCGCCTCCGAGCAACTGAAGAATGACCTGCGCGCTGTCGCAGAGGCCGGTGGTCTCAAGTTCATCGTTGGCTACATCGACGCCGATGCTATCCCGCAGGTAGCGCAGGTCTTTGGCGTGCGCAATCTGCCAACCACCGTCGCCCTAGCTGCCGGCCAGCCGATTACCAACTTCGAGGGAGCCCAGCCCAAGGATGCGCTGGAGCAGTGGACTGCCACGCTCGTCGAGAAGCTTGGGCCTCAATTGAGTGGTCTCAGCACCGAGACCCCAGAACCAGAACCTGCCGCGGACCCACGCGTGCAGGCCGCCGAGGAATCCCTAAACCGCGGCGATTTCGACGCAGCCATCGCCCACTACGACGCCATTTTGGCCGACGATCCAGACAACGCCGAGGCCAAGCAGGCCCGCAACACCACCCAGGTTTTGCGTCGTCTCGACCCGGCCAACCGCACCGAGGATCCGATTGCTGCCGCCGACGCCGCGCCAAACGACGTCGCCAAGCAGTGCGATGCCGCCGACGCCGAGGTAGTCGCCGGTGCGCCCGAGAAAGCCTTCGAGCGCCTCATCTCGGCGATGCAAACAACCGCAGGCGACGACAAGCAAGCCCTCAAGGATCGCTTGCTCGAGCTCTTCGCGCTTTTCGACGCCTCCGATTCCCGTGTCCTGCAAGCGCGCACCAAGCTCGCAAGCGCTCTTTATTAGCGAAGGGGTAATTAGAGCACCCCCGGCTTTCGGGAATTTCTGGATCGCTTTTTCCGGTTCTATTATCAGGGCAGAAAATCCTTGACAGAGCAAATTAAGAGGCCAATTAAAAGGGAGTGCTCTATGCCCACTATGCAACCAATTAATGGTCCAAAAATCCCGGAGCCCAAAGCCCCGAAGAAGGACCGTACCCACTGGCTCTACATCGGCGTCATCGTTGCGGTGATTGCCGGTATTGCCTTGGGTCTAGTCGCCCCGGGCGTTGCCGTTAACTTCAAGCCATTGGGCACGATGTTCGTCAGCCTCATCAAGATGGTCATCGCGCCAATCATTTTCTGCACCATCGTGCTGGGCATCGGCTCGGTGCGTGCTGCGGCATCGGTCGGTAAGGCCGGTGGCATCGCTTTGGCGTACTTCATCACGATGTCCACCTTTGCGCTGGCGATCGGCCTCGTGGTCGGAAACTTCATCGATCCCGGCGCTGGCCTTCATATTAGCGGCGGTGATGGCTCTAAGTACATCAAGGCAGGTGCGGAAGGCGAAGGTCTTTGGGGCTTTGTCAGCTCCATCGTCCCAGAGACCATGTTCTCGGCGTTTACCTCGGGATCTGTTCTCCAGGTCCTGTTTATTGCATTGCTGTGTGGCTTCGCCGTGCAGTCCATGGGCGACGCAGGCGAACCTATTCTTGGCTTCGTCGCCAGCCTGCAGCGCCTCGTCTTCAAGATCCTCAACATGATTTTGTGGCTGGCGCCGCTCGGCTCTTTCGGTGCTATGGCCGGCGTCGTTGGTGAGACCGGCATGGATGCCGTGAAGTCCTTGGCCACCCTGATGCTGGCTTTCTACATCACCTGCTTCCTCTTCGTATTCGTGGTACTCGGCCTCATCGCCCGTGTATTCGGCGGCATCAGCATGTGGAAGCTCTGCAAGTATCTGGGCCGCGAGTTCCTGCTCATCGTTGCTACTTCTTCTTCTGAATCCGCGTTGCCGAACCTCATGCGCAAGCTGGAACACCTCGGCGTGGAGAAGCCGACCGTGGGTATCGTTGTACCGACCGGTTATTCCTTCAACCTGGATGGCACCGCTATTTATCTGACGCTTTCCGCCATCTTCATTTCCGAGGCAATGCATATGCCGATGAACTTGGGCGAGCAGGTGGGCCTGCTGGTCTTTATGATCATCGCGTCCAAGGGCGCAGCGGGTGTCTCCGGAGCCGGCATCGCAACGCTGGCTGCGGGCTTGCAGTCCCACCGTCCTGAGCTCCTCGGCGGCGTCGACGTCATCATGGGCATCGACCGCTTTATGTCCGAGGCTCGCGCTCTGACCAACTTTGCCGGCAACGCGCTCGCAACCATCCTGGTTGGCCGCTGGACCAAGACCGTAGACATGGACCGCGTCACGAAGGTCCTCAACGGTGAGGAACCATACGCTGATTCCGGCAAGGACAGCACCGTTAACCTGCGCATGCCAGACGTGGAGAACCCAGCCCACGACCGCCTGCAGCCAACGCAGCAGGTTGACTTGGAGCGCTACAAAGACGGCTCTGAGATGTACTACAAATAGTTCTCGCTATACTGCGAGGCTATGACGAAAGTACTCTTCCTCTGCAATTCCAACCGCGGCAAGTCCCAGATGGCCGCAGCTTTGGCGAAGCTGCACGCTCCCTCGTGGGAGGTCTATTCGGCAGGCGTCCAGGTGGCCGAACCGGGCCAGCCCGGCGACGTAAATCTCGAGGCGTCCCATTGCCTGGCCGAAGTAGGCGCCGACATGTCGGAGGGCACGCCCAAGCCGGTTGATCCGGAACTTGCCGCGAAGGTTGATCATGTCATCATCGTTGGCGGAGCAGACTACTCAGGCCCCGCCGAGCGCTGGGAGATTGAAGATCCCTCCCAGCGTGGCGTCGAGGGGAAGCAAAGGATGGTCGAGCTGCGCGACGATATTGATGCCCGCGTCAAAGAATTGATTGCGCGCCATAATTAATTTGGATACTAAATACCTAGAAATAGGTAACTTTTTCTAATAAAGTGCGGTGCATGACAAGTCCGCACCGAGCACCGATTTCGCCCGATCCTAGGCAGCACGCCTTTGCGGTCCGTGACCTTAACAAATCCTTCAATGGTTCTCCCGCCGTTCGCAATCTAGATCTCGACGTCCCGCGAGGTTCCATTTATGGCATCGTCGGCCCCAACGGCGCGGGCAAAACCACGATGTTGACCATGGCCTGCGGTCTTCTGCGCCCCGATAGCGGCGAGTCATTCGTTGCCGGTCACCGCGTGTGGCACGATCCCATCCCTGCGAAGGCATCGATGGGCTTGCTCATGGACGGCGCACCCGTATTCGACCGCCTCACGGGCGCCGAGTATCTCTACTACTTGGGCGCGCTACGCAAGCTCGACGAGGGGGAGGCACAGCGCCGTGCCGTCGAGCTCCTGCACGTGCTCGCGCTTGACGACGCCGCCTCCAAACGCATCGCCGACTATTCCGCCGGCATGACCAAGAAGATTCTGCTTGCCGGCGCAGTACTCCATAATCCTGAGGTGCTCATCCTCGATGAGCCGCTCGAGGCAGTCGATCCAGTATCTGGCCGCCTAATCCAAAACCTTCTCGTGAACTTTGCCTCCCGCGGCGGCACCGTGGTGATTTCCTCCCACGTCATGTCCCTAGTCGAAGGACTTTGTACCTCCGTGGCAATCATCAACGAGGGCCAGGTGCTCACCTCCGGCACCGTCGATGAGGTCCGCGGTGACAAGAGCCTCACTGACGTCTTCATTGAACTCGTCGGTGGCGCCGATCTCGATTCCAACGCCTTCCAGTGGTTGGGTAGAAACTAGGCCGTGATGGACACCAGCAAAACCCTCGTCAAGCTACACCGCACACTATGGAGCAGGACCTTCAAAGAAAACACCGCGCAGTGGATGATGGTGCTCCTCTTCGTCATCTATGGCCTGATCGGCCTCGCGAACACTGGGCTTATGGCCGGCTTAGATCTGAGTGAAGGCACGCGCAATGCTCACGCTCTCACCACAGTCAACCTCCTCGGCGTAGCGATTTACCTCATGCTCGCGATGGTGATGCCCGCCGGTGAAAAGCAGCTTTACCCGGATACTTTGAAGGGCCTGCCGCTTTCTTTAGAAGAGGTCCGGCCCGCCATGCTGCGCATTTCTTTCCTTACCTCCCGCGTCGGGCTTTCTGCAGGTTTTAGCATTATCTGGGCAATCGTCGGTGCGATCATGCTCGTGAGCATCGGTGACTTCAACGTCATTGCCGTACCCGCATTCGTGCTCGGCATGGCGCTTTCGTGGTTTATCACTATCTGTTTGTCGGAGTGCCTGATGAGCGTTGCCAGCAACGTGGTCAGCTTGGAAAGTGATCGCAGCAAGTTCATCGGCGGCATTCTCGGCACCGTATTGATGCTCTGCGTCATTCTCTTAAACGGCCAGATTGAAGATACAGTGCCGCTCGGCACCATCGGCAAATATGCCGCATGGACGCCATTTACCGCAGCGACCGGTTGGGCCACCGCGCTTGCCAACGGCTCTTACATGGAAGCACTCGCGCAGCTTCTAATCGCAATTGTCACCGCAGTGGGGCTCTTCGCGGTCTGGCGGCACTTAATCAAAACAGAATTCGCCCAAAGCCAGCAGCACGCCCGGCCTGCGCCAGCCACAAAGACAAAGCAGCACGGCGTATCCCGCCTCCGCCTGATGGGCTTGGCCTATCGCAGTCCCGCCATGATGGAGTACTCGCGCTCGTTGCTTTATATCGTCCGCGATATGCGCCTAGTAAATACCTTGATCTCCTTGCCGGTGCTCGCAGGATTCTGTCTCTACCACATCTTTAACGGCAACTTGACCGCTGGTTTAGGCGTGCTCGTGATGCTCGGTCTCGTGGGCGGCCTACTCGGCGTCAACGACTATGGCTACGATGGCCCCTCCGGCTGGCTGAAGATGATGGCACCTTGTGCACCAAGCAAGTTTCTGCTGGCCCGCCATCGCGCGCACGTGACGCCCGCTGCAATTGTCATCATCCTTTGCGTCATCCTGGCGCTCATCATCAGCCCTGAACGCCTGAAGGTATTGGCCTTTGGTTGTGCTGCAATAGGAATGCTGCTTTCGGTCAGCGCCTGTTCACTAGCTTTGTCAGTCTATAACCCTTATCCCGTCTCCGCGCCTGGTACCAATGCGTGGACTGATAAGTCTGGCTACTCCGCACCCGCCTTTGTGGCCAGCCTCTTCGGACTCATCTTCGGCTGGATTGCCGTGGCCCCAGGTCTTGTTTGCCTAGGCATCGCCGTTACCCAAGACAAGGCTTCGTTGCTAGTAGTCGGTGTCATCTTGAGCCTTGCCGTGCCGGCTATCGTCCACGCACTGGTGGCGTTTATCGCCGGCAAGCGGGTCGACGCCCGGATGCCGGAGATTTACGCCAAGGTCGACACCTGGGTCAGCTAGCCCACAAAGCGGTACCACTGCACGGAGTTGGCCGGGAGGTGTAGATCCGCGGAATTCGACGTGGAGTGCACCTTATGTGCCAAGTCATTGCCCGCGCCCTCGTAGACGGCGTCGTCGGTGTTGAGCAGCAACTCCCACGCGCCGTCGCGGGGCAGCCACATGTGGTAGTTCGGAATGGAGTTGCCTGAGAAATTGCACACGGCGAGCAGCGCCGAGCCATCGTTGCCGTAGCGCACGTAACCCAAGACGTTATTGTTCGAGTCATCAGCCTTGACCCACTGGAAACCATCCTGCGTAAAGTCCTGGGACCACAGGGCAGGGGTGTCTTTGTAAACGATATTGATATCGCGCACTAAGCGCTTGATGCCGCGATGCCACTCACCGCCCCAGCCTTCGAGATTGGCCCAGTCCACAGAACTGGATTCGTTCCACTCTGCGACCTGGCCAAACTCTTGCCCCATAAACAGCAGGTTCTTGCCCGGATGTGAGAACATGTAGCCGTAGAGTGCACGCAAGCCTGCGGCCTTGTTCCACTCGTCGCCAGGCATGCGCGTCCACAGCGAGCCCTTGCCATGGACCACCTCATCGTGGCTAAACGGCAGCACGTAGCGTTCTGAATAGGCATAGACCATAGAGAAGGTCAGCTCGCCGTGATGGTGCTGGCGGTAGATGGGCTCATGTGTGAAGTACTCGAGGGTGTCATTCATCCAGCCCATATTCCATTTCAGGGAAAATCCGAGGCCGCCTTCCGAGGTGGGAGCAGTAACGCCCGGCCAAGAGGTCGATTCCTCGGCAATGGTCAGCACGCCGGGATGCAGGCGCTGCAGGGTAGCGTTCGTCTCCTGCAAGAACTGTACCGCTTCCAGGTTTTCGCGTCCGCCGTACTGGTTGGGCAGCCAAACTTCACGTGAGTAGTCCAAGTAGAGCATCGAGGCCACCGCATCCACGCGCAGGCCGTCGACGTGGAATTCTTCGGCCCAATACAGCGCGTTTGCTACCAAGAAGTTGCGCACCTCGTTGCGGCCAAAGTCAAAGACGTAGGTTCCCCAGTCGGCCTGCTCGCCGCGGCGGGGATCGGGGTGCTCGTAGAGTGCCTGGCCGTCAAAGCGTCCCAGTGCAAATTCGTCTTTGGGAAAGTGCGCCGGGACCCAGTCGATGAGGACGCCGATGCCGGCGTTATGCAGGGCGTCGATAAGCGCACGCAACTCATCCGGCGACCCCCAGCGCGCCGACGGCGCGTAGTAGCCCGAGACTTGGTAGCCCCAAGAACCGCCGAAGGGGTGCTCGGCCACCGGAAGCAGCTCGACGTGGGTGAAGCCATGCTCGAGGACGTAATCGATGAGCTCAGCGCGCAGCCTGTTGTAGTCGGCGCCTTGTTTCCAGGAACCCACATGCAGCTCGTAGATGCTCATCGGCACATCGAGATTGCCGTTACGAGCATCCATCCATGCGGAGTCATTCCACTCGTAATCGTTTGCCATGACTACCGAGACTGTCTCCGGCGGAGCAATCGTTTGCTTCGCCATCGGATCAGCCTTATCGATGCGCCGGCCGTCCGCGGTTTGAATCGCGAACTTATAGCGCTCGCCGGGGCCGATGCCGGGGACGAAGAGCTCCCAGACCCCGGTTGCGCCCAAACAGCGCATCGGCGACTGCGCGGGATTCCAGCCGTTGAAGTCGCCTACTACGGCAACGCCTTTGGCATTCGGCGCCCACACCGCAAACGAAACACCTCCAACCCGGCCCAAATGCGTGTCGTAGCTGTGCAGATTCGCGCCAAGTACCTCCCAAAGCCGCTCGTGGCGACCTTCCGAAATCAGATGTAGATCGAACGTGCTTGCAGTGGGCAAGAACCGGTAGCCGTCGGCCACCTCGACCGGAGCCTGGCCTGGGTAAGTCACCCGGAAACGGTAATCCTGCTCCTGGTCTAGTGCGCTCTCCCACAGGTCGTGGCCTACAGCATTCATCTCGTGCACGGCAGTTTCGGTGACCAGCTCCACCTTCTCGGCGCCAGGGCGACGAGTTAAGACCGTGCCGTCGTGCCAGCCATAAAAGTCATGTGGGGCATGGTGGCGACACTCGTTGAGGCGGGCGAGATCTGCTTCCGGAATGTTCATGAGTTCACGTTACCTAAATCGAAGGAGACAGGACTTAAGGTCGATAATCGTTGACGTCGCGCCAGGCAAGGCGGTCCAAGGAATGCGGGTCAGCCTGCGGCAGCACGAAGAGATGGGCGACGTCGCGCATCGGTTCGAGTCGCACGAAGTTGCGGTTGGACCAGTTATAGGCGGCGCCGGTAATGGCATCGTGGACGGTGTAGACGTCACCGTCGGCCCTGCCGATCGCTTCCATATCTACGGTAACGGTGGCTTCTTGGGCATTGCGCGGATCCAGGTTGATCACGGCCAGGATCACGTTGCCCGTCGCAGGATCTGCCTTGGAGTAGGCAATGATTTTTTCGTTATCGACGTCGTGGAATTTGAGGTTGCGCAGCTGCTGCAGCGCGGGGTTCTCACGGCGAATGAGATTGAGCAGGCGAATATAGGATTCCAACGATGCGCCACGGGTAGCCGCCTCCTGGAAGTCGCGCGGGCGCAGCTCGTACTTCTCAGAGTCCATGTACTCCTCGCTGCCCGGCGCCACTGCCTCGTGCTCATAAAGCTCATAGCCGGAGTACACGCCCCATAGCGGAGACAGAGTCGCGGCCAAAGCCGCGCGGATAGCGAACATGGCCCGCCCGCCGGTCTGCAAAGACTCGTGCAGGATGTCAGGCGTATTCACAAAGAGGTTGGGGCGGCAAATATCCGCCTGCTCCACGTGCATCTTGGCAAACTCGGTCAGCTCGTGCTTCGAGGTTTGCCAGGTGAAATAGGTATAGGACTGGGTAAAGCCTGCCTTTGCCAAGCCGAACAGCCGTGGCGCGCGGGTAAAGGCTTCCGCCAGGAAGATGACCTCCGGATGGGTCACGTGCACCTTGTCGATGAGCCAGGTCCAAAAGTTTGCTGGCTTGGTATGCGGGTTATCCACGCGGAAGGTGGTTACGCCCGCCTCGATCCAGATCATTACGATGCGGAAGATCTCGTTGTAGATCGCGTCTGGGTCGTTGTCGAAGTTCAGGGGATAGATGTCCTGGTACTTTTTCGGCGGATTCTCCGCATAAGCGATGGTGCCGTCAGCCAAGACCGTGAAAAACTCTGGGTTCGTTTTAGCCCACGGATGATCCGGTGCGGCCTGGAGCGCCAGGTCCAGCGCTACTTCGAGCCCCAGCTCCTGCGCGCGGGAAACCAGCTTTTTGAAATCGTCCATCGTGCCCAAGTCTGGGTGAGTGGTGGAATGATCTTGAATTGCCCACGGCGAGCCGACGTCGCCCGGTTCAGCCATCACCGAGTTGTTCTTGCCCTTGCGATGAACCTTTCCGATGGGGTGGATCGGCGGGAAATACACTGTGTCGAAACCCATGTCTGCGACTCGCTCCAACGCCTTTGCTGTGGTCTTGAAGGTTCCGTGGACCGGGTTGCCTTCTTCATCCCAACCGCCCGTAGAGCGCGGGAAGAGCTCATACCAAGAGTTATAAAGCGCTTCTCGGCGCTCGACCAGCACCTCGTGGACCTCGCCTTCTACGAGCAGATCCCGCAAGGGGTGCGCATGCAGTTTCTTTGCCACGGCGTCGGAAAGCGCTGCCTCGACGCGCGAGGCCAGGTCCAAAGACTCATTCGCTAGCGACTTAGCAACATCGGGCATTCCCGCCCGCTCAAAAAGCTCTGCGCCGTGGAGGAGATCGTTGGAAAGCTCGGCGGCCGTCTGCCCCGCAGCCATCTTCTTTTCCACCGCATTGCGCCACGTTGCCATCGGGTCTGACCACGCATCGATACGGAAGAACCAGCGCCCACAGGTAAGCGGAGTAAACACACCATGCACACGGTCAGGGTCAATTGGGTCTTGGTCCATGGTGACCGAGGAAACCGAAGGGGATTCGGTATTCCACACTGAAAGGGTTGCCGACACCGCATCATGGCCTTCCCGCCAGACCAACGCGGTTACCGGAACCACCTCATTAACCACGGCCTTAGTGGGAGAGAAGCTAGGACGGACATCATCGATGGCGAGGCGTGTAGTCATGCCCTTTAGAGTAGTGCAGCTGTGTCAGTTTCACCGGGCAACCAGAATTTCCGCCACAATATAAGACGTGAATGCTGTGAATAACGAAACAATGCCCGTAACCGACGAAGATTGGCTCATCGACTTTCGCGGCGTCGAGCTGCGCCGTGGCGGAAAAACCTTGGTGGGTCCAGTCGATTGGCAAGTTGAGCTCGACGAGCGTTGGGTCATCATCGGCCCAAACGGCGCGGGTAAGACCAGCTTGGTCCGCATGGCTTCTGCGGAAGAGTTTCCTTCTAAAGGAACCGCTTTTTTGATGGGCGAGCAGATCGGCAAGACCGACATGCGCGATCTGCGTGCCGCCATCGGCATTTCTTCCGCCGCAGTGCAGCACCGCATTCCCGACGGCGAGCGAGTCGACGACCTCGTTATCTCCGCCGGCTATGCAGTCTTGGGACGCTTCCGCGAGGAGTACCAAGACATGGACTTTAGCCGCGCCTTCGAAATCCTTGATCAGGTGGGTGCCCGCCACTTGGCCGAGCGCACCTGGGGAACCCTATCGGAGGGCGAGAAGAAGCGTGTCATCTTGGCTCGTGCCCTCATGTCCAACCCTGAGCTACTCATCCTCGACGAGCCTTCCGCCGGCATGGACCTAGGAGGCCGCGAGGATCTCGTGGGCTACTTGGGCGATCTGGCAATGGATGCCGATGCACCAGCAATCGTCATGATTACCCACCACGTCGAGGAAATCCCTTATGGATTTACCCATGCGATGATCCTCGATGAGGGTAAGGTCGTGGCGAAGGGACTAATCAATACGGTCCTTACCTCAGAAAACCTTACGCAGGCTTTCCACCAACCAATTCAGGTGGATCGAATCGGTGAACGTTACTTCGCTCGCCGCATACGCTAAACGGAACTTTGCATGACTCGACCCATTCACGAGAGCCTTGACGCGATCGACCACAGCGAAACCACCGGTTTTAACGGTGGACGCTTGGCCGCTACCGTCCTGCTGCTGCGCGACGGCCAAGAAGGGCTCGAGGTTTGGCTCCAGGAACGGGTCTCCACGATGCGCAATTACCCGGGGCACGCAGTGTTTCCGGGCGGGGGAGTAGACCCCCGCGATTTCCCGCCAAGAATGTGGAGTTCCGGCGATCTCTGGGCGGGCCGCTCCGTTATTTCCTTGGCCCGTCGCATGGGCGTTACCAAATACAAGACCCACGCCTTGGTCTTCGCCGCCATCCGGGAACTCTTCGAGGAATCCGGCACCTTGCTTGCCATTCGCGATGACGGAATCGTCTCCGACGCCTCGCGCTTTCACCGCGAACGCGTCATGCTGGAGACCCACGAGATTTCCTTTACCGAATTCCTCATGAACAACGGCATGCGCGCCGACGCCGACATGCTCATGCCGTGGTCTCGGTGGGCGGGCGAAGACTGCGGACAATGGTTCGATACCTTCTTCTTCATCGCCGTTCTACCGGAAGGCCAAGAGCCCGACGGCGATACCACGGAGGCAGACGACGCCGGATGGTTCCCGCCCCGCCTCGTCCTTGACGGGTGGCGCGCCGGGCTTGTCCGCCTGGCCCTTCCCACCTGGGCGCAAATGCTGCGCCTGAGCAATTACTCCACGGTGCGAGAAGCGCTTGACGACGCCTCCTTCTCCGACCTTCGCCCCATCATCGGCGACCCCGAGCACGACTCGCGCTACCGCGAATTCTTCAGCACTCAACCCGTAGACAGAATATGAGTTATACCCTCGCCGAGATCGACTTCTTAGTCCAGCACCAACCGGAGATAGCGGGCCTTGACCTTGAATTCAGCAAGGCCTCCCAATTAGGCGACGTCGCCAAGCTCCAGCAACAATTCGGTGAGCACGCCCGCGCCGTAGCCGAACTCATCAAAGCCCGAAACAGTAAAAAGCTGCCCAGCGACTGGCTTATGGACTCCGATTCCGTGCAGCAGGCCACCCCGCTCGAAGTAGCCAAACATCGTGGCGCTTTCTTGACAAACCTGGGTGTCGAACTCGTCCACGATGTCACCTGTTCCATCGGTACCGAGGGGGCTGCGTGGGCTCCAGGAAAATATGTAGGCTCTGACCTCGACCGTTCGCGCATCAAGATGGCGCAGCACAACACCCCGCATCCCTTCTTCTGCGCGGACGCTTTGACGCAGAGCTCAACGGCACCCGTTATCATCGCCGACCCAGCGCGCCGAAGCGGCGGCAAACGCATTACCGATCCCGCAAAGCTCCTGCCGCCGTTGCCCGATCTTCTGGCGGCACACGAGTGCGAACTCGCCGTCAAGTGTGCCCCCGGCCTCGACTTTTCAGATTGGCAAGGTTTGGTATCCATCGCCAGCGTCGACGGCAACGTCAAAGAGGCCTGCCTGTATACACCTGGCCTGGGCGTTGGCCGCAGCGCAGTCATGATCAAAGGTGGAAAGGCTGATGTTCTCTTCAGCGCCGACTTCGACGAGGCCGACCTGCCCGAAGCCGGCGACATTGGCACCTACATCATGGACCCAGACGGCGCGGTTGTACGCGCGGGGCTTGTGCGCCATTACGCCAAGCGCGAAGGCCTCCACCAGCTGGACCCACGTATCGCATATCTGACAGGCGAGCGAATCCCGCGCGGCTGCTCTGGATTTGAATTCATCGAGGCGGTGCCAGTCAAGAAACTCAAAGCCGCACTGCAGTCACACGATGCTGGCTCCCTCGAGATACTGGTCCGCGGTCTAGACATCGACCCCGATCAGCTGCGGAAGAAGCTTAAGCTCAAAGGAAGCCGTTCCATGGCGGTCATCATGACACGCATCGGAACTAAGGGAATCGCGTTGCTGTGCGGACCACGAGTAGTATCGTCCGAGGATAATTACGCAACATAAATCTATCGGAAAGGGAAGTGTCCAATGCCCGCAATCGTGGCTCTGGTCAAACACGTACCGGATACCTGGTCCACCAAGTCCCTCGAGGAAGACCACACCCTCGACCGCACGAGCGTCGACAACGTCATCGACGAGGTCAACGAGTATTCCGTCGAGCAGGCACTGCGCATCAAGGAAGCAAACCCAGACTTCCGCGTCGTCGCAGTGACCATGGGCCCTGCCGGCGCTGACGAAGCTTTGCGCAAGGCCCTCGCGATGGGCGCAGACGACGCAGTACACGTGCTTGACGACGCTCTTTCCGGCGCCGATGCACTCTCTACCGCCTGGACGCTCAACGCGGCCATCAACACCATCGAGGACGTCCAGATCATCACCCTGGGCAACTACTCCTCTGATGCTTCCACCGGCCTGCTGGCTGGCCTGCTTGCTGAGTACCGCCAGGTCCCGGCGATGACCGAGCTGAAGTCCCTGAGCCTCGAAGGCGGCGTCCTGCGCGGTGTGCGCGAGGACGCTCACGGCCACTGGGAGCTGGAGGCAGCCCTGCCAGCCATCGCGACCTTCACCGATAAGGCCGATAAGCCGCGCTTCCCGAACTTCAAGGGACTCATGGCGGCCAAGAAAGCCGAGATCACCACCCTCGACGTGGCCTCCCTTGGCATCGATGCCGTGGCACCAACCACCACGGTGACAGCCGCCGCCCAGCGTCCTGCCCGCACCGCGGGTGAGGTCATCACCGAGCCGAATCCGCAGGAAGCCGCAAAGCAGATTGCCGACTTCCTCGCCGCGAAGAACCTTATCTAGGAGCCGAAAATGTCTCACGTATACGTACTTGTAGAGCACGAAGATAACGCCCTTAGCCCTGTTACCGGTGAGCTGATTACCGCAGCGCGTGCGCTGGGTACCGTTTCCGCAGTCGTCGTCGGCAAGCAAGCAGATGCCTTCGATTCCGAGCTGGCAGCCCTTGGCGCCGCACAGATCGTGCAGGCAAGCGCTGAGGACTACGAGCGCCGCATCATCCTGCCCGAGGTCGATGCCCTGCACGCCCTCGCCGCCGCGAACCCAGCCCCAATCGTGCTAGCTGCGACCCCGACCAACAACGAGATTGCCGGCCGCCTTTCCGCGCGTCTGGCTTCCGGCGCCCTCGTCAACGTCGACGAGATTAACGCCGATGGCTCCGCGCACTTGACCATCTTCGGCGGTTCCTACGAGACCACTGCTACAGCGTCTGGCGCGAGCCCGATCTATACCCTGCGCCCAGGCGCAGTCGCCGCGGATCCACAGCCGGTGGCCGTCGCCCCGGCGCCGATGCCCCTGCCGGCCGCAACTGCCAAGGACGTCACTGTCACCTCCTTTACCCCTCATGAGAAGTCGGCTCGTCCGGAGCTGACTGCCGCGAAGGTAGTTGTCTCTGGTGGCCGCGGCGTCGACGACAACTTCTCCACCATCGTGGAGCCGCTTGCCGACGCCCTCGGCGGCGCCGTCGGTGCCACCCGCGATGCAGTCGATCAGGGCTTCTACGACCCTGCACACCAGGTGGGCCAGACCGGCGTCACGGTTTCTCCGGATTTGTACATCGCGCTTGGCATCTCCGGTGCTATCCAGCACACCTCCGGCATGCAGACCTCCGGCACCATCGTCGTGGTTAACCAGGATCAGGACGAGCCTTTCTTCCAGATCGCTGACCTCGGCGTCGTCGGTGACGTCCATGAGATTTCCCCGGCTTTGGTCGCTGAGCTGGAGTCTCGCAAGTAATGTCGCACTACTTTGACTATGCGGCTACTCAGCCGATGCGCCAGGTGGCCATCGATGCGTGGGTGGCCGCCGCTGGCGCGGTAAACTCCGGCGCGCAGTATGCCTCGGGCCGAAAAGCCCGTTCCGTGCTCGACGACGCCCGCGAGAAAATCGCGGATATTCTTGGCTGCGAGCCGATCGAGGTCATCTTCACCTCTTCCGGCACCGAAGCTGACAACATCGCCATCCAAGGCTTGTACCGTCTGGGCTCCACCAACCGCGTGGTTTCGACTCCTATCGAGCACCCAGCCGTGCGCGATAGCGTTGCCCAGCTGCCGGATGCACAGGTCGATCTTCTGCCCGTCGATCGTTATTCCCACGTCAGTGACTTCTCCGCACTAGATACGACTGCCGACGTTGCCACCTGCATGTGGGCAAACAACGAGACCGGTGCCATCCAGCCAGTTGCCGAGATCGTGCGCCGCGCAAACTTAGTTGGCACCCCAGTTCACATCGACGCAGTGCAGGTCACAGGCAAGCTGCCCATCGACTTCCACGAGCTCGGTGCTACCACGCTCGCGGCGAGCGCCCACAAGTTCGGCGGCCCACGTGGCATCGGCTTGCTGCTTGCAAAACGCAGCCCAGCCCCGCAGCCCATCGCCTTCGGAGGCGGCCAAGAAAGAGGCATCCGCCCTGGCACCGTTGACGTCGCCAGTGCTTCTGCTCTTGCGGCTGCGCTCGAGGAGTCTGTCTCCGAGATCGATTCCGAGACCAAGCGCGTAGGTGCGCTTCGTGACCAACTACGTGCCGGCATTCTCTCCAGCATCGACAACGTCATCCTCAACTGTGAGGAACCGATGTTGGCTTCGCACCTGCATGTGTCCTTCCCCGGAACCGACGGCGACAGCCTCATCATGTTGCTCGATTCATTGGGTATCGAGGCCTCGACCGGCAGCGCCTGCCACTCCGGTGTCAACCGCATGTCACATGTCCTCGAAGCGATGAATGTGTCCGAATCTGATGGAATCGGTTCGCTGCGTTTTACCCTTGGTAGGAACACAACGCCTGCCGACGTCGAGTACGTCCTGGCGCAGCTTCCCGACGTCGTCAAGCGCGCCCGCAGCGTATAAGTACCGACCTCCCAGGTACTTAACAGCCTATTTGGCCAGCGCAGGCCTATGATTTAGGAGTGAATTTCCTCCTTGGCCTGCCGCTGGCCGAACCCGTAAATGGGGCGATATATGCGGTCATCGTGGTTCTTTCCGCGATAGTTGTTGCATGGGCGCGCAAGATTGTGCCTGTTGTTTTGGCTTTGTTTATGTCGATTGGTGCCTGGTATTTCCTCCGGCATTGGGATATCCCTGCACATGTCTTCGTCGCCTCTGGTATCTGCCTCGCCGCACTGCTGCGTAAGCCGAAACTTTCCACGACGCTCGCGGGCATCGCATCACTCGTTGCAGTCGTCGCGCTAGTCAACCTCGAGTACCAGACCTATCCCACGGTCGCTTCCCTCGATCCGCGACCGGTGGCCCAAACCATTCCCGCCTCCGAACTAGCCTCGCACACGGGCAATTCCGCCGGTCTGGTTCATCTCGACTTACCAAGCCAAGGATTCAAAGCCCGCGAAGCTACCGCCTATTTGCCGCCAGCCTATTGGAGCGGAAAGCGCCTGCCGGTGCTCGTTTTGCTCCATGGCAATCCCGGTGGCCCAACCCAGTGGTTTGGAACTGGCGAAGCCGCACAGACCGCCGATGAATTTCAGAAGGCAAACGGGGGAGTATCGCCCATCGTCGTAGCAGTTGACGCCACCGGTTCTGAAACCGCTAACCCTGTTTGCGCGGACTCTCAATCCGCCAAGGTAATGACCTATCTGACCAAAGATGTTCCAGCCCAGATCAAAAAGCAATTGCGCGTTGACGAAGACCAGTCGCATTGGACTCTCGGCGGCCTTTCCTACGGAGGTACCTGTACTTTGCAGGTTGCCACCAACCATCCCGAGGCCTTCGGAACGTATTTGGACTTCTCCGGTGAGGCGGAGCCGACCATCGGCAAGCATGCCGATACCGTCCAGAAGTTCTTTGGCGGAAATGAGCAAGCCTTCCAGGCGCAAAATCCGGCCTTCTTGCTGAAGAAAAATCGCTATCCCGGGCTCAGTGTCGTCTTCTTTGCAGGCGACAAGGACAAGCCCGCGATTGCTGCTCAAAACCAACTTGCTGAGCTCGTTCGCGGGGCAGGCGGAAAGACTTATGTCGGTGCTCTAAGCGGTGGCCACTCCTTCGGGGTGTGGCGCCCAGCACTGCGTCAATCCTTCGCTTTTGCTGCGCGCCGCGGGGGACTTACAGCCATCCATGACCCATTCCATGGAATCGAGGACAACGATGTTCATACTTAAGCAATTTCCCGTAACTTTGCTCCTGATTGTGGTCATGTGGGTTCTCCACTTCGTGGACAATGATTGGGTTGAGGCAACCGGTTTGACCACCGTCACAATTGGCGGATCCGTCGTTGTAACCTTCTTCGCCATTCTTTTCGGTGGCCCTGCCGAGCGAGTCTTGGGCAGCAGGAAATACCTCGTCGTTGGCCTTTTCCTTCAGTTTCTTTCGTTACCGATTGCCTTTTTCATCGCGCGAGGCGTCGAAGTATCGGGCCTGAACCGATGGGGCGACGATCTCCTCAACAGCTACCTCTTTACACCAATAGGCTGGATTTTCGGCTCTGCGATGTATGCCTCCGCGAAGATGCCGCGCCTGTGGAAGCGCCGTTTTCGGGTTATCATCCTCGTTCTTGCGTTCACGAACGTCTTTTATGCTGGCTCGATGGCCGACATCTTGGGACTTACCGCCGCGGTATTCGGCCTCTTTTTAGGCCTGTGGCGTCATCCGCGGGAGACCGCAAAGCCCTCGTTGCGCGAGCGGCGCGTGCTCGTCGCTTTCATCCTCATCGCGGTTGCCATTAGTCCGGTGCTGGTTGCTATCAATCCAATCGCCGAAGGCCCGTTTTCCCTCCTCACCGAGCTGATGTGGGGGCCTGCGCTTTCCGACGTCGCGGTTGAGGTTCTCTGCACCCTCGACGAAACGTCCAGGGACTGTATATCCGCGGCCGACGTCGCACGCATGCATGGTGTCGGTCCCTTGCTTGCCAACCTCATGCCGCTGCTTATCCAACTCGTATTGTGTTTCGGGCTCGTGCGTGGCCGCCATGCTGCGTGGGTACTTTCGTGCCTCATCCAAGTTGCTTCCTTGGCCTTCCTGCTCGTTCAGCTGTGGGACCTAGACCAAGACGGTTTCTTCATCTACGGGCTTAACCTATTCGAGGCCCTGTTGCCCTGGTTGTTCTGCCTCGCTGTGCTCATGTACTCTCGCCGGCTCTTCCAAGTTCGTGAAGCGCCGCAGATTATTAAAAAGCACGCGGCCTGGCTGGGTGGGGTATTCCTTATTTGTTCTGCCACCTGGTTGCTTTCTACATTGTTGGTGAAGTCTGCCTTTCTGGGCGGGGCGTCGCTAAGCGCAGCGTTGGCGGAGTGGCCGTTGCGCTTCTTGCCTGTAGTAATAACGCTCGTCTCTCCCCATGAATTGGTGCCGGCAAGTGGATTTGGCTGGTTTGTTTATTCGTGGGTCGGCAACGTGTGGTGGCTGTGCGTTATTTGGGCGCTGTGGCGGTGCTTCTCCTCGCCCTCGGACCCGCAACGGGAATCGGACCGCTCGCGGGCACGGGAAATCCTGCAGCGCCGAACTGGCGATCACCTATCCTTCATGACCTTGTGGGAGGGGAACAGATATTTCTTCGCCGGCGATTCCTTCGTGGCATATCGCGCTTCCAATGGCGTTGCTTTGACATTGGGTGGACCGGTTGGCGATGACATCTCTCGAGAGTTCGAGGAGTTCGTCAAATCTCAGGGACTAACTCCTGCGTGGTATTCGGTGGCAAGCGATTTCGCGGTTTCTCATCCTGGATTGAAGCGGCTTCAGGTCGCGGACGAGGCGGTGTTGAGCTGTGAAAACAAGGAGTTCAAGGGCAAGAAGTTCCAGAATATCCGCACTGCGCGAAATAAGGCAGCAAAAGAAGGCGTGACCACAGTGTGGACCACGTGGGATCAACTCGATGTTCCTGTTGCCGCCGCTTTGGTCACGCTGAGCGAAGAATGGGTCGGCGAGAAGGCCCTTCCAGAGATGGGCTTTACTCTGGGAGGTATCGACGAGATGCAGGTTTCAGGTACTCGTCTCCTTTTGGCTCTAGACGATGATGGTCTGGTGCACGGCATGACCAGCTGGCTGCCGGTGCGGCGAGATGGGCAGTTGGTGGGCTACACCCTCGATGTGATGCGCCGTAATGAGCGAGGTTTCAAAGGGGTCATGGAGCTGTTGATTTCTGAGGCGCTCGTTATCGCGGCGGGTGAGGGCTGTGATTGGATTTCGCTTTCGGGCGCTCCGTTGGCAGGGACGACCGAGAATCCTTCGACCTTAGATTCACTGCTGATGAAACTCGGCGAGCAGATGGAACCGCTTTACGGCTTTCGGTCTTTAGCCGCAAGCAAGCGCAAGTTCCAGCCGGAGGAGCACAAGTGGTTCCTGTGTTATGAGGATGAGTTATCCCTCCCAGCGATTGGCCTCGCGGTGGTCCATGCTTACCTTCCGAATCTGAAGGCCACCGAGGCGCTTAAGGCACTTCGTCATTCAAACACTTAGCGTGCGCCTCCCTTCGCCGGGATTCAATGGCTTGGGCAAACGTTTGTACCCAGTTGCGCTTCTTGGGCGCTAGCGGGCCGGTTGGTTCGTCATACTCCCAGCGCCCATCGTCGAAGAGCCAGACGATGTCCCCGGTGAGCGGGTCCATGATGTAGTTGGCTCGGCCATCGGTCTTGATGTTGTGATGGTGCTGGCAGAGGCTCGCGAGATTCGAGCCTGCGGTCGGTCCGCCTTCGGCAAAGTTGATGCGGTGATCCTTCTGGCAGTCCTGCGCGGGTCTGTCGCAGTGTGGCATGCGGCAAGTGCCATCGCGGCCTTCGACGAAAGCGCCGATGGTAGAAGGTGTGGTGTAGCTAGGGCGCTCCGCGGTAGCGGCCTTGGCCATGTCACGTACGATCTTTGGCTCGAAGGAATCTGCGATCTCGGGGGAGACCCAGCCGACACCCTGGATGAAAGCGGGTGCATTGGGAATATCCGAGGCGCGGTACATATTCAGGATGACGATGGTCTCGGAGTTAGCCTCTCCACGGATGAGTTTTTCGAGCGCTTCTGCAGGAGTTATCTCCAGTTTCTCGGCGGTGTCCTTTATGCGTTGGTCGAGCTCATAGGCAGTTGCTGGTTCGTATTCGGCGCTAATGGCTTCTTTTCCACCGGGCACAGGGTAAGTGGAGTAAGAGTTGTTGGCTTCTTCCTCGCCCTTTTCAGGATCTACTTCTGGAGCGAGGAGTTTGATGAGGTCATGGATAAAGGTGCGGATGGCACGGCTAGAGGGCAAGACTTCTGCTGGGCTGGTGGGAGTGAAGAACTCACAAAGGGCTTCATCGACGCGTTGGAGAATCTCGGGAGTGGGTGCGCCTAGCTTGTTAAGGGCGGAGTCGATAGTGCACAGGCGTGTCATATCGAGGAAGTAGGAATCGAGCTGCATCGTACGCAGGCGTGGAAGTTCGCGTAGGCGATAGAGCGCGAAGGCGATGTTTTTAGTTTTGGTTTTCCCAAGGCCGGTATGTGTGGCCAAACTATGGATAACTAGTTCGATGTCAGAATCGAGATCGGGGAGGTTATTTTCCCATTGTTCGAACTCGAGCTTACGGATGTTGCGGGCTGAGGTTGCTAATGTGCTGGAAGGGTCATTTACAAGGTAATATGCTTCCAATTTTCCATACCCCCGTTGGAATAAACTGCCTTGAAATCTTCATGCCCTCATTATATCCAGCCCACCGAACCCAATCAACAGAAAATCGAAAATATGTACGATTGATAAGGGACGGGAAAACTGGGCAAAAATAAAAGCAAAGATACGCGTGTTACTAAAGGGGATTGTGTTGTTTCGTCGGTACAGTAGCGCGCATGACTTCATCTAAGGGAATGCGCAAGGCTATCGTCGCCGTTGTTGGTTCTGTGGCGCTTGCTGTCGCAGGCACGATGACAGCCGGCGCCTGGACCTCCGGTGCGACCACGGGTATCGATATCGCAAACCATCAGCACCCGGGCGGGGCTCCGATCAACTGGGGCGAAGTAAAGTCCGACGACCAGTCCTTTGCGTTCGTTAAGGCGACCGAGGGCTCCGACTGGACGAATCCCCACTTCATCACCGACTCGAACGCTGCCGCAGCGAGCGGTCTGAAGGTTGGTGCTTACCACTACGCGCGCCCGGCGTCGTCAGCCACGCGTCAGGCTGCACACTTCGCTGCACAGCTTGCGCTGGTTCCGAATCAAACGCTGCCGCCCGTGCTTGATATTGAGGTTGATGAAGGTCTTTCTTCGGCACAGCTCGAGCAGTGGATCCGTGATTTCACCACGGAGCTGCGCACGCTAACCGGCCGTACCCCGATGATCTATACCTATAAATATTTCTGGATGGGGCAGATGGGGAACACCACGGAGTTCTCCGACATGCCGCTTTGGCTCGCGGCCTACCAGGATGAGGCGCCGGATCCAGTCGGTGGCTGGAATAAGATTTCCTTCTGGCAGCGCTCCGGCTCTGGCCGCGTCAACGGCATTACCGGTCCGGTCGATATGAACGTCTTCAACGGCAACGAGGGCCAGCTGGATTCCTTCAGTAACGGCAACTACCTGGACATCGGTGGCATCCTCGAGGGGCTTGTGCTTGGCGACGACGCGCCAGACCTGAGCTCCAACAGCGCACCGCTGATCGGCGCGATCCTCGCATTGGCAGCGGGCATCATTGCGAGCCCGCAGCTTATCGACGCCGCACAGCAGGCTGGCTTGGACGGCAACTCTGCGAGCGTCTTCACGGACTTCGTGAAGCAGCTGACCAAGAATGGTTCCTTGCCGATTGAGGACCTGGTTGGCATGGCCTCCGGTGACTTCACCGTCGGTGACCTTGCAATCCTTCTAGACAACGCTGGCCACGTTGCCACCGCCAACGGCGCCAATCCGAACCAGGTCGAGCAAGCGCAGGACGCGGTTAATCAACTAGCGCAGTAGCACCTTGCGAGGAGTTCGCGGTCCATGCTTCGTCTTTATAGTGTGCAGGGACCGCGCCCGATAACAGTGATTTTGCCAGTTGTGCGGCTTCCACGGAGCCGGCAGCTGGCATTTCGCGATCTGAGGCGAGAAGAACGATGTTGCCGTAACGCCGTCCCTTGAGCATCGGGGGATCCGCGATTACGGCCACGTGCTCGAATACCTCCTTCATTCCGGCCAATTCCGACTTTGCGATTTTGAGATTTCGGTGATCTCCGCAATTGGCAACGTAGAGTCCTCCAGGCGCCAAGGCGCGGTGGACCGATTGAAAGAACTCGCGGGTAGTAAGCGGATGCGGGGTCTTATCGCCAGCGAAGACATCGCGAATAATGACGTCGCGGCTAGCGGGTGCGAAGCCATCGGTGACCGCGCGAGCTTCGCCGGCGCGGATTTTGACGGTGGGGGAACGGGGGACGTCGAAAAGCGTGCGTACTAATTCGCCGAGCTTGGCATCGAGTTCCACTACGGTATGGCGGGACTTGGGCCAAATGCTGGCGAAATAGCGAGGGAGCGAGCAGCCTGCACCACCCAGATGCGTCATGCGGAGGGCATCGGGTGCCACTGGCAGAAGCGTTTCGACTGCGGCGGCAATCCAGCGCATGTACTCAAACTCGAGGATTTCCGGCGCACCCAACACGATGTGGCTTGAAGGAACTCCATTGACCATGAGTGTGTATCCGCTATCGTGGTACTCGTCCGCCACCACCTCCGCGGTGCCCGTAGAAATTTCGTAGGTGCCAACGAGATCGTCCTTTTTGCGCATGCATTTAAGCTTAATGGGTTGGAAGAGTAAGCTTGGCCGCCGAAGAATAAGGAGTTTAAGTGCGAGTTCTCGTAGCGATGTCTGGCGGAGTCGATTCCTCTGTGGCCGCAGCCCGCGCCGTGGAAGCAGGCCACGATGTGGTGGGAGTGCATTTGGCACTGCACAAAGATGCACAACAAACCCGCGAAAAGGCCAGGGGTTGCTGTTCCTTGGAGGATTCTGCAGACGCGCGTCGCATTTGTGACAAGCTGGGTATTCCTTTCTACGTTTGGGATTTTTCCGAGCAGTTTAAGGAAGAGGTCATCGGGGACTTCGTGGATTCTTATGCCCGCGGCGAGACTCCGAATCCGTGCCTGCGCTGCAACGAGAAGATCAAGTTTCGCGCGCTACTCCAAAAAGGTATGGCGTTGGGCTTCGACGCCGTAGCAACGGGCCATTACGCCACGCTTGACGACGCCGGCTATATGCGCCGTTCCAAGGATGAAAACAAGGATCAGTCCTATGTTCTGGGCGTTATTTCCGCGGAGGAACTAGAGCATTGTTATTTCCCGATCGGCGATACCCCAAAGCCGCAGATTCGCGAGGAAGCGGCCCGTCATGGCTTTTCCACGGCCAAAAAGCCTGACTCCTATGACATTTGCTTTATTCCGGATGGCAATACGCAGGCATTTTTGGGCTCGCGAATTGGTTTGCGTCCAGGCATGATCGTGGACCAGGAGGGCCAGGAGCTCAAGCAACATGACGGTGCATGGAACTACACCATCGGTCAGCGCAAGGGCCTTGACATCAAGGAGCCGACGGCAGACGGACGCCCGCGCTATGTCACCGACATCGATGCAGCGAGCGGCACCGTGACCGTGGGTTCGCGCGAGGACTTGGCGGTGACGAGCATTCAGGCAGATCGCTTGAAGTATCTGCACCCGGCCATGGACGGCGAGCTGGAGTGCGAGGTTCAGGTTCGCGCGCACGGGTCGGTTGTGCCTTGCAAGGCATACGTGGACCGCGATGGCGACAAGATGACGCTGGAGCTAAAAGAACCACTCTCCGGTGTGGCACGCGGCCAGGCCGCAGTGCTGTACCTGCCAAGCCCCGATGAGCTGGGGGATATCGTCCTCGGTTCCGGCACCATCTGCGGGACGGCATAGTGACGGGATTTTCGCTGGGGCCGATGCGTGGGGTTTCCATGACGGAGGCCGCCGACATCGTGATGGGCGAGTCTGGACATCTGCCGGCGATTCCGCAGCTTCCCGAGCGCGGGCTCGGTGCGGATGCCGTGGGTTCTACGGCCGCGCTTTTAGAAGCGATCAACGTTGACCGCGGCCCACGCGCGTGGCAGATGACCCAGCGCCCACAGCTGATGATGCGACGCACCTGGGATCTGTGGGAGCGTGATTTGGACGCCATCCAAGAGGTATGGGGCGAGTCTGTCCCCGTATTTAAGATGCAGGTTTTGGGGCCGTGGAGCTTAGCAGCGGCGGTAGAGCTTGCGAATGGACACCGCGTGCTTTCCGACGCCGGTGCTACCCGCGATCTGCATGAAGCCCTGCAGATGGGCATCGGGGAGCACGTGAAGAAGCTGGTGCGTCGCTTCCACGGTGAGGTGCGGGTGCAGGTGGACGAGCCATTGCTTGGCGACGTCCTCGCCGGCAAGGTTCCCGGCACCACCGACTTTGACGAGATTCGCGCGGTCCCAGCGGAAGTTGCTCGGGAGAAGCTAAAGGAGCTGGGCGCGGAGTACCTAGTCGCGGGGCCGCATTGGGAAGTAGCGGGCGCGGCGAAGACTTTTGTGACTGATTCTGCAGGACTGGGCACCGCGCAAAACATCGATGGACTTGGCGAGTTCTTAAGCGAAGGCAAGCGAATCGGTTTCGCAATTGCAGGCGTCGATGCGCGGGCAGAAGCCGTGGCTGTGGCCCGGCACTTTGACCGCATGGGAATGTCACGGCAGCTCCTGGTGGATGCGGTGGACGTGGTGCCAAGGGAGACGTCGGCAAGCACGCTGCGCTCGGTCGTGGAGACGGCGGGCATGTTGGTGCGCGACGCCGGTGATCTCTAGCTAGTCGACCCTGCCGAGCTTGTCGGTGGAGTTGAAGAAGCGCTCCATGTAGGGGATGACGAATTGCAGCTCGCCGTGGGCGGCGGGCTCGATGAGGTCAGCGTCTATGAGTCTTTGGCGCGTTGCCGAAAGCGAGCGGACCGTGCGGCCTTGGCTTTCTGCAATCTCCGTAATCGTGGCGATGCCATCAACGGAAGCACTAGACATCGAGTCAAGGAACTGGCGCTGAGCAGGAGGCAGCGAGGACGCGGCAGGCAAGTGCACTTGGGTGCACAGAATGGAAATGGCCTCGTCGGCGATGCTGTCTACGTCTGAAGCTTCAATCTTGGTCTCGTCGCGTGCGTTTGCGCGCTCCCAAGCCAAGGAACCCACCAGCTGCACGAGGTATGGGTAGCCCTTCGACAGCTCGACGGCCTTGCTGATGGCCTCCTCTGAGAAATTAAGCCCCGAGTCAGCTGCGGTGGCAGTAAAGGCTTCGGCAGCGTTGCCTGCAGAAAGCGGACCTAGAACGAATCTTTGGGCGCGGCGCAGGAAAGTAACGCCTGGGAGATCGAGCAGGCGGTTGACGCCTTGCGGCAATCCAGCGGCGACAAAGGAAATGTCGAGCTCATCGCGCAAGAGATCCTGGTAGGCCACTGCGATAGAAGTGAGATCTTCTACTGAGGCGTCTTGCACTTCGTCGATGCTGAGCAGAATTCCGACCCCGGATAGTTGGGCGAGGAGATCGCGGAGGCGGGTATTCAACGTGGGCTTATAAGGCTCATCCGTGTTGTGCTCCAGGCCGATTGAGCCGACCCCGCCGATTCCGATTCGGTTGATTTTCCGCTTATCTCGGGGCGCGAGTTGCTCGATCAACCGCGGAATGGTGGTCTCGACGAGCTCCTCGACCATGTTGGTGCGCCCAGAAGCCCGAATGCATATCCAGCCTTGTGTTTTCGCAGAATCTTCCAGTTCATTGAGCAGAACCGTCTTCCCGATACCGCGTGCACCGCTGACGATCATCGTGCGAGCGGAGGCGCCGGCTGGGGACTGCAGGGCATTGCGGAATGCATCGAGCACAGCAGTACGGCCCACCCAATAAAGAGGCGGAACTCCGAAGGTTGGGCGAAAAGGATTACTGCGGATGCTCATAGACGGCAAGGCTACCTCAAACAAGGAGATTTGGGAGATTTGGGAGACTTTTTGGCGGCCGGAGATTTGGGAGACTTTCTACGAAAGGCCACTTTTCCAGCATAAAGTGCCGTCATGGCTACCAAAGCGTACCACCAGAACATGCTGAGTTCGGAGTTCCAAGGCAGGGTTCGCCCAAGGAGAGCAACGACAATGCAGGTTATGCAAACGTCGACTATGCGAATTGTGGATACTGTTTTAGTTCTCACGAGGTGCCATGCAATGTTCAGCAGAAGACCGATAATTACTACAAGTGAAAACATCAATGTAGCTCCCCAAAAATAGTGCGAGCGAGTTCTTCAGTGCCCTTTTCGGTGTCGTTTGAGACGAAGGCTACTTTTGAACTCTGCGGATCGATAATGAGCATTGTCGAATATCCGTAAGTGCCTCCGTTGTGCCAGTAACCAGCGGGAACTGGGGCCTCGTTTTCTTGCCAGCCATGCTGGAAGTCGCCATGTTCGATGAGCCAATTGGCGAACAAGCTCATGTCTTTGGGTGTTGACCGAATACCGCCGGCGGCGCCACTTGCTGGAAATTCCCAGGGTTGAGCCTTTTGTCCGCGACCGGTGTAGCCACGCGGGGCATCGGAAGGAACGCTGCCTGGGGTCATGAGGTAAGTCTCGTGCATTCCAATCGGTGCAAAGATTTTCTCTTGTAGCAGTTGTTCGAAAGGCTTACCGGAAGCCTCTTCCAAGATGAGCCCGAGGAGTCCGTAGCCGAGGTTGGAATAATTCTCTTCGCCGCGACCTGCGAGGTCGGAGGAAGTGGCGGCATCGATGAGTTGCTCTTTAGTTTCTTTCGCGTAGGGGTTGCCTCCTGTGAGCATGGTGGAGATTCCGGTAAAGGGATTAGTTGCAGCGAGTCTTGGTAGCCCAGATGTGTGCTCCATTAGCTCTTCGATGCGCACATCGCTGATAGGGGAATCGCCGGTATCAAGAAACTGACCAACCCTAGCGTCGTATTTGAGGTTGCCTTCAGAGACCTCTTGGCGGATGAGTTCCGCGGTGAACATCTTGGTTACCGAACCGATTTCGACCTCGGTATGTTCGTCGGCACCAAGGCCTGCGAAGGAGGTCTCGCCGTTCGCCAGTGTAAAGGTCGTCAGATTGTGGTGTCCGCGCTGCGCATTGTCACGCAGCTTCTGGGCTAGGTCGGTCGAGCCAGTGGCCTCGGTTGCCAGGGCAATGCGGTGAGGGCCTACCAGGACAAGGCCGGATGCTACGAGAGCAGTGACCAGGAATCCGATTGCGAGTTTGCCAATGGAAAAGTTCATTAGTGCGCCTCCGTCGCGGTGATGATTGTCATGAGGGGGATGACGCGGGTCGGCCGGATTTCGAAGGTGCCGGACTTGGATTTGGCGATCCACCCGGCGCTGCTGAGTTCGTTGAGGTGGTGATATGCGGTTCCTGTGGAGCTAGCCAGCCTCTCCTGTACAAGGTCGCTGGCGCTGGCGGGTGCACACAGGAGGCGACGCAGGATCTCCGCGCGGGTGGGATGTGCGATGGCGGTAAGACGTTTGATGTTTTCTTCCCAAGACTCGTCGGTGACGAATTGGGTGGGGCGCTGCCATTGGTATTTGTACTCGCGATTGCCGATGGTGACGTCGCCGCCAAAGATGACGGAGCCGTCGGGAATGCCGGGCCCTTCTTCGAGGGCCTCGACGAGCCAGTAGCGGGAATCGGATTGTGTTTCTACATGCGTATTGCCTTCAAGAGTGGCGACTCGCTGTTCAAGAGATGCGAGTCGCTGCTCAAGAAGGTTCGAAGAGGTACTGGAATTCATATTTCTAGAATTCCAGAATTTTAAAAAATCTGCAATGTTTAGCTAATCATCGGCCACGCAGTGGAGACGTCGCTTGCGTCCTTACCTTGACCTTCCAAGTACTTCTTGAAGGATTCACGGTCCTTGTACCACTCGACGGCCTGGTACTCCATAAGCTCGTCGGTGCTCATTTGGGATAGCTCGGGGTAGCGCTGGCGGACCTGCATCCACGCGATGCGGGCTGCGGCGAGTGCGTCCGAGGTCGCCTCGTGAGCGTTTTCGAGGGTGACGCCGTAGTGTGCAGAGACGTCGCCAAGCGTTCGCTTGCCCTTGCGCCACTTGTCCTTGACGCGATCAACTACGAAAGGATCGAAAACAGGGCCGGTGACGGTGAAGTCACCGGTGAGCGCGCGCAGGACGGAGAGATCGTAGGCGGCGTTGTAGACGATGAGGGTGAGGCCATCTTCCCACGCCTGCTTGATGGAGCGGACGGTCTCTTCGAGGACTTCGTCATGCGGTTGGCCCTCGGCGCGGGCCTTCTCAGTGGTGATGCCGTGGACCTTTGCAGCGGCCTCAGGGATTTCAACGCCTGGGTCGGCGAGCATTTCGCGTTTGTCCACTTCACGGCCATCAATACGGACCAATGCGGAGGTGACGATTCGTGCTTCTTTTGGGTTTACGGAGGTGGTCTCGAGGTCGAAGGAGAGCATGCGGCTGGCGTCGAAGTTCATGTGGAACACTCTAGCGCTTCGGCCAGACATGGAGTCTGGCTAGACTGTTTCACTGTGACTAATCCAGTAGATATCCAACGCGAATGGTCCGAACTAGCGCAGGAAGTGCGCAAGCACCGGGAGCTGTATTACAACGGTGAACCCGCGATTCCAGATGCAGATTTCGACAAGCTTTTCCAAAAGCTTCTGCAGCTAGAGGCAGAGCATCCGGAGTTGGCGGTTCCGGATTCTCCGACCCAGCAGGTCGGCGCGACCCCAGCCGAGGGCGCGGATATTGAGCACTTGGAGCGCCTCTACAGCTTGGACAATGTCTTCGATGAGGCAGAGATGCAGGATTGGCTGGATAGGACTCCGGCGAAGTCTTATCTGACTGAGTTGAAGATCGATGGGCTTTCTATTGACTTGGTTTACCGCGGCGGCAAGCTTGTTACGGCTGCAACGCGTGGCGACGGCCGCATCGGCGAAGATATCACTGCGAATGCGCGGGTTATTCCGGATATCCCGCATGAACTCAGCGGCAGCGATGAATATCCCGTTCCGGAGCTGGTGGAAATTCGCGGCGAGGTGTACATGCGCCCTGACGAGTTTGCGGAGATTAACGCGGCACGCCGCGAAGACGGCAAGCCGACGTTTGCCAATCCGCGCAATGCAGCGGCAGGTGGCTTGCGCATGAAGGACCCGAACGAGGTCAAGAAGCGTCGCCTGCACATGGTCTGCCATGGCATCGGTGCCCGTGAGGGTTTTGAGCCGACCTCCCAGCATGATGCGTACAAGGCGCTGGAAGCCTGGGATTTACCGGTTTCGCCATATACAAAGAAGGTCAGCTCGGCTGCAGCCGTGCAAAAGGAAGTGAAGTATTGGGCGGAGCATCGCCATGATGCTTACTTCGAGATGGATGGTCTCGTGGTCAAGGTCGATGACTTGGCTTCACAAAGGGCGCTGGGCGCGACGTCGCGTGCGCCGCGCTGGGCCATCGCGTACAAGTACCCGCCGGAGGAAGTGACCACGAAGCTGCTGGACATCGAGGTCGGCGTGGGACGTACCGGCAGGATTACGCCGTTTGCAGTGATGGAACCGGTATTCGTTTCTGGTTCGACGGTGTCGAAGGCGACCCTCCACAACCAGTTCGAGGTCAAGAACAAGGGCGTGATGATTGGCGATACCATCGTCATCCGCAAGGCCGGCGAGATCATCCCTGAGGTGCTGGGGCCCGTTCTTGAACTGCGCGACGATAGCGTGCATGAGTGGGTCTTCCCAGAGAATTGTCCTTCCTGCGGCACCAAGCTGGCACCGCAAAAAGACGGCGATCAAGACTGGCGTTGTCCCAATACGCGCAGCTGCCCGGCGCAGCTTGCCGCCCGCCTGGAGTATTTGGCTTCCCGCAAAGGCATGGACATTGAGGCCTTGGGCGAAAAGGCCGCGGTGGATCTCATCGAGTCGGGCGTGCTTGTCGACGAAGCGGAACTCTTCGATTTGGATGAGGAAAAGCTGCTGCAGTCTTCTGCCTATACGACTAAAGCTGGAAAGCTCAATGCGCAAGGCAAAAAGCTGTTGAAGAACTTGGAAAGCGCGCGGCAGGCTGACTTTTGGCGCGTGCTGGTGAGCCTTTCGATCCGCCACGTTGGCCCGATTGCCGCGCGTGCATTGGTGACGAGGTTCGGGTCTATGGAGGCGCTGCGCGCGGCGTCGGAAAGCGAGCTGGCGGACACCGATGGTGTGGGCGGGATTATCGCGGCGTCGTTTAAGGCGTGGTTCGAAATCGACTGGCACCGCAACATCGTGGAAAAGTGGGCGAATGCTGGCGTGACTATGGAAGATACGGTCACCGAAAAACTAGAGCAGACGCTCGAGGGGCTTACCATCGTCGTGACTGGCACCTTGGAGGACTTCTCCCGCGACTCGGCGAAGGAGGCCATCATCGCAAGGGGAGGAAAGGCTTCTGGCTCGGTGTCTAAGAAGACTGACTACGTCGTGGTTGGTGAGAACGCCGGCTCGAAGGAGACGAAGGCGAGGGATTTGGGCCTGACCATCTTGGATGAGGAGGGCTTTAAGGAGCTGTTGGCTACTTCCTAAGGAAAGCACCCAAAATCGTGCCGAGATTGCCCAAGTGGTCTACCTCGGAAGCGAGGTAGTCCGGCCCGCCCACGCGGCCCATGACGATGACGTAGTTGGTGCCAACCAGTGGGGCTGCGGCGAGTGCGGAATCGAGAAGTGACCAAGACTCGGGGATCCACTCCTCGCGGTCTGGGTTCAAGATTCGGGCAGTGTCGACGTCAATGCTTTCGGGGATGGTGCCGTCGTCGGCGGGAGCAGCATCGGAGCTGGCGAGGCGGCTAATCGGGGATTCGTTGTTAATGACGATGGCCCAGTTAGAGGTAAGTGACTTTGGGATTGCGGCGCATACTTCCTGCATAGCGGCGGTGACGTTCTTCTTGGAAGCGACGTCGGCAAGCAAGCTAATCTGGCCGCGGCGGTCGACGCGGCCGCTGAAGGGGCGGATCGAATCGATATCGACACCGTCGACGCCTTGGGCGGCGGTGATGATTTCATCGGCCATTGCGCCCTTGGGTAGCTCAATCACGATGTCATCCATGACTGAACCATCGGGGAAGTTTTCCACGATGTCGACGGATTCGATATTGGCGTTGACGTTGCCTAAAGCGTCCGCTAACTTGCCTAAGCTACCGGGGGTATCGGGAAGGAGGACACGGACGAGGAAGGACATTTTTAACTTTCGGTCGTAAGAATAGTTTTCACTATCGTACAAGCCCAATTCCACAGTGTTCAATAGAAATTTTCTGGAAAACCGGAATTAAATTCGCGCGTAGGTGATCGGGGACCGGTGCTGTGTTGGAACCTGTTCGTGCAGTACCATGGTGCGATAGCTACAAGAATGTAACCAATCACGTCTGTGTATTAAAGGATGGAGAACGCGTGTCTGAGATTTCGCGTGAAGAGGTCGCGCACCTGGCTAAGCTGTCGCGCCTTGCGCTAAGCGACGAAGAGCTGGAGCAGTTTGCGACGCAGATCGACAAAATTGTTGATTCCGTGTCTGCCGTGGGCAAGGTCGACGCCGAGGGCGTCGAGCCGATGTCCCACCCGCACTCTGTGGTCGCTCCGATGCGTGAGGACATCATCGTGCGCACCCTGACCGCCGAGCAGGCCTTGGATCAGGCTCCGGCTGCCGAGGATGATCGTTTCGTAGTACCGCAGATTTTGGGTGGAGGAGAAGAATAATGTCGACTTTCATTGCACCTGAAGAAGGAATTTTAAGCCTTTCCGCTGCGGAGCTGGCGGATAAGATCCATTCTCGTGAGCTGACCTCCCGCGAGGTGACGCAGGCATTCTTGGATCGCATCGCGGAGACCAACGACGAGCTCAACGCATTCCTCTACGTCGGTGCGGAGCAGGCGCTGGCTACTGCCGACGCCGTCGATAAGGCGCTCGATGCGGGCGAAAAGCCGGCCTCCGCACTGGCTGGCGTTCCTCTGGCTCTGAAGGACCTGCTGGTTACTACCGACGCCCCGACTACCGCAGCTTCCAAGATGCTGGAAGGCTGGATGTCACCTTATGACGCAACCTTGGTCACCAAGCTACGTGAGGCGGGCATCCCGATTCTGGGCAAGACCAACTTGGACGAGTTTGCAATGGGTTCCTCCAATGAGAACTCCGCGTATGGCCCGGCACATAACCCGTACGACACCGAGCGCACCCCGGGTGGCTCCGGTGGCGGTACTGCTGCAGCTCTTGCGGCAGGCCAGGCGCCGTTGGGCATCGGTACCGATACTGGCGGATCGATCCGTCAGCCGGCAGCGCTGACCAATACCGTCGGCGTGAAGCCGACCTACGGCACCGTTTCTCGTTATGGCCTCATCGCTGCTGCTTCTTCTTTGGATCAGGCTGGCCCCACCGCCCGCACGGTTCTGGATACTGCGCTGCTGCATGAGGTTATCGCTGGCCACGACGCATTCGATGCAACCTCCGTGGATAAGCCGGTCGCGCCGGTCGTGGAGGCTGCTCGCGAAGGAGCAAAGGGCGATCTTACTGGCGTCAAGGTCGGCCTCATTAAGCAATTTGAGCGCGACGGCTGGCAGCCGGGCGTCATGGAGGCTTACCACGCAGCGGTAGAGCAGCTTAAAGAACAGGGCGCGGAGATTGTCGAGGTGGACTGCCCGCACTTTGATGATGCGCTGGCCGCCTACTACCTGATTATGCCGTGTGAGGTTTCTTCTAACCTAGCGCGCTTCGACGGCATGCGCTATGGCCTGCGCGAGGGCGACGATGGATCGCACTCCGCAGAAGAGGTTATGTCTTTGTCCCGTGCGGCGGGCTTTGGTCCTGAGGTCAAGCGCCGCATTATGCTGGGCACTTATGCGTTGTCCGTGGGCTACTACGATGCGTACTACCTGCAGGCACAGCGCGTGCGTACGCTGATTGCGCAGGACTTTGAGAAGGCCTTCGAGAAGGCCGATGTCTTGGTTTCCCCGACCACCCCGACCACCGCATTCAAGCTGGGCGAGAAGGTTGAGGATCCGATGGCGATGTACAACTTCGACCTGTGCACGCTGCCATTGAACCTCGCGGGTGTGTGCGGCATGTCCGTGCCCGCCGGCATGGCATCTGATACCAACCTGCCGACGGGCCTGCAGATCATGGCCCCGGCCTTCGCAGATGACCGCCTGTACAAGGTCGGCGCTGCCTACGAAGCTGGCCGTAAGTAGCTAGCTTTTACTTCGCGTCTGAGAGGACGTAGGAAGCACCCGCGGAGGCCGCCGTTACGCTCAGCACGGCGGGCCACGCGCCAATCTTCTTGGCCAGCGGGTGCGAGGCGCCGAATGCGCCTACATAGAGCGCGGACAGGGCAGCGGTGGTAGCTGGGTTGGTCTTTGCCAACCAGCTGCGGCCGGCCCAGATTCCCGCTGCACCGAGGATGACGCCGCCCAGCGGGCGAATGCCGGTCTCCTTGGCGCTGAGCCAGCCACCGATGAGGCCAAAGGCCACGGTGGTAGCAGTGGATACTTGCTGTGGTTTCTTGATATCGATCATTGCCATGTCGGCCAGTTTAGGCCCGTGTCCGTGGCTGTCGCTAGACTTCGCAGTCATGAATGTGCCCACTTTTGAAGCTGAAGGATTACCACCAGAGCGGCAGGCGTGGCGGGCGATGTTCGCCTTGTCTCTGGGCTTTTTCGTGTCATTGCTCGATCAGTCAATGATCGCAGTTGCTTTGCCCAGTATCCAGAAAGGGCTAGGTGCCTCTATCAACGGGGTGCTGTGGGTCTCGGCTATTTATTTGTTGGGCGTGGTCGTTCCATTGCTGTGCACGGGCCGCCTGGGAGACATTTTCGGGCAAAAGCGAATGTTCCAACTGGGCGTGAGTGTATTCGGTTTGGGTGCGCTGGCCTGTGCTTTAGCGCCCAATATTTCGGTTCTGATCGCCGCCCGAGCGGTGCAGGGCGTCGGCGCCTCGTTGCAGATGCCGCAGTCGATGGCTGTCATCAATCGCGTCTTTGCCCGCGAGCGGCGGGGACGTGCGCTTGGCGTGTGGGGAGTTATTGGTTCGGTGGCTTCACTTTTGGGACCTTTGCTGGGCGGATTCCTTGTTGGTGGCTTTGGCTGGCCGGCAGTGTTTTGGGCGCACGTTCCTTTCGTGGTTGCGGCAGTGGTGCTTTCGGCCATGTGGGTTCCGGCGCTTAAGACCACAGCGCGCAAGGTCGACGGCGTTTCGGTGGCGGTGTCCTTTATTGCTTTGAGCGCCCTCGTGTTCGGCATTCAGCAAGGCCCTGAGACTGGCTGGGATGGCTGGATTTGGGCACTGTTGGCCGTAGGACTCGCAGGCCTGGGAGCCTTTGTGTGGCTGCAATCTCGAGCTGGCAGCGAGGCTTTGGTGCCGCTGCGGCTTTTCGACGACCGCAATTACTCCGCGGGCAGCTTCGCAATCGTTGCTATGGGCTTTATGGCCGCGTCGATGATGCTGCCCATCATGTTGTGGCTACAGCAGGACAAGGGGGTTGGGGCGGCAACTGCGGGAGTCATCGTGGCGCCGATGGCACTGGTGTCTTTACTGATTTCACCGGTGGCTGGGATCTTGGCGGATCGCTTGGACCCGCGGCGGTTGGCGATTACCGGTTTCGTGATTATGGCGGCGTCGTTTAGCGCGGCGCTTGTGGTGATTAACCTAGATTTCGGCGCGTGGTGGATGTGCGCGCCGATTGCTGTGCTGGGCTGCGGGCAATCCTTCATCTGGGGCTCGAATGCAGCGACCACTATGCGCGACGTACCGCCAGAGCTAATGGGGGCTGCTTCGGGCGTGTACAACACCTCGCGCCAGGTGGGCTCGGTCCTCGGCGTCGCGGCAGTCTCGGCCGCACTTCAGGTGGCGGGTATCTCTGCAGCACTGTTCGTCATCATAGCGGTGCTTGTAGTCGGTGGGCTGGCTTCCTTAAGCTTTCGGGACACCCTGCACGGTGCGAGCGAAATTATGAGCGGGTAAGTTGGAACTCATGCGCCTTGCTGTACTTACCTCCGGCGGCGATTGCCCCGGCCTGAATGCTGTTATCCGCGCGGTTGTTCGCACCGCTTCCAACGAATTCGGTTCCACTGTCGTGGGCTACGAAGACGGTTGGGTAGGCCTGATGGAAGATCGCCGGCGAGATCTTTATGACGACGCCGAGATCGATCGCATCCTGTTGCGTGGCGGAACCATTCTGGGTACCGGCCGTCTGCACCCAGATAAGTTCAAGGCTGGCCTGGATACCATCAAGGCAAATATGGAAGACGCCGGCGTTGATGCGCTCATTGCCATCGGTGGCGAGGGCACGCTAAAGGGCGCGAAGTGGCTGTCCGACAATGGCATTCCGGTCATTGGTGTACCTAAGACTATTGACAACGATGTTAACGCCACCGACTACACCTTCGGTTTCGATACCGCAGTATCCGTGGCTACTGACGCTATCGACCGCCTGCACACCACTGCTGAGTCCCATGACCGCATCCTCATCGTGGAGGTCATGGGCCGTCACGTGGGCTGGATTGCACTGCACGCGGGCATGGCTGGTGGCGCGCACTATACGGTCATTCCCGAGGTGCCTTTCGATATCGCCGACATCACCAAGGCGATGGAACGCCGTTTCCAGATGGGCGAGAAGTACGGAATCATCTGTGTGGCTGAGGGGGCGTTGCCGAAGGAAGGCACCATGGACTTTGAAGAGGGCGGAGTTGATCAGTTCGGTCACCAGACCTTCAACGGTATTGGCCAGGTTATCGGTGACGAGATTAAGAAGCGCACCGGCTACGACGTGCGTACCACGGTGCTAGGGCACATCCAGCGTGGCGGTACGCCGACTGCTTATGACCGTGTGCTTGCAACGCGCTACGGAGTCCATGCCGTTCGCGCCGCTCACGATGGCAAGTCGGGCATGTGCGTGGCGCTGCATGGCGAGAGCATCGACCTGGTTCCGCTGGAAGAAGCCGTGGGCAAGCTGAAGGTTGTTCCGCCGAAGCGTTATGCCAACGCCCAAGCGTTGTTTGGCTAGATAGGACGCATATAAAAAATGTCACCTCGCCTGTGAGGTGACATTTTTCGTTTTGCCTAGAAATGGATGCGAAGGGCGGGCACGTCGGCGTCGACAATCCACGGCTCCGCAGTGATGCGAATCGGGGGTTCGCCCTCCGCGAAGGCCATGGTGTCGCCATCCTTTAAGGTCGCGCCTTGTTGAGCGTAGTCAGCAATGTTGGCAAGCATGGAGTACAGCTCGTCGGGGCTGCCCTGGAAGTCGCGGATCTGGAGTTCTGGGTGGCCGAGCATGGGCATGCCCAAAGTATAGGCCTGAAGGCCGTTGTCGTCCTGTGCCACCCAAGTGGACGCGAGGTAGTGCGCGGGCAGCTTATCGGCCATCATAGGGGAATGCATGCGCGTTCGTGGCTTCATACTAAGATGGCACCCATGACTGCTGCGATTTATGACCTGATGGACTACGACGAGGTCCTAGAGAAGTTCGAACCAGTAATGGGTATGGAAGTTCACGTCGAGCTCAATACCCAAACCAAGATGTTTTCCACATCGCCGACGAACTTCAACGCAGCGCCGAACTCGAACGTCGACCCAGTGTCCTTGGGCCTGCCAGGCGCACTGCCGGTAGTCAACTCTGCCGGCGTCGAGGGTGCAATCAAGATTGGTCTTGCGCTCAACTGCAAGATTGCTGAGTCTTCTCGGTTCGCGCGCAAGAACTACTTCTACCCAGACCAGCCGAAGAACTACCAGATCTCTCAGTACGACGAGCCGATCGCGTACGACGGTTACCTGGATGTCGTTCTGGAGGATGGCACCGAGTGGCGCGTTGAGATCGAGCGAGCACACATGGAGGAAGACACCGGCAAGCTGACTCACATCGGTGGCGCTACCGGCCGTATCCATGGTGCGACGAGCTCCCTGGTGGACTGTAACCGCGCCGGCATCCCGCTCATCGAGATCGTTACCAAGCCGATCATCGGCGCTGGCGAGCGCGCTCCTGAGGTTGCCAAGGCGTATGTTTCCGCTTTGCGTGAGCTGGTTGCAGCCCTCGGCGTTTCTGATGCTCGCATGGACCAGGGCTCTATGCGCGTTGACTCCAACCTCTCCCTGCGCCCGGTGGGCCAGGAGGAGTTTGGTACCCGTACCGAGACCAAGAATATTAACTCTCTGAAGTCCGTGGAGCAGGCAGTGCGCTTCGAAATGCAGCGCCAGGCCCAGGTCATCACAGATGGCGGCGAGATCGTCCAGGAGACCCGCCACTACCAGGAGGCTGACGGTTCTACCTCCAAGGGACGTCCAAAGGAGACCGCTGAGGATTACCGCTACTTCAACGACCCGGATCTGCCGCCGGTTATCGTTTCCCGCGAGTGGGTGGAAGAGATCCGCAAGACCTTGCCGGAGATGCCATGGATCCGCCGCGCTCGCATCCAGGAAGAGTGGGGCTTGAAGGATGAAGAAATGCGTGACCTCGTCAATGCTGGCGCGCTTGATCTCATTGTCGCTACCGCTGAAGCTGGCGCGAAGCCGGATGAGGCACGTTCCTGGTGGGTTTCTTACCTGGCAGGTAAGGCAAACGAGGCCGGCGTGGAGCTTAGCGCTCTCGATATCAGCCCGGAGCAGGTCGCGCGCGTTATCGCATTGATCAACGAGGGCAAGCTGACCAACAAGTTGGCGCGCCAGGCTGTCGACGGCGTGTTGGCGGGCGAGGGTGACGTTGATGAGGTCGTCGCTAAGCGCGGGCTCGAGGTTGTGCGTGACGACGGCGCGATTGAAGCTGCTGTTGACGAGGCTCTTGCCGCTAACCCGGACATCGTAGAGAAGTACAAGGCTGGCAACACGAAGGTCACCGGCGCCATCGTGGGTGCCGTCATGAAGGCCACCCGCGGCAAGGCAGACCCAGCGCAGGTTAACAAGCTGATTGCGGAGAAACTGCAGGGTTAATTGAGTTTTGGGAGCCATTTTTATTAGGCGCCGGTAATGAAAACAAGCGTAGGGTGGTTCCCATGCCAATTAAGACTAAAGCACTTCAGAAGACCTCTCCCGATGCACCGTTCAAGGTCGTGGAAATCGAGCGCCGCGACCCGCGCGAGGATGACGTAGTTATCGACATCAAGGCCGCGGGTATCTGCCACTCCGACATCCACACCATTCGTAATGAGTGGGGAGAGGCTCACTTCCCGCTGACCGTCGGCCACGAGATTGCCGGAGTTGTCTCCGCGGTGGGCGAGAACGTCACCCAGTTTAAGGTTGGTGACCGCGTCGGCGTCGGTTGCCTCGTCAACTCCTGCGGAGAGTGCGAGCAGTGCCAGGCCGGTATGGAGCAGAACTGCTTGAACGGCAACGTTGGCACCTATAACTCTAAAGACGTCGACGGAACCATCACGCAGGGTGGCTACGCGCAAAAGGTCGTTGTTAACGAGAATTTTGTTCTGCGCATTCCAGACGGACTCGACTTCGACGTTGCCGCACCGCTGCTGTGTGCAGGCATCACCACCTACTCGCCCCTGGCACGCTGGAACGTCAAGGAGGGGGATAAAGTGGCCATCGTCGGTCTCGGCGGCCTGGGCCACATGGGCGTCCAGATTGCTGCGGCAAAGGGCGCAGACGTCACCGTGCTCTCCCGTACCTCACGCAAGGCGGAGGAAGCGAAGAAGCTTGGCGCACACCGCACGCTCGCAACCTCTGAGGAAGAGGACTTCTTCAAGAACCACCGTGGTGAGTTCGATTTCATCCTCTCCACGATTTCGGCGCAGTACGATCTTGAGGGCTACCTTGGGCTGCTGAAGCCACGCGGCATTATGTCCGTGGTTGGCCTGCCTCCGGAGGCAATGTCGCTGAAGCTCAGCCGAATTGTTGGCGGCGGTAAGGTCCTTACGGGCAACAACATCGGTGGCATCGGCGAGACTCAGGAGATGCTCGACTTCTGTGCGGAGCATGGTTTGAGTGCAGTCATCGAGAAGGTGAACGTAGACGAGGTTGACGCAGCTTACGATCGCGTGGTCGAAGGTGACGTCAAGTTCCGATTCGTAATTGATACCGAATCGTTTAATAACTAAATACTTCTCGGGTTTCCACAGGTCCGGGCGCTTTTCTATCGAGCCTAGTTTTCAGGTTTTAAAGGATTGGCGCCCGGGCGTTTGTGATTTGCGGGCTATGGTTGCGTATTCTTGATCGAGGCTATCGTCTATTAAATCGTCTAATAAGTAAGGCAATCAGACACACGTGTCTACCAAAAATATTCTGTCCATTTCTTTGTCCTTCGTGGGACTGCTCGTCGGCGCCGGCTTTGCAACCGGCCAGGAAGTCGTGCAGTACTTCACGTCCTTTGGCCTATCTGGCGTGTGGGGAATCATCGTTGCTGGCATCGTAATGACGCTGGCCGGCACGGTCTTCCTGCAGTTGGGTAGCTACTTCCATGCCTCAGAGCACAACCAGGTATTCCGTGAGGTCACCCACCCAATCGTTTCCAAGTTCCTCGATGTGGCCGTTATCTTAACCTTGTTTGCGGTCGGCTTCGTGATGTTGGCAGGCGCAGGTTCCAACCTAGAGCAGCAGTTCGGCTGGCCGGCTTGGGTGGGCTCACTGCTCATGCTCGTCATGGTCATGGGTGCGGGCATGCTTGACGTCAACAAGGTCTCGCAGGTCATCGGTATGCTCACGCCAACCATCATCATCGCGGTTTTGGGAGTCGGCATCTACACGTTGATGAACATGCCCGCTGATCCGGGTGCCGCTATCGCAGCTTCTGCTGAGATCGAGTCTCCGATCTCCAACTGGTTGGTTTCAGCGCTCAACTACAACGGCCTAGCTCTGATTCTCGCGGTGTCCATGTCCCTGGTTATCGGTGGCGATAACATCAGCCCGCGCGAAGCAGGCTGGGGCGGCGTTGTCGGCGGCTCTCTCTATGCGGTCCTGATGGGAATCGCAGGCTTTACGCTGCTGATGAACACCGATATGCTCGGTGACTCTGATATTCCGATGCTGACCTTGGTTGACTCCATCCACCCAGTACTGGGCGTCATCATGGCAATTATCATTTACCTGATGATCTTCAATACCGCTATCGGCATGTTCTACGCGCTGGGTAAGCGTCTGTCCGCTGGCCATGAAGACCGTTACCGCCCGATCTTCCTGGCGGGCTGCCTGGCAGGCTTTGCGGTTTCTTTCGCCGGCTTTAAGACCTTGATGCAGTATGTTTACCCGGTTCTGGGCTATATTGGCTTCATTCTGGTGGTCATCTTGGCTGTCGCGTGGCTGCGTTCCCTGGGCCAGATCAAGGATGAGGGCATGCGCCGCGAGCGCATCCGCGCCCTGATGCACCTGAAGCTGCACCCAGATAAGGAATACGACGCTGCTCGTTACGATGACGAAATCGGCCAACACATCGTTGACTCCAACATGGAGGACGAGGCACTGTACGAGGATCTCGCGACCGAAGTCGCAGAGAGCCTGGACGGTGACGAGGAGGTCGACTTCAATAAGGACGAGTGGGAAGAAAACCGCAACGAAGCGACCTACTACACCGAGCGCGATGCAGTCGAGACTGACCGTTCTGAAGAAGAAATCAAGGCGTGGATTGAGGAAACCGGCGCTACCGGTGACCCAGAAGAGGACGAGGAGCTTCCTGCCGAATCTGGTGAGGCCAAGCCTTTCACGCCAAACAGCAAGTAAAAATACTCGCTAATGAAGAAGTAGTTTCGCTGTCAGAATCATCATCACGCAACCGATAGCGAAGTTCACATAACGCCATGTGGTGGGCTTTGCAAGCACAGGCGAAAGCTTGAATGCTCCATAGCCCAGGGTGGGGAACCACACGGCACTGGCCAGCAGCGCGCCGGCGGCAAAAAGCCAGCGCTGCTGGCCATATTGCTGTGCAATGCCGCCAAGCATGACCAATACGTCAACGTATGCCAGGGGGTTGAGCCAGGTCAGTGCCATCGCTCCCATAACGGGCTTTAGCCAGATGCGTGACTTAAGGCGGGGCGCGGTTATGACGGCAGTAGAGCCGTGGACTGGCTGTGGCTGTACCGTGGGCTGAGTGTTTTCGACGACGAGTGCCTCTTGTTCCTTCTTGAAGGCATCGCGGAAGCAGCTAAAGCCAAAGTAAAGCAGGTAGGCCGCACCTAGGTACTTCATGATGACTAGGCCGGTAGGGAACTTCTCCACGAGGACGCCCATGCCGCCGACACCGGCATTGATCAGGATGACGTCGCTAAGCAAGCAGGCGAGGATGATGGCGCCAATGTGATCGCGTTTGACACCCATCTTGATGATGTACGCATTTTGGGGGCCAATGGCGATGATCAGAGATAGGCCGAGAAGGAAGCCTGCGAGCAGAATTGACATGAGATTTAGTGTGCCTGAGCAGTGCTTTGAAGTCTAGTTAATGATTCTAAAGCTGGTTTAGAATAGCTTCATGAACCCGGTGCATTTGGAAACTTTGCTGGTGATTTTAGAAGAGGGCAGCTTTGAAGTTGCGGCCGCAGTGTTGGGAATCACCCCTTCGGCGGTTAGTCAGCGCATCAAGGCGCTTGAGCAGAAGACGGGCCGCATTCTTCTGCATCGCTCCACGCCTGTTACGGCAACCGAGGCGGGGGAGATTTTGCTGCAGTCGGCCCGGCGCATGGCGTTGTTGCAGGCGGAGACAGACGCCCGTCTGCAGGCCCGGCTGGCTCGCGTACCGCTTACCGTAGCGGTCAATTCAGATTCCTTGGCCACGTGGTTCAAGCAGGTGGTGCGCGACGTCGCCAAGCGCGGAGAGGTGGCGCTGCGCATCCGCATTGAAGATGAAGCGCGCAGCCTGGCCATGCTGCATCGCGGCGACGTGCTGGGCGCGATCACCCGTGAGCATGCGCCGGTCTCTGGCTGCGAGTCGACCTACTTGGGCTCGCTGCGCTATTTCGCGGTGGCGGCCCCGAGCCTGGCTGAAGGGTTTGAGTCATGGGAGACAATGCCGCTGGTGGGATTTGGCCCCAACGATCAGATTTTGGACGATGCGATGCGGGAGCGATTTATTGATTCGCATGTCATCCGCGCGCGGGTCTCACAGATTCCTTCTTCCGAGGGCTATCTCGACGCTGTGCGTTACGGCTTGGGGTGGGGCCTAGTCAGTGAGCTGCAGGCGCGGCCGCTTATCGACGCCGGGGAGCTTAAGGTCTTAGATGATAAGCCGATGGACATCGATCTCTACTGGCAGCGCTGGCGCCTGGAGTCAGAAATGCTCGAGCATCTCACCGAGACAGTGATTGCTGCCTCTAGTGTTTTGCGGCAAGTGCCTGCTGGAAGGGCTCAGGATTCTTAATCTCCTCGCCAGCAGGGAGTGGTCCTGGAAGCTGGGTGCCTGCAGCAAAAGGCTGACCGCCAAAGCGCTCGCGGTCATGTGGCTGCATGAGCCAGTCCATATTGGGGCCAATCGGGACAATCTTCGTGGGGTTGATCTCGGTGTGGACCATGAAATAGTGCTGCTTGATCTCGGTGAAGTCGGTGGTATCACCGAAGCCCGGAAGCTGGAAGAGCTCTTGCAGGTAGCCGCGGATGTTGGGCATTTCCGCCGTCTTCGCCCGCGAGCACTTGAAATGGGAGTAGTAGACGGGATCAAATCGGATCAGCGTGACGAAAAGGCGGATATCGGTCTCGGTGATGTGGTCTGCGACCATGTAGCGCTGGGTGCCCAAGCGCTTTTCAACCCAATCGAGCGCCTCCCAGAGGTCTGCGTATGCCTTTTCGTAGGCATCCTGGGAGCCGGCGAAACCGCAACGGTACACGCCGTTGTTGATGTTGTGGAAGATATAGTCGTTTAGCTCTTCAATTTCGGCAGCGTGCTCGTCAGGGTAAAGATTCGGCGCACCGGCGCGCTGGAATGGCGTCCACTCCTTGATGAAGTCGCGCACCATGGAAGAATAGTCATTGGTGACCACTCGCTTCGTTGACTCTTCGACGAGCGCAGGGACCGTGATTCCACGTGGGTAGTCGGGGTAGCGGTTGAAGTATGCCTCCTGAAGGCGCGCGATGCCGAGGACCGGATCTACTTCGCCCGGATCAAGGTCGAAGGTCCAGGAGCGGATGTCATGGGTGGGGCCGGCCAGGCCTAGGGAGATGGCATCCTCGAGCCCCATGAGGCGGCGGGTAATGACGGCGCGGTGTGCCCATGGGCAGGCGCGAGCGGCAATCAGGCGGTATCGTCCGGACTCTAATGGCCAGTGGAAGGTGCCGTTTTCTTGGGCGGTTACCTCGCTAACCCGGCCGGAGATCCTGTCTTCGATGTAGTTGGTATCGCGGATAAATTCGCCGTCGGGTGAGGCATTTTTAGCGTCGCCGGCCCAGTCGGCTTTTGAATTGGTGCTCATTTCGAGTGGCCCTCCAGTGGTCTGCTAAGTTTTGTATACGTGTCAACAAAGTCTATTTCTCGATGGTACATCCTTAAATGGAAGTGGCCAAGACGGCGATAAAAATCTATGGCTAGCCCGCGCCGCGCCGTGTGATGTGCAACATTTGCGCTGGGTGCTGCCCTAAGTTTGAAGTATGAGCGATAAGAACGTGCCCGATAAAGCAACGAGCTTCGAAGACGATCTCGATATCCCGACCTATAACGCAGACGCGAAGGCTGAAGAAGAGCCCACCCGGTCCCGCTTGTTCAAACGTGCCGGCCGCGCTGAGCCGCAGGAGATTAAGCCGAACGCGCAGACTGTGCCAGAGGCGGCCCTTGAGGAGGAAGAGGCTACTGAAACCCGGCAGTTTGAGACGCCGCGTGCGGAGGACCCAAAGACGGAGAAGGTGGAGAAGGTAGAAAAGGTGCCAGAGCCTGCCTACGATGACGAGGACTTTGCTACCACTGCGATGCCGGTTAGTGCGGCTGACCTCGATGAGGATGAAGAAGCGGTCGGTGAGGCTGCTGTCGAGACCAACGAAGACGAGCAGGTGCGCCGTGATGGCTACCGCGAGTATGGGCGCCGCGGAACCATTGACTTTGGTCTGCTCTTCGTGCGTATCGCGCTGAGCGCTTACTTGCTTATCGCCGGTGCAACCACCTTCTTCAAGCTCGGTGGCGGCGAGGGGCTTTCCGGCCTGGAAGCGGATTTTGCTGATTACGCTTTCGCATCCCCGCTGGCTATCGCGGTTCCGACGATGCAGCTTATCGCTGGCGCCTTCTTGCTGCTCGGCCTAGTGACTCCTTTTGCTGCAATGATTGGCCTCGTCGTTACTGGCTTTATGGCGCTGCACGAGCTGGCTTCCTCCGGCGCTGGCCTAGACATCTTCAACTGGCCGGATTCCGTCTGGCTGTCGCTGGTGCTGTTCGTTATTGCGGTGGCTCTGCAGTTTACTGGCCCGGGCTTTATCTCCTTCGACGCAAAGCGTTCTTGGGCGCGCCGCCCACTGGCTACCTCGTGGATCTTCGTGGTCATCGGTATCGCCGTGCTGGTAGCGCTGTGGTGGTTCGGCGCCGCTGTTAATCCACTGGCCTAAATCGCTCTTTAGTTTAGGAATCCGCTGGCTCGCATTGGGCTGGCGGATTTTTTAGATCCCCTTGATTTCCATAATGGAAAGTGTCATAGTTTCTTATATGGAAAACAAACAGACCTCGGATGATGTGCTCGAAGCATTGAACTTCGAAGCGCAGATAAACGAGCGGGCGAGCCGCAAACAAACTTTTCTCTATTTTCTGATTGCGATTTTTGGAGCCAGTTCGATCGTCGCGATGAATCTTCTCCCCAAAGGAGCGCCCTCGACAGCCTTTTTAGTGGTCTTTTGGGTTGTAATATGCGCCATTGCGATTGTTGTGGAGCGTAAAAAGAAGACGCGCCCCGCTCTGCGCCAAGATCCCTTTAACCAGCCCAAGGCGGACAAGCGCTATTGGTTGGGCATGTTCATTATGCTAAGCCCGATTCTTTTCAACCCGTTTATTAAGGGCAATGTCGTTGCGGTGGTCGTTGTGGCCGCGGTCTGGGCGTGCGGAGCCTTTTGGGCACTGCAAAGCGATGCGCTTGATCTGCAGAAGCGAGCAGTGGGCAATGCCTGAGCTTAACCCCGTTATTCACCCGATTAACCGCTTCAAGATTTGCGCCACGCTCAATGCTTATGGCGCGGCGGATGCCACGATGCGCATCGAGATGCGCTTTTCCTCGCTGCGTGATGAGACGGGGCTTTCCGACGCCACGCTGTCCAAGCAGTTGAATACGCTAGAGGAGGCAGGGTTGGTCAGCCGCTTTAGAGAATATGGTTCCTCGCGGTCGAAGGACACCGTGTGGGTGATGCTGACTACCGAAGGCCGCGAGGCCTTTGCAAATCATTTGGCGGCTCTGCGCGAGATGGCAGGCGAGGCCGCAACGTAGCGCAGGCAGTAGGCAAAGAGTGCTACGGCCATGAAGGTGAGCCAGACGAAGTCGTCGATCAAGAACTTCTGATAGTAGGGCTGGCTGTGAACGTCGATGGAATCGCCGAACCACCACTTCGGTGGGACGGATACAACCATGGCGATCCACGCCGTCATTACCGCGAGGAGAAAGCCCGCAACCCAGGTGTGGTTGCGCCAAGTCCATGCGCGGTAGGTAAAGACCGGGACGATAAGCGCCAGCCAGACCCAGTGGTGTGACCACGAGACGGGGGAAATCAGCAGCATGACGAGGGCGGTGACCAACTGGGCGTCGACAAGCATGTTGCGTTTTATAAGCGCCAGGATAAGGCGTGCGCCAATCACAACCACCGCGAGGGAGCCGACCAACCAGATGAGGTTGATCAGGGTGCTGTTGTTTTCCATTGCCTCCGTGGAGGTATAAAGGCGCTGGACCACCGCCTTGAGCGAGCTATTGGACTGATAATCCGTGGCCACGCCGAAATCCGCGCCAGAGCCCATGTCGAGCAGCTTGGAGGTGAAAAACTCCTCGAAGGCCTGCCAGCGTACTGCGCCGGCGATGAGGGTGGCCGCGGTTGCTGTGCCGATCGCAACGAAGATCGGCTTCAGTTCTTTGCGCAGCAAGAAATAAAGGAGCATCGCCAGCGGAGTAATCTTGATGGCGGCAGCCAAGCCGATGAGGATGCCCTGCGGCAGAAAACGCTTGCGCGGTACCAGATCGAGGACGACCAATGCCATCACCACGATGTTGACCTGGGCAAAGCCATTGTTGAGGCGAATCGGCTCAAAGGCCAGGGTAGCCGCCCAACACAGCGCAACGACGGGAAGTAACAGGTCTTGACGCTTTAAAATCGCGCGGAATACAAAATAGAGGCAGACCAGAAGCAGCAGGTCTGACAGGATGTTCATGATGTCGCCGGCTAGATCGTGGGTGATCCAGTCGGGCGCAGTAAGCGGGACCATCGCGAGCGCGCCGAAAGGTGGGTAGATAAAAGGCAGCGCAATGTCACCGGCCATCATTGGCTCGGAGTAGAGCGAACGTCCCTCGATGTATGCCTTGACGCCTTCGCGGTAGATCACCATGTCGATGGGGAAGTCGGTCATACGCGTGTGCTTGACCATTCCAATGGTTCCGGCAATTAGTCCGAAGAGGGTCAGCGCCCATTTGGCCGCCGATGCAGTCGTAGTATTCGCGGATTTCATCGGAATCAACAATAGGACACTTTCGCCCATGCGCTGCGTAGGACGTGGCGCATGGGCGAAGTTAGTGTGATGATTTGGGCTAATTCACGTGTCCATCGACCACGCGGACTGCGCCGCGGTCGGCCGAGGTGGCCATCGCCGCGTAGGCGCGCAGTGCCTTGGTGACGGGGCGATTGCGGGAGATAGGCGTCCAGGGCTTTTCGCGGGACAGCTGCGCTTGGCGACGGCGCTCAATTTCTGCCTCATCAATGTCCAGGGTGAGCTTGCGCGCGTGGATGTCGATGGAAATCTGATCGCCATCTTCGACCAAGCCGATGAGTCCACCGTGCGCGGCCTCCGGGGAGATGTGTCCGATGGAGAGTCCGGAGGTGCCGCCAGAAAAACGACCGTCGGTAATCAGCGCGCATGCCTTGCCGAGACCCGAGCCCTTGAGGAAGGACGTCGGGTGCAGCATCTCCTGCATGCCGGGGCCACCGGAGGGGCCTTCGTAGCGGATGACGATGACATCGCCAGCCTTGATCTCGCGGCGCAGGATGATAGAGACGGCTTCTTCTTGGGACTCCACCACGCGGGCCGGGCCGGAGAACTTCCACAGTTCTTCCTCGACACCCGCTGCCTTAACGATGGCGCCATTCGGAGCGAGGTTGCCGCGCAGGACCACGAGGCCACCGTCGGAGGAGTAAGCGTGCTCTGCATCATGGATGCAGCCATTGGCTTGGTCGGTATCCAGCGACTCCCAGCGGTTGGATTGGGAGAAAGGTTCGGTGGTGCGCACGCCACCCGGTGCGGCGTAGAAGAGCTCGCGGGCCTTGTCCAGAGCCTTGTCGTTACGGATGTCCCAGTCGTCCAACCACTGTTCAGCGTTGTCGTAGAGCGCGGTGTGCACCTTCAGGCTGAGGTGGCCAGCGCGACGCAGCTCACCAAGGATGGCGGGGATGCCGCCGGCACGGTGGACGTCCTCGATGTGGTAGGTGCCGTTGGGCGCCACCTTTGATAGGCACGGTACGCGGTAGGAGATCTCGTTGATGTCCTCCAAAGTGAAGTCCACCTCGCCCTCCTGCGCTGCGGCCAAGGTGTGGAGGATGGTGTTGGTGGACCCGCCCATCGCCATGTCCAATGCCATGGCGTTGCTGAAGGCTTCCTTCGTTGCGATGGCGCGCGGCAGTACGGAATCGTCCTCTTCACCGTAGTAACGGCGACACATGTCGACGATGGTGGTGCCTGCCTTTGTGAAAAGCTCTTTGCGCGCGGTGTGGGTTGCCAGAGTGGTGCCATTTCCGGGCAGCGCTAGACCTAAAGCCTCGGTAAGGCAATTCATCGAGTTGGCGGTGAACATGCCAGAGCATGAGCCACACGTCGGGCACGCGGATTCCTCGATGGTGCGTAGGTCGGAGTCTGAAACTGCCTCGGATGCCGAGGCGGTGATGGCGGTAATGAGATCCGTCGGTGCGTGCGCAATGCCATCGACGACGACTGCTTTGCCTGCCTCCATGGGGCCACCGGAGACGAAGATGGTGGGGATATTGAGACGAAGCGCGGCATTGAGCATGCCCGGGGTGATTTTGTCGCAATTGGAGATGCACACCAAGGCGTCGGCAGTATGTGCGTTGGCCATGTACTCGATGGAATCGGAGATGATCTCGCGCGAAGGTAGGGAGTAGAGCATGCCTCCGTGGCCCATGGCGATGCCGTCATCGACCGCGATCGTGTTGAATTCCTTGGGCACGCCACCAGCGGCGCGGATTGCATCCGCTACGATATCGCCGACATTTTTAAGGTGGACGTGCCCGGGCACAAACTGTGTATAGGAGTTTGCGATCGCCACGATGGGTTTGCCGAACTCATGTTCTTGGGTGCCGGTTGCGCGCCAGAGCGCTCTGGCGCCAGAGGCTTGCCTGCCTACGGTTGTAACTTTAGAGCGCAGCGGATACATGGGGAGTGGGTCATCCTTACTTCTTAGTGCGACCAGCGTCTTTCCTGAGCTCCGGGTGCTTTGCTAGATGGCGGGCGTACTCTTCTTTGCTCATCAAGACTTGTTGGCCGTCGCGGTGGACCACCACGACTTTCTCGTCGGCCGCCTCGCGCCCGGCAGTCAGGGCGTCGGGAATGCGGCCACGCGAGGCCTTAGAGAGCTCAGGTAGAGAATTGAAGGTGATGCCGGGAAGGGAGTACTGCTTACCCGACTTCGTGCGCGCAAAGGCGTGTGCACGCTGGAAGCCGATACCAGAGAACTCTTCCCAAGGGATGGTCTTGGAGCCTTTGAACGCGTAGCTAATGGCGATGCCTTTTTCGCTCACGCGGGTGCGAGACTTGAGAACCCACCAGATTCCGAGGATGGGGATGATGAGCAGCCATCCCAGGTATTTTGGGGCCCAACCGATGCTGAGCAAAGCGATGGCGGAGAGGAAGATAATTCCTAAGATGTGGTCGCGGGCGGGTGTGAATACCTTTGCCTGGGCGTGGGTGGCCTGGGCGTCCGCGGTAGATGCGGAGTCAGCTTTCCGTGGGTGAGATGGCGTCATAGCTGCCTATGCTAATTCACACAGACAGTGCTGTGTAAACCGCCTCACCAAGACAATCCCATTTTATGGGAAGCGCATCCCAAAAATGGGGGTATTCGCCAAATTTTTGATACCTGTATGTGTATAGTAATTGCCATGATCATTATTCGACTTCAGCTAGTAGTACCGGCGCGGCGTTTGCCGCATCGAGTCGCCGAGCAACTTCTTTAGCGACGTCGAAAAGCAAACGCCCTCGTCAACTAGCTACCAGGTAGTTGGAACGGGGGCTTTTGTTATTTCTGGTCAGCTTGAAAGCCTCGTCGCCGCACCCTGGGCGCCGAAAGCTTAAGGACTCCTCGCCACCCATTGGGGAGAAAACGCAAAGTAGATACCGAGACCAAGTAAAAGGAGCGCTTTAGAAGTGGCGACTACAAAAATGCCGACACCGGCAACGGTAGCTTCTGCAATGCAGGGGAAGCCGGAAACGCTAAGTGGCGCTGAGGCCATTGTTCGGACCCTAGAGGATCTTGGTACTGAGATCGTTTTTGGTATCCCAGGCGGCGCAGTTCTGCCACTCTACGATGCGCTGAACCGCTCTGCGAAGCTGCGGCACGTGCTCACGCGTCATGAACAGGGCGCGGGTCATGCCGCTGAGGGATATGCACAAGCTTCAGGGAAGGTGGGCGTCATGATTGCAACGTCTGGCCCTGGGGCGACTAACTTGGTGACGCCGCTTGCCGACGCCAACCTTGACTCCGTGCCGGTGGTGGCCATTACGGGGCAGGTGGGCACTGGGCTCCTTGGCACCGACGCCTTTCAGGAAGCGGATATCAGGGGCGTGACGATGCCGATTACCAAGCACAACTTCATCGTCACCGATCCGCAGGAGATCCCCACTGCCATTGCTGCGGCCTTTCATTTGGCGTCCACAGGCCGGCCTGGTCCGGTGCTGGTTGATATCCCTAAGGACGTGCAAAATGCGCGGGTGGCGTACAAGTTTCCGCCGGAAATTGATCTGCCAGGATACAAGCCCAACATCATTCCACACCCGCGGCAGATTGCGCAGGCCGCCCAGCTGATTGCTTCGGCGAAGGCGCCGGTGCTGTACGTCGGCGGTGGTGTAATCAAGGCCAATGCTGCGCAGGAGCTAAGGGAGTTTGCGGAGCTTACTGGTATCCCCGTGGTTACTACCCTCATGGCCTTGGGAGCATTCCCGTCTACGCACCCGCAATTTTTCGGTATGCCCGGTATGCACGGAACTGTATCTGCGGTTGCCGCCCTGCAACGAGCGGATCTTCTGATAGCGGTCGGTGCGCGCTTTGATGATCGAGTTACGGGAGAAGTGGCAACCTTTGCTCCGCGTGCGCAGGTGATCCACGCTGATATTGATCCAGCCGAAATAGGCAAGATTCGTGCGGCCGAGGTGCCCATCGTTGGCGATGCCAAAGAGGTGCTGATCCAGTTGCGGAAGGCTTTCGTTCGGGACGATCAATTGGCCGTGCCCGAGATTGGGGAGTGGATGAGTTATCTGGCGGGGCTGCGCGAGCAATTCCCGCGTGGCTACGAGCCGACCCCGGATGGGTTGATGAATCCGCAATATGTGATTGAGCGACTCAGCGAACTTGTTGGGCCTGAAGCCATTTACTGCTCGGGAGTTGGTCAGCATCAGATGTGGTCGGCTCAGTTTATTGACTTTGAGCATCCACGTACGTGGCTGAATTCTGGTGGCGCGGGAACGATGGGCTATTCCGTCCCCGCGGCGCTGGGGGCAAAGGCTGCCTGTCCAGATAAAGAGGTGTGGGCAATTGATGGTGATGGATGCTTTCAGATGACCAACCAGGAATTGGTCACTGCCGCCATCGAGGGGCTGCCATTTAAGGTGGCCGTCATCAACAACGGCAACCTGGGTATGGTGCGCCAATGGCAGACCCTTTTCTATGACCGGAATTACTCGCACACCAAGCTGCGCGAGCCTGACGAGTATCTGCCGGACTTTGTCCAACTGGCCAAGGCTCTTGGATGCGAAGCGATTCGGGTGACCACTCCGGAAGAGGTGGCACCTGCCATACGCAGGGCGCGGGAGATAACTGACCGACCGGTGGTTATCGACTTCATCGTGGGGCACGATGCACAAGTGTGGCCCATGATTGGCGGTGGCGCTTCCAATGAACAAATTGAATACGCGCGGGGTCTGCGCCCATTGTTTGAGAAAGCCGGGGAAGAAAAGTGAGTCAGGTAGCAACGAATGAAGTTACTCGCCATACCCTGTCGGTATTGGTCCAGGACATTGAGGGAATAGTCTCGCGCGTGACCGGTATGTTCACGAGGCGCGGCTACAGCTTAGTTTCCCTCGTCTCGGCGCGCACCGAAGTGGAGGGGATTAACCGGCTTACCATCGTGGTCGATGCCTGCGACGTCGTTATCGAGCAGGTGACCAAGCAGCTGAATAAGATCGTGCCGGTTCTCAAGGTGGTGGAGCTGGAAGAAGAGGCAAGCATCGCCCGCGCGATCATGCTGGTGAAGGTCAATGCTGACAACACGAACCGCCCGCAGGTTGTGGATGCAGTGAATATTTTTAGGGCCCGCATAGTCGACGTCGCGCAAGAGTCAGTTGTCATCGAGGCAACCGGTACGCCGGGTAAGCTACGAGCATTGCTCGACGTCTTGGAGCCGTTCGGTATCCGGGAACTAGCGCAGTCTGGCCACGTGGCGCTGGGGCGTGGGCCTAAGACGCTGGCCCCCTCCAAATAAGAATCTCACAACACGAACATTCAATCTCACAGTGTGGTACAAGTGGACTTAGGTTCCACACCCACCATTGACACAGTAAGGAATTAAAGAAATGGCAATCGAGACTTTTTACGAAGCCGACGCTGACCTGTCCATTATCCAGAATCGAAAAGTTGCCGTCATTGGTTATGGCTCTCAAGGCCATGCGCATGCGCAGAACCTGCGCGACTCCGGCGTGGAGGTTGTTATCGGCCTGCGCGAGGAGTCCGCATCCCGAGTGCAGGCGGAAGAAGCTGGCTTCCAGGTCATGAGCAACGCTGAGGCTGCTAGGTGGGCCGACATCGTCATGCTGCTTGCTCCGGATACCTCGCAAGCGCAGATTTTTGCCGAGGATATTGCACCCAACCTGGAGCCTGGCAACGCGATCTTCTTCGGTCACGGACTCAATATTCACTTCGGTCTCATCAAGCCGGATGAGTCCATCACGGTCGGCATGGTTGCGCCGAAGGGGCCGGGCCATCTGGTGCGCCGCCAGTTTATCGACGGCAAGGGCGTGCCTTGCTTGACTGCAACCCAGCAGGATCCGCGTGGGGAAGGCCGCGATCTGACGCTTTCCTACGCTGCAGCTATTGGCGGTGCTCGTGCCGGCGTCATTCCAACGACGTTTAAGGCCGAGACCGAAACCGATCTCTTCGGCGAGCAGGCGGTTCTTTGTGGCTCCCTCGAGCAGTTAATCATGTATGGCTTCGAGACGTTGACCGAGGCGGGCTACGAGCCGGAAATGGCTTATTTTGAAGTCCTGCACGAGATCAAGCTCATCGTGGACCTCATTTACGAAGGCGGCCTGAGCGCCATGAATCACTCCATTTCTGATACGGCTGAGTTTGGCGGTTACCTGGCGGGTCCTCGCATCATCGACGCTTCCGTGAAGGCGCGCATGAAGGGTGTGCTGACTGACATTCAGAACGGCACCTTTGTGCGACGCTTGGTCGCGAACGTTGAAGGTGGCAACAAGGAACTGGAAGATATGCGTGCCAAGGTTGCCCAGCACCCGGTGGAGGAGACCGGCACGAAGCTGCGTGAGCTCATGAGCTGGGTGCAGACGCCGGCGCAGAGCGGGTTCTAGAACGCCATCGGTGTGGCTTTGATGTCTGAATGATTGCGAATATGTGAGATATATTTCTGGACGGGCAATGCCGTGTGAGCGAGGGTACTGTCGAAGTTATGGGTTTTACGACGCCAAGCTACGACCTCAACGACCTCTTCGCACGCATTGACCGCGGCGATATTCAGCTTCCTGACTTTCAGCGCTCATATTCCTGGGACGAGGATCGCATCCGTTCCCTCATCGTCACGGTGTTGCGTGGATATCCCATAGGCGCGCTCATGGCGCTGGATACGCGCAACGAACCCATGCGCTTCCAGCCCCGGGCGCTTGCGGGCGCTCCCGATACCGGCGTCAACCCGGGACTTTTATTGTTGGATGGTCAACAGCGTCTGACCACGCTCTATCATTGCTTCCGCGGCAACGGCTCGGTTGCCACTACCGACTTCCGTTCGAAGAAGGTCACCCGCACCTTCTATCTGGACTTGCGCAAGGCCATCTCGCATGAAGTTATGCCGGATGAAGCGGTCTTCGCCGTCGATGAGCGCGGTGAGGTTTGCTCCCACTTTGCGCCGGCTATCGATGGCACCATCGTGGACCGTGAATCTGCGCTAGGTGCTTGCTGTATTCCGGTATCGGCGTTGCTGAGCGAAGAGGGCACCAGCATGCTCTTCGAGCTGGCTGCAGTCGGCGACGGCGTCAACCGGGAGGTTGTCGCGGCCTTTAACAACCGCATCCTGCGTCCGCTTTCTGGCTATAACGTTCCGATGATTCGTCTTTCCCGCGAGACTGCGCAGGCGGGCATCGGCTCAATCTTTGCGCAGGCAAACTCCGCTGGCCTACAGATGGACGTATTCGATTTGCTCACCGCAGTCTTTGCCTCTGAGGATCCAAAGTTCCATTTGGCGGATGATTGGGCGCTGGTCGAGGCCGATCTGCGCAAGTGCGCGGCGCTTGACGGAATCGGGCGCACAGAGTTCCTTTCTGCGGTCTCGCTATATGTTTCCGGGCAGAAGGGAGCAGCCGGCGGGCAGCGTGAGGATATCCTGCAGCTGTCACTGGACGAGTATAAGAATGCCTCGGCGACATTGCGGATCACCTTCCGCGAGGTCGCAGAGTTCTTGGCGGATCGCTGCATCTTGAGCCTGGAGCAGGTGCCTTATAACGAGCAGATCATTCCGTTGGCCGTAATTCTGGCTCGCTTGGCCGGTCGTCGTGGCGTCTTGGCGGATAAGAAGTCCTGGGACCGTTTAAACCGTTGGTTCTGGAGTGGCGTATTTGGTGAGCTTTATGGCTCTTCAGCAGTTATGCTGCGCGCGGCACGCGACGTCGACGAGGTCACCGCCTGGGTTGCTGGCGATACCGAGGAGATGCCGAAGACCGTGAAAGATGCTTCCTTCCGCGAGTCCCGCCTGCTTTCGGTGGGCGAGCACGACGGAGTTTGGCATGGTCTCTATGCACTGCTCATGGCTCGCGGTGCACGCGATTGGCGCACGGGTACCGAATTTAGCCGCAAGACTTTCGAGGAGCTGAAGCCGGGCTTTTATCCGGTCTTCCCGCTGAACTGGTGCAAGCGCCATGGCATCAGTGACGTTCTTGCCAACTCCGTTTTGAACCGCACGCCGATGGGCAAGCGCACCGAGGTGGTTCTGGATGGCTATGCGCCGGAGCGCTACCTGCCGCGTGTACAGTCCAAGTCGATAATGGAAGATGCCGAGTTCGACGCCGTACTTTCCTCGCACGAGCTCAACATCGACCTTTTCCGTTCGACCAAGGCCGAGCAATTCTTCGTGGATCGACGTGAACGCTTCGTCGGCATCGTTGAATATGCGCTCGACAAGGAGGTAATCCGCGACGTTGATGAAGCCAACCTCTCTGGCGGTGAGGAAGGCCCGCGAGCTTTTGGGCGTTAAGAAGGTCCTCGCGGCGTCGTTAACCGCGCTTATGCTTCCCACGCTTTATGCATGCTCTGACATCGGGCGTGGGGAAAAGCTTGTCACGCCTGCGTTGGCGGGAATGGCTGAAGAGGACATCGATCTAACCCGCGCTCATGCGGAGAACACGAACCGGCTCATCGACCCGAAGTTCGTCGATAAAGTGACGGTGGTCCAGGACGAATGGGGCATCGAATCAGCGCGGCTTTTCTTTAATAAGTCGCATACCTTGTTCGTGGCGGAAAATTCCGACGCGGCAAAACTGCGCGCGGCATCAATTGCTATCGCGCAACGTGCGCCGATGGTGGTCTACGACGATTCCAACCGCAGTGAGATTCTGCGCTTGGTCGATGACATCGGTGCGGGCCTCGTGGTTACGGTGGGAGGTGTTCCCTTCGCCGATACTTTCCATCCGGGCCATGAGCACGAACATCAATTTGTTCATGACCCGGGAAACACTAAGGCGCTGGGAGAATACACAGCCTATTCATTTACCTCGAAGGTGATCGCGGATCCTGCACGCATGGTCGAGGAAGTAGCGAGGCTGGATGCAAACGACCGCTTCGAGCTGAAGGCGGCATGGCAGCCGCTGCCGCAGGAGATAACCCACGAGAAGATGCCGGCTATTCCTGGCCAGACCCGCAGGGACGGGCAGATGGCGCCGAACATCGTTGCCACGGTGCAGACTCCGCTGGTCAATGTTGCCAACGCCAACGCATATGGCGGAACCATTCTGATGATGCCGGACCCAGATCCCACGGCAACCAAGGTGGGCGCGGCCATGGTTATCGGTCTCGAAAACGGGCCGGTAGTGGCCCTCGGCCCCGAATTCGGTCAACCGAAAGAATTTAGCGAGAAAATCGCTCAAGGCTGGCAGGGATAAACTACACTTCCTTGCAACGTATGCACGGTGCATGCGTTTGCCCAACACAGCCTAACTAAGGAAGTCATGTCGAAGCCGGTCGTATTAATCGCCGATAAGCTTGCCCAGTCCACCGTTGCAGCATTGGGAGATGGGGTGGAAGTCCGCTGGGTCGATGGGCCAAACCGCGCCGAGCTGCTCGCTGCGGTGCCGGAAGCGGATGCCTTGCTCGTGCGTTCCGCCACGCAAGTCGACGCCGAGGTGCTCGCCGCAGCTCGGCGCCTCAAGATTGTCGGGCGTGCGGGCGTGGGGCTCGACAACGTTGATATCCCTGCTGCCACCGACCGTGGCGTCATGGTGGTCAACGCGCCAACCAGCAATATTCACAGCGCCTGCGAGCAGGCGATTGCCCTGCTGCTTGCTACCGCCCGGCAAATTCCTTTAGCCGATAAGTCCTTGCGCGACGGCGAATGGAAGCGCTCCTCGTTCAAGGGTGTGGAGATCTATGGCAAGACCGTCGGGATCGTCGGCTTTGGCCACATTGGCCAACTGTTTGCCCAGCGCTTGAAGGCTTTTGAAACCACCATCATCGCCCATGATCCTTATGCCAATCCAGCGCGTGCTGCCGCTTTGGGAGTCGAGCTCGTGGAGCTTGAGGAGCTTATGGCGCGCGCTGACTTCGTGACCATTCACTTGCCTAAGACGAAAGAGACCGCGGGGATGTTCGACGCGGAGCTGCTTGCTAAGGCGAAGGAGGGCCAAATCCTTATCAACGCCGCACGCGGCGGCTTGGTAGATGAGGCTGCGCTGGCGGAATCCATTAAGGCGGGCAGGCATAGGGGAGCAGGATTCGATGTCTTCGAAACCGAGCCGTGCACTGATTCGCCATTATTTCAGCTGCCGCAGGTGACCGCTTCGCCGCACCTAGGCGCCTCGACGGTGGAAGCGCAAGACCGGGCGGGTACGGATGTGGCGGCCTCTGTTCTAAAGGCGCTCTCCGGCGAATTCGTTGCCGATGCAGTTAACGTGTCTGCGGGACACGTGGGCGAGGAAGTGGCCGGTTGGCTGGATCTCGCACGAAAGCTGGGGCTTGCCGCAGGAAAGTTGCTGGGCCAGGCACCGGTTGCCATCGAGGTAGAGGCGCGCGGCGAACTCGCTAACGAGGACGTCTCGGCGCTGGGCCTTTCGGCTGTGCGCGGCTTGTTCAGTGGCGTCGTCGACGAGCCTGTGACCTTTGTTAACGCCATGCAGATTGCACATGCGCGCGGTGTCGACGTGGACGTGCGGACCCAGGCTGAATCGAAGGGGCAGCGTTCCTCACTCGTGGTGATGGTGATTGGCGCGGATGGCTCGACCTCCCAGCTGACTGGCGCCATCACGGGCATCGACGGCGTGGAGAAGATCATCCGCATCAACGCTCGTGGCGTCGACATGCGGGCGACGGGCCGCAACCTCTTCTTTAGCTACGATGATGCCCCCGGTGCGCTCGGCACGGTGGGCACCAAGCTGGGGGCCGCCGGGATCAACATCGTGGCGGCTGCACTGACGCAGGGCAAGACGCCAAGCGACGCCGTTCTCATTCTCCGCGTCGAGCAAGAGGTGCCAGACGAGATGGTTGAAGACATTAAGGCGGCTCTCGGTGCGGAGTGCGTGCAGCTGGATCTCGACGCTTAAAGAGGGAGGTGGAAATTCGAGAAATAGCGTTGAAGGGTCTGCTAACCTGATTCTCATAGCCATTATGTGAGAAAGGAATTCCGCATCATGAAACTGGCGGTTATTGGTGGAGACGGCATCGGGCCAGAGGTCACTGCGGAAGCGCTCAAGGTGTTGCGTGCCGTGCGTGACGATATCGAGGTGACCGAATTTGACCTCGGTAGCTGCCGTTACCTGCGCAATGGCGAGCTTCTCACTGCTGCCGACCTTGAGTCGCTGCGTGAGCATGATGCGATTTTGCTCGGTGCCATCGGCGCGCCCGATAAGGTTGCGCCCGGCATCTTGGAGCGGGGCCTGCTGTTAAAGCTGCGCTTCGAGCTTGACCATCACGTCAATCTGCGCCCTGCCAAGCTCCATCCCACGGCAACCTCGCCTTTGGCAAACCCGGGAGAGATTGACTTCGTGGTGGTCCGCGAGGGTACCGAAGGTCTCTATTGCGGCAACGGTGGAACTTTGCGGGAAGGCACCAAATATGAGGTGGCTTCGGAGGTTTCCCAAAACACCCGCTTTGGTGTCGAGCGCGTTGTGCGTGACGCATTCGAGCGGGCGGCGAGCCGCCGTAAGCATTTGACTCTGGTGCACAAGACCAACGTCTTGGTCAACGCGGGTGGGCTGTGGCAGCGCACCGTCGACGAGCTATCCGCGGAGTATCCCGAAGTAACCGTGGATTATCAGCACATCGATGCTGCGACCATTTTTATGGTGACGGATCCTTCGCGCTTTGACGTCATTGTTACCGATAACCTCTTCGGCGATATCCTCACAGATTTGGCCGGTGCCATCACGGGCGGTATCGGGCTCGCAGCCTCTGGAAACATCGACGCCTCAGGCGTGAATCCTTCCATGTTTGAGCCGGTGCATGGCTCGGCGCCGGACATTGCGGGTAAGGGGGTCGCCGACCCGACTGCGGCCATTTTGTCCGCGGCGATGCTCCTGCGGCATCTCGGAGACGATGTAAACGCGGTGCGGATTGAAGCCGCTGTGGAAGACGACGTCGCCAAGCGAGGCAATGAAACGATCCATACCGCAGAAGTCGGCGACAGGATTGCGGCCGCGCTAGCCTAAGCTCGGGTGTGAAAAGAATTCACACGCACCCTTAGCTAACGAGTGAAGAACGCAAATTGGTAGCATGGCCGTTATGCGTTTAGGACGAATAGCTCACCCAGAAGGAATCTGCTTTGCCATCATTGACGGGCCAAAGGATGCCCCACTCGAGGAACTAACAGCAAAGGAGATAGCCGGTACTCCATTTACCACTCCAGAACCGACTGGCCGCGAGTGGAAGCTGAGCGAAGTTCGCCTGCTAGCTCCGACCCTGCCAACCAAGGTTGTAGCGCTTGGCCGAAATTATGCAGACCATGTCGCGGAGGTCTTCAACGAGTCCGCCGAGCACCTCCCGCCGACAATCTTCATCAAGCCTTCCACCGCAGTCGTCGGCCCGAACGTGCCAATCAAGATCCCGGACTTTGCCACCAAGGTGGAGTTCGAGGGTGAGTTGGCCGTTGTGATCTCCAAGGTTTCGAAGAATATCAAGGCTGAGAACTGGAAGGATCACGTCTTGGGCTACGTCATCTGCAATGACGTCTCTTCCCGTGATCTGCAGTTCAAGGATGGTCAATGGGCGCGTGCGAAGGGTATCGATACCTTCTGCCCGTTGGGTCCATGGATTGAAACCGACTTGGACTCATTGAATCTGGATGATCAGAAGATCAATGCTTACCTGACTCATGATGGTAAGCGCGAGCAGAAGCAGGACTCCAACACTGACCAGATGATTGTGAAGATGGGCGGAATTCTCGAGGAAATCTCCGCCTCCTATACTTTGCTGCCTGGTGATGTCATCACAACCGGATCTCCGGCAGGTACCGCACCGATGTTCCCTGGCGATACGATTGAGATCGAGATTCCGGGACTTGGCACGCTTAAGAACCCGATTGAAAAGGCTTAAAACTTAAAGCCTTCGTTGCCTACTCGCGAGGAATTCGAGGAGCATTACTCACAACGCGGACGTGGTTTTAAAGGCCCAACGCCCGCAGAATGGTGCGTAGCTTTGCGGTGGTCTCAGCCAGTTCCTCCTGCGAATTAGAGGACTCGACAATTCCGCCGCCGGCCCACGCGCGGGCGCTAAGGCCGTTGCCGGCTACTTCGGCGCAACGGATGGCCACCATGTACTCGCCGTCGCCGTTGTTGTCGCACCAACCCACGGTGCCCGCGTAGAAGCCGCGATCGGTTTCTGCGGTTTCGATGAGTGCCTGGGCGGCCTCGGTGGGTGTACCACAGATTGCCGGGGTGGGGTGAACCAGCATGGCAAGCTCCAGTGCGGTTAGCTCGGGTTCCTTCAAGGTGCCGGCGATAGGCGTGCCCAAGTGCCACATCTCATTGGTGTTGATCAGTTCCGGGGTGCTCGGTGCGTCGAGAGTGGTGCACAGCGGACTGAGGGTGCGGCGCAGGTGATCGACCACGAAGGCATGCTCGTGGAGATCCTTTGCTGAACGCAGCAGGTCCTGTCCCGCAAGATGGTCGCGGGCTTTGTCAGCTTGGCGTGGCGCGGAGCCCGCCAAAGGGAAAGCGGTGACAGTCGAGCCCTGCTTCTTGACTAGAACCTCTGGGGAGGCGCCGACCAGCGTGGCGCCCTCGCGGCCCGCCGGGGTGAGATCGGCGATGAAGCCGTCACGGTTCGCGGACAGATCGATAAGCCTTGCGGCCACGAGTCGTGGATCGACCGCTTCGGTGAATTCGAGGTCGACGGCGCGCGCTAAGACCACCTTGTCAAGCTTGGAGGTTTGAATCGTGGCAATTGCGGCGTCGACGCGGCGCAGGTGTTCTTCTGGTTCCGGGTCGAATCCGGTAACCCGTGCGTTGAGCGTGCCCTGGCGATAGTAGGCCGGCGGTTCAAGCGGGCCGTCCTCGCGAATGATGGAAGCAGGCTCGGTGAGTGCGGCTGGCTCATCCGTGTTGAATGGCAGCGCGCCGACAATCATCTCCGCGGACTTATCACGCAGTGCGGCGATTGCTTTCTCGACGTCGGTAAAGGTGCGTTGAGAACCCTGTGTGCGTACCGATCCCGTGGCTCGGGAGAGCAAAAAGTCAGGTGCGGTGGCTGGTCTGTTCTCGTGCATGAGAATCAAGCTTACTTCCTTAGAGAAATTTGACAGAATCCCGTGTGTTGAATGAGGTCTGTGTGAAAAGCGTGATTACTGTGTCAACAGTGATCTTTTCCCTACCAAAGGAGTCCCCAGGTGCTTAGCGCCCAAAACTGGATGAATAAGCTTAAACGCTCAGCGGTATCCCTCGCCGCCGCAGCCATCGTCGTCAGCGCGCCTGGTTTCGCCGCCGCTCAGGAAGCGCCTGCTCCGGCACCAGCTCCAGCACCCGTTCCGGCCCCTGCACCAGCTCCAGCCCCCGCTCCTGCTTCTGCGCCAGCCCCGGTATCAGCACCTGCACCTACGGCTGATGGCTCTCATCTGATTCCTGAAGGTGTTAAGGAATCGACCCCGGCTGTATCGCCTGAGCAGGCGACTCAGCCGCAGCTGCCGCCAGAAAATGTTAATCCTGCCGCACCAGCTGAGCCGGTAGTCCCAGCGGACCCGACTGTGAACCCAGTTCAGCCGATTCCAAACGGCCAGATGCGTTCTATCAACATGGAGCACGAGGGCAAGACTCGCCGCTACCTGCTGCGTATCCCGAACAACTACAACCCAGACGTAGCTGCACCGGTACTCTATGGCTTCGGCGGTTGGGAGGATTCCCCAGAGAACTTCTCCAGCTACAACCGCATGGGAAATACTGGCGCCACTAAGGAAGCGATCATCGTTTACCCTGAGGGCTTCGAGCGCGCTTGGGAGGCTGCGCCGTATGCAAAGACTCACGACGGCGAGGATATTCGCTTCATTCAGCGCATCTTGGACGACGTCGACAAGGATTACCGCGTTGACCGCTCCCGCGTTTATGCGATGGGAATGTCCAATGGCGGCGGCTTTACTTCTGTTCTGGGCTGCCACGCGCAGGAGACCTTCGCTGCTGTCGCAACAGTCTCCGGCGCTTTCTATAACCCAGTCGAGGAAAACTGTGTGGACGCCCCGATGCACACCCTCATCATGCACGGAGTGAATGACCGCATGATGCAGTACGAGGGCGGCATCCGCCATGAGGCCGGCTACCTACCGGTTCGTGAGGTTCTTGGCGGCTACCTCAAACGCAACCGTTGCGATATGACTTTCCAGGCTGAGCAGAACGGCCCAATGGCTGAGCGCCTGCGCTTTAACAACTGCCTGAAGAGCGTTGAGCTCCTCAAGGTCAAGGGCGACCACACCTGGTGGTACGAGCCGGACACCTCTAACGAGGTGTGGAACTTCCTTTCTGATAAGCGCAAGTAACTAAAGGATCTGCTGGGTTTGGCCTAGTTCCTGTGACTGATTGTGCTTTGGCTTTCGGAAGAATTGGGCCCAGATAAACAGCCCAGTGCCCAAAAGCAATGCGAATGCACCGATACCGGAGAGAACGCCGGCCCAGAAGTTGAGCATCGGGACGCCATAGCTTAATTCTTGCGCATCCGTTTCTACATAGCCTTGTCCGTCTTCGGCGGCAAGGCTATTTCCATGTCCGGGGCGATGTGCGCTTGCCGACGCCTTCTTCTTTTTCTCTGTTTCCTTTTGTTCGGACTTCGACGGTGCTGACTTGGTTCCTGCGTTAGTGGGTCCTGCCGTATTAGCCGAGCGGACTGCTGGCTTGCTGCCCATAACCGTGCCGCCTGGCGTCGATTGTGGCTGTGGGTTAGCAGCCTTCTTTTCGGTTTGGGCCTTGGTGGTGTCCTTGGCCTTGGACTTGTCCTTGGCCTTGTCTTTGTCTTTTTGCTCGGTCTTGTTCTTGCTTTCAGTCTTGCTTTTGTCGGACTTGGCTTTAGGCGCCTCCGTGGCAACCATCTTGTCGGCCTCGTCGAGGGTCTTATCGAGGGCCTTGTCGAGGGTGCCGATGGCCTTTGCGGTGTCGTTGATGTCAGAGGTCAACTGTCCAGCCTTGCTCTTTGGGCCAGAGTTGCCTGCGGAGCTGTCGCCCCAATCGAGCTCACAGAGCTCTGATTCATCGGTTGAATTGCCCACGAGGAACGGGGCGTCGAGTGAGTGCTCAGAGCCGTCCGGGAGGGTGAAGGTAAAAGTGACGGCGTAAGCGCCTGGCTGGGTGAAGCCGAAATTGACGTGGGTATGGGAGCGTGGGTAATCCCATGTCATGCTCGGGTCTTCGCTATCGAGTGTTAGCTCTGGATCGCTTAAGGGGGGCTTTAGCCAAGCGACGACGCGGCCGCCCTCAGGTGCGTCGTGAAGCTCCATGGATAGCTGAGCGGTTTCATCCTCAGTCATGTTCGAAAGGTGCAGAAGCGAGAAACCGAACCACGGGCGGGAAGGATCCTGGCCTTGGGGAAGCTGCCATGCATCGCCAGAAATGCCGGGGAAGCCTAGCTGGTCGAGAGAATACTTCATGTTGTCGTCGACTACCACGACGAAATCGCGGGAGTCACGCTCGACGTTCTCACCGGTGCTGTCGTCGTCCACGGTAAAGCGCAGCTGGCCGTCGTCGTCGCGCACTGCGACATCCTGGTGGCCGTTTTTGATGTGGTAGCTATCCATCACGGCGCAGGTATCCTCCGCGAAAGCCTGTGGTGCGGAAAGGCCGAGGAAGGTGGCAGCGCCGAGGGCCACGACGGTGCGTGGTACGCGGGAGTGCGAGAAAATCATGTGGGGTAGTCCTCTCTATGAGTTGGTCTTGGATTCGGAAGTCTTCTTCTGAAGAATCGGGGAGATTGCCCATGCCACTAGGAAGAGGGCGGTAAGCACGAGCACGATGGTGGCGCCCGCTGGTAGGTCGATGGCCCACGCCAAGTAGATGCCGGTGAAGCTCGCGAAGATGCCTATGGCACTGGAAGTGAGCATCATCGTGCCCAGCGAGTTGGTTAGCAGGCGGGCAGTAGCCGCGGGAGTGATAAGCAGTGCCAGCACCAGGATGTTGCCGATGGTTCCCACCGAGATGACCACCGCGCCGGTTACGCAGAGGTAGAGCACGATGTCGAGGGCGAAGACGGGAAGGCCCATCGCGCGTGCCGTTTCTTTGTCCAGGCAGTTGGCCGTAAGTTGTGGGCTAAGCAATGCGATGAGGCCCACGATGATCACGGTGACTGCAGCGGCGGTGTAGAGGTCCGCTTTCGATACGCCGGTCAAGGTGCCGAAGAGAAAGCTCGTCAGCGATGCGGTGTAGCCCTCAGTCCGAGAGATGATCACCATGCCAAGGGCAAAGGAAGCCGCGAAGAAGATTCCGATGACGGAGTCGGCGCGCACGCTGCGGCGCTGCGAAAAGCAAGCGATGAGCAATGCTACGACCGTGCCGGCAACCGCCCCGCCCAGCAGGATGGATCCCTGCAGGGCAAAAGCAACCGCCAGGCCCGGGAACACCGCGTGGGAGACAGCATCGCCGATGAAAGCCATACCGCGCAGGACCACGTAGCAGCCCACCACGGCACAGACCACCGCAGACAGCATCGAGATACCCACCGCGCGAGCGAGGAAGTCTAGCTGCGGGTTAGTCAGATCGCTAAAGAAATCAAACAGGGAGACCTCGATCATGCGGCCACCCCAATCGCGGAAAGGAGCGGGGAATCGGTGCTGACGCCGAAGGCGGCGGTCCAGGCGGCGGCGTCGCCAAGCACTTGCTCAGCAGGGCCATCCGCAGTGATTTCCTTATTGAATAGCACCAAGCGCTGGCACGTGTGCGCAGCCTCCGCCAGATTGTGAGTGGACATGATGATGCTCGTGCCACCTGCACAGAGCTCGTCGAAAAGGTAGAGCAATGCTTCCGTATTGGGGGCATCGAGACCCGTGAAAGGCTCATCAAGCAGGAGCACCTGCGGATGTGTGGCTAAAGCGCGCGCGATGAGCACGCGCTGGCGTTGGCCACCGGAAAGCTCAGCGATGGGCCGCTTTGCCAAGTGCGTGAGGTTCGTCAGCTCCAGCGCGCGCTTGGTCGCCGCGTGGTCTTTGGCGCGGGGCCTGCGGAACCACCCAATCAATCCCGTGCGCCCGTTCAACGCCGCCTGATAGACGTTGATGGGAAAATCCCACTCTACGTCGTGACGCTGTGGCACATAACCCACCGACGCCGCGCATTGAATGTGCCCGCTGGCAGGAACCAAGCCCAGGATTGAGCGCATCAACGTCGTCTTGCCGGCGCCGTTGGGTCCCAAAAGACCGATGAATTCGCCAGGGTATACGCGCAGCGATGCATCGTTGATAACGCGGCGCCCGCTCAAGGTCACGCGCACGTGTTCTAGATCTATCAGCGCTTCCTTAGTCTTGGTCGGCATGCTTGCCTTTCTTGCGCGCTGCAAGGATAAGAAGGAAAGCCGAGACAATAAGCACGACTGCGCCGACTCCGAGCAATACCCAAATCCAACCAGCGATGGAGGAAGAGGAGCCTTCTTGAGCAGCCTCTGGATCCCACTCGGTGGCGTTGGCCTCAGTCACGTCGGTCTCTGCTCCAACCGCGAAGGTCAAAATGCCGTCGGTGCTGAAGTCTTCTCCATTTTTGGTCTTTCCCTTAAGGCGGATACCCACCTGGTGGATGCCCGGCTCAGTGAAAACCCAGTTGGCGTGGGTATGGGTGTTGAGGTCTACCCAGAAATCCTCGCGCTGGTTCTTAGCGGTGGACCAGAGCACCTGGGGTGCTTCGAAGCCGCCATTTTGGAGGAAGAGCGAAAACTCGCCCGGGCCGGCGTGGCCGAGGAACTCCATGTTCACGCCGCGGTCGGCGGCATCGATAAGCGAGGGTGCCTGGGTATTCCAGCCCACCCAGGGAACGCCTGCTTGCTCTGTCTGCGGGATGACCCAGACGTTCTCGCCGGCATTGCCGCCGACGAAGCCGAATTGCTCATCGTCTGGGAGCGCGAGTTGGGCTTCGTCGCCTACTTTGAACACGACGTCGTCAAGCTCGCGCCATACGGGTGTGGCTGCGGAATCGTCGCGCGCGAGGAAGTGCGCGCCTTCGCCTGTAAACTGCGCGCCGACGTCCACGTGGCCATGGTCGATGATTGCTTCGGTGCCTGACGGGGCGAATTCCTCGTCGTCTTTGACCACCTGGGCGAGGTCACCAGCCCATGCACTAGGCGCCGGGATGGCGGCAGTTACCAAGACCGCAGCGAGAACGGCCAAGCACGCATAGACCACCGTCGCACTCGCGAGGATGCGACCTAGCGGCCCAGTGGCTTTCGCGGAAGTTGAATTCATTTGTGGATTCCTTGTTTCTCAGAGATTTTCTTTAGGTGTGACTGGTTAGGGCGAAGGGCTAAGGCAGCGGTGGAGCGTCTGCGCATTGACACGCATCATGTCGATGTACGTCGGAGCCTTTTCATCCAACGTGTCGCCGTAGATGGTGCAGACGCGGATTCCTTGTTGCGCGGCTGCCTCGGTGAGCGTTGCCGTGCTTGCTTGCTGTGTTGGCTCTACAAAAACGGCCGGCAGGTGCAGGTTCTCCAACGTCCTGCGCAGCGCAATGACATCGCGCGGGGAGGGCTCGATGGCAGGATTCGGGGTGATAAAGCCTGCGACCTGCATGCCGTAGCCCTGGTCCAGGTAGGCATAGCCGTGATGCGGCGTGACCAGATGGCGCTGGGCCTGCGGGATGGAGGCTATTTGCTCGGCAACGAAAGCGTCGGTCTCCTTCAGCTGCTCGATATACGACGCCGCGCGCTCGCGGTAGGCCGCACCATGGGTAGGGTCTGCCAGCGCGAGGTTATCGGCCACCACCTCGGTTTCTGCGATGACATTGTCGACGTTGTGCCACAGGTGTGGGTCAACCTCGCCATGGATGTGCTTGCCCAGCACGGCTTGTGGCAGGAGATAGGTCTCGCTGCCCGGACGGCCCAAGAAGCGATACGCCGGATTCGGCGGAATCGGCTGCAATGTCGAAGAAGGCAAAGCCACCGCAGTGGTGTTGGGATCGAAGCGGGTGCCGTTGTCCTGCAGATCAATGGACCCCGCTGCGATATTCGCGGTGATGTCCACGTGCCCCTCATCGTGTGTGCTCATTCCTTCTGGGGGATTAACGCCCACGGCGACGGTGATATTTTGCACCGCGGTATCGCCGTCTTCAGAGTGGGCCTTAAACCCAATGCGATAGATACCGGGTTTGGAAAAGCCCCACGAGACATGCGTGTGCGCGTTAGCGGGCAAGCGGGCGGTGTCCTCATGATCGTTGATGCCGTCTGCGCTGTTGAACAGCACCTCCGGCGTACCGAAGGTGGAGACCACGTAAGCTGCCACATCACCGGGACCCTCGGCAGAGACCATGCTGAGCTCCACCGCGTGCGAGTTGGCCGGGGCATCCTGGATGCGCAGTCCCAGCCACACGGTATCGAGGGCAGTGTTTTCCACGAGCGGAACGAGCTTCGCGCCGCGGGTGGAAGCCTGGTCTGCGACCTCGATAACCGGGACATGTGTGGTCTCACGCAAGGTATCCATGAGCCCTTGCGGCTCAAGCAGATAGCCGTTTGCGAACGCGACGTCCGCGTTCGCCGCGTTACGGATGGTGCGCAGCGAAGGCTCAAAGGTATGCGGGTCTTTACCTGCAGGGATAAGGGCGGTGACGTTGGCGTCTTCGCCTGCAACGTGGCTAACGACGTCCGCGAGAATCGGCGTCGTCGCCACGACATTCAGGCCCTCCGGAGCCTGCCCGACACTTGGGGCTGCACAGCCGGCCACGAGAGCCACGGCGCTTAGCGACGACGCGACAGCCCAACGATTGTCTCGGTGCAGCATTAGTCCTGGACCTTCGCCAGTACCCAGCGCATAACACCAAGGCCCAGCATCAACATGCCAACGCCGAGCAACCCCAAGCCCCACGGCAGGTAGTTGGGGGTTTCAACGAAGTCGTCGCCCGCCGATTGCAAAGCCACATCCGAGCCATCTTCCTGCGCACCCGAGTGCGACTTGTGGCCGCGACGCACATGCTTGCGCGACTTTTCGCGGCCGGGCTTGCCCGAAGACTTTGCGTCCGAAGAGTGATTACCTGAGGCCGCACGATTGCCGCTTGCATTGCCACTGCCTAGTGCTCCACCAGCAGAAGACAGGGAACCTGCCGGAGCAGAATGCCCGTCGGACTCGGCATCCGAATCAGTGGAATCGGATTCGCCTTCGACGTCGTCGAAGTCCTCGTCTTCAACGTATTCTCCATCTTCTTCGCCTGCGGCTTCACCATCACCTACGGACCAGGTATAGGTGACCTTGTTACTGGTATCGCCATTAGAAGAAGCCTGCACGGTCATGGTGTAAGTTCCTGGCTCGCTAAACGCCCAGTTGACGTGGCGATGAGCAGGGTAGGGCTGATTGATGACCTCGCTGCTGCGCAGCTCCAAGTCACCGGAGTCAGTAACAGATTCGATGTCACCGAAGCCCGTTGTCTCGAAGATGTAGACCGCACCGGGCCCACTAACATCCACGAAGTTGAAGTCAACGTCCTTGTAGCCTGCTTGCTGTGCCTTCTGGGTATCCCAGCCTGGCCAGATGATGTCCGACTTCTGGGTCTGCGGCAGAAAGTACGTGGGCGTGCCGATGCCGTCCACGCTCTCGGTGGCATCAGACCACGCGTTTTCGTTGACCCGCAACACTACGTCATCGCCGGGACGCTCGACCTCTGAGCCGGTGATGTCTTCCTTCATCGACAGTGAGAGCTGGCCATCCGGCGCAGTGACGTAGAAGGCGTCGACGTGACCGGAATCAAATTCCGTCTCTTGGGCCTGCGCCGCAGCAAGCGGCATCGAAAAGACTACGAGCATCGCCGTAAACAACCAGCTCAGCGTGCGACGGTAAAGCGCAGGCCGAGGTACGACCCGGGACGGCATAGGAGAGAGTGTGTCCATAACTATTTAAGTCCTCTGCAATTAACAAATGCGGTTTAGGAACGGTCAGGGCCCATTTAGCGACCAGTGATTCCCTTCACCCAGTAATCAATCTCCGAGCGGTGATCGTGGATGAAGTTCAGCGCCGCCTGGAAGATGGTCGCCAGCACGAGCGGGAGCACCAGACTCCACGGGTTGAAGGAAGAACCTTCAGCAGAAGAACCCTCCTTCTCTGGCTTCGGTTCTGGCTTGTCTTTAGCGCAGTTGTTGGTGGCCTCGTCGCCGATGGTGAATAGGAGCTCTTGTGGCTCAGATTCGACCTTCTTGCCGTCGGTGGTGGTGGCGGTGTAGGTCACGTCGAACTTGTAGACGCCTGGCTTGCTGAAGGCCCAGTTGGTGTGGGCGTGTGATGCGAAGACGGTATCGATGGTGAAGTCGTCCTTGTTCGAATCCATCAGCACCTTGTTGTCGCGGATTTCGTTGCCGGTGGTCCACATACCAAAGGTGGCGCCTTCCGGCACCTCCTTTGGCTGCAGGTTCAGGTGCACCGTACCGTCCTTGAACTGCGAATAATCAAGCTTCTCAGTGTTGTAGCCCGGCCAGATGATGTCGCGGTTCTGCGTTTGCGGCAAGACATAAGTCTTTTCGCCGACTGGGTTCATGAAGTCGTACTCAGCACCTCCATAATTTTTGGGGCGCTTTATCAGGGCGTTGTCGCGCACGGCAATCACGACGTCGTCAAGCCGGCGCATCACCATCTTGTTTGCACCGATGTTGGTTTCGTCTTTGAGACGCAGATCGAAGTGATCGTCCTTTCGAGTGGCCATGATGTCGATGTGGCCGCGGTTCAGGACGAGCTTTTCGTTGCACGTGGTTGAAGGATCGGCAGCGCCTTCTTCCTTCTCGCCTTCCTCACGCTTGTCGGCGTCCTGGTGCTGTGGGGAAGTACCCAGAGCACCGTCCTTTTCGAAGGTCTTACCGAAGGCATAGGAATCAGCGACGACGACCGAGCCGGACTCCGCTTTGACCGTCGGATGCGGGTTCAGCGTCAACTTGAGCTTGTAGTCGTCATAAAAGGCCGCTTCGTCCACAAGGAACTCGCCGTGGCCGTTGGTAACAGCGCCCGTGAAATCAAGAGTGGCGATATCGCTGTCGGCTTCGTAGAAGCCGCCGCTGATAAAACCATTGAAGTCCTTGTCCTCAGTATCGACGACGACCTTGGATGCAGACTCGCCGACTGACTCGATCTTGGCGTGAAACTTCTTGCTCGTTGGAGTCATCTCCTCCTGCGGCGCAAGCTTGCGCACGTTGTGGGTTTCTTCCCACGCATCGGCAGACTTGGTCGAATCCGTCGAATTTGTTGTGCCTGGAGCGTATTCAACCTGCTCCGAGATCCATCGTGGTTCCGAGCCTTCCGGAGTAAAGACTGCCTGGATGTTGGACTTTTCAGGGCCCAGGAATTCGTCCCACTCGGCCTGGCCGTCGGTTACAGGCAGATCGGTGAGGAAATAGCCGTCGATAAGCAGCGTCAGCGTGCCTGAAGCCTTGTTTTCTGCATTGAAGCTGATAGTGGACAGGTTCTCGTCGCCGTCCTTCTTAGGATTGGACTTCGGAGCAATGTCGAGCTTGTAGCCTGCCGCAGAGGCATCGCCGTCAGTCGCGGCGTCGTAGCGCTCCCGCAAGGAAGGAGTCGGGTTATCGGCAGGCTTCTTGCCTCCTACCTGTAGGGAAGTGGTGGTCGGCTCCGAGGCGACGAGCGTGCCGTCCTTCTTACGCGCGGTGGTGCGGTAGGTGACCTCGTAGCGGCCAGGCTTGGTGAAAAGCGTGTAGTTATGGGTGTGGGAGCCTGCGTGCAGCATCGAAGAATACGCGGAGTTCGACGTGGTGCCGATGAAGCGGTCGAGGCCGCCCTCGGAGTCGCGATACCTGAAAAGCTCGAAATCGCCAGGACCGTCTACCGAGAGGATGTCGAGCGAGGCGAAGTTATCGCGGAAGTCATCTTCAGGCAGCCCGGAATCCGCGCCGAAGCCAAGCCAGATTGGATCGGCGCTGCCCAAGATGTTGGCTGGTGCTGTGTAGTAGGTCTTGTCTGCCTGACCGATGAAGTCGAAAGCGCCGTTGTCTGGCAGAGTGAATTGGTATTGGTTTCTTCCGTCGATATTCCAGCCCTTACCGATCCACGCGACGGTGTCTGCTAGGTCTGTGGTGGTGGAGTTATGCTCAGATTTGAGCGTGAAGTTATCGTCTTCCCAAAATGTTTTGGGGGAATCGACGTGCCCCTGTGTGGCGACTGTCTTTCCGTCGTCGGGTCCGGCGAAGGCCGGTGCCGGGGCGATAAGCGAGAGAGTAGTAAGTATGGCTAGAAAGCGGGTGCGCGTTTGTGCCACAGCGTGGAGACCTTTCTTCAATTCTGATCCAAGGCCTTCACTATAGAAAATAGTTTCCATTTTGTTTAAGCGGTCTGATGTCGATTGTGAAACCGCTGGCAGACACTATTGAATTCTATTTCCATTTACCCTATTTTGGGTGAAGCCGTGGAAGCGGCGGGAGTTGGGTGGTGGCACAGGCCTAAAGGGCCTGCATTACCATGGTGGGCATGACTGAAACTACTTCTGACGTACGCGTACGTTTCTGCCCATCGCCCACCGGCACCCCGCACGTGGGCATGGTTCGTACTGCGCTTTTTAACTGGGCATACGCGCGCCATACTGGTGGCAAGCTGGTTTTCCGCATCGAAGACACCGACGCTGCACGTGACTCTGAAGAGTCTTATCAGGCCATCATTGACTCCCTGAAGTGGCTGGGCATGGACTGGGACGAGGGGGTTGTGACGGGCGGTCCGCACGAGCCTTACCGCCAGTCCCAGCGCATGGACATCTATGCCGATGTCCTGGAGAAGCTGAAGGAAGGTGGCTACGTCTACCCGGCTTATTCCACTGCCGAGGAAGTGGAAGAGCGTCACAAGGCGGCCGGCCGTGACCCGAAGCTGGGCTACGACAATTACGACCGCGATCTCACTGATGAGCAGATCGCTGCATTCGAGGCCGAAGGCCGCAAGCCAGTGTGGCGCCTGCGCATGCCGGAGCAGGATTGGACCTGGAAGGACCTCGTTCGTGGTGAGCTGACCTTCAAGTCTGAGACCCAGCCGGACTACGTCGTTGCACGTTCCAACGGCGCGCCGCTTTACACTCTGGTTAACCCGGTCGATGACGCACTGATGGGCATCACGCATGTTCTGCGCGGCGAGGACCTTCTTTCCTCCACTCCGCGTCAGCTGGCGCTGTACGAGGCGCTGAAGGAACTCGGCATCGCCAAGCAGACCCCGGAATTTGGCCACCTGCCGTTCGTTATGGGCGAGGGGAACAAGAAGCTTTCCAAGCGCGACCCGCAGTCCAACCTCTTTAACCACCGCGACGCCGGCATCATTCCGGAGGGCATGCTCAACTACCTGTCCCTGCTGGGCTGGTCCCTGTCTGCGGATCAGGACATTTTCTCCATGGACGAACTCGTTGCGAACTTCGATGTGGAAGACGTTCTGGGTAACCCGGCTCGCTTTGACCAGAAGAAATTGGAGGCCATCAACGCCGATCACATTCGCCTGCTGGAGCCCGAGGTCTTCGCGCAGCGTCTGCGTGATTACCTGACCGAGTACACCGATTTCCCGGCAGATTATGACGATCAGAAGTTCGCCTTCGTGGCAGACCTGGTGCAGACCCGCATCAAGATGCTTGGCGACGCCTATGGCCTCATGAGCTTCCTGGTTACTCCGGATGCCGAGCTGGAGCTCGACGAGAAGTCCGCAAAGAAGAACCTCAAGGAAGATGCGGTGCAGCCGCTGGAGGTCTCCATTGCGCGCTTGGAGGAGCTGGAGGAGTGGAAGACGGAGGCCATTGAGTCTGTACTGTCCAAGGCCCTCATTGAGGAGCTTGAGCTGAAGCCGCGCAAGGCCTATGGAGCTTTGCGCGTAGCTATCTCCGGCCAGCAGGTCTCCCCGCCACTGTTTGAGTCCATGGAGCTCCTGGGCAAAGAGTCCACCCTCAATCGCTTGCGTGCCGCTCTGGCTGTCACGCCGTTCCAGGCGCCCGCGCAGCAGTAGTGGCAAAGCTGTAGCTACTAGCTAAGCGCTTCTCGTGGCCCCATTCCCGCAATGCGTTGGGAGTGGGGCCGCGTCCGTTTTGGACAGTCGGAAGCGGCGGCTGGCGCAAAGCGCAACGTTGTAATTAGAAAGCGCTAAAACGCACCTTTTAAAGTTCAAAAAGCTGCGATGACGTGGCGATTTGTGTGAAAACCGAAACGGTGGCTATAGTAGTAAACCGTTGCAGCGAGCAACACCGCGGGGTTCGCCTCCAAGGTGGTTAAAAGCTCAAAGTGATGATGGCCTATGGTGTAATTGGCAACACAACGGTTTCTGGTACCGTCATTCTAGGTTCGAGTCCTGGTAGGCCAGCGGTGATACTGCTTGAAGTCGTATCACAGTTCTACGCCCCGTTCGTCTAGCGGCCTAGGACGCCGGCCTCTCACGCCGGTAACACGGGTTCAAATCCCGTACGGGGTACAAATTAAAAATCTCGAAACACTTTCGTTAAAGATTGTGTTTCGAGATTTTTCTTATGTTGGCGGCGCGAACCGGTCCTTGTTTACCCCATACCAGCGCGCTAAATCTCGAGCACTTCTTGTCTTAGGCTTAAGTACCAGGGGAGGGACCACTGGGAAGTTCTCCAAAGTGCTTCCGCGGCTGATATTCGGTGCCTAGACTGCAGATATAAGCAGTTACCGGATGAAAGGAGAGTAGATGGCGGATATTGAAACGCATCATTTTCACCGACGCTACTCTAACGCCTTCGACTAGGCAGCATCGCTAGAATCCATAACTTCCTTTTAAACCAACTCTCGTAGAAGTAGGAGCCTAAAGCGAATGCTGTTAGACGTTAAGCGTCATCCCGAACCCGAGTTGGCACGCTAAATTTCCAGGCTCTGTCTATCAACAGATTGCAAGCGGAATAACCACTGATTCGATCCGCGCCCAGCCTAAGAGAAAGCAAGCTGCTAACCACGCAAGAAAAGCGCCAAAGGGTTCGGGATTTTCTATTGCTAGCAGGCGATTTGTTTAATTGTTTACGCATCGTTTACTCTTAACAAGTCCGCAACGGACAGCTAAGCGAGCCCCGTTCGTCTAGCGGCCTAGGACGCCGGCCTCTCACGCCGGTAACACGGGTTCAAATCCCGTACGGGGTACAAATAGAAAATCTCGAAACACTTTCCAGGTGGTTAGTGTTTCGAGATTTTTGCTTATGGTTTAAAACTCGCGCGTACCGATCGCTGGCGCTTTTGGCTTAACGCCCTAGACGATGAAAACCGTGGCGTTGTTGCCGCCCTTGCAAGTGATCAGCGCGTTTTCGGCCACGGTACAGCTCATCTGGTAAGTCTTGCCGGTTACTGGGCTAGCAACGTTTAAGGAGCCGGGGATATACCCGCGCAGGTCGTCTTCGGGGCTTGGGGTGGCATTGATAAGCGCGCTGGTGGTTTCCTTGGCAAAGTCGCAGCTGGTGTTGGGGCCCGCCATGAGGAAGTTGATGCGGTAACCGTCACCCATCATGCACATCTCGGATGGAGTGCCGTTAACCATCACCTTCGTTCCTGGAGCGTCTCCTGCCTGTACGCCGAGGGAGTCGATGAGATTCTGGCGTGCGTTTTGGTCGGTGACGTGGTTGTTAGCGTTTTCCTGGCCACCACCTTGCGGGGTTGCCTGCTGCGCCACTGTTTGTGGTGCGTTGGGGTCCAGCGTGGGCTGCGGGGCATCGGGGACGGAAGCGCCGTTGGTTTGCTGAAGGGCCTTTAACTCTTCAAAGCTGTTGTTGAAGCTCGGCTCAGCCGGGGTGGGGTGATCGCTCGGAGCGGGGCTGCAAGCCGCAGTAAACCCGCCGGCGAGTGCGATGGTGGCGAGCGTTAGCGGAAGGCGTCGTGAAGCAAACATGCCCTAAGCCTAACGCGGATCGTGTGGCGTATGTTCGAAAAGATTAAAACCGTCACCTCTAAGAAAGAGGTGACGGTTGAGGTAACGGTTATAGTTCGCTACCGATTAGTGGTCATCCCAGTGGCCTTCGTGGGCGGCGTGGCGGTGGCCATCGTGCAGGTAGTCAACATGGTCGCCGTGGGGAACCGCAACGTGGCCGCAGCCTTCACCGTGCTGGTGGTCGTGGTCCGCATGCTCGTGATGTTCAGTGCTCTCGCACTCGTCCCAGTGGCCTTCGTGCTCACGGTGGATGTGGCCATCGTGGAGGTAGTCGGTGTGGTCGCCGTGTGGGAATGCGACGTGGCCGCAGCCCTCGCCGTGGGTGTGTGCGTGGTCTTCGTGGATGGTGTGTGTCATGGTTTCTACTCTTTGTGGGTTGTGCGGTTGCTCCGCGTTTTCAATCTGTTTCCATTAAACAGTGTTTTCATTTCGATTTCAATAAGGCGGCCAAAGTTTTTCAAAACTTTTTCTTTAGTGACGCGCGGGGTGTGGGCGAGGTATGAAAAAACGCTCTCGGCACGCTATGTTGAGGAAGTGATGCAAGGGAGGAAGGGATCTATGCGACTAATGAAGGGGTTTGCTGCCGTTGCTGGCGCAACGCTTGCCCTGCTGGGCGGCCAGGCCGTGGCCCATGCCAATCCGGGGGTTGGTGTGAAGCAAGGGCAAGTAATTCTTACTGCCGAAGGCACTGCTTGCACTGTTGGATACGTGGAAGGTTCGCGTGCTTGGACCTCCGCGCACTGTGGTCTTTCGGGGCAGCAGGTCTACAACGAGTATGGCCAGCACCTGGGTACCCTGCGGTGGTTTAAACCTTCCGGTGCAGCAGAACACGACTTGGCCTATGTGCAGTTTGCGGCCGGCACCTACAGCGAAGGTAATCCGCTCAGTGGCGACGGCATCAATCCGGTTCCGCGTGCCGGCGAGCAGGTCTGTGTAACCGGTCGTCTCAGCGGCAATGATTGCGCGCAGGCGATCGACGGCCCGAAGGACTTCGACGGCATGCACTACGCCACGAACCTGCCCAAGGTAAACGGTGACAGCGGTTCTGGCGTGTTCATGCCGGGCCGTTCGGGCGTCGTTGGAATCTACCAGGGCGGAACCGTGGTCAGCCGCAACGGCAAGCAGGCCTCCTTTACAAACTATGCGCGCATGCCTTATGCCAACGAGTTGGCTGGCCTGCCGCACCAAGGCTTCGTGCCGCGCCGCCCCAACATCGCACCGCCGCGCAACATCGTAGAGGTGCCGGGGGTTGAGCTCCGCAAGGTGGGTGATCAAGCTGAAGGGCTGGCAACCACCAGTAGCGAGGGCTTTGGTATCGATGCGATCCGCGGCATTGCAAATAACTACGGAATCATTATCTAGGCAACCGGGTGTAGGCGGCTGAGGTAGAAAGCCTGCCCTTTAAAAGAAATAAGCCGTCACCTTTTCTGAGGTGGCGGCTTATTCGAAGTTTTATAGATTCATGTCTTATAGGCGGGCAGTGAGTTTCTGCGCGGCGTCGGCAAGCAGCGGGGCGTACTTCTCGGAGGGGGAAGGGCGGAAGCGCTCGGCGGAACCGGACACGGAAATTACCGCGACGAGTGTGCCGGACGGGTCGAAGACTGGTGCAGAGATGGAGGCAAGACCTGCTTCGCGCTCTTCGATGGATTCGGAGTAACCGTTGCTGCGGGCCCTTTCGACGTCCTCGACACTGAAGGTCGCGTTTTCGATATCGATATCTTCGAAGGCGGCGAAGATGCGGGCGGCCGAGCCGGAAGTAAGAGGGAGCTGGCGGCCCACGGGAACCACGTTGTGCAGGCCGGACTCGGGCTCACGGGTGGCAATGCAGGTACGAGAATTGCCCGAGAGCTGATAGAGCTGCACGGATTCGCCAGTGTCTGCGAGCAGCTTGTCCATGATGGGGCCGGCTGCTTCGATGAGATGATCCCGATTGCCCGGGAGTGCGGGCCCGGCGCCCCATTTGCCATCCGGGGTGCGGGTCAAGATGCGGTGAGCCTCAAGCGCGGTGGCGAGGCGGTGCGTGGTTGCCCTAGGCAGGCCGGTGGTTTCACAGAGCTCGTTGAGGTTGGACGGACGGTTGGCGGCTGCCATCATGATGGCGACGGCGCGATCTAAAACCTTAATCCCGGATATTTCGCTATACTCTCCCATATAATGAAATTTACGTTCCAATTCATGAGATTTCAAGCGGAGTGATGAATATGTCGGAAAAACTGACTTTGGCTGAGAAAGTCTGGCGTGATCACGCAGTCCAAAAGGGAAGCGATGGCGCACCAGACCTCATCTATATCGACTTTCAGCTCCTTCACGAAGTTACCAGCCCGCAGGCCTTCGATGGGCTGCGTTTGACTGGCCGTCCTCTTCGCCACCCAGAGCTGCATCTGGCAACGGAGGACCATAACGTTCCAACCCGTGGGATTACCACGGGAAATCTGCTGGAGATTAAGGACGAGGTCTCACGTACGCAGGTCAAGACCCTCCGAGAAAATTGCGAAGAGTTTGGGGTGCGGCTGCATTCAATGGGCGAGGAGCAGCAGGGGATCGTTCACACCGTGGGCCCGCAACTTGGAATTACGCAGCCGGGTATGACCATCGTCTGCGGCGACTCGCATACCTCGACGCACGGTGCTTTTGGATCCATCGCCATGGGCATCGGTACCTCCGAAGTTGAGCACGTTATGGCAACGCAGACGCTTTCTTTAAAGCCATTCAAAACCATGGCTGTAGAGGTAAACGGCGACCTGCCGGAAGGCGTGAGCGCGAAGGACCTGATTTTGGCCATCATTGCCAAGATTGGTACCGGCGGCGGCCAAGGCTACATCATTGAATATCGCGGCGAGGCGATTCGCAACATGTCGATGGAAGCGAGGATGACCATCTGCAATATGTCTATCGAGGCGGGCGCGCGTGCGGGAATGGTCGCTCCGGACGAGACCACATTTGAGTATGTGCGTGGCCGCGAGTTTGCCCCGAAGGGCAGGGACTGGGAAGCTGCCGTGGCCTATTGGAAGACCCTTCCTACCGATGAGGGCGCGCATTTTGATGCGGTCGTGGAAATCGATGCTTCCGAGCTGTCTCCATTTGTCACCTGGGGCACCAACCCGGGCCAAGGCTTGCCATTGAGTGCAAATGTGCCAGACCCAGAGGATATTGGTGATGAGAACCTTAAGGCCGCAGCGCAAAAGGCTCTGGCCTATATGGATCTTGAGCCCGGCATGCCGCTGCGAGACATCAAGATCGACACCGTCTTCTTGGGCTCATGCACGAATGCGCGAATCGAGGATTTGCGCGCGGCCGCCGCGGTGGTTAAAGGAAAACGCATCTATCCCGAGACAAACATGCTCGTGGTGCCCTCCTCTGCCTTGGTCAAAGCCCAAGCTGAAAAAGAAGGCCTCGACACGATTTTCAAGGACTTTGGCGCGCAGTGGCGTACGGCGGGCTGCTCCATGTGTTTGGGCATGAATCCGGATCAGCTAAAGCCGGGGGAGCGCTCTGCTTCGACCTCAAACCGCAACTTCGAAGGCCGGCAGGGCCCAGGCGGGCGCACCCACCTGGTTTCTCCCGCCGTGGCCGCGGCGACTGCGATCTTAGGGCACCTGGCCAGCCCAGCAGACCTTAGCTAGGCCAATCCACCCGTCTCTAGATTCGGTACCAACATCAAACCCTATTAAGCAAAGAAGGCAACCACCATGGAGAAATTTTCTACCCATACCGGCATCGGCGTGCCGCTGCGCGCTTCCAATGTCGATACTGATCAAATTATTCCGGCCCGCTACCTAAAGTCCGTCAAGCGCACGGGCTTTGCCGAGGGACTTTTTTCAAATTGGCGCGCGGATGAAAACTTCGTGCTTAACCGTGAGCCTTTCTGCAACGGCTCGGTGCTTTTCGCAGGCCCCGACTTCGGTACCGGTTCATCGCGCGAGCATGCGGTGTGGGCGCTGCGGGAATTCGGTTTCAAGGCAGTATTTTCCTCGCGCTTTGCGGATATCTTCCGCGGCAACTCCGGCAAGGCGGGGCTGCTCACTGGCATCATGGCGCAGGAAGACATTGAGCTGATATGGAAGCAGCTGGAACAAAACGAGACTTCCGTGACGGTGGACCTGGCGGCGCGACGCTTAAGCGTTGGCGGCAATCAGTATTCCTTCGAGATTGATGACTACACGCGCTGGCGCCTCATGGAGGGACTCGATGACGTAGGGCTGACGCTGCGCAACGAAGACGCGATCACAGACTACGAAGACCGGCGTCCAACTTTTAAACCTTCTGTTGCTTCTTTTTGATAATTGCCAGTCACTTACCCCTGTTGCGTTAACAATCGGTAACAGGACTGATTTTTCTCTAGAAACCTTGCACGCGTCAGAATAGTCTGTGAGTCGTGACTCAAGAATCTGGAAACAATAACGGTTTTAACGCTAACGGTAACTACCCGAACGCTAACCAGAACGACCCGAACAATCCCTTCGGGCAGTCTGGCCAACCTGTTCAGGGCGGACAGCCTAATCCGGGCCTGCCTCCATATGGCGAGTACGGCGAGTACGGCGCACAGGGCGGCGCGGGTTATGCCGGTGCTGGCAACGCCCCTAATGGCAACCAGATGACTGGTCAGTTGCAGGGGCCGCCGCCAAGGTTAGATGCCGGCGACGCCATCGGACAGGGGTTTAAGGGCTTCTTCCGCAATCCTGGACCGTGGATCCTGGCGCCGCTTGCGCATTTCGGCATCATGTTGCTGGTTCTTTTGGTGCCGTTCGGAATTATCCTGGCCCTTTCGCCTAGCAATTCCGCTCCTGATGATCCTGTAAACGTCTGGGGTCCAGTTGCGATGATCGCTTGCGTCGTCCTGTTGGTTCTCTATTCATTCTGGGTGGCTGCGAATAGCTACTGTGCTGCGGCGAAGGAAGCGGACGGCAAACCTGCTAGCTTCGGAGACTTCTTTAAAGGCGGAAATACCTTTGGCGTGCTGTGGCACTACCTCGTGGTACAAATCATCGTGTTTGTGGGCCTTATCCTGCTGATTATCCCAGGTCTGATCGTTGGGTTCTTGCTCTACTTCGTTCCGTTCATCAAGGCGGATAATCCAGAGATGAGCCTCGGTGAAACTTTCCGCACCTCCTTCAATCTGACCAAGAATAACGTTGGCCAGTCCCTTCTTTGCATCATTCTGGGCGGATTGCTCGTTAGCCTGTTGGGATCCATCCCAGTCGTTGGCTATCCGTTCGCGCTTGGCATCCAGGCATTCATCATGATGATCTTCTATCGTCATGCCACTGGCCGCCCGGTTCACCGTTGGGTATAAAACGGCGAAAACCTAAAGAACTCGGATTCCTAAAATAGGATCCGAGTTCAATACGTTTTGCTAGCGAACTGGCAGCGCGCTAGCGAGGTAGTCAGCGCCGGTGAGCACGCCGTTGTTGAAGGAGAGCACCCACACCGAGCCCTTCTTGAAGCGAAGGTTTTCGAAGTCGGTCTTGAGGAACTGTGGCTTTAGGCTTTCGAGAATGCCGGGGATGGTTTCACCTTGGCTGACGATGACCGGCACGCCGCCCTTCGCCACCACCCGTTGGAAGGCTTGCTCGGCAGCTGCGGGGGACTTTTGCCAGCCCTCGTCCCCGAAGTCCTTGTTGACAGCAATGTCGAGCCCGAGTTCATCGGCAAGCGGCGCTGCGGTTTGCTGGCAGCGCTGTGGGCTCGCCGAGTAAATGGCGGTGGGGTGGTAGGGCGAAAGCATCGGAACGAGCATTTCTGCTTGGCGACGCCCCTTTTTATCCAACGGGCGCAGATTATCGTCACCCTCCCAGTTACGACGCTGATGGGCGCGTGCATGGCGCACATAGAGGACGCGGGTGGTGGGAGCCAAGCGCAGGCGCTTCTTGGCCTTAGTTAAAACGTCAGTATCGACGTCATAGGTAAGCAGCTCGCAGGCCTCATCGATGGGCAGCCAGCGCAGCTCATCGGTTTCGCTATTGTCTCCGAAGCTGCCTTTAAGATACTGGGCCAACCAGTAGTAGACCACCTTCGTGCGGCCTTGGACTGGATAGGTGACCTTGCCGATGAGCTTGCCAAGCTTGACGTCATAGCCAGTCTCTTCAAGGATCTCGCGCGCCGCAGTGGTGGGTAGGGACTCACCTGGATCGACCTTGCCCTTAGGCAAAGACCAATCGTCGTAGTGGGGGCGGTGGATTACCGCTACCTCGGGATCCTGCGGATTGCCACGCCACAGCACGGCGCCGGCTGCCAAGGTCGTGCGCTTGAATTCTTTGGCGGGATCGGTAGGAATTTCCTGATGACGGCCCGAGATGAAGACCTCAGACTTTGCGTCTTTGTCTGTCTCATGCATGTTTTTTGCCTTGGGCATTTCGCTCCTTAACAGATGGCTGCGCAGCTTATTTTTAACTATCTTGCGCTCTTTGGGCGCGCTTTGCATCCGCACGCGCCGGTTCTTCGCGTTCGGTTAGCTGAGTATTATTTCACTTACCCCCAGTTGGCCCGCAAGCTGAAAAAGCTTGTCTTTTGTGCGGGTCGGTTGGGCTAATCTAGGTATGTTGCACGAGATACGCAAAGGGGAGAGCTAATGCAAAAGGTTGCAGTAATGGGCGCGGGTTCTTGGGGAACCACCTTGGCGAAAGTCTTCGCTGATGCGGGAAGCGAGGTCCACTTGTGGGCGCGCCGCCCCGAGCTGGCTGAGGCTATTAATACGACGCATATCAACCCTGATTACTTGCCGGGCCTCGAGCTGCCCTCGGGCCTTATCGCGACGTCGGATGCCGCAGCGGCGCTGGACGGTTCCGACATCGTGATTTTCGGTGTGCCCTCGCAGACCTTGCGCAGCAACTTGGAAAAATGGGCGCCCTTGCTGCCTGCTGATTCCACCTTGGTGTCCATCTCGAAGGGCGTGGAGGCAGCAACTCTAAAGCGCATGAGCGAGGTCATCGCTGATGCAACCGGTGTCGATGAATCGCGCATCGCAGTACTTTCCGGCCCGAACCTGGCTAAAGAGGTAGCGGAGGAGCAGCCGGCGGCCACCGTCATCGCGTGCACCGACGAGGAGCGCGCGAAGGCTGTCCAGCATGCTGCAGCCGCTCCGTATCTGCGCCCATATACCAACACCGATGTCATTGGTGCCGAGATCGGTGGTGCCTGCAAGAACGTCATCGCCCTCGCCTGCGGAATGGCCTCTGGTCGTGGCCTGGGCAATAACACTCTGGCCACGATCATCACCCGCGGTCTTGCGGAGATCACTCGCCTCGGCGTGGCTTTGGGTGCTGACCCGTTTACTTTCTCTGGACTTGCTGGCATGGGTGACCTCGTGGCCACCTGTAGCTCGACCCTCTCGCGTAACCGCACCTTTGGTTACCGCTTGGGCCAGGGCGGCACGTTGGAAGAAGCCAAGGCTGCGACGAATGGCCAAGTGGCAGAAGGCGTTATCTCCTCGGATTCGATTTTCCGGCTGGCTCAGCAGGTGGGAGTCGAGATGCCTATTACCCAAGCGGTCTACGGAGTTTGCCACCGCGGCGTCGACGTCGAAGACATGATCGTCGCGTTGATGGGGCGTTCAAAGAAGTCGGAATAGTGCGAGGGTAAAGTTTGCCGTTATGAGCGAAAAGATCCGTGTAGCCGTTGTATATGGCGGTCGTAGTTCCGAGCATTCTGTCTCTTGTATTTCCGCAGGCGCGATCATGAATCACCTTGACCCTGCGAAGTACGAGGTAGTGCCTATCGGAATTACTAAGCAAGGCCAGTGGACGCCGGGAACCACCGAGGGCCTAGAAATCATCGATGGCGTTATGCCGGAGGTGACTTTGGGCGATGAATTGGCGTTGTCCCTAAACCCAGCCACCAAGGGCCGTTTCCACAACGTCACTCAGCACAACCACTATGCGCAAGTCGATGTCATCATCCCGGTTCTGCACGGACCATATGGCGAAGACGGCACCGTACAGGGGCTTTTTGAGCTTTCCGATATTCCTTATGTGGGCACCGGCGTACTGGCTTCTTCGGCCGGCATGGACAAGGAATTTACCAAGAAGCTGCTCAAGGCAGAGGGCCTGCCGGTAGCGCCCGAGGTGGTGCTCAAGGAGCGCACCGAGTTGACCGAGGAAGAAAAGCAGGAACTGGGGCTGCCGGTCTTTGTAAAACCTGCACGTGGTGGCTCTTCCATCGGCGTTTCCAAGGTCAGGGATTGGGCAGATTTCCCGCACGCAGCCGAGGTGGCCTTCGAAAGCGATGGCAAGGTGCTCGTCGAGCCTGAAATCGTGGGCGCTGAGGTAGAAATCGGTGTACTGGAGTATGCGGATGGCTCCATCATTGCCTCGGTTCCAGCACAGCTCAATGGCATCGAGGAGGCCGACGAAGGCTTCTATGGCTTCGATGCCAAGTACATCGATGAGGGCGTGAGCGCACAGATTCCGGCCCCGCTTGCAGAAGACCTAACCAAGACTTTGCGAGAGACCGCCATCGCGGCTTTCCGTGCACTGGGCTGCGAGGGCATTAGCCGCGTGGACTTTTTCATCACCGAAGATGCCTTCTACATCAACGAGATCAACACCTTCCCGGGCTTTACCCCGATCTCCATGTATCCGCAGGTATTAGCCGCCACGGGCGTCGATTACGCCGCGCTTCTCGACGCCTTGGTAGATAACGCTCTCGCCCGCGCGAAATAATCCTCGCTATTGGCCAGGGGTGTGCTTGGCCAAAGTGTCGCTCATGCGCACCAGCGCAGAGTTGGCAACGTCCTGGGGCGCGAACAAGGCTAAGTCGTTCGCGCGGCCCAGGGCGAACCAGGTTCCGCCGGTAGTTCCCTCGGCCAAGGTGGTGTCTTCGAACCAAGGCACATCGTTTACTTGCTGGAGCTGTACGCCCGGTTTGTAGTTTTCGGGTTCGCCGACGCCGCAGCGCACCACGATGTCTTCTCGGCCTTCCGCGCTCCAGACGTAGGTGTTTTTGTCCTCGATGTCGCTGCGGCGGGTGTAGCCATCTGCGATGTTCTCCGGCAGTGCCTTTTCCAAAGGGGCACACATCTTGTCCGGGCCGTCGGCAAGCTGCGAAAGCGGTGCCGGGCGGGGCTCGTGGTGCTTCTTGCGCAGCGGCTCGAGCGTCTTATCCAAACCGGTGGGACGCTCGTCGTTGAAGGTGGTTACCGCTACCACGGGGCTGCGATCGGTGTTGTACCACGTGGTGAGGTTGGAGCCTGGGGTCATGTCTTTGACCTTGAGCCAAGCATCGCCGTCGATGTCCTCGGTCTGGGAGTAGGCGGTGTACTGATAAGGCAGGTTGGCGCCGCAGCGCAAGCTGACTGACTCGGAGGAAAGTTTTGCCCACGCAGCGGCGCCTGCCGGAACCGGCTCGGCGATTTCGGCCCGGGGCTGGCCCATGAACTCCTCGGGCGCTGCCGCGACGACGGCCTTACACTCCGCGGAGTTAGCGTCGTCTGATTGAATGGGGGACAGCGCAACTGGGGTTTTGGCCGTGTTTTCGAAGTAGAACTTCGCGCCAAAAATAACCGCGAATACCATAACAATGGATAGTCCAAGTGAGATAAATACGGCGGTGCGGTTAAATTGGTTGGTCATAAGCGTTTATCCTAACGCGTTAAGCAATGTCAGCATTAACCTCCCGTTGAGAAAGGCCATTGTGCATTTGTCGCATACCCTCGGGCAAGCAGGCGAGCAACATGTCATCGGTGAAATCGTAGCCGCGGCGCCCAGCGCGCTAAACGGCGATGACGCCGCCGTCATGTTCCCGGATCCGCCGAACTCACGCACGGTGGCTTGCACCGACATGATGGTGGAGGGCAGGCATTTCCGCCGTGACTGGTCCACTCCGATGGAGGTGGGCCAGAAAGCGATTCTGCGCAACTTTGCCGATATCGAGGCGATGGGCGCGCGTCCCACTGCAGCGTTGCTCGCGATTGCGGCGCCTGCGGAGACCCACGTGTCCTTCGTGCGCGGTATTGCGGAAGGTATCGCCCAGCGTTGCGCCCTTTATAACGCAGAGCTGGTCGGCGGTGACCTCACGCGCGGTTCACAGCTGGTTATCACCGTTACCGCAATTGGCACGTTGGGCGGAAGCCAACCCCCATTGACTCTGGATGGGGCACGAGCGGGACAGAAGCTGGTCAGCCACGGCAAGATTGGTTACTCCGCGGCGGGGCTTGCGTTGCTGCAGGAACATGGGCGCGATTTACCGCCGGAGCTTTCGGAGCTATGGCCGCTTATCGACGCCCACTGCAATCCTTCGCTCAAACCAGGCCGCGGCGTAATCGCCCGCGCCACGGGGGCTACCGCCATGACGGATAACTCGGATGGCCTCGTGCCAGATATCGCGGGTGTGGCAAAGCGCTCCAACGTGCACATCGACTTGCACTCCACCGCCATCGCTCCTGACGCTTTGCTCACCGAAGCTGGCGTGGTCTTGGGCGTTGACCCATGGGAATGGGTGCTCACAGGCGGCGAGGACCATACCTTGGTGGCTACCACCAACAAGGAAGCGCCGTCGGGGTTCCGCGTCATCGGCACCGTCAACCGCGGCACTGGGCTGACCGTGGATGGTAAGAAGCCGATGTATGACGCTGGCTGGCAGAGCTTTTAAACCAGCGAGGAATTTTCAGGGGAGGAAATGATGACTGCGCCGTACTCGCAACTTTTTGATACCTCGGTAATCGATAGCTCGTGGTTGCCGGTCTTGGCGCCGGTACTAGAAGAGCACCTGCCGTCCATCGAGCAGCAATTGCAGCAGCTGCCGGAAGGTGGATTCCTGCCAGCGGGCGAAAATGTCTTTGCTGCCTTTCGCGTGCCTTTGCCCGAAATGCGCGTGCTCATCGTGGGGCAGGACCCTTATCCTACGCCAGGACATGCGGTAGGTCGGTCTTTTGCCACGGCACCTGGGGTTAAACCGCCGCGTTCCTTGCACAACATCTACAAAGAGTTATGCGAGGACGTAGGCGTTAACCCGCGCGAAGACGGTGACTTGCGCGCTTGGGAGTCCCAGGGAGTCATGCTTTTAAATCGCGTGCTCACGGTGGCACCGGGTGAGGCAGGCTCGCATCGTAAGCTCGGCTGGCAGGCCATCACGGAGGCTGCAATCCGGGCGCTCAATCGGCAGCCGATGGTGGCCATTTTATGGGGCAATGATGCCAAGGCCTGCGCGAAGTTCTTGCCGGACGTGCCGATTATCTCTTCGGCGCATCCTTCGCCTCTTTCCGCACGCCGAGGATTCTTTGGCTCACGGCCTTTTTCGCGCGCTAATGAGCTTTTGCGCGACCAGGGCGCGCCGGATGTCGACTGGCACTTGTAAACTATTCGGCATGTCATATCCGAGTTCGTTAGATGCCCGTGGTCTTCATAACTGGGCGATCCGAACTGTTGGTGAACTTTCCCACCGACGCGCTGAAATCAATGCGCTTAACGTATTCCCGGTTCCAGATTCCGATACCGGCTCCAACATGGCCCACACCATGGAGGCTGCACTCGAGCAGGTGGAAAAGGGAGGCGACGTAGCCGAGGCACTTGCCATCGGTTCCGTGCGCGGCGCCCGTGGCAACTCCGGCATGGTGTTATCCCAGGTGCTGCGCGGCATCGCGGATACCACGGTTGATTCCCGCGTGGATGGCCAGACTTTTGCGTCTGCTTTGAGCCTCGCAGTGCAGCTGGTGGAACGCGCCATTGCGCGTCCGGTGGAGGGCACGGTCATTTCGGTCTTGCGTGCGGCGGCAGCAGCGGCTTCCGCGTCTGCTGAGCAGCCTGGCAAGCAATTCCACGACATCGTGGTCGAAACTATCACTGCCGCCCGCACTGCATTGTCCAAGACCCCTTCGCAGCTTGCTGTACTGCGAGAGGCCGGTGTGGTCGATGCTGGCGGTACCGGGTTCGTCATCCTGCTTGAGGCCTTGCTGGCTGAGATCGAGGGCGGCGCGGTGCGCGAGGCCGAACACGAAGACGAGGTTGAGGCCGAGCTCGAGGTGGTCTTCTTCTTCGAAGGGGATCTGGACGCACTTGGTGAAAAGATAGGTGAGCATGGCAATAGCCTCGTCATTGCCCGCGCCACTGAGAACTCCGGCTCGGTACACATTCATACCCGTGAGGCCGGCCCTGTCATCGAGATGGCCTTCGGCTCCGGCGTGGTAAGCAACCTGCGCTTGGAAGTACTGCCGGAGCAAGCAGACGAACCCGTAGCGGATGAGTCATCCCGGCGCATCTTTGCGGTAGCGCCGGCAGGCCCGGTCGCAGCACTTTTTGAAACCGTAGGCGCCAAGATTGTTCGCCCAGGCGAGCAAGTCACGGTTTCGCAGCCGCAGGATATTTACCTGCCCAACGGCTTTGAGGGCGATGCCGGGGAGGCCCGCGTGGTGCCCACTGAGTCTTTGGTTGCAGGCCTGGCGGCAATCTCCGTCTATGAGCCGGATAATCCTGACACCGATTCCATGGTTTCGGTTATGAGGGATGCCGCGCGTTCCATGCGCGTGGATAAACCTGCGCATGAAGACGCTGACTCTATCTTGGTCAAAAGCCGTGAGATGTTGGCTGCCGGGGGAGAGCAAGTCACCGTCCTCACCAGCCTTAAGCTGGATGATGATTACCTGTCTGAGGCACTCGAAGTGGAGGTCGTTGCCATCCATGTTGAGGGAATCAAGACTGAGATCGGAGTGGAGTAAGCATGCTGGGATGGCGGGACGAGCGGGAGTTGAAAGAGATCTTGCCGGCCAAAGACGCCACCAAAATCAAAAAGGCATTTGGGTACACCACCTGCGGTGAGTTGCTCAGCCACTATCCGCGTGACTACATCCGCCACAACAAAGAAGTAGGCCTGGGCGGTGCCAACGAAGGCGATTATGTCACCGTCACCGGCCAGGTGGTGCGTCTCCAGCAGCGGAACACAGCCAAGACCTTCTTGCTCACATTATCGATGGATAACGGGATCACCGCCACTTTCTTCAATGCGCACTATCTCACCCGCGTGCTGCGCCAAGGCATGCGCTTGATGCTAAGCGGCAAGCTGAAGTTCTACCGCGGGCAGCCGCAGCTTCAACATCCTGACTTCGTGGTTATCGATGCAGGCGGTGCGGGTAGCGCGAGCAACGCGCTGTACGACGCAGCGCCTTCCGGAGGCAGCGGCGGCAAGGTTACGGCTACAGGCTCGCTGCGTAACCTCTCGCAGTTCGGGCAACTGGAATCTTTGCTTGAGCGCGAGTGGATTCCTATTTATCCCGCCAGCGGCAAGGTGACCTCGTGGTACATCATGGGCGCTATCCATATGGTGCTGGAGAATACTCCGACGATCCCCGAGCCGCTGGACTACCGGATGATGGTGGAACTTGACCAAGCTATCCGTGAAGTCCACGAGCCCACAGCGGCTGGCCCGGAAAGAGCTATTCAGCGTTTGAAGTACAACGAGGCTTTGTCCATTGGCCTCGTCATGGCCCTGCGCCAACGCGACTTCAAGGCGCGTACCGCCGTGGCGATGCCTTCCATCTTGGACGGCTACCGTGATGGGCTGTTGAGCAACCTGCCCTTCGAACTAACGGCAGGGCAGCGTAAGGTCATTGCGGAAATCGACGAAGACCTCTGTGGCACACTGCCCATGATGCGCCTGCTGCAGGGCGAGGTTGGTTCCGGCAAAACCATGGTGGCTACGTGTGCGATGTTGCAGGCGGTCGATGCAGGCAAACAGGCGGCACTGCTCGCACCGACTGAGGTGCTGGCGGCGCAGCACGGGGCGTCGATTAGCGCGAGTGTGCCCGATGGTGTCAAGGTCGCCGTCCTGACCGGTTCCCAGCGCACTGCGGAAAAGCGCCAGGCATTGCTGGACATTGTCTCCGGCGAGGCGGATATCGTCATCGGCACGCACGCCATTATCCAGGACTCTGTAGAGTTCTTCGACCTAGGCCTCGTGGTAGTAGACGAGCAGCATCGCTTCGGCGTGGAGCAGCGCGATAGCCTGCGCTCGAAAACTCGAGAGGGCACGAGCCCACACATGCTGGTCATGACGGCAACGCCGATTCCGCGCACCATCGCCATGACTGTCTTCGGTGACTTGGCGGTATCTACCCTGCGCGAGCTGCCTGGCGGGCGCAAGCCCATCCAATCCAGCGTGGTTCCGGAATGGGCACCAGCCTGGGTGCAGCGTGCTTTAGCGCGCATCCGCGAGGAGGTGCAGGCTGGCCACCAGGCCTATATCGTCTGCCCGCGCATCGAGGGAGAAGGCGGCGTACTCGAGGTGGCGGCCCAACTCCAGGCCGGACCGCTACGTGACCTTAAACTCGACGTTCTGCATGGTCGCATGAACGATAAAGATGAGGTCATGTCGCGCTTTGCACGGGGTGAAACAGACGTGTTGGTCTCTACGACCGTCATCGAGGTCGGCGTTGACGTGCCCAATGCCACGGTGATGCTCATTCGCGAGTCCGAGAACTTTGGTGTCTCGCAGTTGCATCAGCTGCGGGGCCGCGTTGGCCGCGGCGGCAATGCTTCCATCTGCCTGTTCCACACCACCGCAGCAGAAAACACGGGCTCCTTTAAACGCATCATGCAGATTGCGGATACCACCTCAGGCTTCGAGTTGGCGGAGATTGACCTGCAACAGCGCCACGAGGGCGACATCCTGGGCACCCTGCAATCGGGAACCCAGCGCTCGCTGCGCCTGCTGGACTTGGCATATGATCGCGACATCATTGAGCGCACGCACGATGATGCGTTCCGTTTAGTGCAGCGCAATCCAGAATTGGCGCTGGAATTAACCCGGAACATGACCGAGAGCGAGCAGGAATACCTAGAAAAGAACTAACCTAGAGCCCATGAACATTTGCGCACCTTTTGCCGGCACTGTGCGTTTTCACGTGAGCGTGGGCCAAGAGGTCTCTGCGGGAGATGCCATCGCTACCGTGGAGGCCACCAAACTCGAAGCTCCCGTCGTGGTCCCGGGACGTGGAGTGGTGGATAAATTGTGTACTGAAGACTTTGCCGCAGTCTATGGCGGTGACGTACTAGCGATTATTGGAGAGGCACGATGACCAGAATTATCGCCGGAGAAGCCCGCGGGCGCAGCATCAAGGTGCCAGAGTCCGGCACGCGCCCTACCGCGGACCGTGCACGCGAGGGTCTGTTTTCCTCGTTGAATGTGCGCTGGGGGTTTGCTGATAGCCGCGTGCTGGATTTGTTCGCCGGCTCCGGTGCCTTGGGCCTGGAGGCAGCTAGCCGCGGCGCGGAGGAAGTCGTTTTGGTGGAATCCAACCCGGCGGCAGTGAAGGTGATCAAGCACAACGTGGGCGTCGTCAAGCACCCGCGCGTGGACGTACGCGAGATGAAGGCCTCTACGTACCTGGCCACCGCACCGCGCGGTTACTTTGACATGGTGTTGGCAGACCCACCTTATGCTTTCGACGATGTGCAGGGCCTGCTGGAGGCCATTGAGCCCGTGCTTGATGATGCAGCGATTGTCGTCATCGAGCGTCACGTAGATAGCCCAGAGCCGCAGTGGCCCGAAGGTTTTGAGCCCACCGGCCAGAAGCTCAAGAAGCGCACCTTCGGTATCGCGCGCTTTGATATGGCCATCTACCACCGTCCGGATGCAAGCGGGGAGTAAAGGAAAACCTATGCCGACAAAAGCAGTATGCCCGGGTTCTTTCGACCCTATTACCTTGGGCCACGTGGACATCATCAACCGAGCGGCGGCGATGTTCGACGAAGTAACCGTGTTGGTCACCGGCAACCCGGATAAGCCTTCCGGCCTATTTAGCGTCGAAGAGCGCGTGCAGTTTATTCGTGAGACTTTCGATGAGCACATAAAGGTCGATTACTGGTCCGGCCTGCTCGTGGACTACACCACGGAACACGGCGTGGACACACTGGTCAAGGGGCTGCGCTCTTCCTTGGACTACGAATACGAGCTGCCGATGGCGCAAATGAACCGTCGCCTTTCCGGCATCGATACGGTCTTCTTGCTCACCGATGAAAAGTACGGCTACATTAGCTCCTCGTTGTGCAAGCAGGTGGCCAAGTTTGGTGGGGACGTCACGGGCATGTTCCCAGCGCACGTGGGACGCGCGGTGGTGGAGAAGTACGCCCAATGATTGCAATCCCACTTGCGATCCTACTGACCGTGACGTTGGGTTCTTGCCTGCAACGAGTCTCCGGCATGGGGCTGGGACTCGTCGGCGGACCTATTTTGACGTTGCTTCTGGGCCCAGTCCAGGGCATCATGGTCATCAACGTGCTGGCGGTGGTCAACGCGATGCTGACTACATATTCGATGCGTGCCAACGTGGACTGGGGCAAGTTCTTGCGTATTGCGCCGGTGATGGTGCTGGGCGCAATCCCGGCGGCCTTGCTGGTGGCTAATATCGACTCGGCCGCCTTGCTGGTCCTGGTGGGCGCGGCCCTGCTCATCGCACTGGGCGTGGTGACCTTTGGTAAGCGCTTCGTGCCGGAAATGCACGGCCTTGGCCCCTCCCTGTCAGCGGGTGTGCTCGGCGGTTTCACAAACACGCTAGCTGGTGTAGCCGGCCCTGTTATTACCGTTTATGCGCAGGCAGCGCGCTGGCCGCAGGCGGTCTATGCCGCTACGTTGCAGCCTTGTTTCATCGTGGGCGGTCTATTCTCAGTGAGCACCAAGTTGGCCGTGGGGGCGGGCGGATTCGGTGATGTGACGTGGCTAATTTGGCCAGCCGGCGTCATTGGCATGTTCCTCGGCATCGCCACGGGCACACGTATTGCGCGCCACGTGCCGCGCGAGAAGGCACGCATTCTTTCTTTGACCGTGGCTTCCCTTGGCGCAGTCAGCGCTTTGATTCGTGGCCTGATTAGCCTCTAAACGTGGACAGAGGCCCCTCAGCCTCCCTTAGCTTTACGATTCCTGGACCGCGTGAGCCAACTCGTTGAAGCGGTCCAGGGTGCTAAGAAGCGCGTCTTGGGCGGCGATGACCGCGAGGTTCAACGCGTGGAAAAGCTGTTCGTCGTTCATGCCCGCGGTGGTGACGAAGGTGGCGTCGCCACGCAGTTCCACGGTGTCTTCTTCGCTGCGGCCCACGAGTGCGCGGCCGTCGAAAGCAGAAGCGTTGTGCTCGTTGGCGATGACGTGGAAGACGGGGGAGACATCCTCGTAGGAAAGGGTGGTGGGCAGGAGGCACTCCAGCTTCACCAAATCTTCCGCCGCGCTGATGACCCACTTCAAGTTATTAAGGTGAGCACTCAAAGAATCTGGATAGTCCGGGTTATCCTCCGGAGACATGTTCATCTCCGGCGTGCTGAGCTGCTCTCGCACGCGCTTTAGCGTTACTGCAGGAAAATCAGGCTGGCTAAACAAATCAAAAGGAAATGCGTTCGGGGTAGCCATTGTTAGCTGCGACCTTTCTTGTTTGCTGCCTTATCGTTCCACTTAGCTGCCTGCGGGAAGGCTTCGGCAACGGCGTCGAAAGCCATGCCGAAGCTGTCGAAGGCGCTCAAGACGAAGCTGCCTAGCTGGTTCGAGCTAAGGCCAACGCCAATACCCATTGCACGGTTGGCGCAGATGGCGATCTCTTCTTCCTCCTGCTTGGCTCCTGCGCCAGTGCCTTTCGGACGGAAGTCATAACTTAAGGTCGGCGCGGACATGTTCCAGTTGAACTCTGCGATGAATCTGCCGACCTTCTCTTCCGCGCTTGCCGGGAGGCGACCTTCCCACACCGCGAAGGCACTCAAAGTGTCATTCTCGATGTCGAAGTGGATGGTGATGTGTGGCAAACCAGTCTGCAGCACCAAGCCTTCGCCGACGCCAACTTCTGCGGCATCGCTGTCAGCGGCAGCGTCCTCCGGGGCGGAGTCTTCGATTTTGTCGAGTAGGACGTAATCGGCCTCGAGCTGCTCGAAGAGCTCTGCGAGCCGGTGAATGTTGACTTCAGCTATGGACTGGTTGGTCACAACGGACTCTTTCTAGAGGTGTTTCGCGGGTACAAGGAGCGCTATTCGCTGGCGGGGCTGGCCTCGCCAGCCTGGGCTGCGGTTTCGGAACCGAGCTTGGCCATTTCGTCGGCGGAGGCAACCATTGCGTCCTGGGCACCAATGACACCGTCGACTGCCCCCTTTAAAGCAGCGGTCAGCTGATCATCGGACAGGCCAGCGGCGCAGGGAATATCGCGCTCGGTACGTACCACAAGCAGGTTCTCGTGCTCGGAGATAACGGCACGTGCGCCGAATGCAGCGGAGTTGATCTGGTTTGCAGCCAGAAACAGACCGGCATCGGCCTGGGAGTAGACGGCGTCGGTTGGCACATCGCAGCGCACGATGACGACGGAATCCAGAACCGCGAACACGCAAGGCAGGCCGTTCAAGTTAGCGGTAGCGGCATCAACGCGGCCTTCGACCTTGGTCAACTCGATGTCGAAGGTCTGCATTGCGCTAATGATGCGGTCGAGCGTGACCTGCGGCTGAGCATAAGCTTGATTAGTCATTTTCGTGTTCCTCCCAGGTGACGAGTTGCGGGTACTGCTGCTCAATCCAAGCGAAGGACTGCAGGATGGCGTCCAAGGTGGACATAACGAAAGCGCCCAGCTGGTTGCGGGAAGCGCCGTGAGTGGTGTCCAGCACGCGCACGCCGGAGACCGCTAGGGTGTTTTCCGGACCTTCGAAGAATCGGAAGGTCGGCGCGAAGTGGTTCTGGTTCCACTGATTAATCTGCATCAGAAGGTTCGGGCCCTCAGATGCCGGAATGGTGCCGCGCCACACGGAATCAGCGGTCATGGCGTTCTCGCGCAGCTGGAATGCGATAGCTGCGTTCGAGAAACCAGTACGCAGTATCTTGACGGTCTTTTCTTCAGAAACTAGCTGTTCTTCGATGCGGTACTCCAACTTCTCAGAGTCGAAGATTTCCGCAATGCGCTCGAGCGTCACAGGCTCGATAGGAGTATCGGGCAAGATGGTTGGTTGACCATCGGCTTGATCAGTCACTGAAATTAATCCTCACGTCGTTTACATGGTGAATAAATCGGAATCTTGATCAAGGCTACCGGAGTCGGGACGCGTGCCTGCTAGTCGGCCGCCCGCGTGGCGGGAGTCCACAACTCCTCGCCACCTAGTTCGTGTGCAAGCGCGGCTGCGACTGTGGAGTAGCGGAAGGTATGGCCGAGTTTGTTCAGGCGGGCCGGGATAACCTTCTGGTTAGCCAGGGCGAGCTCGCTTGCGCCCTCCTTGCCTAAGAGCAGTGCCGGGCCGAAGGTTGGGATGGGGACCATCGCTGGGCGCTTGAGTTCCTCACCGAGTGCATGGACAGATTCTTTGTTTAAAACCGGGGTAGGCGAGGTGGCGTTGACCGGGCCTACAAGCTGCGAATCAACCGCCGCGCGGAAGTAGATATCAGTCAGGTCATCCATGGCGACCCAGCTGTACCAGAATTCGCCCCTGCCAAACGCGCCGCCGAGGCCTGTCGAAAACAGCGCCCGTAAAAGCGGTAGCAAGCCGGAATTGCTGGAGAGAGCGATTCCCGTTCGCACATTGACCACGCGCTTTCCGGCCTCGCGGGCAGGTGTGCAGGCGGCCTCCCAATCACTGACCACGTCAGCAAGGAAGCCGTCACCGCGGCTGGACTCTTCAGTCAGCTCGGTATCGCCCTGGTCGGCGCCGTAGATGCCGATTGCCGATGCACAGACCATCGCTTTTAACTCTGATGTTGCGCCGGCGACCTCTGCCAGCAGTTGTGTCGGACGCACTCGCGAATCTCGGATATCTGCCTTGTGGGCGGCATTGAAGCGGCCGAAGATTGGTTCGCCGGCTAGATGGATAAGGACGTCGACGCCCTCCAAGAGATTCGGCGCCGGCAGGTTCGGACGCCATTGGCGCTGGCCCGGTTTGGGGCTATTGCGCACAAGCTGGATAACCTGGTGTCCTGCCGTGGTTAGTTGAGCAGTGAGCTTTCGTCCCACACCGCCACGGGAGCCAGTGATGGCGAAAACCAACGGGCGGACATTGCTCGAAGAATCGACGGCCGGTGCCGTGGCGTGGATGCCAAGTTCGCGCATACGGTTCAAAAACTGGAAGTCCTCGATTAGCTGGTGTTGGCGATAGGCGAAGACAGAGTTAACAGCCCATGACGGAATGCGGGTGTCGACGGTGTCGGTGATCTGAGTGGCGGCGCCGATGTCATTGGCATCAGCATCGGTATCAGCGAAAAGGTGATGGTGACGCCACGTGGCCCAGGAGCGCATGGGCGCGTTGAGGCAAACGTCGCTGAAGCTGACGTTGATTTGAAAGCGCGAAAGGTCGTGTCGGGCAACCCACTTAAGACCACCTGGCAGGCCCAGGATCGACGTGCCATCAGCCAAGGACTCTGCCTGCTTTAACGGGGTCATGAAAGTAAAAGGAGGAGTAAGGCGCGCTAGTGCGCCGCGACGGGTATGCCATTGCCATACCTGCTCGCGTGGGGCTGGAACTTGGTGTTTGACCGAAAAGCTCACGTGGTTTAGGTCTTCCTCTCCTTATATCTGTGCCGATCACGCAGGATATTGATGCCGACTGTACGGGACAAGATTTCAGCGGATTTAGGTGCCGGTACGGCGGACTCGTAGGGAGCCCAAATACTTTTTATTCCCTAAACGTTAGCAATTGGGCGAGAACCGCCGCAGTTCGAACGGAACTAGTGTGCAGGTGCACACCTGCGAGCGGGGTTGAGTAGGCTGCACTGATCGCCGTTATATGCGAGCGAAAAGGTTGGCGAAAGTGAGATCGTTGTTACGTGTGGGGGTAGTAGCCAAATGAAACGGTTTCGAGGAACTATAGGTTGATGCTAAAATGATCGTTGTCCATGTGAGCAACCACGTTGCTCGGACGTTTGAGGCAATCTTCCGCCCACGGCGGGCGTAAAATTACTTCATTCCCATCTACCGGCATCCTTTAAAGACCGCACTGTGAGGCGGGGAAGGAGGTCACGATGAGTGGAATTGACACCAACGCGGAGTCTAACGAGCTGTTGAGCTCTGATGACGTCGCGCGCACTGTCGCACGCATCGCGCACCAGATTATTGAAAAGATAGCGCTTGACTCTGAGAACGCAACTCGGGTCGTACTCCTTGGCATTCCCTCTGGTGGCGTGCCATTGGCTCAGCGTCTTGCACAAAAAATTGCGGAATTTTCCGGCGTAGAAATCCCATGGGGATCCCTAGACATCACGCTCTATCGCGACGATCTCCACAACAAGCCGCACCGCGCATTGCAGCCCACCAAAATTCCGAACGGTGGTATCAATGGCGCGACCGTCATCCTGGTCGATGACGTCCTATATTCCGGCCGCTCCATTCGCGCTGCACTTGATGCGCTGGCCGAAGTTGGCCGTCCGGAAATCATTCAGCTCGCAGTCCTCGTGGACCGCGGCCATCGCCAGCTGCCGATTCGCGCAGACTACGTCGGCAAAAACATTCCAACGGCACGCGATGAAGATGTCATCGTCTACAACGCCGAAATTGATGGCCGGGACGCGGTAGTCCTGACCCGCAAGACCGCGGAGGCTTAAAATGAAGCACCTACTTTCCATCGCTGATCTCAACAAAGACGAAATCGTTGGCCTGCTCGATGAGGCAGACCGTTTCCACGAAGCGCTTGAAGGCCGGGAAGTGAAGAAGCTTCCGACCCTTCGCGGACGCACCGTCTTTACCTTGTTCTATGAAAACTCCACTCGTACCCGCTCTTCTTTTGAGACGGCGGGTAAGTGGATGTCCGCAGACGTCATCAACCTGTCGACCTCGACGTCGTCAGTGAAAAAGGGCGAGTCCTTGAGGGACACCGGCCTCACGCTTAGCGCTGTCGGTGCGGACGCCATCATCATTCGCCATGCATCGTCTGGTGCGCCGCAGCAGTTGGCGGGTTGGGTAGCGCCTAACGGCGATGGCCCTTCCGTTATTAACGCCGGCGATGGTGCACATCAGCACCCAACGCAGGCGCTTCTCGACGCCGTGACTATGCGCCAGCGCCTTGGCATCAAGGGCGGCAACTTCTCCGGGCTCAAGGTCAAGATTGTGGGTGACTGCCTGCACTCCCGCGTGGTTCGCTCGAACGTTGACCTTCTTAACGCCCTCGGTGCGGAAGTCACCCTGGTGGCTCCGCCTACTCTTCTCCCATTCGGCGTCGATACCTGGCCGGTCAAGGTTTCCTATGACTTTGATTCCGAGCTGGCCGACGCAGACATCGTCATGATGCTGCGCGTTCAGGCAGAACGCATGAACGGCGGCTTCTTCCCATCGCACCGCGAGTACGCGAACCTTTATGGCCTGTCCAAGGCGCGCGCCGCAGCCATGAAGAAGGACGCAATCGTGATGCACCCGGGCCCAATGCTGCGTGGTATGGAAATCAATTATGCCGTCGCCGACTACGACAAGGCGGCAGTTCTGCAGCAGGTAAACAATGGCGTATACGCCCGCATGGCGGTGCTGTTCACGCTGTTGACCAATGGCGAACACGCCGGAATCTAATTCAGCCGGAATTAAGAAAAGGGAAGAGAGTAAGAGACCATGACTAACTATCCAGAAACCGGCCGTCTTTCTGCCGCTGCGGAAAAGCGATTGCTGATTAAGAACGTGCGCCCATATGGCGAGGGTGAGCCGGTACAGGTGCTCATCTCTGACGGTGTCATTGCGGATATGGGTGCTGACCTTGAGTCAAGCGCGCAGTTCGATGAGACAATCGACGCCGAAGGCAACGTGCTGCTGCCGGGCTTGGTCGATATGCACGTACACCTGCGCGAGCCAGGCCGCGAGGACACTGAGACCATCGAAACCGGTTCCCGCGCTGCTGCCAAGGGCGGCTTTACCGCAGTATTTACCATGGCCAACACCAACCCGGTGACGGACCAGCCGATTATCGCCGAGTCCGTTTGGGCTAAGGCACAGGCGCTCGGCCTGTGCGACGTTCACCCGGTGGGTTCTATTACCAAGGGCCTGGAGGGGAAGACCCTCACCGAGTTCGGCATGATGGCGCGTTCGGATGCGAAGGTGCGCATGTTCTCCGACGATGGCAAGTGCGTGCAGGACCCGCAGTTGATGCGCCGCGCGTTGGAATACGCCAAAGGCTTGGACGTCCTGCTTGCCCAGCACGCAGAAGACCACCGCATGACCGAAGGCGCATCCGCCCACGAGGGCGAGACCGCAGCGAAGCTGGGCCTGCGCGGCTGGCCGCGTGTGGCGGAAGAGTCCATTGTCGCCCGCGATGCACTGCTGGCGCGTGACTACGGCAACCGCATGCACATCTGCCACGCTTCCACCGAGGGCACCGTCGAGCTGTTGAAGTGGGCAAAGGGCCAGAACATTCCACTGACTGCGGAGGTTACCCCGCATCACCTGCTGCTTACTGATGAAAAACTGGTGAGCTATGACGGCGTCTTTCGCGTGAATCCGCCGCTGCGCGAGGAGCGCGACACCTTGGCTCTGCGCCAGGCGCTGCTCGACGGCGTCATCGACGTCGTGGCAACCGACCACGCACCGCATGGTTCCGAAGACAAGTGCGTTGAGTTCGAAAACGCAAAGCCAGGCATGCTGGGCCTTGAGTCCTCGCTGGCGATTATCGCCAAGATTTTCGTGGCCTCCGGTCTCGCAGACTGGCGCTTCGTCGCCCGTGTGATGTCGGAGCGCCCGGCAGAGATCACCAAGCTTCCGGACCACGGCCGTCCGATTGCAGTGGGCGAGCCCGCCAACCTCACCATCGTGAACCCCGAGCACAAGTGGGTCTCCGATTCCACCAAGCTGGCTTCGAAGTCTGAGAATAATCCTTATGAGGGCGAGGAGTTCGGCGCACGCGTCACCCACACTATTCTGCGCGGCACCGTGACCTACGAACTGGCCGCAGACGAAGCCGAAGGCAAATAGCCTTGCACCCTATAGACCCACCAAGCCACAGAAAGACCACATTGTGACTGAGATCAAACCAGCAAGAATCCCGGCAATTCTCGTGCTGGCTGATGGCCGCACTTTCCGCGGATACGGCTTTGGCGCCACGGGCACCACACTCGGTGAGGCAGTGTTCAGCACTGCAATGACTGGTTACCAGGAAACTTTGACCGACCCTTCCTACCACCGCCAGATCGTCGTTTCTGCAGCGCCGCACATTGGTAACACCGGTTGGAACGACGAAGACAACGAGTCCCATGGCAACCAGATTTGGGTTGCTGGCTTGGTTATTCGTGACCTCGCACAGCGCGTATCTAACTGGCGCGCGGAGCGCTCCCTTTCGGATGAGATGGAAGCCCAGGGCATCATCGGCATCCGCGGAATCGATACCCGCACCTTGGTTCGTCACCTGCGCAACTATGGCTCCATCGCCGCCGGTGTGTTCTCCGGTGAGGACGCGCAGCGCCCGGTAGAGGAGCTGCTTGAGGAGGTCAAGGACCAGCCGTCGATGGAGGGCCTGGATCTATCTGAGCAGGTCGCTACCGAAAAGCCATATACCGTGGCGGCAGAAGGCGAGAAGAAGTTCACCGTCGTGGCCTACGACATGGGTGTTAAGACCGCTACGCCGGGCAATTTTGCCAAGCGCGGCATCGAGACCATCGTGGTTCCGGCTAATACTCCTTATGCTGAGATTAAGCAGTACAACCCGGATGGCGTCTTTGTCTCGAATGGCCCTGGTGACCCAGCTACCGCCGACAAAATGGTGGCCATCGTCCGCGACATCCTGGATGCCCGCATTCCCTTCTTCGGCATCTGCTTTGGCAACCAGATTTTAGGCCGCGCGCTGGGCCTAGACACCTTCAAGATGAAGTTCGGTCACCGTGGCATCAACGTGCCGGTACGTAACGTCTTGACCGGCAAGATCGACATCACTGCGCAAAACCATGGCTTTGCCATCGCTAGCCCGTCCGGCCAGGAGAACCCAGCTGGCGAGGAATTCGATACTGACTTCGGCCGCGGCATCGTCACCCATACCTGTCTCAACGACAACACGATTGAGGGCGTAGCGCTCAAGGACGGAATGGCTTTCTCCGTTCAGTATCACCCAGAGTCAGCTGCGGGCCCGCATGACGCAAACCCGCTGTTTGATCAGTTCGTTGAGCTAATGACCGAAAAGACCCCTAACAAGTAGGCACCAGGAAGAGGATTAGAAGCTTATGCCAAAGCGCAACGATGTAAACCACGTCCTGGTTATTGGTTCTGGCCCAATTGTTATCGGCCAGGCCTGCGAGTTCGATTATTCCGGCACCCAGGCTTGCCGCGTGCTGAAGGAAGAAGGCCTGCGTGTCACGCTGGTCAACTCCAACCCGGCAACCATCATGACGGACCCAGAATTCGCGGACCACACCTACGTGGAGCCGATTGACCCTGAGTTCATCGAAAAGATCATTGTTAAGGAACAACAAGAAGGCCACAAGATCGATGCGGTGCTTGCAACCCTGGGCGGCCAGACCGCACTGAATGCTGCGGTGCAGCTGGACCGCGCAGGCATCTTGGACAAGTATGGCATCGAGCTCATCGGCGCCGACATTGAGGCGATTGAGCGCGGTGAGGACCGCCAGAAGTTCAAAGACATCGTCGAGTCGGTCGGCGGCGAGTCCGCGCGTTCCCGCGTGTGTCACAACATGGACGAGGTGCACGCGACCGTCGCCGAGCTCGGCCTGCCGGTAGTCGTGCGTCCGTCCTTCACCATGGGCGGCTTGGGCTCTGGCCTGGCTTATAACCAGGAAGATCTCGACCGCATCGCAGGCGGCGGTCTGGCTGCTTCGCCCGAGGCCAACGTGCTCATCGAGGAATCCATCCTCGGCTGGAAGGAATTCGAGCTGGAGCTCATGCGCGACGGCGACGATAACGTCGTGGTCATCGCCTCCATCGAAAACGTCGATGCCCTGGGCGTGCACACCGGTGATTCCGTCACCGTTGCTCCGGCTCTGACCTTGACCGACCGCGAGTACCAGAAGATGCGTGACCTCGGCATTGCGATTATTCGCGAGGTCGGCGTTGACACCGGCGGCTGCAACATCCAGTTCGCCGTCAACCCGGTTGATGGCCGCATCATCGTTATTGAGATGAACCCGCGCGTGTCTCGTTCCTCCGCGCTGGCTTCCAAGGCCACTGGCTTCCCAATCGCGAAGTTGGCCGCCAAGTTGGCAATCGGCTACACCCTTGACGAGGTACAAAACGACATCACCGGCGTTACCCCTGCGGCATTCGAGCCGACTTTGGACTACGTCATCGTCAAGGCACCACGCTTTGCATTTGAGAAGTTCCCGGGCGCTGATGACACCCTGACTACCACGATGAAGTCCGTTGGCGAGGCCATGGGCATCGGCCGCAACTACATCGCAGGTCTCAACAAGGTCATGCGTTCCTTGGAGTCCAAGCAGCATGGTTTCTGGACCCGCCCGGATGAGTACTTCGCCGGCGAGCGGGCGACGGACCGGGATGCAGTGCTCAAGGACCTGGAGCGTCCGACCGAGGGCCGCATGTACGACGTAGAACTGGCTTTCCGCCTTGGCGCTAGCGTCGAGCAGCTCTACGAGCACTCCCAGATCGACCCATGGTTCCTTGCTGAGCTCAAGGCCTTGGTTGACTTCCGCGAGGAGCTACTGAATGCGCCGGTTCTGGATGAGCAGCTGTTGCGTGAGGCGAAGTTCTATGGGCTTTCCGACGCCCAGATTGCCGCCCTGCGTACCGAGTTCGCTGGCGAAGATGGCGTGCGTTCCCTGCGCTGGTCGCTGGGTATTCGCCCGGTCTACAAGACGGTCGATACTTGCGCTGGCGAGTTCGAGGCGCAGACCCCGTACCATTACAGCTCCTACGAGCTGGACCCAGACGCAGAGTCCGAGGTCAAGCCGATGCCTGCCGATAAGTTGGGCAAAGTCATCATCTTGGGCTCTGGCCCGAACCGCATCGGCCAGGGCATCGAGTTCGACTACTCCTGCGTCCACGCAGCGTTGGAGCTGTCCGAGCGCGGCTACGAGACCGTCATGGTCAACTGCAACCCGGAGACGGTCTCTACTGACTACGACACCGCTGACCGCCTGTACTTCGAGCCGTTGACCTTCGAGGACGTTATGGAGGTCTACCACGCTGAGGCCCAGTCCGGCCCGGTTGCCGGCGTCATCGTTCAGCTAGGCGGCCAGACTCCGCTGGGCCTTGCAGAGCGACTTACTGCGGCGGGTGTTCCAGTCGTCGGTACCTCCGCTGCGGCAATCGACTTGGCTGAGGACCGCGGCGAGTTCGGCAAGGTACTGGCAGAAGCAAAGCTTCCAGCGCCAGATTTCGGCACCGCAACCTCCTTCGAGGAGGCACGTTCTGTAGCCCGCGACATCGGCTACCCAGTCCTGGTTCGTCCTTCCTACGTGCTCGGCGGCCGTGGCATGGAGATTGTCTACGATGAGGCCTCCCTGCGTGACTACATCGACCGCGCAACGGAAATCACCTCCGACCACCCGGTATTGGTGGACCGCTTCCTCGACAACGCAATCGAGATTGACGTGGATGCTCTCTGCGATGGCGAAGAGGTCTACTTGGCCGGCGTCATGGAGCACATCGAGGAGGCCGGCATTCACTCCGGTGACTCCTCCTGTGCACTGCCACCGATGACCTTGGGCCCTGAGGACATCGACAACGTTCGCCGTTCCACCCGTGCGCTAGCTAAGGGCATCGGTGTGCAGGGCCTGATGAACGTGCAGTACGCGTTGAAGGATGACACGCTGTATGTCATCGAGGCGAACCCGCGCGCATCGCGCACCGTGCCTTTTGTTTCCAAGGCCACCGGCGTGCCGCTGGCTAAGGCTGCAGCTCGCGTTATGATGGGCGAGTCCATCGCTAATCTGCGTGCAGAAGGCATGCTGCCTACCGAGGTTGATGGTGGTTCCTTGCCGCTGGAGCACCCGATTGCGGTCAAGGAAGCTGTGCTGCCTTTCAACCGCTTCCGCCGCCCAGATGGTACGTTGCTTGATACTTTGCTCTCTCCAGAGATGAAGTCCACGGGCGAGGTTATGGGCCTAGCAAGCAACTTCGGTGCGGCTTTTGCCAAGGGCGAAATCGCTGCCTTCGGCCACTTGCCGACTGAGGGCACGGTCTTCGTCTCCGTGGCTAACCGCGACAAGCGCACCCTCATCTTCCCAATCCAGCGTCTGGCCTACATGGGCTACAACATCGTGGCTACCGCAGGCACCGCGCAGATGCTGCGCCGCAACGGCGTGGAGTGCGAAGTAGCGGTCAAGGTCTCCGAGGCGCAGGACGGCCAGGAGTCCATTGTTGACCAGATTCTTGCCGGCAAGGTCGACCTCATCCTCAATACCCCGGCTGGTTCAGACAATGCACGCCACGACGGTTACGACATCCGCGCGGCGGCTGTTTCCGTGGGCGTTCCGCTTGTTACCACTGTCCAGGGCGTTACCGCTGCGGTCCAGGGCATCGAGGCGCTGCGCATCGGCAACGTTGAGGTACGTGCACTGCAGGAGCTTGAGCATGACGCAAAGCAGTAGCACCTTCGGTGAGCGGCTCGTCTCTGCCGGTGCCGAGCGCGGCAGGCTGTGCGTGGGGATCGACCCGCATGCGCATCTGCTGCGTGCTTGGGGCTTGAATGACGACGTCGATGGACTGCGGAGATTCGCACGTACTTGCGTGGAGGCATTCGCCGAGACCGTCGCAGTGGTTAAGCCGCAGGTGGCCTTCTTCGAACGCTTTGGGTCTGCGGGCTTTGCGGTGCTGGAAGAGACCTTGCGGGACTTGCGTGAAGCAGGTTGCTTGACGCTTGCCGACGCCAAGCGCGGCGACATCGGCTCCACAATGGCCGGCTATGCCGCTGCATGGCTTAGCGATGATTCGCCGTTGTCCGCGGATGCAGTGACCGTCTCTCCATATCTAGGAGTCGGTTCGCTCCAGCCGGTGTTTGACCTGGCGGAAGAAAAGGGCAGGGGAGTCTTCGTTCTGGCTGCAACTTCCAACCCGGAGGCTGTGGCGTTCCAGTCCATCACGGACGAAGAAGGCGTGACGCTGGCGCAGGGCGTGGTCAACCAGTGTGCCGCGCTCAATGCCGCGTACAAGGCCGCAGAACGTCCGGGCAACGTCGGCGTCGTAGTGGGTGCCACGCTTGCGCAGCCGCCTGTCCTGGATGAGCTGAACGGCCCGGTTTTGCTGCCGGGCGTCGGTGCCCAAGGAGCTACTGCGCAGGACGTGAAAGTAATCACTGCGGCGGCCCCGCAGTTGGGTTTCGCCAACGTTTCCCGTTCGGTTCTTTCCGCAGGCCCGCAGGTTGTTGACCTGCGTGAAGCAGTGAAATCTGCCCTGGCAGAGGCCACCGAAGAGACCGCTTTTTAAGGTTATGGCGCGGCCGATTATAAGGCCCGCCATTTACCTGGTATTTTGAGAAACGCACCGCGATGACGTGCAGGAATTCCGCACAATACGGACCCAAATAATGTCATCGCGTAATCACCAGTGCTAGGATTGCCTGAAGTCGGTTCGCGCCGAGCCTGTGACTAGTGGTTTTAGTCGTTTTGCTCGGCACTGCGGGATTTTGATTCCCGTTATCGCGACCGGATTCTGGTAAGACTTACTGGACGGAAATTATCAATCTAATGAAATCGGAGGAAACCCGTGGCCCTTCCAAAGTTGACTGATGAGCAGCGCAAGGAAGCTCTCGCAAAGGCCGCTGAGGCCCGCAAGGCTCGCGCCGAGCTCAAGGCTGCGCTGAAGCGCGGCGAAACCAACCTGAAGGACGTTCTGGACAAGGCTGAGACTGACGAGATCATCGGTAAGACCAAGGTCTCCGCTCTCCTCGAGGCTCTGCCGAAGGTTGGCAAGGTCAAAGCTAAGGAAATCATGGAAGATCTCGAGATTGCTCAGACCCGTCGTCTGCGCGGCCTCGGCGATCGTCAGCGCCGTGCCCTGCTCGAGCGCTTCGGCTACGGCGAATAAGATTCGCGATGTCTGACGCAACTGCACGCGGTAACCTGGTCGTTCTGGCTGGGCCTTCCGCCGTGGGTAAGTCCACTGTGGTTTCGCGTCTGCGCGATGACGTCGATCAGCTGTACTTCAGCGTCTCAATGACGACGCGTCAACCCCGACCTGGTGAACAGGACGGGGTTGACTATTTCTTCGTTACTCCTGAAGCTTTCCAGCAGCGCATTGACGCCGGTGAAATGCTCGAATGGGCAGATATTCATGGCGGGCTCCAGCGCTCCGGCACTCCTGCACAGCCCGTTAAGGAAGCAATGGAGGCAGGCCGCCCCGTCCTCGTAGAGGTGGACCTGGAAGGCGCTCGCAATGTCAAGGCCGCACTGCCGGAAGCTAAGACCGTGTTCTTGGCGCCGCCGTCATGGGAGGTGCTCGTTGAGCGCCTGACCGGCCGTGGCACCGAGCCGCAGGACGTCATCGACCGTAGGCTTAAGACCGCACACGCTGAACTTGCCGCACAAGACGAGTTTGAGCACGTCGTTGTCAATGAGAATCTTGATGACGCCGTGGCAGCTATTAGTGCTATCCTGCAGGGATAGAACTAGATTTTGACCATTTCCAAGTGAAGTAAAGGTGCATGTGACTAACGTGACCACCCCTGCTAATGCTGAGGCCCCGAAGCCAGAGCCAGTGTTCGATCCGCCAGTGGGCATTACTGCTCCGCCGATCGACGAGCTCCTCGATAAGGTCTCGTCCAAATACGCTCTGGTGATCTTCGCCGCTAAGCGCGCGCGTCAGATCAACAGCTACTACCAAGAGCAGGATGAGGGTGTCTTCGAGTTTGTCGGTCCTCTGGTAACCCCTGAGGCGGGCGAGAAGCCGCTTTCCATCGCTCTGCGTGAGATTGAAGCTGGTCTCCTCGATCACGAGGAAGGAAAGTAAAAGCTTTCAAATAGCTTTGTCGGGCCCAGGTATCCTGCCGCCATCTTGGCGGGGGAGCCTGGGCCTTTTGGCTTCTTGCAGCCGCGAAAAGTTTCCGGGCTGTAGAATTGGCCGGGTGAATCAAGCGAACCTTCATTCTTCCGCACCTTCTACTGCATCAGAAGCATCCGCTCGGCCGCGCAATATCGTGGTGGGAGTAGCCGGTGGTATCGCCGCATACAAAGCTTGCCATTTAGTCCGTGACTTCAAAGAACATGGAGATAACGTCCGCGTTGTGCCCACTCAGGCGGCACTGCATTTTGTTGGCGTGGCTACCTTTGAGGCGCTTTCTGGCAACCCCGTGAGCACCACGGTTTTCGATGATGTGGATTCAGTCCAGCACGTCAATATTGGTCAGCACGCAGACGCCGTTGTTGTAGCTCCCGCCACGGCCGATGTTATCGCCCGCATCGCCGCTGGCCGTGCCGATGACTTGCTGACGGCCACGGTGCTGGTGGCTACCTGCCCTGTCATCGTTGTCCCTGCAATGCATACCGAGATGTGGCAGAACCCGGCCACGGTGGATAACGTTGCCACCTTGCGGCGCCGCGGAATCACCGTCATGGAGCCAGCACATGGCCGCCTCACCGGCCGCGATTCGGGCCCGGGGCGTTTGCCCGAACCAGAGCAGATTGCCGAGCTCGTGCGCACCGAGTTGGCGGGCTACCGTATGGGCCAGGGGCTTGCAGGCAAAAAGATCGTCATTTCTGCAGGCGGTACGCAGGAAAATCTCGATCCAGTGCGTTACTTGGGCAACCGTTCCTCCGGCCGGCAGGGCTTCGCGCTTGCCGAGATTGCCGCACAACGCGGCGCGAACGTCACCTTAGTCGCCGGTAACACGGAGAAGCTGCCTGTTCCGTCTGGGGCAAAGGTTCGCAACGTTGTTTCGACGGCGGAGCTACAGGCGGCGATGGAGGAAGAGGCGCGCGATGCAGATGTGGTCATCATGGCCGCTGCCGTTGCCGATTACCGCCCGGCACACATTGCAGAGTCAAAGATGAAGAAAGGTCAAGCAGATGCCGAGCTTTCTAGCATCCAGTTAGTGGAGAACCCTGATGTACTCAAAGGGATCGTCGCCAAGCGTGATGCAGGCGAGCTTAACCCCAATGCCGTCATCGTGGGCTTTGCCGCAGAGACCGGCGATGCCACCCGTTCCGCGCTCGATTTTGCCAAGGAAAAGTTTTTAAAGAAGGGCTGTGACCTCTTGATGGCCAACGAGGTTGGCGAGGGTAAGGTTTTTGGGCAGTCCGATAGCGAGGGCTGGATTTTAAGCCGCGATGCGGCGCCACAAGTGGTTGCTCACGGCTCAAAGCATGTGGTCGCGTCCCAAATCCTCGACGCAGTACAAGAGATAGTAAGCAACTAAGTTAAGGCCTAATTGATTTAATAGACCGCTTGGTCTATGCTGGCTAGTTGTTAAAGCTTGGGGCCAGAACCATGCATCGAACGCTAAAAGAGCTTTCGCTAGTTAAGCTTTTCTGTCTGCACTAAGGAATATCTGTGACTTTAAACCCTGCACCGGCTACCCGTTTGTTCACCAGCGAATCTGTGACTGAGGGCCACCCGGACAAGATCTGTGACGCTATATCCGACACCATTTTGGATGCGCTGTTGGAAAAGGATCCGAAGGCGCGCGTGGCAGTGGAAACCCTCGTGACCACCGGCCAGGTTCACGTTGTCGGCGAGGTTCGCACCACCGGCTACGTAGAAATCCCGCAGTTGGTCCGCAAGACCTTGACGGATATCGGCTTTACCTCCTCCGACGTCGGATTCGATGGCCACACCTGCGGCGTTAACGTCGCCATCGGCGAGCAGTCCCAGGAAATTGGCGCTGGCGTCGATACCTCTACGGAGGCCCGCGATCGTTCCGATGACTACGACGAGGAAAACGATACCGCCGGTGCCGGTGACCAAGGCCTGATGTTCGGCTACGCCACCAACGAGACCGATGAGTTCATGCCTCTGCCTATCGCACTGGCACATCGCCTTTCGCGCCGCTTGACCGAGGTTCGCAAGCAGGGCATCGTCGATTACCTGCGCCCAGACGGCAAGACCCAGGTGACCTTCGCCTACACCGACGATAACCAACCTTCCCACCTGGACACCGTGGTTATCTCCACCCAGCACGATCCCGAGGTTTCCCAGGAATGGCTCATGGAGCAACTGCGCGAGCACGTCGTGGAATGGGTCATCAAGGACGCCAAGCTCGAGCACTTCTACGGCGAGGACACCACGCTGCTGGTCAACCCTTCCGGCTCCTTCATCTTGGGTGGTCCGATGGGCGATGCTGGCCTCACCGGCCGCAAGATCATCGTCGATACCTACGGCGGCATGGCTCGCCACGGCGGTGGCGCGTTCTCCGGCAAAGACCCGAGCAAGGTGGACCGCTCCGCGGCCTACGCCATGCGCTGGGTAGCCAAGAACATCGTCGCTGCGGACTTGGCAGACAAGGCTGAGGTCCAGGTCGCCTACGCCATCGGCCGCGCGAAGCCGGTGGGCCTGTACGTCGAGACCTTCGGCACTGCGAAGCATGGGCTTGACGACGCCACGATTCAGGCCGCCGTTAACAAGGTCTTCGATTTGCGCCCGGCCGCTATTATCCGCGATCTCGACTTGCTGCGTCCCATTTACCGCCAGACCGCAGCCTACGGCCACTTCGGCCGCACCGACATTGAGCTGCCATGGGAGTCCACCGACCGTGCCGCCGCACTGCGTGAGGCTGCCGGCCTGTAGTATCAGAGCCTATGCCAGTTAGAACACCCGCCGCCCATAAACCGGTCGCGCGGGTGTTGCCTCTATTAGGCGTCGCTCACTTAGACCGTGGCTTCGATTATCAAGTCGACGAATCGCAGTCGGCTGCTGCTAAGCCCGGAGTGCGCGTGCGCATCCGCTTCAATGGCCGGCTGACAGACGCTATCGTTTTGGAGCGCCGCAATGACAGCGAGTTCGACGGCCAGCTGCGCTACCTCGACCGCGTGATTTCGCCCTATGCGGTCTACTCAGCTGAGCTTGCCGAACTTATCGAGTCCCTCGCGGCCCGTTATGGGGCGGTGCGCTCAGACATTATTCGCTCCGCGATTCCGCCGCGGCATGCCAAGGCAGAAGAATCCGACCTCGCGACCCCGTGGGAGGAGATGGGCGAAGCAGAAGAACCAGATCTTTCGGGGTGGTCGGCATATCAGCATGGTGAGTCCTTTGTGGACTCGGTATTGGCTGGTGGGCTGGCCCGCGCCGCATGGCAGATTGCGCCGGGTGATGACTGGGCGAGTGCCGTCGCGGCATTGGCCGCGAAAGTGGCACTCGGCGGCGGCGGCGTCTTACTCGTGGTGCCGGACCAACGCGGCGTCGACAAACTGGAAAAGGCTTTGCGAAAAGTGGTCGCAGCCAAGCAGATCACCGTCTTGGGCAACGCCACGGGCCCGCAGGCACGCTACCGCCGATATCTTTCCGCTTTGGTGGGGCAGGCGCGCATTGTGCTGGGCACCCGATCGGCGGCCTTTGCGCCGGTGAAGAACCTACGCCTGGCGCTCATTTTCGATGATGGCAACGACAACCTCGTCGATAACCTAAAACCCTATGTCCACGCCCGCGAGGTGCTGACCACGCGCTCGGCTAAGGAAGGCTGCAGTCTGATTCTGGCGGGGCATGCCCGCAGCGCAGAGACCCAGCTGCTGGTCGAATCTGGGTGGGCGCATGACCTGCTCGCTAGTGAATCCACGCTGGAAACACGGCGTCCTGCAATGACTGCGGTAGGGGCGTTTGGCATGCAGGTTGCGCGTGATCTGCAGGGCGGAACGACCTCGGTTACAGGGCCTGCCTTCCAAGCTGCGAAGCGTGCGTTGGACCGTGCACAGCCGGTGCTCGTGCAGGTCCCGCGGAAGGGCTACGCACCAATTCTGGCTTGCGGCAATTGCCGAGCCCCCGCACGCTGCCGCCACTGTAACGGCCCCTTGGGCCTTGCCGCCGATAGACGCGGGGGAGATACGCACCATGCCTCCTTGCCCACGTGTCGGTGGTGTGGCCGCATCGAGTCGAAATTCCGCTGTGTCGAATGCGGCTCGCCGCGGTTGCGGGCTATCGTACTGGGCTCTGAGCGCACGGCGGAAGAGCTGGGACGGGCGTTTCCGAGTACACGCATCGTTGTCTCGGGCGGCAACAAGGTCGTAGACGAGGTCGCAGATGAGGCGGCACTGGTCATCGCAACGCCGGGCGCAGAACCGGCCGTCGCCCACGGCGGGCACTACGGCGCAGCTTTGCTGTTGGATGCAGGCACGCTGCTCAACCGCCAGGATTTGCGCGCCACGGAGGAAGCTCTCTCTAAGTGGGCGTCTGCAGCTACCTTGGTCTGTTCGCACAACAAGGGCGGTGAAGTGGTCATCGCCGCTGACGGTGAACTGCCGGTCATTCAGTCCTTGCTGAATTGGGACATGGTTGGTGCCGCACGCCGTGAGCTGGCGGGGCGTCGGGAAGTGCGTTTCCCGCCAGCAGTGCACATGGCTGCGGTCGACGGTGCCGATGCCAGCCTGGATCACTTCATGTCTATTGCGGAGCTACCGGAAAACGTGGAGGTTTTGGGCCCCGTACCGTTGCCGCCGGGGCTGAGCCTGCCCGGCGAATATGACGAGCAGCGATTTGGGCCGCCGCAACGCGTACTGATTAGGACCCCGTTGGGCCCGCGTGCCCAATTGGGCAACGCCTTGCGTAAGGCCAATGCCGCCCGCAGCGCGCGCAAGGACGAGCTTCCGTTGCGCATCCAAGTCGATCCCATCCACATCGGCTAGTCCTTCCATACCCCGGTAGGCGGTGCCGGGGGATTGTTCCACTATTGTCGAGTGCAGCAAATAAATGAAGAACCTACGTGGATGAGGCGAGGAAGGCTCCTATTAAATGGCACTAAGAGCAATCCGCATGTACGGCGACCCAGTTCTCACCTCCCGTGCGGTGGAGATTGAGAAATTCGATGCTTCACTTGCAGCGCTAGCGGCAGACATGCTGGAGACTATGGACGAGGCAGGCGGAGTAGGACTTGCGGCGAATCAGATTGGCTTGACCAAGCGCATCTTTGTCTACGATTGCTCGCACGTGCAAACGGGTTTGCGCGGCGCAATCATCAATCCCGTGTGGGAGCCCATCGGACAGGCGACGCAGGATGGCCCTGAGGGCTGTCTTTCCATCCCTGGAATTTCTGAAAATACGGAGCGTTACGAAACCGTGGTTTTAAGCGGCCGCGATATCCGCGGTAACGCCATTTCTATGGTCGCCTCCGGGCTCATGGCGCGCTGTATCCAACACGAGACCGATCATCTCGATGGCGTGTTGTTCCTGGACCGGTTGACTAAGGAAAGGCGCAAGCAGGCCATGCAGGTAATCCGCAATTCTGACTGGTTTAATTCTTAAAAAACTACCTAGTATTTTTCAAAGCATACTTATAAAGGAGACGCCACAGCATGAAAATCATCTTCGCTGGAACGCCGGAACCGGCGGTCGTGGCACTGGAAAAGCTGATTGCCTCTGAACACGAAGTCGTCGCCGTACTTACCCGGCCGGATGCTCGCAAGGGGCGTGGGCGCAGCCTGCATCCGAGCCCGGTGAAAGAGCTGGCGCAAAAGCACGGCATAGAGGTGTTAACTCCTACCTCGCTGAAGCCGGATACCGAGGATGGAAAGGCGCTGCGTGAGCGCCTGCATGAGCTCGAACCGGCCGCGATTCCGGTGGTGGCGTATGGCAATCTGATTACACCGGACCTGCTGGATGTACCCGAGCACGGTTGGGTAAACCTGCACTTTTCTTTGCTCCCGGCATGGCGAGGGGCGGCGCCGGTCCAGGCAGCGATTGCGGCGGGCGATGTGCGCACGGGCGCTACCACCTTCCGCATCGATGAAGGCCTCGATACCGGTGAGATTCTCGGAGTCGTGGAGTCAGATATCTCGGAGACCGACACCGCCGATGACTTGCTGACCCGCCTGGCTTTTAAGGGAGCAGATCTGCTGGTTGAGACAATGGACGGTTTGGCAGCCGGCAGCATCACACCGCGCCCGCAGGAAGGCGAGGCCACGTACGCCTCCAAGATTGCGGTGGAGGACGCCCAAGTGGATTGGACGGCACCGGCTACCGTGGTGGATCGACACATCCGCGCGCATACTCCGGGGCCAGGCGCTTGGACGCTGCTGGATTCTCAGCGCGTGAAGCTTTCCCCGCTAAGCCTTGTCAAGGATGCTGAGGCTGGCGCGGCGCTTGCCGACGTCGTGCTCGAACCAGGTCAGGCGCACATCACGAAGAAGGCCGTATACGTTGGAACGGGCGAGGGGATTGTCAAGCTTGATCGCCTGCAACCCCCAGGAAAGAAGATGATGAACGCTGCAGACTGGGCACGCGGTCTCGGCGGCGCTAAAGAAGTGAGGTTTTCATGAGCGGCGGATTCCGTTCTCGTTCCAAGTCTGGAGACAAGCCTAAGGAAACGTCCCAGAATAAGGGGCGCGGTCAGTCTGGCAAACCTAATAAAGGTAATAAGCGGCCGGTGCGCAACAATGCGCGCGGCAGGAAAGAGAACCCATCCTTCGTGAAAGCAGCGCGCCGCGCGGGCATCGATGTCCCGCGCGCGGTTGCCTACGAGGTGCTGCGCCGCGTGCACAGTGATGATGCTTTTGCGAATCTCACCCTGCCGAAGGCGCTGCGCGTACACAAGTTGGAGGCCCGGGACGCAGCTTTCTGCACTGAGCTGACCTACGGTGCGTTACGCAGTGAGGGCGTGCTCGATGCCGTCATCGAAAAGTGCTCTTCCCGTGGGCTCGATGCCATCGCACCAGAGGTGCTCGACGCTTTGCGTTTGGGTACCTATCAGGTGCTTTTCACCCGCGTTGAGGCTCACGCTGCGGTTGATACCACCGTGCGCTTGGTGGAGGCCGCCGGCTTCGAGAAGGCGAAGGGCTTTGCTAACGGCATTATGCGTACGGTAACGCGCACGCCTTCCGAGAAGTGGTTGGACAAGCTCGCGCCGAGTGGCGAGGTAGCAGCGCTTGCCTTCAAGCATGCGCACCCTACCTGGATTGCGGAATCCTTCGCCCGCGTCGTCGGCTTGGGCGAGCTGGAGGCCGCCTTGGAAGGGGATTCGCAGCGCCCGATCGTGCACTTGGTGGCACGCCCTGGTGAAATCAGCGCGGAGGAGCTGGCCCTTATGACCGGCAACGAGGCGGGCAAGTATTCGCCTTATGCGGTGTACATGTCTGCCGGTGATCCAGGCGATCTGGAACCGGTCAAGCAGGGACTTGCCGCAGTGCAGGACGAGGGCTCGCAGCTTATCGCCCGCGCCGTAGCGGAGGCGCCGCTGGAAGGGGAGGATTCCGGACGTTGGCTGGATCTGTGCGCCGGCCCTGGCGGTAAGGCGGCGCTGATGGGTGCGCTGGCGCGTATTGAGCAGGCCACCGTTGATGCAGTCGAGGTCTCACCGCACCGCGCGGAGCTCATCAAAAAGACCGTGGCGGATCTCCCAGTGCGCGTGCACGTGGGCGATGGCCGCGAACCTGGCCTGGAGCCGGGCTTCGATCGCGTGCTGGTCGACGCACCGTGCTCCGGCCTGGGTGCTTTGCGCCGCCGTCCAGAGGCGCGTTGGCGGAAGGCCGAAAGCGACATTGCTGACCTCAATGAGCTGCAATTTGAGCTGCTCGAATCTGCGCTGCGGCTCGTCCGTCCTGGCGGCGTGGTGGTTTATTCCACCTGTTCGCCGGACCTTAGGGAAACGCGCGATATTGTGGACCGCGCCGTCGCCAAGCTGGGCGCAGAGGAACTCGACGCGCACACACTAATCCCAGACATGGGGGATGTGGGCCGCCACAAGTCGGTCCAGATGTGGCCGCACCGTCATGGCACGGATGCGATGTTCTTCGCAGCTTTGCGGCGCACGAACTAGGCGCCGAGCCGGTTTCGCGGCGAGGCGTCGCAGGGTAGGTCTAGACTATGGGGCATGTCTGCTCCGATTATTTCCCCGTCCATCCTCGCCGCTGACTTTTCCCGCTTGGGCGAAGAAGTGCGCGCCGTATCCAACGCTGATTGGATCCACGTCGACATCATGGATGGACACTTCGTCCCCAACCTTTCCTTTGGCCCAGACATCACTAAGACCGTTGACGCAGTCACGGACCAGGTGCTTGATGTGCATCTGATGATTGAGGAGCCAGAAAAATGGGTGGAGACCTATGCTGCAGCCGGCGCCGACTGCATCATTTTCCACGCGGAAGCTGTTGCGGATGTGGCAGCCAGCCTTGCCTTGGCGGAAAAGATCCGCGGGCTGGGCGTGCGCGCAGGTATCTCGGTCAAGCCGGATACCGCAATCGAGCCGTGGTTGGACAAGCTCGCCAGCTTTGATTTGGTGCTCGTGATGTCCGTGGAGCCGGGCTTCGGCGGCCAGAAGTTTATGCCGGAGATGCTCGAAAAGGTGCGAGCCTTGCGTGCAGTCATTGATGATGAAGGGCTGGCAACTCTCATCGAGATCGACGGTGGCATTTCGGCGGAGACCATCCGTGAATCAGCAATGGCTGGCTGCCATGCTTTCGTTGCCGGCTCTGCAATTTATAAGCAGGAGGATAAAGCTGGCGCAGTCGCGGAATTGCGCGAGCTCGCCACCCTGTAGAAGACCGTGAATAGAGCTTCGAATCGGAAGCTCGCAAAAGCCTGAAAGAATTTTCATGAAGCTTGACTTAGAAGCGGCCCTGCTGCGTGCAATGGAGGCTGGCCAGTCTGTCCGCGGTACCACTAGCCCCAATCCGCCTGTGGGTGCCGTCATTTTAGATGCTCAGGGCGAATTGGTTGGTACTGGTGCCACCCAGCCGGCAGGAGGTGCGCACGCGGAAGTAATGGCTCTCAACGAAGCCGGGGAGGCTGCGCGCAATGGCACTGCGGTGGTCACCCTTGAACCGTGCAACCACACCGGGCGCACCGGTCCGTGCGCGCAGGCGCTTATTGATGCTGGGGTTTCGCGGGTCTTTTTCCTGCATGGCGATCCAAACCAGGAAGCAGCTGGGGGAGCGAGCACCCTGCAAGCAGCTGGGATTGAAGTTGCACAGGTTGCGGCACCCGTTGACAAGGATGTTCCCGACGCGCTCTTGCCGTGGTTGCGTGCCATCGAAATGGGCAGGCCACACGTCACCCTCAAATTTGCGCAGACCCTCGACGGGTTTACCGCCGCAGTAGACGGCACCAGCCAGTGGATTACTGGCGAGCATGCCCGCGCCTGGGTGCACGTTGACCGCTCACAACGCGACGCTATCTTGATCGGCACGGGCACGGCTTTGGCCGATAACCCGTCGCTTACCGCCCGCCGCCCAGACGGCAGCCTTTTTGAGCAGCAGCCGCGCCGCGTGGTGATTGGTCGCCGCAACTTGGAGGACGCGGGCGCGGCGGCCGGCAACTTGCGCGAGCTCGGCTACCTGCAGTTTGAGGACATCGACCAAGCCTTGCGCGAGCTCTATGCGGATGGCGCACGCGATATTTTGGTGGAAGGCGGGGCAGGTCTTGCTAGCTCTTTTCTCAACGCAGGCTACGTCGATGCCGTGCAGGCTTATATTGCCCCGGTTCTTTTGGGCGAAGGCCGTGGCGTATTGGCGCATCCGGTGGCCCAGACCTTGAGCGACGCTAAGCGTTTCCGCCGCAGTGCCACCAAGGTCTTGGGCGATGATGTCTTAATTGAGTACGTGCTTAATTCGCCGAGTTAGACGCACAGAGTTAGACACACAGAGTCAACAAATCATAAATAGAAGGAATTTGCTTGTTTACAGGACTCGTAGAGGAACTAGCCACCGTCTGCTCCATTGAGGAGCAGGGCGATGCGATTCGGCTGGGGATAAGGGCGCCTCACGTGCTTAGCGACGCCGCGCTCGGTGACTCGATTGCGGTCAACGGAGTCTGTCTTACGGTGGCAGCGCTGGATGGCGATGCTTTCGTCGCCGACGTCATGGCCGAGTCGTTGCGACGCTCGGCGCTGGGGCAGTTGCGCGAGGGCTCCGTCGTCAACGTGGAGCGGGCGCTTTTGCCCACCACGCGTTTGGGCGGACACATCATGCAAGGCCACGTGGACGGCACCGCAGAACTATTATCGCGTACCCCTTCGCAGAATTGGAAAGTGTTGCGCTTTAGCCTTCCCCAAGCCCTTGCACGATACGTCGTCGAGAAGGGCTCAATCGCAGTTAGCGGCACCTCGTTGACCGTAAGCGCAATTGGAGCGGACTGGTTTGAGGTGTCGCTGATTCCAACCACCCTGCGCGACACAATCTTTGGCACGATGGAGGTCGGTGCTGCCGTAAACCTAGAAGTAGATGTGTTGGCCAAGTACGTTGAGAAGATGTACGGGCCTAACGCGCAGGACGCAAACCACAGGGGCTAAAGTAAATCCTTATGACCGCAGCAGAATCTTCCGTCAAACTCGACACTGTTGAACAGGCCATTGCTGATATTGCGGCCGGCAAAGCGGTGGTTGTGGTTGACAACGAAGACCGAGAAAACGAAGGCGACCTCATCTTCGCCGCGGAGCTGGCAACCCCAGAACTCGTGGCCTTCATGGTCCGCTACACCTCCGGCTATATTTGTGCGCCGCTGTTGCCAGAAGATTGCGCGCGACTGAACCTGCCGCCGATGATGGCACTTAACGAGGACGTGCGCTCTACCGCTTACACGGTGACAGTGGATGCAGCGACGGGCACCACGGGAATCTCCGCGGGCTCCCGAGCGGAGACCATCCGGCGCTTGGCTGATCCGACCACCACGGTCTCTGACTTCACCCGTCCGGGTCACGTGGTGCCTTTGAGCGCACGCCCAGGCGGCGTTCTGGAGCGTGATGGACACACGGAAGCTGCGGTTGATCTCGCGCGCTTGGCGGGGCTGCGGCCGGCCGGCGTTTTGTGCGAGATCGTCTCCGAGGAAGACCCCACCGATATGGCGCGCTCGCCGGAACTGCGACGCTTTGCCGATACCCATAGGTTGACCATGATCTCCATCGAGCAGCTCATTGATTGGCGCCGCCATAAGGAAACCCAGATTCACCGTTCGGTGGCAACGCGCCTGCCCACCGATCACGGCCTGTTCAATGTGCTGGGATACACCCATGACATCGACGGCAACGAGCACATCGCGCTGGTTGCAGGCGACGTCGAGGAGCTTCGCGGCGCGGAAGACGTGCTGGTGCGCGTGCACTCTGAGTGCCTCACGGGTGACGTGTTTGGATCCCGTCGCTGTGATTGTGGCCCGCAGCTCAACGCTTCGCTCAAGGCGGTTCAGGAAGCCGGACGTGGCGTGGTGATTTATCTGCGTGGCCAAGAAGGCCGCGGCATTGGCTTGGTGAACAAGCTGAAGGCCTATCGTTTGCAAGACAAAGGCCTTGACACCGTCGATGCCAATCTCGAGCAGGGCCTGCCTGAAGACGCGCGCGAGTATTCCGTGGCGGGTCAGATTCTGCGGGACCTTGGCATTGCTTCCGTTGTCCTCATGACTAATAATCCGCACAAGGGTGAGGGTTTGGCCGGCTTTGGTGTCGATGCTTCTCAGCACACTACGCTTGCTGTGGAAGCAAACGAGGACAACATCACCTACCTGCGCACCAAGCGTGACCGCATGGGCCATGACCTGCCGCAGGTTGAACACTGGGATATGCAGCATCCAGCAGGTGGTGCCCGCGACGCGAATCATGAAGACCACCGCAACTAAGCACTAAGAAAGGTTTCCGATGGCTAAAGAAGGCTTGCCTGAAATTGAATTGGTCCCCGCCGAGGGGATCCGCGTGGCTGTCGTAACCGCGACGTGGAACGCCGAAATCTGCGACCAGCTGCACAGGCGCGCTGTAGAGACTGCTCGTGCGTGTGGCGCGCAGGTGACCGAGACCCGCGTGGTCGGGGCGCTCGAACTTCCCGTCGTGGTGCAGGCGGCGGCTCGGACCCACGATGCCGTGGTTGCGCTGGGCTGCGTGGTAAAGGGCGGCACCCCGCACTTCGATTACGTGTGTGACTCCGTGACGCAGGGCCTAACCCGCATCGCTTTAGACGAGTCCACTCCGGTGGGCAACGGCGTGCTCACCGTGAACGAGTATTCACAGGCAGTCGATCGCGCAGGCTTTGCCACCTCAGATGAAGACAAGGGCGCGGAGTCGATGGTGGCGGCTTTAGACACGGTATTGAAATTGCGTACACTAGATGGGCTGGCAGGCTAGGCCAGCCTGTAAACCACGAAGAAGGAACTAATGACTGACGCACAAGAATCTGGGGCCCGCGAGACGTCGACACGCACGCAGCTTACCGACGCCGAGATTCTGGCCTACACCAGTGCGGATCCGTTCGCGCAGACTTCGACGAAGCCGTGGATTTATGAGGCTAAGTCGCAATTTTTGCGCAAGGTGGCAATCGGATGGGTCATCCTCGTCATGGCTATCCATATTTTCATGGGCCTTACCTTGGATATCTCCTTCACCGGTGCTGCCGTCACCACTATCGATAAGTTCGCCTTCCCCGGCGTGGGCCTGCTTATCTCGGTTCTGTCGTGGCTGGCCCTGACGCGCCCGCGCTTGCGTGCGAATGAAGACGGCGTCGAGGTGCGTAACATCGTAGGTACCCGTTTTTATCCTTGGCAGGTCATCTACGGACTATCCTTCCCAGAGGGCGAGCGGATGGCGCGCATCGAGTTGCCCGACTTCGAGTATGTGCCGGTTTGGGCACTGCAGGCTGGCGATAAGACCGCCGTTATTCCGAAGGTTCGCGCTTTCCGCGACCTTGAAGCTAAGTACATGCCGCAGGATTAAAAAGTGGCAGATCCCGCTACCTACCGACCAGCGCCAGGCACTATTCCAACAGAGCCTGGCGTTTATAAGTTTCGCGATGAAAACCGCCGGGTAATTTACGTAGGCAAGGCCAAGAACCTGCGCGCACGTTTGTCCAACTATTTCCAGGACATCACGCAGTTGCATCCGCGCACGCGCCAGATGGTGCTTACCGCTGCGTCTGTGGAATGGACCGTGGTTGCCAGCGAGGTGGAAGCGCTGCAACTGGAATATACCTGGATTAAGCGCTTCGACCCGCGGTTTAATGTCATGTACCGCGACGATAAGACCTATCCGATGCTCGCGGTATCGGTAGGAGAGATCGTCCCACGCGCCTTCTTTTACCGTGGCCCGCGGCGGAAGGGCGTGCGTTATTTTGGTCCGTATTCCCATGCGTGGGCGGTGCGCGAAACCTTGGACCTGCTCACGCGCGTGTTCCCCATGCGCACCTGTTCCAAGGGCGTCTACAACCGGCACGAGCGCTTGGGCCGTCCGTGTCTTTTGGGATATATCGGCAAATGTTCGGCGCCGTGCACCGGTGCGGTATCGAAGGCAGATCATAGGGAGACCGTAAATTCGCTGGTTTCCTTTATGAATGGCAATACCTCGGCCGTGACTCGTGAACTAACCCAGCGCATGGAGCAAGCCGCGGAAAACCTCGAGTTTGAGCTTGCTGCGCGCCTGCGCGATGACTTAGGCGCAATCAACAAGATTATGGAGCAGCAGGCCGTCGTGTTCAATGACGGAACTGATGCGGATCTCATTGCCTTTAGCTCTGATGAGCTGGAGGCCGCTGTGCAGATCTTCCATGTGCGTGACGGCCGCATCCGTGGCCAGCGCGGCTGGGTCGTAGAACGCTCAGGCGACCAAGCTCCGGCGGGGCCGTGGGAAGAAGGCGAAAGCGATCCGGCTTTGCCGGCGTTGATGCAAAACTTCCTGATCCAGTTCTATTCGGATGCCGCAGACCGCGAGCAGCAAGAGATGGAGGAAGACGCTGCCCTTAGTAGGCGCGGTGTGGACCAGGAATCGCATACCGAGACCCGCCGCGGCAACGTGATTCCGCGGGAGATCTTGGTGCAGGCCATGCCGGACGAGTCGGCTGAAGTCATCTCCCTGCTCGAGGATTTGCGTGGGGCGCAGGTGAATATGCGAGTACCGCAGCGCGGTGATAAGCATTCCCTGATGAAGACCGTCGAGCGCAACGCTAAGGAGCAGCTGCGCCAGCACAAGCTCAAGCGTGTCGGAGATCTCACCGCGCGTTCGGCGGCCCTGCAGGACATCCAGGAAGCCTTGGGGATGGACCAGGCGCCGCTGCGCATCGAGTGCACCGATATCTCCCATATTCAAGGCACCGATGTGGTTGCTTCCCTCGTGGTCTTTGAGGACGGTCTGCCACGCAAGGCTGATTACAGGCGTTACCGCATCAAGGAGGCGGCTGGTGACGGTCGCTCCGATGACGTTGGCTCCATCGCCGAGGTAACCCGCCGCCGTTTCAAGCGCCACAACGAGGACAAGCTCGCCAACCCAGACGAGGAAGTCGAGGAGTCCACCTTCGACGACGAGAATGTGCAGGAAGAATCCGCAGAAGCGGGACGTCGTTTTGCCTACCCGCCGCAGCTATTCATCGTGGACGGTGGCGCTCCGCAGGTTGCGGCAGCGCAAGAGGTATTTGATGAGCTCGGCATCGTGGACGTGACCCTCGTCGGCCTTGCAAAGCGCTTGGAGGAAATCTGGGTCCCGGGTGATGATGAACCGGTTATTCTCCCGCGTAACTCGCAGGCGCTGTACTTGCTACAGCAGATCCGCGACGAGGCACATCGCTTTGCTATTACTTATCACCGCCAGCAGCGTTCCAAGCGCATGCGTTCTTCGGTACTGGATTCGGTGCCGGGCTTGGGGCCGCAGCGCCGCACCGATTTGGTCAAGCACTTTGGCTCGGTGAAAAAGCTCAAGGAAGCCTCGGCGGAGGAGATCGCAGCGGTCAAGGGCTTTGGCCCGAAACTCGCCGGTGTGGTCTATGAACACCTGCATGGTTAAAGAAATTCAGCGTTCTATAAGTCTTCGCGGGTTAAGATGGGCTGCATGACGCACTTAGAATCCCCGCCCATCTTCATCACCGGTATGTCGGGTGGTGGCTTGACTTCCGCAGCCAAAGTCTTGGAGGACAAAGGCTACTACGTCGCCCACAACATCCCGCCGAAGGCCATCATTGATCTTCTTAAGCTGTGCGCGATGGAGGAGACCAAAGTTAAGAAGGTCGCAGCGGTAACTGACGTGCGTTCCCGCATGTTTCCAGGTTCGCTGCTGGAGACCATCGATGAAGTTACCGAACTCGGCATGAAGCCAACGGTACTGTTTCTCGATGCACGCGATGACGTTTTGATTCGTCGTTTCGATTCCGTGCGCCGTACCCACCCCCTACAGGGCGGCGACACGTTGAAGGCAGGCATTCAGAGGGAGCGAAAAGCCATCGCGCATGCCCGCGAGCGTGCTGACATCATCATCGATACCACCAACCTCTCCATCCATGATCTGCGGCGTGCGATGGAGGCCGCTTTCGGTGATATGCGCAAAGACGTCCAGCACGTCACCGTCGAGTCCTTTGGCTTCAAAAATGGCTCGCCTCGCGATGCAGACCTTGTGCTTGACGTGCGATTCTTGCCCAATCCTTATTGGGTTCCGGAGCTGCGCGGCTACCGCGGTACCGATGAGCCGGTTTCGGACTATGTCTTGGCCCATCCTGCCGCCGAGAAGTTCATTGAGCACTTCCTAGACTTGTTCGGCACCATGCTCGAGGGCTATCGTCACGAGGGCAAGAACTTCATCACAGTCGGCGTTGGCTGTACGGGCGGCCACCACCGTTCCGTTGCCGTTGCCGAGGAATTGACCCGGCGCCTGCGTCAGCGTGGGGACCTCGAGGTAAACGCTCTGCACCGCGATATTCAACGCGGCTAGTTTTTCCTATTTCCTTGCACAATTGACCCGGAAAGCTTATAAATCCACTAATGACTCGACAAACCCACATGGCTTGCCTCGGTGGCGGCCATGGTCTTTATCAAACCCTTCTTGCTGCCCAGATGACGGGCGTGGAGCGGATCTCAGCCATCGTTACCGTCGCCGATGACGGTGGCTCTTCAGGGCGTCTGCGCCGTGAGCTGGAAATCATTCCACCCGGAGATCTGCGCATGGCGCTGGCCGCGCTTTCCGATGACACGGAAACAGGCCAAATGTGGGCAGAGACGTTGCAACATCGTTTCCGGGGCAACGGTGCGATGGCAGGGCACGCCGTGGGTAATTTGCTCATCGCTGGCCTGACTGAGGTGCTGGGCGATTATCAGGCGGCCCTGGATAAGGTAGCCCAGTTGACCAATTCCCGCGGCCGCGTGCTGCCGGTGGTCAATCATCCGCTGGACATCGAGGCGGAGGTCGCCGGACTTGACGAGGATCCCCGCATCATGCGGGCCGTACGCGGCCAAGTGGCGGTGGCTTCCACGCCGGGTCAGGTACGTCGGGTACGCATCCTTCCGGCGCATCCACAGGCCAATCCGAACGCTTTGGCCGCGCTTTCCGACGCCGACCTCATCACCATCGGCCCCGGCTCTTGGTTTAGCTCGGTGCTACCGCACGTGCTGGTGCCGGAAATCGTGAACACTGTGAAGAGCTCTTCCGCGATGCGCGTGGTTGTGCTGAATCTTTCGGCAGAACCAGGCGAGACTCAGGGCTTTTCTGCGGAGCGGCATCTCCACGTGTTGGCCCAGCATGCGCCGGAACTGCGCATCGACCGAGTCTTGGTGGATTCCAACGCTATCCCGAGTGAGAGTGAGCGCAGCTATTTGCAGCGCGCCGCCAACGTACTGGGCGCCCAAGCGGTATTCGCTGACGTTAGCCTGCGTGATGAAAACGGCGTGCGTCTAAACAAGCATGATCCACACAAGCTTTCTGCTGCGCTGAAGGGATTGCTCGAGCAAAGCTAGCCTGGTGCGGCCAAAGATTTATCGTGCAGGCTAGACTAGTGTTTCTCTATGTCTGTATAAGGCATTCCGTGCCTGATAGGGCATACCGCGTCTGCGCAGGCCTGGTTGGATGATGCTCGGTCTGTACAGCAAGAATCATTGAGAAAGGGGCAAGGACTTTGTCTGCTTCATTGACCGAACAGGTCAAGGATGAACTCACAGTAGTCTCCGTTCCACGCCAGTCCGCTCGTGCCGCGGAAATTTCCGCCATGTTGCGCTTTGCCGGCGAGCTGACCGTAAGCGGGGATCAGATGGCCTACGAAATCGAAGTGGACAATCTGCGCATTGCCGAGCGGCTCATCGAAGCCCTCGATGAACTCTACAGCGTGAAGGCTACCTCGCATGTTGTAGGGCCGGCCGGTTCCCAGAAGAAGTCTCGCGTTCAGCTGCGCATTGCCTCGGGCGCAAAGGAGCTAACGCGTCGCCTAGGGTTGGTTACTCGTTCAGGCCATCCGGTGGTGGGGCTGCCGCCGCAGGTAATCTCGGGCTCTATCGCTGACAACGAGGCCGCATGGAGGGGCGCATTCCTTGCTCAAGGGACGCTGACCGAGCCGGGCCGTTCTTCTACCCTCGAGGTGCTGTGCCCTTGCCAAGAGGCAGCGCTGGCTTTGGTGGGCTGTGCACGCCGCCTGGGAATCTCTGCAAAAACCAAGGAAACCCGTGGCGCTGATCGCGTCGTTGTGCGCGATGGCGATGCTATTGGCGCGTTGTTGACCCGCATGGGCGCTCAGGAAACCCGCTTGACGTGGGAGAAGAAGCGCGTCAAGCGCGAGGCGCACGATACCTCGAAGCGCCTAGATAACTTCGATGATGCTAATTTGCGTCGTTCCGCGCGTGCTGCGGTAACTGCCGCCGCCCGTGTTGAGCGCGCGATGGAAATTTTGGGTGACGACGTGCCCGAGCACCTCGCAGATGCGGGTCGCCTGCGCGTCCAGTATCGCGAGGCCTCCTTGGAGGAGCTAGGCCGCTTGGCGGATCCTCCAATGACTAAGGATGCTGTTGCCGGACGTATCCGGCGCTTGCTTTCCATGGCAGATAAGCGCGCCGAGGAGCTTGATATTCCGGACACCAACGATTCGATCACAGAGGATCTTTTTGACGAGTCGTAGACTTTCTACGTTAAAAAGTTTCTGATTTTTAAGACTTCGATCAAAGCCTTAGCCGCCAGCCGCCTTGTCCGATCGGACGGGGCGGTTTTGTTCGGGCAAAACAGGCACATTCGGGAGTAGGCGGATACTTAACGCCGAGTATTGCTGCGTCTGGTACCTGCTGGATATGTTTGGTAATCTGCGCTGAGCTGGGGGGAGTGATATATCCCACCCCAGGCAACATAAACCAACACATACAGACAAACTCGGGAGTAGTGCAGGGTATTTTCGGTGCGGATTAGTCATGTGGGCGAAAAATTGTACGCCTGTTTTTACCGTACGTCACTACCTGGTTATAGAAAGCCTCGGGGTGGCCCTTTGGCCGCTGCATGCTTGGTGTTTGCTCGGTAGTATCGGCCGTGTTGGGAAAACTCACCGAGGTTCTTCGCACCAAAGACGAACTAGAGGAGATGCCTCGGAGCCCACATAACTTTTACTCGATTTTATAGAGGAGAAAAACAGTGACCATCCGCGTAGGCATCAATGGCTTTGGCCGCATTGGCCGCAACTTCTTCCGTGCAGTTGCCCAGGGCGACTCCGACCTCGAGGTGGTTGCAGTCAACGACCTCACCGACAACGGCAGCCTGGCAAATCTTCTCAAGTACGATTCCGTTCTCGGCCGCTTCGACGGCGAGATCACTCATGATGACGAGTCCATCACCGTCAACGGCCACCGCATCGCAGTTTCTGCTGAGCGCGATCCAAAGAACTTGAACTGGTCCGAGCACAACGTTGACATCGTTATCGAGTCCACCGGCTTCTTTACCGATGGCGAGGCAGCAAAGGCTCACATCGAGGCTGGCGCCAAGAAGGTCATCATTTCTGCACCGGGCAAGAACGTTGACGGCACCTTCGTCTACGGCGTCAACTCCGACGAATACGACGCTGCAAAGCACAACGTTATTTCCGCAGCATCCTGCACAACCAACTGCCTGGCACCGATGGCAAAGGTCCTCAATGACAAGTTCGGCATCGAAAAGGGCCTAATGACCACCGTTCACTCCTACACCGGTGACCAGCGCATCCAGGATGCACCACACAAGGACCCACGCCGTGCACGCGCTGCAGCGGTCAACATGGTTCCGACCTCCACCGGCGCTGCAAAGGCAGTTGCACTGGTTCTTCCGGAGCTTAAAGGCAAGCTGGACGGCTACGCAATGCGCGTTCCGACCATCACCGGTTCCGCAACCGACCTGACTTTCACCGCTTCCCGCGACGTCACCGTTGAGGAAATCAACGCTGCAATCAAGGAAGCTGCTGTTGGCGAGTTCGGCGAGACCCTCGCATACACCGAAGACCCAATCGTTTCCACCGACATCATCACCGACCCACACGGTTGCATCTTCGACGCCGGCATGACCAAGGTCTCCAACGGCAACCTCGTCAAGGTCCTTGGCTGGTACGACAACGAGTGGGGCTACACCAACCAGCTCGTGCGCACCACCTCCTTGGTCGCTTCCAAGCTTTAAGCTCGGCGCTTGCAAGTCCTAACTAGAGGCTTGGCTTAGATGTTCTACCGGCTCACGTAATTTCCCGCCCAAGGGTCATGCGTGGGCCGGTAGTCTTGTATAGAACGCTTTTAAAAATTTCAATGAAGGAGAATCCAATGGCTTTCAAGACCCTTGATGACCTCATCGCAGAGGGTGTGGAGTCCCGCCACGTCCTCGTACGTTCCGACTTCAATGTGCCGCTCGACGAGGAAGGCAACATTACTGACTCCGGACGTATCACCGCATCCCTGCCAACCATCAAGGCACTCGTTGAAGGCGGCGCCAAGATCATCCTTTCCGCACACTTGGGCCGTCCAAAGGGCGAGGTAAACGAGAAGTACTCCCTGGCACCGGTAGCAGAGGCTCTTTCTGAGGCACTGGGTCAATACGTAGCGCTTGCTGGCGACGTAACCGGTGAGGACGCACACGAGCGCGCAAACGGTCTTAACGACGGTGACGTCATGCTGATCGAGAACGTGCGTTTCGATGCTCGCGAGACCTCCAAGGATGAGGCTGAGCGCGGCGCTTTCGCTGATGAGCTCGCTGCCTTGGCTGCGGATAACGGCGCCTTCGTCTCCGACGGTTTTGGCGTTGTCCACCGCGCGCAGGCTTCCGTATACGACGTCGCTAAGCGCCTGCCGGCGTTTGCAGGCAAACTTGTGCAGAAGGAAGTCGAGACTCTCGCAGCTGTCGCTGAAAAGCCAGAGCACCCATACGTGGTTGTCCTCGGCGGCGCGAAGGTCTCTGACAAGCTCGGCGTCATCGAAGCGCTGGCAGATAAGGCTGACAAGGTCATCATTGGTGGAGGCATGTGCTACACCCTGCTCGCGGCAAAGGGCTACAACGTTCAGAACTCTCTGCTGCAGGAAGACCAGATCGACAACTGCAAGGACTTGCTCGAGCGCTTCGGTGACAAGCTCGTTCTGCCGGTAGACCTCATCGCTGCTACCGAGTTCAACGCTGATGCGGAAAGCAAGGTTGTCGCCCTCGACGGCATCCCAGAGGGCTGGATGTCCCTGGACATTGGACCTGAGTCCGTCAAGGTATTCGACGAGGTTATTGCATCCTCTAAGACCGTATTCTGGAATGGTCCGATGGGCGTATTCGAGATGGAGGCATTCTCCAAGGGCACCGAAGGCGTGGCTAAGTCCATCATCTCTGCCACCGAAAACAACGGATCCTTCACCGTCGTCGGCGGTGGCGACTCCGCTGCTTCGGTTCGCTTGCTTGGTCTGAATGAAGAGGGCTTTTCCCACATCTCCACCGGCGGTGGCGCATCCCTTGAGTTCCTCGAGGGTAAGGAACTGCCGGGCGTATCTGTTCTGCAGGCATAAGCGCCGCGGTTACACAGGCCAACGCACAATAAAACCTGAAAGGAAAATTTTCCATGGCACGTAAACCACTGATTGCCGGTAACTGGAAGATGAACCTGGACCACAAGGAAGCAATCGCCTCCATCCAGAAGTTCGACTTCTCTCTGCCGAAGGACTACTACGACAAGGTCGACGTCGCCTTCATGGTGCCGTTTACTGACTTGCGCACCATGCAGACCCTCTCCGAGGGCGACAAGCTGCTTTTGACCTACGGCGCACAGGACATCTCCAAGCACGATTCTGGCGCCTACACCGGTGAGGTCTCAGGCAAGATGCTCGCATCCTTGGGCTGCAAGTGGGCCGTAGTTGGCCACTCTGAGCGCCGCGAGTACCACGGCGAGACCGACGAGCTCGTATCGGAAAAGGCTGCTGCAGCACTTAAGCACGGCCTGAGCCCGATCGTCTGCGTCGGCGAGCCCCTCGACGTTCGCGAGTCCGGCACCCACGTTGACTACGTGGTCAACCAGACCCGCAATTCCCTCGCAGGCCTGTCCGCTGAGGACTTGTCTAAGACCGTCGTTGCCTATGAGCCTGTCTGGGCCATCGGCACCGGCAAGGTTGCTTCCGCTGACGACGCCCAGGAGGTTTGCGCTGCAATCCGTGCTCTCGTGCGCGAACTTGCGGGCGAAGAGGTGGCGGAAGGCATTCGTATTCTTTACGGCGGTTCCGTCAAGGTTGACTCCGTCGCCGAGATCGTGTGCAAGCCCGACGTCGATGGCGGGCTAGTCGGCGGAGCTTCCTTGGTAGGCGACGAATTTGCCAAGCTCGCTGCAAACGCATCCACCGTTGCCTAAGCACCGGGTCAAGGAATAGGTACTGGATAACCAGCGCTACGCACGTGGGTCGAAGTATTCTTCGGCCCACTTCGTGGTGTAGAGTAGTCCGGAGTTAATTAATAAATTCTGAGAGGAACGATCCTATGATCTTGGCACTGGAAATCATCTTGGTGATTGCCGCGATCCTCATGTCCATCTTCGTGTTGCTGCACAAGGGCAAGGGCGGCGGACTTTCCAGCCTCTTCGGCGGCGGCGTCCAGTCCAACCTTTCTGGCTCCACCGTCGTGGAGAAGAACTTGGACCGCTACACCATCGTGATGGTTATCATCTGGTTGGCCTGCATCGTAGCGCTCAACCTGATCCAGGCATACGCCGTTTAAAGCCTAAGCAGGCTTAAAGAAAGGCCGCGCTTCCTTTACTTTTAAGGAAGCGCGGCCTTTTACTTTTCTGCTTTTTATTCGTTTCTTATTCTTCGATTACCGTCGCGGCGTCGTCGCTTAAGAAAAGAATGGTTTCGCTAGTGCCATGCGCACCGGCTGCAGGCCATTCGATGGCGGGGGAGCCGGCCACGATGTGGGAGGCCGCCTCAGCCTTTTCCTCACCGGAGACCAAGAACCACACACGCTCGGAGCGGTTAACCGCAGGTAGCGTCAGCGTGACGCGCTCTGCTGGTGGCTTGGGAGAGTCGGGGACTGCTACAACGAGGTCTTCTTGTTCCATTACTGCCTCAGAACGCGGGAACATGGAGTTGATGTGGCCCTCGCCGCCCATGCCGAGCAGGTGAAGGTCGAAGCCGTTAGGTGCGAACTCCGAAATCTCGCCCGCATAGGCCTTCGCCGCATGCTCCATGGCGATAGCGCCCAAGTCGAGACCGTGAATGTGTTCTTCCGGAACGCCCGCTGCGTGCAGGAGTGCCGCACGGGCTTGGCCCTCGTTGGAGTCAGGATCGGAGACTGGAACATTGCGCTCATCACCAAAGAAGACGTGCACGCGGGTCCAATCGATGGCCAAGGCTGGGTAATCCTCACTCTGCTGCTTCGCAGCGGCATCGAGGCGAGCTAGCTCGTGCAGAGTTCCGATGCCGGCACCACCGCCGGTGAGAACAACGCGCGCCACGCCGTCTTCGTGAAGGCCGCCGCCCGGGGCCTGGACCGACGTGACTACGTCGATGAATTTGCGGGCGGCAGAGGATATGAGTTCGTCTACATCGCTTACGCGGTGAAGAGTGACCATGTGTGTTTGATCCTTAAAAGGGGTGTAAAAAATAAAGATGTACGACTAACTGTAGTCCACGCGCGACAGTGCGCGAAGCGAGTGCGCATATGTCTTGTCAGAGTCGAGGTGGCGCAGGTCCTCGGAGAGGATTTCTGCCTGCGAACGCACGCTCAACGAGACCAGGGAATCCGGGGAACCCGGAACCTGTACGCGGACGGTGCTAGCGTCGACGACGTCGACTGTTACGTGTGAGGATACGCGGTTAAAGAGCAGGGAGTGGATAGGAAACGCCCCCGGCTCTGGAGCCGCCGTTGTTTTCCTGGTTACCGGAACACCCAGGGCGTCGACAAGCCAGCCCGCAGCAAAGTCAGCGGCAGGGCTTTCTGCCGCTCCGCAGATCTCCACGGACTCGACCGGCTCATGTGGGTGGCGGTCAAGCGCCGATGCTACGATGCCGCGCCACAAGGTAATGGCTGCCCAAGACATATCCGAGTCCCCCGGGGTATAGCCGCGGGAGAGCTGCATGAGCTCCTCATGGCTCGCCCCATCCCCGTAGGCCACGTTGGTGATCCGGCGCTGCGCCAGCTTGCCGATTGGGCTCTGCGCTGGATTAGCTGGGCACTTGGTGGGCCACCAAGCAACCAGTGGCGTATCCGGAAGCAGCAGTGGGATAACCACGGACTCGGACTGCTCAGCTAGGTCGCCGTGCAGGTGCATGACGACGATCTCCGAGGCGCCAGCCTCACCGCCGACGCGCAGCTCGGCATCGAGGTGGGTTTCCTTGTCGCCGGAGCCGGCGATGACGACGAGCACGCGGGAGGGGTGCTCGTGCGAAGCGTCGCGAATGGAGGCTAGGATTCCCTCGATATCGTCGCCCTCGTTAGCGGCAACAATAAGCGTGAGCACGCGGCCAGTGGTCAGCGTGTAGTGCTCCTGCGCCTCAACGAGCTTCTTGGAGATCTCGCGGGTCGTGGTATCAGGCAATGGAATAATCATCGCTGTGGCCTCCTTAAGGGCGACGCCAGGTATGGCCCCGGCGGCGCAGCATCGTGTTGGCGGATTCAGGGCCCCAAGTGCCCGCTGGGTATTCTTCCGGCTGCCCGGCCTTGGCCCAATAGTCAAGAATTGGGTCGAGGATGGACCAGGAGAGCTCGACTTCCTCGTTGGTCGGGAAAAGTGAGGACTCGTCGAGCAAAGCATCGAGGATGAGGCGCTCATAAGCCTCAGGAGATTCCTCGGTGAAGGCCTCTGCGTAGGCGAAGTCCATGTTGACATCGCGGACTTCCATGGTGGAACCCGGCACCTTTGAACCGAAGCGCATTGTTACGCCCTCGTCTGGTTGGACGCGAATGACCACGGCATTCTGGCCGAGAGCCTCTGCCTGACCGTTGTTGAACGGCTGGTGCGGGGCGGTCTTGAATACCAGTGCGATCTCGGTGACGCGGCGGCCGAGGCGCTTGCCGGTGCGCAGGTAGAAAGGCACACCGGCCCAGCGACGGGAGTTGACCTCAAGGGTGCAGGCCGCATAGGTCTCAGTGGTAGAAGCAGGATCGAATCCGTCCTCCTCACGCAGGCCCCGCACGTACTCGGAGCCCTGCCAACCTGCAGAATACTGGCCGCGGGCGGTGGTCTTGTTCAACGGGTGAACCGCCTGGGTCGCGCGCAAGACCTTGATCTTTTCCGCCTGTAGTGCCTCCGGTTCAAAGGAAGAAGGCTCTTCCATAGCTACGAGGGCGAGCAGCTGCAACAGGTGGTTCTGGATAACATCGCGGGCGGCGCCGATGCCGTCGTAGTAGCCGGCGCGGCCTCCCAAGCCGATGTCCTCTGCCATAGTGATCTGCACATGGTCGATGTAGTGCGCATTCCACATCGGCTCGAAGATCTGGTTGGCAAAGCGCAGCGCCATAATGTTCTGGACGGTTTCCTTGCCAAGGTAGTGGTCAATGCGGAAGACGGAAGACTCCGGAAAGACCGCGTTGACAATCTCATTGAGCTCACGAGCAGATGCTTGGTCGTGGCCGAAAGGCTTTTCAATGATGACGCGGCGCCAAGAATCGTCAGCGCTGTTGGCCATGCCAACGCGCTCAAGCTGGTGGCAGATGCTGGAGAAGAACTCGGGTGGAACAGAAAGGTAATAAGCCCAGTTGCCGCCTGTACCGCGGGAGGAATCTAGCTCCGCCAATCGTGCGGACAGGGCGTCGAAGCCGGCGTCATCAAAAGCACCGTGCACGAACTCGATGCCCTGCGCCAGGTGCTGCCAGACGTGCTCGTTGAACTTGGTACGGGCGCCTGCCTTGACTGCGCCCATCACGTAGTCGCAGAACTCTTGTTTGTTCCAGTCACGGCGGCCATAGCCCACCAAGGTGAAACCAGCGGGAAGGAGGCCGCGGTGCGCAAGGTCGTAGATGGCGGGTAGCAGTTTCTTATAAGCGAGGTCACCGGTTACACCGAAAATCACCATGCCCGAGGGGCCGGCGATGCGCGGTAAGCGCTTGTCCTTCGCGTTGCGCAGTGGATTTACCCAGGCGCTCGATTCCGTCACAGGGGGTTCCTTTCCCAACTTAATTCTCCAGCGACACATTCTAGCGACAAGCGCCCCGCCGAGGTTAGTCAGCGGGGCGCGCGGCCAAATAGGCGGCCGCAGCTACAGGCGAGCTGCCATCGATTCCAGAAGTTCTTCCCAAGCGGCGACGAACTTATCGACGCCCTCTTTTTCCAGGAGCGCGAAGACATCGTCGAAGTCGATACCGAGTTCTGCTAGCTCGGCGAAGACGGCTTCTGCCTGCTCGGCGGAATCGCTTAGGGTATCACCGTGCAAGTTGCCTTCTGCTAGCACTGCGTCGATAGTTTTTTCCGGCATGGTGTTGACCGTGTGCGGGCCAGCCAACTCGGAAACGTACAAGGTAGCGGGGTAGTCGGGGTTTTTAACGCCCGTCGACGCCCACAGCGGGCGCTGCACATTCGCGCCTGCGGGAAGATCGCCTGCCTCCAGCAGCTCCTTCTTGAATAGGGCGTAGGCGCGCTGGGCATTGGCGACGCCCGCCTTGCCGCGCGCTGCCAAGGCAGCATCGCTTCCGATTGCCTCGAGGCGCTTGTCGACTTCGCTGTCCAAACGGGAGACGAAGAAGGAAGCCACGGAGTGAATCTTGGAAACGTCGTGGCCGGCCTCCTCGGCGCGGTGCAGGCCCTTCTTGAAGGTGTCGATGACTTCACCGTAGCGCTCGACGGAGAAGATCAAGGTGACGTTGACGGAGATGCCGTCGGCAAGCGCGTCAGCGATGGCCGGAAGGGAACCCTCGGTGGCCGGAATCTTGATCATCAGGTTCGGACGGTTAACGCGCGCCCACAGCTCACGTGCCTGCTGGATGGTGGCCTCGGCATCGGCAGAAATGCGGGGATCGACCTCGATGGAAACGCGCCCGTCGCGACCTAAAGATGCCTCGTAGATTCCTGCGAACATATCGCATGCGCGGGCGACATCCTCGATGGCAAGGGCGTAGACGGCGTCGTCAGCCTTTGCTCCCTCTTCCTTAAGCTGCGCAATCGCGGCATCGTAAGCGGTGCCTTTGGACATCGCAGCGGCGAAGATGGCCGGGTTTGTGGTGACACCCACGATGGACTTGGAGGAGATGATCTCCTCGAGGTTGCCGGAGTCTAGGCGCTCGCGGGAAAGATCGTCCAACCAGGTAGAGGTACCGAGTTGAGCAAGTTCATCAATATGCGACATGGTTTCCTTATTTGCTAGCGGTGATGGATTCGTGGGCGGCGTTGACTACGGCTTCGGTGGTGATGCCAAACTTCTCGAAGAGCTCGCCGGCTGGGGCAGAAGCGCCGAAGTGCTCGAGGGAGACATTGCGGCCGAAGGTACCGGTGTACTTATACCAAGGCATTGCGAGAGCAGCCTCGACGGAGACGCGGGCGCGGACTGCGGAAGGCAGCACGGACTCGCGGTAGGCATCGTCCTGTTCGTCGAACCATTCCAGGCATGGCGCAGAGACAACTCGGGTGGCGGTGCCTTCTGCTTCGAGCTGCTTCGCGGCCTCGACAGCCAGCTGCACCTCGGAGCCGGTGGCCAGCAGGATGACGTCTGGGGTTTCCTTGGATGCTTCTACCAAGACGTAGGCGCCACGACGTACGCCCTCGGCTGCCTTTTCCTTGGTTCCGGCAAGCACCGGCAGGTTCTGGCGGGAAAGCGCAAGGCCCTTTGGAGCTGCCTTGTACTCGAAGGCGGCGGCCCAAGCCTGCGCAGTCTCGTTGGCGTCAGCTGGGCGGATGACCGAGAGATTCGGGATAGCACGAAGGGCAGTCAAGGTCTCGACCGGCTGGTGGGTTGGGCCATCCTCGCCCAAGCCGATGGAGTCGTGGGTCCAGACGTAGTAGGTATCGGTGGACATCAAGGCACCGAGACGGACGGCCGGGTACTGATACTCGGAGAAGATCAGGAAGGTGCCGCCGTAAACGCGGGTGTTGCCGTGCAGCGCGATGCCGTTCATGATTGCGGACATCGCGTGCTCGCGAATACCGAAGTGGAGGTTGCGGCCGTAAGGCTTAGCATCCCAAGCTCCGGTGGTGATGGACTCAGGGCCGAAGGAGTGGGCGCCCTTGATGACGGTGTTGTTGGAACCAGCCAGGTCGGCGGAACCGCCCCACATCTCCGGAACTGCAGCAGCCAATGCCTGGATGGTGGCCTCAGAGGCCTTTCGGGTAGCGATGGAATCGCCCTCATCCCATTCCGGTAATTCTGCTGCGAAGTTCTCCGGCAGCTTACGTGCCTGCATGCGGTCGAAGAGCGCCTTGCCCTCTGGGTTTGCGGCAGCCCAAGCGTCGAACTTTTCCTGCCACTTAGCGTGCGCCTCGGCGCCGCGCTCACGCAGCTTGCGGGTGTGGGCTATTACCTCGTCGGAGACCTCGAAAGTCTTTTCTGGATCGAAGCCCAGAACTTCCTTGGTGGCGGCAACCTCTTCATCACCCAGCGCAGCGCCGTGCACGCCGCCGGTGTTCATTTTGTTTGGTGCCGGATAACCGATGACGGTCTTGACGCGGATGAAAGATGGGCGCTCGGTTTCCTCGCGGGCGGCCTGTGCAGCGGCTTCGAGTGCTACGACGTCTTCACCGGACTCGACGGTCTGGACGTGCCAGCCGTAGGCCTCGTAGCGCGCTACGACGTCCTCGTTGAAGGCGATGTTCGTATCGTCCTCGATGGAGATGCGGTTGTCATCCCAGAACACGATGAGGTTGCCCAGCTTCTGGGTGCCCGCCAGCGAGGAAGCCTCGGCGGTAACGCCTTCTTGTAGGTCGCCGTCAGAGGAGATGACGTAAACGAAATGATCGAACGGGGACTCGCCGGCCGGGGCTGCGGCGTCGAAAAGCCCACGTTCCTTGCGGGCCGCCATGGCCATGCCGACTGCGGAGGCCAAACCCTGGCCGAGCGGGCCGGTGGTAATCTCCACGCCGTCGGTGTGGTTGACCTCTGGGTGGCCTGGCGTCAGCGAACCCCAGGTACGTAGGGATTTGAGGTCGTCCAGCTCCAAACCGAAGCCGCCCAAGTAAAGCTGGATGTACTGCGTCAGCGAGGAGTGACCAACAGAAAGAACGAAACGGTCGCGGCCGGCCCACTTAACATCGTTCGGGTCATGATTGATGACGCGCTGGTACAGGGTATAAGCCAACGGTGCCAGGGACATCGCGGTGCCTGGGTGCCCGGAGCCGCACTTTTGGACAGCATCTGCTGCGAGAACGCGGACGGTGTCGACCGCGCGAGTATCCACATCAGTCCAGTCAGCCGGATAACGGCGCTCGACCATGGCTTGCAATTCTGGGGTCAGCTTTTCTTGCGACACTGGGGACGCCCCTTACTTTGTGGATCGGTTGATTATTGACCCCTCAAGTCTAGATGTTTTGATTAACGGGTGGTGGATTGTCACGGATTGTGGTGGATTATCTAAAACGGTCCAAGAAACTGTAGGCTGGCATGGTTAAGAAGCCTTGGTTAAAGGCGGGGGAACTTTCTAACCCCCGAAGCCGACAACTAATTTGCGGCCATAACCAGGCGGCCACAAAAAGTTACCCCGTGCCAGATACTGGAGGAATATTCCTTGGAGACGTTAAAGGCCTATTTTGCGCTGACGAAGCCGAGGATCATTGAGCTTTTGCTAGTCGCCGCAATTCCGGCGATGCTCCAAGCGCAGCGTGGTGTTGAATCCGTCACGGATAACTTCTGGCTAATCCTTTCCACCATTTTCGGCGGCTGGATGGGCGCTGCGGCTGCCCACACCTTCAACAACGTGGTGGACTATGAGATTGACCAGAAAATGCAGCGCACACGCGCTAGGCCGCTCGTGCGTGCGAGTATCACGCGCCGCAATGCTGCCATCTTTGCGTGGGTGATGTTGGCGCTTTCGGTCTTCTGGCTGGGCGTTCTGGCGCACTCCTGGCTGGCAGCGTTCTTCGTCATCCTGACTAACTTCTTCTATGTCTTCGTCTATACGAAGTTTTTGAAGATGCGCAATTCCCAAAACATCGTCTGGGGCGGCCTCGCTGGCTGTATGCCGGCGATGGTGGGTTGGGCAGTAATCCGTGACAATGCCCCTGCTGGTGAGCCCGATAAGTGGTGGCAGGCCATCGTGCTGTTCCTTATTATCTTCTTTTGGACACCGCCGCATACGTGGGCACTGGCAATGAAGTACAAGGAGGACTACCGCAAGGCAGGCGTTCCGATGCTGCCGGTAGTCGCCCCTGAGGTCGAGGTAACCCGCCAGATTGTCTGGTACACAGTCGGTACGCTCATCGTGACCTTCCTGATCATCCCTGCCGCCTCGTGGATCTACTTGGTGGCTGCAGTTGGTTCCGGCGCCGTCTTCTTGTGGATTGCTATTGCACTCCACCGCGGCGTCAAACAGGGCGAAAAGGTCAAGCCCATGCGCTTGTTCATCTACTCCAACAACTACCTGTCGGTCTTGTTCATCGGCCTATCTATCGACGCCGTGCTGGGCTGGGAATCCATCGGCAGCATGCTTGGCTGGTCGACGGCCTGGTTCTAACACAATCAGCCAACTTGGTGGGCCTGAAGGTGAAATCGAACAAGCGGCAATAAAACCTAGCCTAGTTGTCCTCGCGCACTCTTAAGACGATAGAACCGGTGGTCTTGCGCTCGTGGAGATCGCGATGAGCTTGCGCGGCGTCTGCGAGCGGGTAGGACGCTGAGACGTTGAAGACTACGTCGCCTTCAGTGATCGCCTGAACGACTGCTTGGGCGCGCATTTGGAACTCGCCTTCTTGGGAGGTCCATGCACCCAGAGAAGGCCGAGTCAAAAAGATCGAGCCATGCTTGTTGAGTAGCTGTGGATCCATCGGAGGAACCGGACCGGAGGCCGCACCAAACAGTGCCACGGTGCCGCGTGGGCGCACCACTTCGAGCGACTCCATGAAGGTATCCTTGCCGACGCCGTCGTAGACAACGTCCACACCGAAACCACCGTTGAAGCGGCGAACCTGCTCAGCAAGACCTTCTCCGTAGCGGAACACTTGGTCAGCGCCAGCCTCGTATGACAGGGCTTCTTTTTCATCGGTGGAGACCACCGTGTAGACCGTGGCACCGGCTGCTTTTGCCATTTGGGTAAGGGTAAGGCCCACGCCTCCTGCGCCTGCGGTGATAAGGCAGGAGGCGCCCTCGCCGAGCTGGTATACGCCATTCGCTAGGTAATGAGCGGTCATTCCTTGCAGGAGCATGGAACCAGCTACCTCAGGCGGGAAGTCATCGGGGACCGCAACGATGCGGTCGCGCGGCACGCATACTTGCTCCGCATAGGAGCCGAAAGCGTGGTCCCAAGCCACCATGGTGCCTTCGGCGATTTCGCCCTTTGGATCGTGGACAACGCGGCCAGTGCCCTCGAGGCCGAGGATGAAAGGAGGCGTAGCGCTGTAGATGCCTTCGCGGTAATAGGTGTCGATGTAGTTGACACCGGCCACGATTACGTCGACAAGCAGCTGATCCTCGGTAGGGGTGGGTGCCGAAGTCTCTACATACTCGAGGACCTCTGGGCCACCCTTGTGGTTGACCTGAATTGCGTACATGTTTCAAGGCTATCGCAGCTACTCGCATACATGCAGGAAAACCGCTCCACCGAACGGCACCAAGGCCAGTTCTAAGAGGTGGAGCGGTTTCGCCGAAGACTTTTAAGTCTCGGGAGTCTACAACCTAGTTTAAGTTTTTACTTCGCCAGTGCTGCTTGCCGCGCAGCGAACTTTTCTTCGGCTGCTGGGGAGCCAGTTTTTAGGCCCTCTGTGCCGTTGACGCGGCGAACACCATGCGCCCATAGGAGAGCGGTGAATGCGGTGACTACGGAAGACATGCCGATGTGGATTGGCACCGTCCAGCGCGGGATGTGCATGTAGAACTGGGCGACGCCGATACCCCATTGGATGAGAATGCAGGCGATGAGGACCCAGGCGGCCTTCTTGACGAATTCCGGTGCATGAACACGATAAAGCATGAAGATCACAATGACGGTGAGGATCAGGTAGGCGTACATGCACATCGCATGAGCCACGGCCATCATCTCGGTATCGACGTTGAGGCGGCCTTCCATGCCGACGCCATCGTCGCCAGAGTGGACACCAGAGCCGGTGACCATGGTGCCGGTGGTGAGGACCACGGCGAGGGCAATGGATGCCATCGCGGCCAACACGCGGATAGCCTGCGGGAAGATCTGGGTACGCACGCCGTCGTCAGGCTCAAGGATGCGGGAGTAAAGCATTGCAGCCAACCAAACGAGAATCATCGATGGCAGGAAGTGCAGCGCCACGGCCCACCAGTTGAGCTTCAAGAAAACAGAGATGGCGCCGATGATTGCCTGAACCACGATGCCGGCCAAGTTCAACCACGCGTAAACCTTCAACTCAGTGCGGCGGCGCGCCATATGCATCGCCATGATTGCGGCCACCGCGGCGGCCGTGACGACGAAGGTAAGCAGGCGGTTACCGAACTCGATGAGTTGGTGGATCCACGGTGCCGCACCGGAGAGAGGAACCAGCGAGCCCGGGTGGCACTCGGGCCAAGTGATGCAGCCAAGGCCGGAACCCGTAACACGCACAATGGCGCCGGATACGGTAATGCCGCCTTGGCAGACGAGCAGAATCATCGCGATGAGACGCTGCGTCTTGATGGCGGGCGTCGCCTCGCGGAAAAACGTAGATACTTTGTTACCGGAATTCACGTTAAAAAGACTACCGCTCGGACAGGGTCGGAACGAAACCCTGAATGCCTGCGGGAGCGAAAAAGATAAAAGTCACATTTGCTGCTGGAATGGAACTTTTTCGCGGCTGCATTTCGAAGTTTCCAAATGGTGAGGTCGACTTGGTGAGGTGAGGCTACACCAGTCTCAGCGCAATACTCGGGTCACAGCTGTTACGGGGTGACCTCACCATTTGCAGATATGAGCCCTCATCAAACGGTTCAAGCCCGCGTAGTGCGGTCAGGTGCGCGACTAGCCCTCGAAGCGGAACCAGCGCACCGCTGCGAAGGAGGCGGCGCCGGCCCAGGCGAGGAGCACGAGTAGTTCCTGCCAGGGGAAGGTGTGGTTGAGGGCGTCGGCAAGCGCGCTTGCCATCGCGACGGTGGGCACCACGGTAAGGATGCCGTCATTGCTCAAGCCCTGGGTGTACATGGCCCAGCCCACGACTCCCATCAGAATGAACCAGATGAGGTTCGCAACCGCGAGGACTACCTCGGAACTTAAAGTGCCGCCGAGCAGCAGGCCGAGCGCGGTGAAGGCGCACACGCCCAGGATGAGGGTGATAAACCCAAGCAAGATGCCGCCAAGGCTAACCCGCAGGCCAAGCAGGAAGGCAACGCCGCCGAGGACGAGGACTTGGACCGCGACCATTGAGAAGACGGCGGCAATCTTGCCCACGATGATGGTCCAGGCCGGGACGCCGGAGGCGCCGGTTCGCTTCAGTGCGCCGTATCGGCGGTCAAAGGCCAGCGCGATGGCTTGGCCGGTAAAGCCGGAGCTTGTGGCCGCCACCGCCAAGACCATGGGGAATATTTCCTTCAGGCCGTGGCCGGTGATGTGCTCCATCCGTGCCGCGCCAATCAACATGGCCAGGGGAATGACGATGCTGAGCAGTTGCTGCTCACCGTGGCGCAGCATGAGTTTGGACTCGATTAGGCCCTGAGCTCGTGCCATGGTCCAGACGCTGGCACGCTGCGGGTGCGGCTGAAAGGTTCCCGGTTCGAAACGCGTCATGATTACTCCTTAGCTGCGCAGCTCGCGGCCGGTGATGTCGAGGAAGACGTCCTCAAGGTTGCGGTGGGTGGTGTCCAGGTTGCGCAAGGTAACGCCTTGCTGGGCAAGCTCCTGGGCCAGGCGGGCGATGACGTCTGGGGTAGCCGGGGTTTCCACGCGGTAATGCAGTGGGCGGGTGGCCTCAGTGGGCAGCCCTGCCGCGTTGAGCGCGTTAAGGTCCACCTCGGTGGCTGTCTCGAAAGTGATGAGTGGTGAGCCCGTGGATTCCATGAGTTCTGCCGTTGTACCCTGCGCTACCATGTGCCCGTGGTCCACGATGACAACGTGGTCAGCCAAAGCCTCGGCCTCGTCCATCAGGTGCGTGGTCAGAACGGTGGTTACTCCGTCATTGCGGAGCGCGCGGATGAGATCCCACACAGCCAAGCGGGATTGGGCGTCGAGCCCTGCAGTTGGTTCATCGAGGAAGACCAACTCCGGGCGGCCGATGATAGCCAGCGCTAGGGACAGGCGCTGTTGCTGGCCACCGGAGAGGCGTCGATAAGTGTTTTTCTCCACTCCTTTTAGCCCCAGCTGTTCAATCAGCCAGTCGGGATCGAGCGGGTTTGCACTGTACTTGGCGCTGAGCTGCAGCATCTCGCGTACACGGATGCCAGAGTAGGAACCGCCGCCTTGGAGCATGATGCCGATGCGCTCGCGCACGGCATCGGGGTCGGTGCTGGGATTAAGGCCTAAGACGCGGATGCTTCCTGACGTCGGCTTCTTAAAGCCCTCACACATCTCGATGGTGGTGGTTTTGCCGGCGCCGTTAGGTCCAAGCAGGCACAGCATCTCGCCACGTTCTACGCGGAAGCTGAGCCCGTCGACGGCCCGTTTATCGCCGTAGGACTTGACCACGTTGCTGAGCTCTAGCGCTGGTGCCCCATCGAAAGTTGCATTCACGAGTGCCTAGTTTAGGACACTGATTCGCGAACGGCGTAATAGCACCATCCACAGTCCCATGACCACGAGATAAGTGACGATAGCTGCGGTATAAATGACCACGATTGTGCCGGGCGGTAGGCCAAGGCCGCGAGGGAGCACGAAGAAACTCATCGCCGCAGAATATATGACCACCGTGATCCGGAAGATGAGACGGTTGGCCCACGCCGCCAAGGGCAGCACGGCCCACAGGATGTACCACGGGTGGACCACTGGGAAGAAGATGACCAGTACCAAGGTGGCGGTGCCGAGGCCGCCTACCGGGTGGATGCTGCCACGATAGGTGGCTAGCAACATACGCAGCATAAAACCGGCTGCGATGATGACGCCGATGGTACGGGTGAAAGTGAGGATGGCGTCGGTGTGATCGCCCAAACCTAAGAGCATTCCGAGGAAGCCAGCACTGACGCCGACTGCAGTACTAGAGGACAACCACGAGCGGATGGATGCCGCGCCGCCTTGCCCGGTTATCCAGCCAAGCCCGATTCCGGAAGTCAGCGTGACAAGGGCAATTGCGGCCATCAGGATGAAAAACTGCAGGGCGACGGCGCTACCGATGGCGCGTGGGGTGGAGTATCCGCGGCGGATGAGCAGCACGCGGGCAAGCGCCATTCCGATGAATCCCAGCCCGATGAAGCCCGTAACCTTGACCATTCCGGCGCATGAAATGAGCAATCCCGAGCATAAAAAGTACAACCACGCCGGAGCGCCGCCTAGGCGGTCGACGCCGCGCAGTCCAAGCTCGACGCCGACCAAGGCCAATCCCAACATGACCGATTCATTGTGGATGCCGCCTACCAGGTGCAACGTAGTCAGCGGGTTGAGGATGCCCAACCACAGTGCGGACTCGGGCGAGACTCGGCAACGGATAGCCAACTGCGAGATGGCCCAGCCGGCGGCGACGATGCCGGCTAGCGAAAGCAGCCGGTGTGCAATAACCCCCAAGATGATCGAATTGCCGGTGAGCACGCTGACTATCCCGGCCAACCCGAGTGCGACGGGGCCATAAGGCGAGGGCGAGTTAGCCCAGATGAAGGGGACCGAGCGCGCCAAAGGATCGGCTGAACCGAGAAGCTCCACCGGGCCACCAGAGTATGGATCGAGGCCCTGGGTGACGATGGAGCCGTTGGCCAGATAGGAATAGATGTCCTGAGTAAAAAGGGGCGCAGTGAAAACAAGTGGGATAACCCAACCGGCCCAGGTACGCCAGAGCTGGCTTTCAGTAACCAATCGGCGCGGCCGCGAATGCTCGCCATTGCTTTCGGTGTTGCGCAGAGGCGTTCCAACAAACGGGGCCATGAGCACCCATGCGGTGACCATCAGGCCTACGCCGCAGAAGACGAGAGCAGAAGCCGATTGCAACATGCGCGACATCAATGAGCCGAAGGGCACGTTGTCATAGGGGTTGCCTACTACGGGTAGTGCGCCGGCCCCAAGGCCGCCGACGGCGATGAGGATGGCGCCCAGCGTGCCCATCCATCGCAGCACGAAGAAGGCGCGCAGCTGGGCGATGGTGGTACGCGGGCGAGCGGCGTCTTCATCTGGCAGGAGATCGTAGAGTGCGCCGGGCAGGGAACCGGCCGCATCTTCGCTATTTCCATCGGCATGCAGCTGCGCGGAACGCGATCCCGCACTGCCAAGTCGCGGGAGATCCTGGCGGATACCCGTGAGGAAAGCAGTGAGGCGTTGTTTCATAGATGTTTACTCTAGCGGGCCGCCAATTGGGTTGGGGGTGAGGGCTCGCCACGCCGGGTACCTGCGTTGGTGGAAATTGGGAATGAATTAGGGAACACTAGTGTTGTCTAAAAATAGTCGTTCGCATTCAAGACGGGAGGTGTAGCAGATGGTCCCAGAAAAGGAGACCAGAACCACTGAAGGCGATACCCGCCGCCAGGTCATGCTTCTCCTCCTTAAGGATGGGCCGGTCACGGCCTCTTATCTTGGTGAGCGCCTAGGTCTTTCGGCCGCCGGTATCCGCCGGCACTTAGACATTCTGGTGGAAGAAGAGCTCACGGAGGTGGTCCAGCGTAAGTCGCTCGCGGCTGGCCGCGGCCGCCCCGCCAAGCATTTCCGTCTCACAGACCGCGGGCGTGCACAATTCGGGCATGCCTACGACGCACTGGCTTCCGATGCCCTGAACGCCCTTAGGGCGGCAGGTGGAGCCGAGGCCGTGCGCAATTTTGCAAAAGCCCGCTTTGAAAAGCTCCTTGAGGACGTGCACCCGCTTATCGGGGAAGATGAGTCCGTAGAGGAAGTGGCCCAAAGGTTGGCTGCTGTCTTGGACGAACATGGCTATGCCGCGACCGTCAACAGTGCCGGCTTTGGTGTGCAGATTTGCCAGCACCATTGCCCAGTCGCCCATGTGGCTGCAGAGCACCCGGAACTATGTGAGGCTGAACAGGAAGTCTTTTCTGCCCTGTTAGGTAAACACGTGCAGCCCTTGGCTTCTATTGCAGATGGCCATGGAATCTGCACCACAAACATCCCCTTGACACCGGTTAACAAAGACCGGAAAACAAAGCATTAGACGAAAGGAGCGGGTTATGACTCAGGCACAACCGGCGCCGGGCCTCGAGACCAAGATGAGTGATGACGAAATCATCTCTTCCATCGGTGGTTACGAGTACGGCTGGCACGATTCCGACGAAGCGGGCCAGGCAGCTCACCGAGGACTCAGCGAGGACGTCGTCCGCGATATCTCTGAGAAGAAGAACGAGCCGGAGTGGATGCTGGAATCCCGTCTGAAGGCGCTGCGCATCTTTAACAAGAAGCCGGTTCCAACGTGGGGCCCGGATCTCTCCGCTATTGACTTCGACAACATCAAGTACTTCGTCCGCTCCACTGAAAAGCAGGCGCAGACCTGGGACGATCTTCCTTCTGATATCAAGGAGACCTACGACAAGCTGGGTATTCCGGATGCAGAAAAGAAGCGCCTGGTCTCCGGCGTTGCTGCGCAGTACGAGTCTGAGGTTGTCTACCACAAGATTCGCGAGGACCTGGAGGCCCAAGGCGTTATCTTCGTCGATACCGATACCGCAGTGCGCGAGTACCCGGAAATTCTCCAGGAGTACTTCGGCACCGTCATTCCTGCTGGCGATAATAAGTTCTCCGCGCTGAACAATGCCTGCTGGTCCGGCGGCTCCTTTGTCTATGTTCCAAAGGGCGTGCACGTGGATATTCCGCTGCAGGCATACTTCCGCATCAACACCGAGAACATGGGCCAGTTCGAGCGCACCCTCATCGTCGTTGAGGAGGACGCTTATGTTCACTACATCGAGGGTTGTACCGCTCCTATCTACAACTCCGATTCTTTGCACACCGGCGTTATCGAGATCGTCGTGAAGAAAGGCGGCCGTTGCCGCTACACCACGATCCAGAACTGGTCCACCAACGTCTACAACCTGGTTACCCAGCGCGCAAAGGTGGAAGAGGGCGGCACCATGGAATGGGTCGATGGCAACATCGGTTCCAAGGTCACCATGAAGTACCCGTCTTGTTGGCTGACCGGCGAGCATGCCAAGGGCGAAGTTCTCTCTCTGGCTTTCGCTGGCGAGGATCAGGTCCAGGACACCGGTTCCAAGATGCTGCACATGGCTCCGCGTACCTCCTCCAACATCGTGTCTAAATCCGTCGCCCGTAACGGTGGCCGCGCGGCTTACCGCGGCCTGGTGCAGGTCAACGCGAACGCATCCAACTCCACCGCGAACGTCGAGTGCGACGCATTGCTCGTGGACAACAATTCGCGTTCCGATACATACCCGTATAACGACATCCGTAATGACCACGTGACCTTGGGCCACGAGGCAACGGTGTCCCAGGTTTCCGAAGAGCAGCTGTTCTACCTCATGTCCCGCGGCATCGCGGAAGAGGAAGCAATGGCGATGATCGTGCGCGGCTTCGTGGAGCCAATCGCGAAGGAGCTTCCGATGGAGTACGCCCTCGAGCTCAACCGCCTTATTGAACTGCAGATGGAAGGATCGGTGGGCTAAGTGGTCGCATCTAACGAATTCAATCCGGCTGACGTCACCAAGGGCGATCAGTTCACGTCTTTCAATGTGGAGGACTTCCCAGTACCGCACGGTCGCGACGAGGTTTGGCGTTTTATCGCCCTGCGTAACTTGCGTGGCTTGCACAACGGCGAGTTCGCTCCGGCGGTAGCGCAGAAGATTGCTGTCAGCGCACCGGAAGGCGTTAGCTCCGAGACCGTCGCTGCCGACGATTCCCGCCTAGGCAAGGCGGGTGCTCCTGCAGACCGCGTTGCAGCCCAGGCATGGTCTTCCATGCCAGAGGCGCAGTTGGTCACCATCGACGCTGAGGCTCAGCTGGATAAGCCAGTGGAAATCACCATCACTGGCGCGGGTGAGGGCGTGACCTCCTTCGGTGCAACCTCCATCCAGGTGGGCCACCACGCAGAGGCCACCGTCGTGCTCAAGTATGTCGGTTCCGGCACCCACGCTGACAACGTTGAGTTCATCGTCGGCGACGGCGCCAACGTCACCGTTGTTGTCGACGCTGACTGGGAAGACAACGCGGTACACCTGGGCCACCAGGTTGCCTCCATGGGTCGAGATTCTGTTCTGCGCCACAACACCGCCATCTTCGGCGGCGAAATCGTGCGAATCGTTCCACGCGTTGCCTTTACCGCTCCAGGCGGCGACGCAGAGATGCTCGGCGTATACTTCGCCGATGCAGGCCAGTACTTCGAGAACCGCCTGCTCGTTGACCACTCGGTACCGAACTGCCGCTCCCGCGTGTTCTACAAGGGTGCACTGCAGGGTGAAACCCATGCTGACGGTTCCGCCGAGTCTGGCCGTGCTGAGGCGCGCACCTGCTGGGTTGGCGACGTACTGATCCGCAAGGACGCCACCAACACCGATACCTATGAGACCAACAACAACCTCATCCTGACTGAGGGTGCTCGCGCCGATGCGATCCCGAACCTGGAGATCCAGACCGGCGAAATCGTGGGCGCTGGCCACGCCGCAACCGTTGGCCGCTTCGACGACCTCGAGCTGTTCTACCTGATGTCCCGCGGTATCCCGGCTGCAGAGGCACGCCGCCTTATCATCCGCGGCTTCTTCTCCGAGGTCATCTCCCGCATTCCAGTTGAGTCCTTGCGCGAGGATCTAGAAACCCGCGTCATTGACGAGCTCGAAAAAATCAACGCCTAGAAACAATCCCCGAAAGCAGGTCTAACTCAATGTCTACCCTGGAAATCAAGAATCTCCACGCGCAGGTCCTCCCGAACGAGGAGGATGGCGAGGCCAAAGAAATCCTCAAGGGCGTCAACCTGACCATCAAGTCCGGTGAGACCCACGCCGTCATGGGCCCGAATGGCTCCGGCAAGTCCACCTTGTCCTACGTCATCGCTGGCCACCCGAAGTACGAAGTAACCGAGGGCGCGATCCTGCTCGATGGCGAAAACGTCCTCGAGATGGAAGTCGATGAGCGCGCACGCGCTGGCCTCTTCCTGGCCATGCAGTACCCAACCGAGGTTCCGGGCGTGAAGATGGCGCAGTTCATGCGCTCTGCCGTCACTGCTGTGCGCGGCGAGGCTCCGAAGCTGCGCGAATGGAACAAGGAGCTTAGCGAGGCACGTGAGAAGCTTTCCATCGATAAGTCCTTCGCACACCGTGCCGTCAACGAGGGCTTCTCTGGTGGCGAGAAGAAGCGCCACGAGGTTATGCAGCTCGATCTGCTCAAGCCAAAGTTCGCAATCATGGATGAGACCGACTCCGGCCTGGACGTCGATGCTCTGCGCGTTGTTTCCGAGGGCATCAACCGCTTCCAAGAGGAGACCAACGGCGGCATCTTGATGATTACCCACTACAAGCGCATCCTCAATTACGTGAAGCCGGACTTCGTCCACGTCTTCGCCAACGGCCAGGTCATCAAGACCGGCGGCGCTGAGCTGGCTGACCAGCTTGAAGAGTCCGGTTACGACCAATTCGTTAAGTAAGAAGGACAATGTCTAACTTCGACGTTTCTGCCATCAGGGAGCAATTCCCGATCCTGAGCCGCACCGTGCGCGACGATAAGCCGCTGGTGTACCTCGATTCGGGAGCTACGTCCCAGCGTCCGCTGCCAGTGTGGAAGGCGGAGGAGGAGTTCGTACTGGGCACGAATGCTCCGGTCCACCGCGGTTCCTATCAGCTGGCGGAGGAGGCTGACGACGCTTACGAGTCCGCTCGCCAAGCCATCGCGGCTTTCGTGGGCGCTGATCGTGATGAGATTGCTTTCACCAAGAACGCAACTGAGGCTCTCAACGAGGTTGCCTACGTGCTTTCCGACGAACGCGCAGGCGATCTCTACGTAGGCGAGAGCGACACCGTGGTCATTACCGAGCTGGAGCACCATGCGAATCTTGTGCCATGGCAGGAACTGTGTCAGCGCACCGGTGCGCAGCTGAAGTGGTATTCCATGACCGAAGACGGGCGCATCGATCTCGACTCCCTCGAGCTCGATGATTCCGTCAAGGTAGTGGCTTTCACCCATCAGTCCAACGTCACCGGCGCGGTGGCCGACGTCGACGAGCTGGTGCGCCGCGCCCGTGAGGTCGGCGCGTTGGTCGTCCTCGACGCCTGCCAGTCCGTGCCACACATGGCAGTGGATTTTCACGCGCTCGACGTCGACTTCGCTGCGTTCTCAGGCCACAAGATGTGTGGTCCGACCGGCATCGGTGCCCTGTACGGAAAGGCTGAGCTACTGGAAAAGCTCCCGCCTTTCCTAACGGGTGGCTCGATGATCGAAATCGTGAAGATGGATGAGACCACCTTCGCCGCGCCGCCGACTCGCTTTGAGGCGGGCACTCAGATGACCAGCCAGGTAGTTGGCTTGGGTGCAGCAGTAAAGTTTTTGTCTGAAATCGGCATGGACAATATCCATGCGCATGAGCAAAAACTCACCGCCCGCGCTCTGGACGGCCTGCAGCAGATCCCTGGCCTGCACATCGTGGGTCCGAAGGATACCGAAAGCCGCGGTGGTGCGGTCTCGTTCGTCGTCGATGGCGTGCACCCGCACGATCTGGGACAGGTCCTGGATTCCCACGGCGTCGCGATCCGCACCGGCCATCACTGCGCGTGGCCGCTGCACCGTGCAGGCAACGTCAATTCGACTGCGCGCGCCAGCTTCTACCTCTACAACACGGAGGAAGAAGTAGATAAGCTCATCGAGGCCGTCAAGGCAGCACGCGAATTCTTTGGAGTGGAGTAATGAATCTAGATTCGATGTATCAGGACGTCATCCTGGACCACTATAAGAACCCGAAATTCGCGGGCTTGCGTGAAGGCCAGGCCGAGGTTCACCACGTCAACCCATCCTGCGGTGACGAGATCACCTTGCGCGTGAAGCTTTCGGAGGACGGCAAGACCGTAAAGGATGTTTCCTACGATGCCGAGGGCTGCTCCATCTCGCAGGCCTCCACCTCCGTCATGGCGGAGGAGATCGTGGGCAAGTCTTTGGATGAAGCGCGCGCGAAGCTCGACGAGTTCGAAAAGATGGTCACCTCCCGCGGAGAAATCGAGGGCGACGATGAGATCATTGGAGACGGTGTTGCTTTCGGCGGCGTCGCCAAGTTCCCCGCCCGCGTCAAATGCGCTTTGCTCGGATGGAAGGCCTTTCAGGCCGCATCCATGGAAGCACTCAATGAACTGGAGAAATAAATGTCTGAACCAGTAGATCCATATCAGGATTCCAACGCCAATTTTTCCGGCAGCGGCGAGCGTCCACCGCAGACCGAGGAGCAGATTGCCAAGGCGTTTGATATCACCGAGTACATGCGCGACGTGATTGACCCAGAGCTGGGCATCAACGTCGTGGACTTGGGCTTGGTCTATGATGTCTGGCTCGAGGACGTCGACGGCAAGGAGACCGCCAAGATCAACATGACGCTGACCTCGCCGGCGTGCCCGCTGACCGATGTCATCGGCGAGCAGGTCGAGGCGGCTGTTGTGGGCAATAAGCTTGCCGACGCCGTCCAGATCAACTGGGTCTGGATGCCGCCATGGGGCCCGAACATGATCACCGAGGAAGGCCGCGAAATGCTGCAGGCCCTAGGCTTCGCAGTCTAGGCGAGCAACTTAAACTTCCACATCTTGATAAGTCCCGCCGCCGAATGGCCGCGGGACTTATCTTGTTTTCTGGTTTTGGCTCAGCTATGACCTGTTAGCGCCGGTTGATAGACTGATCCCTCGTGATTGTGACCAATGATTTCGAGGTGCGCGTGGGCGCACGTACGCTTCTCGACGCCCCTGGCCAGCACCTGCGTGTGCAGCCGGGCGACCGCATCGGGCTGGTCGGACGCAACGGTGCCGGCAAAACCACCACGATGCGCATCCTGGCAGGGGAGACCGAGCCCTATGGCGGCTCTGTCACGCGTTCCGGCCCCATTGGTTACCTGCCACAGGACTCCCGCGAAGGCAATATCGAGATCACCGCTCGTGAGCGAGTTCTCTCCGCCCGCGGTTTGGACGAGATCAAGCGCCGTATGGCAAAGCAGCAGGAGCTGATGGAGACTGCCACGGATGAGAAGTTCCGCGACAAAGCCATCCGCAAGTATTCCCGCCTGGAGGAGGAGTACCACGCTCTTGGCGGATACGAGGCCGACGCCGAGTGTGCGCAGATTTGCGACAACTTAGGCTTGCCGCAGCGCATCCTTGACCAGCAATTGAAGACTCTCTCCGGCGGTCAGCGCCGCCGCGTGGAGCTTGCACAGATCCTCTTTGCAGCGTCGGCTGGCTCGGGCAAATCCCAGACCACCCTGCTGCTGGACGAGCCAACCAACCACTTGGATGCTGACTCCATTACGTGGCTGCGCAGCTTTTTGTCCAAGCACGAGGGCGGTCTCATCATGATCTCCCACGATGTGGACCTCCTTGAGGCCGTGTGCAACAAGGTATGGTTCCTTGACGCGGTGCGCGCCGAAGCAGACGTCTACAACATGGGCTTTAAGAAGTACCTGGATGCGCGCGCTACCGATGAGGCACGTCGCCGCCGTGAGCGTGCCAATGCGGAGAAGAAAGCTTCGGCCCTGCAGAAGCAGGCTGCCAAGCTCGGTGCGAAGGCTACCAAGGCGGCCGCTGCCAAGCAGATGCTTGCCCGCGCGGACCGCATGATGAACCAACTGGACGAAGTGCGCGTGGCTGACAAGGTCGCGCACATTAAGTTCCCTGAGCCCGCGCCGTGCGGCAAGACCCCGATGAACGCTAAGGGTCTTACCAAGATGTACGGTTCCTTGGAAGTCTTTGCCGGCGTCGATCTCGCCATCGACAAGGGTTCCCGCGTGGTTGTTCTCGGTTACAACGGTGCCGGTAAGACCACGTTGCTGAAGCTGCTTGCGGGAGTAGAACGCACCGACGGTGAGGGCGGAATTGTTTCCGGCCATGGTCTGCGTATCGGCTACTTCGCGCAGGAGCACGACAACATCGACCCGAACAAGACCGTGTGGGAGAACACCATTGAAGCCTGCCCGGACGCAGGCCAGCAGGATCTCCGTGGCCTCCTCGGTGCCTTTATGTTCTCCGGCGACAAGCTGGAGCAACCGGCAGGCACGCTCTCCGGTGGTGAAAAGACCCGACTTTCCATTGCCGCTCTAGTTTCCTCACGCGCAAACGTACTGCTCCTCGATGAGCCGACCAACAACCTCGACCCGCAATCGCGTGAGCAGGTCCTCGACGCTCTGGGGTCCTACACCGGAGCAGTCGTATTGGTCACCCACGATCCGGGAGCAGTGAAAGCACTCAAGCCCGAGCGCGTCATCATCATGCCTGATGGCGATGAGGATCTATGGAACGACGAATACTTAGAGATTGTTGAGCTGGCCTAAACATTGCAGTGTCGGACCAGATTGTGTTCATGGACGCAGGACGTATCGTAGAGACCGGCGAGCCCAATGCGTTCTTTGACAACCCGCAGACGGAGCGCGCCCAGAAATTCCTCGATACCCTCGTCTTTTAGGAGCCTTTAGTCGATGACCACGCCCCGCATCCTGCTTGATTGCGATCCCGGAATTGATGACGCCCTTGCCCTTATCTATCTCGCGGCGCTTCACCACGCCGGCGAGATTGAACTCGTTGGTGTCACCACGACGGCCGGCAATATCGACGTCGACACCACTGCTCGCAACGCGGCGTTCATTCTCAGCGAATGCGGGCTAGGGGAGATCCCCGTGGCACCCGGCCACCCAGTACCCTTGGAGGTTCCACTGGTAACGACCCCGGAAACCCATGGTGCAGCTGGCCTGGGCTTCGTCACGGCCCCGGACTGGCACCCCGATCACAACTGGCGGGACCTGTGGAACAACGCCGCTGAACAGGGCGCGCAGCTCATCGTCACCGGTCCGCTCACCAATGCAGCGTTAGCCGGGGTGAGCAAGTTAAGCCAGGTGACGGTGATGGGCGGCGCAGTGAACTACCGCGGCAACACCACGCCCACTGCAGAATGGAACTTCTGGGTCGACCCGCATGCCGCAAAGCAGGTCTTTGGCGCCTTGCACGAAAGCGACAGCCAAGCGACACTGTGCTCACTGGAAGTGACCGAGCAGTTTCTCATCGCGCCGCCGCGCTTGGAGCGACTCATCGCGGAGCTTGGCGAGCATCCGGTGGCCCGCCATCTTCCAGAGATCCTGCGCTTCTATTTCGAGTTCCATCAAGAGCAAGGGGAGGGCTACCAGGCTCAAATCCATGACCTGCTCACCTGCATGATCGCGCTTGGCAAGGTGGACTTCCTTAAGCACACCACCACCGTGGATGTGGAGGCTGAGTCACAGTTGCTGCGCGGAACATCCGTGGCGGATCTACGGGGACATTGGGATGCGCCGGCCAACGCACACGTGGTGACCGCCGTAGATATCTTAGGCGCGCACGCGGAGCTCACCCGTGCTGCCAGGATTTTGGCTCGTCGCGTCTAGTGCGCTTATTATTGATGGGCTGCCCGAGGTGACATAGGGCAGAATTTTGCCAACACTTTGTACATCTACTACTTCCCAAAGTGAAAGTTTCATGTCACAGATCTCTTTAACGCCAGCCCGCAAAGGCCTGGTAATCGCCGGTGCGCTCATCGTCGTAGCCACCTGGATCTATCTCGTTTTGGTCCGTCCGACTTCCTGGGAATCCGTCGCGGGCTCCACTGAAGCACTCATCACCTTGGTCGGCTACTTGCTCGGTGCCGCCTTGCTGCTTGCAGGCGCGCTGCCAGCGCTTCCCGCCCGGACCATCGCAATCATCCCTGTCGCGTTGGTCCTCAACATCGTCGTCGGCGAGATCATCGGTTCCATTGGTGTACCGCTCTACATCGACTCCGTGGGTACCATCCTCGTCGCCGCCATTGCCGGCCCTATCGCTGGCCTGGCTACGGGTACTTTATCCTCCGTGGTGTGGGGTCTTCTCAACCCGGCAGCCCTGCCATTTGCGGCTGCATCGGCTGCGACCGGTTTCCTTGCGGGGTGGGCGATCAACAAGGGTGCCTTCAAGAAGTGGTGGTCCGTCATCCTTTCCGGCGCCATCATCGGAATCATCTCCGGCATGCTGGCCGCGCCCGTCGCAGCATTCGTTTACGGCGGCACCGCTGGCCTGGGAACAGGCGCCGTTGTCTCGCTTTTCCGCGAGCTCGGAAACTCGCTTATCGCTTCGGTGACCCTGCAGTCCTTCATTTCCGATCCGCTCGATAAGGCCATCGTCTTCCTCATCGTGTGGGCAGCAATCAAGGCACTGCCGAAGCGCACCCTCGAAAGCCTGCGCCCGCGTTAATGATTCACCCAGCCACTGTTTTTAGCGCCGCAGCCTCCACCTGGTTTCTCATTGTGGCAGTCAACTCACCCCTACTCAATGCGGCTGTGCTCATCATGTGGCTCATACTAGGCACCATCGCATCACGCTCGATAGCGGTGGTCGCCACCACCACGGTCCTTGCACTTCCCGCCGCGGCATCGATGGTGCTTATTCACGCGCCCTACGGCACTGACCGTTTCTTCCCTTTGCTCACCAGTGATGGCCTGCTTCTTTCAGGCCACCTCTCCCTACGTTTCGCCGCCTTGATGGGCTGTATCGTGGCGGCTGCCTCCATGGTCAAGGTCAGCGACGTCGCCAAGTGGCTCCAAGCCTCCCGCCTCGGCCACAAAGCCGCCTACGTGGTGGGTGCCTCCCTTCAATCCCTGCCCGAGGGTGCGCGCGCCATCGCCGCGGTACGCGACGCCAACCGCCTCAGCGGCGTGCAGGTTTCCATACGCAACGTTGCCTCCCGCGTAATCTTCCCGGTCATCGCACGCCTGCTCACCCAGGGTGCGCAACGGGGCCAAGCCTTAGCCGCGATCGGATTCGACAGACCAGGCCGGCGCACAGTTTTGGTCCCCGTTCCGGACAGTCTGGCTCAGCGCATCGTACGGTGGGCGCTGCCCATCATCAGCGTTTTTGGAGTACTGCTATGGATCTAGTCCCAGGAACAAGCAAGACCATCCGCGTGGGCTTTAGCGAAAATGCCGACGATGTTGCGCATCAACTCGCAGAGACTTTGGGTGTTGACACGGTAATCGGCGCCGATGCGGCAGCACACGTATCTCTCCTGCGCGAGACAGTCAGGGAAGAACTCGCGCTTGCGTTGGAACACCTTGGGATGGATCCGCAGGACATGGAATCCAGAGTAGAGCAGGCACTTTGCGACATCGCCCTCGACGGCACGCGCAAACCCTCGGGCCTGTCTGGTGGTCAAACACGCCGGCTTGCGCTCGCGCAGGTCGCGATAGCCGAGCCACCCGTGCTCATCGTGGTCGAGCCGTGGGCAGGCCTCGATCCCGATTCACGCGAGCGCATCGCCAGCTTTCTCGGAACACTAAAGGAAACCGCGGTCATCCTCGTCGAGCATGACACCAGCGCAGACGGCATTCTAGACCTTGCCCGCGTGGCTCCGACTCCGGAAAGCGTCACTTTATCCCAGTTGCGCGCCACGCGCGGTGCGAAACCCAGACGCTGGTGGCACCTCAAAGCTCCGGAATCCAGCTCTTTCGAGGTTGGCCCGGTGGACTTGAAACTGCGGCCCGGGGGAGTGCTGTGGCTGCGTGGCGGAAACGGTTCAGGCAAGACCACGTTGCTGCGCGCAGCCGCTGGCCTTGACAGCAATGAACCCGCCCATCCCAGCATCGCGATGGCGCTGCAATCGCCCATGGACCAAGTGCTCGAACCCACCATTGGAGCGTGGGTGCAGGAGCCAGATCTCATACCTGACCTGCCTCTAGAAGAGCACCCTCTGGACGTCTCGGCGTCGCAATTGCGGGTCGCGCAGGTAGCGCACGCGGTGGCACTGCGCCGCGATATTCTCATCCTTGATGAGCCGGACACGCTTCTCGACGCCCGTGGCAGAGTGATGGTCCATCGCCTCATTCACAATGCGCTCTCCGCATCGGCGTCAATAGTATTGACCTGCCACGATCCCGCGTTCGTGGCCGAGGTCGCCTCCTACGCAAAGATAGACGAAATAAATCTAGCGAACTGACGCGGCGCCCAAAAACTCAAGGATGAGAACCCGTGGAGCACGGGCAACGGTGAAGGGTGAAACCTTCACCGTTACTCACACGCCATTAATTGCGGAAGCCGTGGACCGGGGCGGGGATGAAGCCGCCGCGGTTGACAAACGTGGAGTTGCCCACGGTGTTGACCGGGATGACCGGAGCGTATCCGAGCAGGCCGCCGAAGTTGACTTCGTCGCCAATCTTGGCACCCGGTACTGGAATAACGCGGACCGCGGTGGTCTTATGGTTCATCACACCGATGGCGGCTTCATCAGCGATCATGCCGGCAATCGTTGCCGCAGAGGTATCGCCAGGAAGCGCAATCATGTCGAAGCCGACCGAGCAGATTGCGGTCATGGCTTCTAGCTTGTCCATGGTGATGGCACCGGAACGCACTGCGTCGATCATGCCCTTGTCCTCGGAGACCGGGATGAAGGAACCCGAAAGGCCGCCGACGCGCGAGCATGCCATCATGCCGCCCTTCTTCACGGCGTCGTTAAGCAGCGCCAGCGCGGCGGTAGTACCGTGCGTGCCTACCTGATCCAGGCCCATGTGCTCCAGAATGTGTGCCACGGAATCGCCGAGCTCGGCGGTTGGCGCCAGGGAAAGGTCAATGATGCCGAAGGGAACGCCAAGGCGCTCGGAGGCCATGTTGCCCACGAGCTGGCCAGCACGCGTGATCTTAAAAGCGGCCTTCTTGACCTCCTCGGCAACCTGATCCAGGGTGGCGCCCTCGAGGTTGCCCAACGCACGGTCAACCACGCCGGGGCCGGAAACGCCCACGGAAACCACGCAATCCGGTTCCTCGATGCCGTGGAAGGCACCCGCCATGAACGGGTTGTCGCCCACGGAGTTTGCAAAGACCACCAGCTTGGCGCAGGCGATAGCCGACTGATACTTGGTCAGCTCTGCAGCCTCCTTGATGACCTCGCCCATGTGCTTGGCGGCATTCATGTTGATGCCCGCGCGGGAGGAGGCAATATTCACCGAAGAACAGACCAACTCAGTCGTGGAAAGCGCCTCGGGAATGGAATTGATAAGGCGCTTTTCCGCAGTGGTAGCGCCCTTTTCCACGAGAGCAGAGTAACCACCGACGAAGTTCACACCGGTCTCAGCCGCTGCGCGATCGAGCGCCTTGGCTACCTCGACCGGGTTGCCGTCGACCCCAGCAACGATCAGGCTGACCGGGGTCACCGAGATGCGCTTGTTCACGATCGGGATGCCGAGCTCTTGCTCGATGCCTTCGCAGACTTCCACCAAGTGCTTGGCACGCTCGGTGACCAAGTCATAGACAGCCTGTGCTGTAGCGTCCATAGAAGAGCGCGTGCAGCTAAGCAGCGAGATACCCATGGTGACGGTACGGATATCGAGACGGTACTTATCGATCATCTCGATCGTGTCGAGGATGCTTGCAGTATTGAATCGATTGAGCATATTTAGATCTCGTTCATTGCTGTAAACAGCGCCTCGGATTGAACGCGGATGGACTGGTTGATGTCTTCACCCACCTTGTTCATGGCCTCCTGAATCTGCTGAATCGTAACCTGCGATTCATCGAATTCCACGCGCAGAATCATCGTGAAGAAGCCAGACATCAAGGTCTGGGAGACGTCCACGATGTTGACTCCAAGTTCAGCGAGACTGGTTGTAACAGAAGCGATAATTCCGGTGCTATCCGCACCGGTAACAGTCATGATGGCAATCATGGATTAAATTCTATCGCCTTTCACGTACGGTGGGGCCATGACTTTGACGAAAAAGAAAGTACTTTACATTGGCGGACACGGAAAGGTCGGTCTGCTTGCCACCCCGAAGATGGTCAAAGCGGGCCACAGCGTTCATTCGCTGATCCGCTCCGAGTCCCAAGTGGAAGAGATCGAAAACCTAGGCGCTACCGCAGTGCTGAAGGACATCACAAAAACCAGCGCCCAAGAATGGGCTGAGCTTTTCGCGGACTTCGACGCCGTGGTGTGGGGTGCCGGTAACGGCGGCCGTGGCGGCGCGGACCTTACCTGGGCTGTAGATCGCGATGGCGCAATGGCAACTATCGACGCCCTGGAGCTGCTCAAAGCAGAGGGCAAAAAGGTACCTGATTACGTGATGATCTCCTACGTTGGCGCAACGCACAACGAGACCGATCCCAATGATGAGTCTTGGTACGCCTACGTTGAGTCGAAGAAGGCAGTAGACAACCGCCTGAATTCTTCTGAACTGAACTATGTCATCCTCGGCCCATCTGCGCTTACGGAAGAGCCAGCGGGCGGCATCGAGGTAATCGAGGATACGAATCCTCACGGCCAGACTAGCCGTGAGCTGGTTGCCGAGGTGATTACTGAAGTTGTTGGTCGCGAGAGCCTTCCGGCTAGCCCGTTGGCTTTCATCGATGGCGAGAATCCAGTCAGCAGTATTTAAGCCGGCTAGGCACCCGCTTTATCTTTACGGATGGTTTGCTCTACGAGGTCTAGCACAGCGCTAAGACCAGCGTGGTCACCGAGAGCTAGGCGGGAGATGAAGCCATCCATGAAGGTCTCGAGGTAGAGCACCAACGTGTCCACGCTGACGTCGTCGCGCATGCGACCTTCCTCAGCGTTGGACTGTAGGCGGGCACGGACTGCGTCGGAAAGCACCGATTGTTGGTCCACCCACCGCGCGCGGAACGAAGGATCGGTCCGCAGCAGTGATGAGATCTCCAACCGAGTAGCCAGCCAATCGTGGCGCTCTGGGTGGCGGAGCATCTCACTCATTACTTCGACCAAGCCGTTATTCGCAACGACCTCCGCTTGGCGGGCAGCGTCTTCACGCGCCAGCGCCAAGAACAATGACTCTTTGTCGCCGAAGTGGTGGAAGATGGCGCCGCGGGACTTGCCCGTGGCCTCTTCTAGAAGGCGGACAGTGGCTCCCTCGTAGCCATGCTCGGCAAAACACTTGCGTGCACCGACGAGGATGTCATGTCGACGTCGGTTGAGCTCAGCATCACTCACGATGGGCATAGAAAATCCGTTTCTTCTAGATTGCAAGTTAGAAATATTTAGTTCTAACCGGAGCTTGGATTCCCCGGTCAAGTCTAAAAGGGGGACCGCAAGTTATCTTGCGGTCCCCGCTCTACCTAGGGTTTTACCTAGGAATTAGATGGTGTGAAGACCTTAAGCCTTAACCATCTGGCGCAGCACGTACTGCAGGATGCCGCCGTGGCGGTAGTAGTCGGCTTCACCCGGGGTATCGATGCGGACCTTAGCGTCGAACTCGACGGTCTCGCCAGACTCCTTGGTAGCGGTCACGTGAACCGACTTCGGGATGCCACCCTCGTTGAGAGCAGAGATGCCTTCGATGTCGAAGGTCTCGGTGCCATCCAGGCCGAGGGACTCGTGGGACTCGCCCTCCGGGAACTGCAGCGGGATAACGCCCATACCGATGAGGTTGGAGCGGTGAATACGCTCGAAGGACTCGGTAATGACAGCCTTGACACCAAGCAGGTTGGTGCCCTTAGCAGCCCAGTCACGGGAAGAACCGGTGCCGTACTCCTTGCCAGCGATAACAACCAGCGGAATGCCAGCTGCCTTGTAGTTCTCGCAAGCGTCGAAGATGAAGGACTGCGGTGCGCCTTCCTGGGTGAAGTCGCGGGTGTAGCCACCAGCAACGTCGACCAGCTGGTTCTGCAGACGGATGTTGGCGAAGGTACCACGCATCATGACCTCGTGGTTACCACGACGGGAACCGAGGGAGTTGTAGTCCTGACGCTCAACGCCGTTTTCATCCAGGTACTGAGCAGCAGGGGTGCCCGGCTTAATGGAGGAAGCAGGGGAGATGTGGTCGGTGGTGACGGAATCGCCCAGCTTGGCAAGAACGCGAGCGCCCTTGATGTCCTCGACTGGGGTCGGCTCTGCCGGCATGCCGTCGAAGTACGGTGCCTTGCGGATGTAGGTGGAGTCGTCGTTCCAGTCGAAGGTCTCGCCCTCTGGCACATCGAGGGAGCGCCATGCATCGTCGCCCTTGAAGACGTCAGCGTAGTCAGCCTCGTAGAGCTCGCGGGAGATTGCCTTCTGGATGGTGTCCTCGATCTCCTCGGAGGAAGGCCAGATGTCCTTCAGGAAGACATCATTGCCGTCCTGATCCTGACCCAGAGCCTGGGTGTCGAAGTCGAAGTCCATGGTGCCGGCAATAGCATAAGCGATAACCATGATTGGGGAAGCCAAGTAGTTCATCTTGACGTCCGGGGAGATACGTCCCTCGAAGTTACGGTTACCGGACAGGACTGCGGTTGCAGCCAAGTCATGCTCGTTGATGGCAGCGGAGATCTCCTCCGGCAGCGGACCGGAGTTGCCGATACAGGAGGTGCAGCCGAAGCCGGAGAGGTAGAAGCCCAGAGCTTCAAGGTCCTTCCAGAGGTCTGCACGCTGGAAGTAACCGTCAACAACCTGGGAACCCGGTGCACAGATGGTCTTAACCCATGGCTTGGAGGTCAGGCCCTTTTCAGCAGCCTTGCGGGCGATGAGGCCAGCGCCAACCATGACGGATGGGTTAGAGGTGTTGGTGCAAGAGGTGATAGAAGCGATTGCAACCATGCCGTGGTCCAGGGTGTACTCGCCGCCGTTAGGGGAGGTGACGGTAACTGGGTTGGACTGACGGCCGGAGCCACCCTTAGCTGCGGACTCGCCGTGACCCTCACGGGAGTTGTTCAGACCGCCGGTGACGTCAACGAAGGACTCGTCAGCGTCGCCCTCGGAGGTCATGCGCTTTGCCTCAAGGGAGGACTCGTCAACGACGACGTCGCCAGTTGCGTAGGTAGGCAGATCCTTACGGAACTGCTCCTTAGCCTCGGACAGCAGGATGCGATCCTGTGGGCGCTTCGGACCAGCGATGGAAGGAACAACGGTGGACAGGTCCAGCTCGAGGTACTCGGAGTACTCTGCTTCTGGAGCGTCCTGCTCGAGCCACATGCCCTGTGCCTTTGCGTAAGCCTCGACGCGCTCGATCTGCTCCATTGGGCGACCGGTGAGCTCGAGGTACTTGATGGTTTCCTCGTCAATCGGGAAGATTGCGGCGGTGGAGCCGAACTCTGGGGACATGTTGCCGATGGTGGCGCGGTTAGCCAGCGGAATGGACTTAACGCCATTGCCGTAGAACTCAACGAACTTCTGGACAACACCGTGTTCGCGGAGCATCTCGGTGATGGTTAGAACGACGTCGGTTGCAGTAACGCCGACTGGGATCTCGCCGGTCAGCTTGAAGCCGACAACGCGCGGGATAAGCATGGAGACCGGCTGGCCGAGCATTGCAGCCTCAGCCTCGATGCCGCCAACACCCCAGCCCAGGATGCCCAGGCCGTTTTCCATGGTGGTGTGGGAGTCGGTACCGATACAGGTATCTGGGTATGCGACACCGTCGTTGTCGAAGACGACGCGGGACAGGTACTCGATGTTGACCTGGTGGACAATGCCGGTTCCCGGTGGGACAACGCGGAAGTTGGAGAAGTTCTCAGCACCCCAACGCAGGAACTGGTAGCGCTCCTGGTTGCGCTCGTACTCAATTTCAACGTTCTTCTCGAGCGCTTCTGCGGAACCGAAGGCCTCAACGATAACGGAGTGGTCGATGACCATCTCTGCCGGGTTCAGCGGGTTAACCTGCTCTGGCTTGCCGCCCAGAGCGGAGATTGCCTCACGCATGGTGGCGAGGTCGACTACACACGGAACACCGGTGAAGTCCTGCATCAGAACACGTGCCGGAGTGAACTGGATCTCGGTGTCCGGCTCAGCGGACGGATCCCAGTTAGCAAGTGCGTTGATGTGATCCTTGGTTACATTCTTGCCGTCCTCGTAGCGCAGCTGGTTCTCAGCAAGCACCTTCAGGGAGTAAGGCAGCTTCTCCAGGCCAGCGACTGCGTTGATGTCAAAGTAGTCATAGGACTTGCCGTTGACGTCAAGAGTCTTCTTGGCACCGAAGGAGTTTAGGCTTTCAGTCACAGGGAGCTCCATTCCTTGTTTGTTAGAACAAAAGTTCATGGTTTCCAGCTCTACCGCCTTAAAAGTAAGCCGCCACTTTCCTTGTTTATATATATGAGGAATAAGGCGCTTGCTTCTAAGGCTAAGGTGCTGGAAACAAGAAGAACGCGAAGGTTCGGAAACCAGTCTAATGGTTTCGACCGACGACCGTGTCAACTATAATAGTACGAGCGTTCTGTTTCATCTTTTTGGAAAGTTCCGCGCGTCACATAGGCGATCCCGATGATGGCAGCGATACTTTATGAATCGAAGCTGCTCGCTCACGGGTGCCCATGGGTTGCTATTTATAGGGTGGGTTACGGCAAGGCAGCATTAGCAACCGAAGTGGAGGAGGGGAGCAATGAGTGTGGAAAGTACTGAGTCTCCGGTGATTGATATCGCTGACCTCGCCGCGCAGTTACGCGCGGATGGCTCCGCCTTTACTAATACGGACCTGGCCCACGATCAATCCGTCCAGGACTCCATTTCTGCGGCGTTGCATGCCGGCCATGGCGTTGCTGTTGTGGATGACTACACCGCCACTGCGGCAGAAAGCCGCAACCTTGCCGTCGATCTTCAAAATGCCACGGGATTAGACACCGTCATTGTTCAAGTGCCTTCGCATGTCTCTGCCGTGAGTGGCTCGCTGACGCGTGCGGAACTCGAAGCAGTGCAACGCCAGATTCCTAGGGGCATCGATCAGGTTGAACTCCTTGAACGCTTTTATGACGGCATAGATCGGTTTGACGTCCATTCGGTGATTCTCACCGCCTTGATGATGGTGCTCGCACTCGCCGTTGCTTGGATAGCTTTCAGGTCCGCATCAAAGCGTGAAACGCGTTCCGGGAAAATGGGCTAGGCCCAACGGCGGGACGATTGCCCGCCGAGACTCGGTTCAACCGAAGCTCGAAGATTTCTCTCGTTTTCAGCGTTTTGGAAACTCTTAGAATTAGGTTTGTTCGAAAAACTATCCCCAGAACCTGGGTGAACCGTTGAGGTCACCGGGTGCCGTATGAGGGTAACCGCGCGGTTGCCATCAACCCGAAAGTTGGCCATCAAATTTGCCGATCTGGCTACACCCGAGTCATCGATCTCGCGCGGATTCAGACCTCAATCCGTTGGGAATTTGCCTCCCATTTAACGCTGGGCGAGGCGATCATTTTGCGCCCTTTAGTTAAAGCGGAAACCAATCCATGCCCATCTGGCGGCTGTGAGATTATGGGCATCTGGGTGCCGACGGCCGTCGAAATTGAGCTATCGAGTGCCAAATTCCAAGAGCGGGGTAGGGGATTTAGTCAACCACCCTGGCTTGACAAGCGGTGGGGGAGGGGCTGCAAAAGGGGGTTTGTATGGAGATTTCGCCAGTAGTGTGACGAAGCGCACAATCACGAGACGGTAACAAAATCATTGCAGGTTGGATGCCTTTGTAACGTCATGTGGCGCGACTTGACTGGAGTGAACTTTGAGAAAAGTGTGCGCGACGGTGTGTCGGTGACGTATGGTTCGAATATCGACTCACGGGTTGACTCTTGTTCCATACGTTCATGGGCCAAGCCTTGACTCTCAATCGAGATGACACACGGGTATGTGGGGAAGCACGCCACGAGTGGAAATCGCGGGATTGAGGTTCGCCGCCTGGCTCACGATGAGCAGATGGGATGGGGCCTAATTGTTTGAAGCCCTGACGCACAATGCATTAAGGCGCGAGCCTTTAACTCTGTTGTGTGTCAGAGGCGGCGGCGTCGTAAAGCAGCGCTGGCTTATTTCGAACACACCTGGCACCCCAAGAACGATTCGTTGAAGCCGATTCCAGTGTTCGAATTTTTTAAGAATTGACACACCCACATTCCGATTGGGGACAAGCAAGCCGGATGGTCTTGTCGTCGCCTCACCGGGTGCCGGTGCAACTTCAGCCTTCTGGGCGAGAAGCTACTGCGGGTTCTCGGTGAGGGGATGGCAATGCGATCCGCATAGCGAGTTACTCGTAGGGCTAGCTTCGTGCGGCCCGTTCAAGGTTCGTGGATTTTGCTTTCCGCCCTCCCGGTCGCGCGCAAGCGCAACGGTATTGCGGCGTCAGCAGGCCACGGATTTTAGAGCGGTTCATACGGGGGTTAAGACGCGAGTTCAACAAAGCATTGCTTCTCCCGCGCCCGTAATTGGCGCATAAACGTCACGCATTTTCACCGTAGGCACAACCTGCCTAAAGGTCGTACTGTCAGGGCGGTGTACGTATCTAACGCGTATATCTGCACCTATTCCAGGCGGCCTGGTGCCGGGTAACGTGCCCCTAGCTTTTGCCATTGTGCGGTTAGGCAAAAGAGTTTAAAGGGGTGCGCTAGTTAAGCCATGCGCTTTTAAGCTGGCTTAAGTTAAGCCCCGGGCATTCCTATATCTAAATCAACAGTGCAAACCCGCTAGCTTTCTGCCAGCCAGTTCTCTGACAGGCACATCTGTATCTTGTGCCGAGGTAGATGCTCGATGTCTACCTCGCTGGTCGAAGGTGAGGGCTCTCGTAGCTGCCATCGGGTTTGGCTGGGCTGATTGAGGCCGATTGTGTAGGGATGGGCTTTTGCATGCAGTGAAACGATTCGGCGAAGTGTGGGTGTCTAGGAGATACTTCTCGTGGCCACCATCTTTAAGTACGGCTCCCGGCGTCTGAAGACGCTGCTAGCCACCGTCGCAACCACCGCGACGCTATCTACCGTTTCCACCCTTGCTCCGGTTGCCGCCCAGGCGGAAGAACCGGTCAACATCCAGTCCTTGCTTTCCTCGGAAGATGCATCTGTCGCTGACCTTGCTGGCGCCATTGCCACCATTGAAGAGCAGATTGCGAAGCTCGAGGGAGAAATTGGAATGCGACGTGAGGCAGTAAACCGTGCCTTGGTCGACCTCCAGGACGCGCGTACGGAAGCCGCTCAGGCTCGCCGTGGCACCACTGCGGCGCGTGATGAACTCGATTCTGCACAGTCGGAAGTCGAAAAGGCTCAGAAGAAGCTCAATGAGCTTTCGCGTACTGCTTACCGCCGTGCCAATACTTCTGACGCCGTCTCCACGGCTGCGGGAAATGATGCGCGCGGCGACATGCTGGAGCGCCAGACCTATCTGCATACGCAAGCTAAGGATCAGCAGGCGGTTTTGGATCGGTTGGAGCGAGAGCGCACCGAGAAGGCGAACAAGGAATCGCAGCTTCGCAAGACCCAGGAGTTGGCACAGCTGCGCGAGGAGAAAGCTACCGAGGCTGAGGCTCAAGCGCGTCAAACCCTGGAAGAAAGCCAGTCGAACGTGGCCGAGTTTTCCTCCGAGCGCGAGAGCTTGCTAAAGCAGCGCTCCCAGGTGCAAGATGTGCTAAATCAAGCCAAGGGGCTAGATTCAAAAGGATCTAAGACTGAAGCGCCTGATTCAAACGTCAAGTCAAATGACTTGACAAAGAAGGAAGCTCAGACCGATAGCGCGGCTACTTCGCAGGCGCCGGCGGCAGGCTCCCAGGAGTCCGCGGCGGCTTCCACTGAGCAGGACGCGTCCGCATCCAACACCGCTAACGCGGCGGCAAGCACTGCTGCGGGCGCAACGCAGTCGGCGTCGGAAAGCGCTTCTGCGAATGCTAATGCCAACGGTGGCGAAGCGGCGACTGCTTCTGGCGCTTCCGCGGCGGAGTCATCTACATCTGCTACCGAGTCTGATTCGATGATGCAGGGCGGCGAGCCGGATTCCGTAACCCGGGACTTCCGTGCGGATAAGTCTGGCTCGCAGCTTAGCGCGAGCGACGTCCAGAAGGCAGCGGAGGCGGCCCAGGAGCTGTCTTCGGATCCGAACGTGCAAAAGCTTTCCTCCGAAGGTTTCGGCATGCAGGGTTCTTCCGTCGACTCCTCGACGCTGGCGCTCGCGGGCACCGCAATCGGTGCGGCTGCCGCGATTGTTGGTGCGGCCCAACCAAATCATACGGGCTTGACACAGGAGGAACTGGACTCGCTGGCGCAGGGTTCCTCGCAGCTCGCAGCACTCCAGGGCGGCAGCACCACCAGCAACACCGAGGATGATGAATTGACCAATGAGGTCTCTGACGTCCTGGGCGAGTTGGACACCACGGATGATGTCACGGAAGAAGCAACGAACGCGCTTGGCGATGCCGACCGCAGCGCGAAGATTGAAGCGGTCATTGCCCGCGCAAAGTCCCAGATCGGCATGCCCTATGCATGGGGCGGTGGCAACGCGAACGGCCCCACCAAGGGCATCCGCGACGGCGGCGTGGCTGACTCCTTCGGCGACTACAACAAGGTCGGGTTCGACTGCTCTGGCCTTACGATGTACGCCTTTGCCGGTGCCGGCATCTCCTTGCCGCACTACACCGGCTACCAGTACCAGAAGGGTACTCAGGTCCCAGCTAGCGAGATGCAGCGCGGCGACCTTATCTTCTACGGGCCCGGCGCAAGCGAGCACGTAGCTATCTATCTTGGCGACGGCACTATGATTGAGGCCCCTCAGTCTGGATCTAACGTTCAGATTTCTCCAGTCCGTTGGTCTGGAATGACGCCTAATGTCGTGCGCCTCCTCTAAGCCCCAACCTTTGGTTGGTAAAATTGCGGTATGACTGACGCACAACAGCTTGCCCGCAATTACGACGCCCTCCTCGTTCTTTCTTTCGGTGGCCCGGAAGGAAACGAGGAGGTCGTTCCGTTTTTGGAGAACGTTACCCGCGGGCGCGGCATTCCACGTGAGCGCCTTGAGGTAGTGGGCGAGCACTATTTCCATTTCGGCGGCGTAAGCCCGCTAAACAAGCTCAACCGCGAAATCATCGACCACGTCGAGCAGGAGCTGAAAAAACGCGGACATAATCTACCTGTCTACTTCGGTAACCGTAGTTGGCACCCATTCGGCACCGAGACAGTGGAGCAGATGGCTGCCGACGGCGTGCGTAACGCCGCCGTTCTCGCAACCTCTGCGTGGGGCGGTTACTCTGCCTGCCGCCAGTACGACGAGGATATTCGCCAGCTGCGCGAGCATCTCGCGGAAAAAGGCCTGCCTGAGATTGAGTTCACCAAGATCCGTCAGTTCTACGATCACCCGAAGTTCATCGCAGAGATGACACAGGCGGTAAAGGATGCCTATGCCAAGATCCCCGAGGGCAAGCAGGCACGCATGCTCTTTACTGCGCACTCCGTACCTACCGCGCACGATAACGTCTGTGGCGGCGAAGGCGATAAAAATATCTACTCCCGCCAGGTCGCCGAAGCCTCCCGTCTCGTGGCAGAAGCCGCAGGTGTAGCTGACTATGACTTGGTCTGGCAGTCGCGCTCCGGCAACCCAAAGACCCCATGGCTCGAGCCCGATATCGTCGACCACACCACCGAAATTCATGACAAGGATGGCGTTGAGGCGGTCGTCGTTTGCCCGATCGGCTTCATCTCCGATCATATGGAGGTTGTATGGGACCTTGATACGGAACTTAAAAAAGCGGCCGATGAGATGGGCGTGCTCGTTGAACGTACCCGTACCGCTGGCCCGACCGATTCCTTTGCATCGATGATCGTGGATCTTATCGAGGAGCTCGAGCACGATAAGCAGTGGGAGAGCCTTGGCAACGTCACCGTTCAAGGCTGTACTACTAACGGCGACCCCTGTGCTGAGGGCTGCTGCGATATTTGGTCGCTGCGTAAATAATGGCGCTTAGCGGCTGAAATCCGAAAGCGCGTGTGCAACGCCCGCCATACGCGCTTGACGGATATGTCGCCACAGCCCTAAAAGGTGATGATCGAGGCTGTGATCGTTCATTCTTTCCGTCACGGTTTCGATAATTGCGCCCACGCGGTCTGCACGGGCGAAAAGCTTTGCGGCCCGCGGTAATACGGATCGTGGAAGTCCCGGAGTGTCATAAAAATCACTGAGACTGCCTACGGTTAACCGTGGATTATGCAAAGCATCCGATTTATAGCCCGCAGCTTCGATGAGTAGTGCGGCTTGGTTGGTTGCCTTGCTGAGCAGCTCGTCAGCCTCGCCCGGGCTCAGCCACGCAGGTGCAGGCAAGGGCAGTTCCTCCTCGAACACGCGCCAAGTGGTACTGGAGTTTCCATAGTGGGGCACGAGCACTAAGTGACGGATGCGATTATTGGTGCGCACAACGATTGCGCCCGCATCGCTTGCGGCCGCCGCCTTCCAAGACTTCGAGCCTGCCGGCAATAACGGGGACTCGCCCGGCCCGGAAAGGACAAGACGCAGCACAGGTTCGCGCTCGCCGTTTTGCACAATCTCGGAAGTTTCTGCCCGCAGGTAAGCTAGCAAATCCACAAAGGGTGCTTCATCCTCCATCACCTGCAACCCACCGAGCTCCTGCATCGCATCCAAGAGATCGTCCGTGGATTCGTGTCCCCACAGCCAGGCGCCCAGCCAGACTGCGGTGTTTTGTAAAGGAGACCAAACCTCGGCGCGCATATCCATGACGGTAAAGTTTAGTAGATAGACTTTTGGCCCATGAGTATCGATCCATACGGCGGCGACATCTTTGCAGGCCATAAGCGCGCACAGAAGAAGGAGTACCCAAAGGTTCCAGCAGAACCTGGAATGGTTGTTGAGGTACGTGGCGATGACTTTGTCGGCGCAGTGATGGGCGTGGACAAGACCGTGTTTGGTCAAGTAGTCCGCCTCGAGGATCGTTACGGAAATGAGCGTGTTTTCAACTTGGTGGAAGGTGGCTTCCTGCTGGAGGGGCAGCCGGTCACCCTGACGCGCTACGTCGAAAAGCAGGCCCCGCAGAAGTCCAACTCCGGTTCGCGGCGGGTGGCCAATGTTGAAGCAAAGGTTGCGGCACCCTCGCGCATCTGGGTTGAGGGCATTCACGACGCCGCGATTGTGGAGAAGGTCTGGGGTCATGACCTGCGCGTTGAGGGCGTCGTCGTGGAATACCTGGAGGGTCTAGACAACTTGGAAGAACGTCTCGCTGAGTTCCAGCCTGGCCCCGGCAGGCGCGTCGGCGTTCTGGCAGACCATCTAGTCGAAGGTTCTAAGGAAACCCGCCTTACCCAGAGTGTGGGCGAGCACGTGCTGGTAACGGGCCATCCTTTTATCGATATTTGGGCGGCAGTAAAGCCCGAGCGTTTAGGTCTTCGCGAATGGCCGGAGGTGCCATACGGTGAGGATTGGAAGACGGGAATCGCTAAGCGCGTGGGTTGGTCTGACCCGAAGGAAGGCTGGAGCCGAGTTTATACCGCCGTCAAAACGTTCCGGGATTTAGATCCGACGCTGATTGGAGCGGTGGAAAGGCTGGTCGATTTCGTGACCACGCCCGAGCTTTCGAAAGCTGACCTCGGATATTAAAGGGTATCGGCGCGTTCAATGATGTTGACCGCCAGCTGCCAACCCGCCATCTCGGCGGCCCAACCAGCGGCCTGCAGACGCTGCGACATTGCCTGCTTGGAGATGCCGAGTTCCTCGGCTGCCTCATTCTGATTTAGGCCAGCGCGCACTAGCGAGGTTGCCTCGCGGCCCTCAATCGTGCGCTTGTGGAGCACGAATCCAAGCAAGGCAAAGGTGGCGGCGATATCGTTAGCTTCCGAAGCGCGCCCTCGCTTGCTGATCTTGGCGTATACCTGGCCCGCGCGCGCCGAGCCTTTCAGCGCGGCAGTGGCCACCTGGCGGGCAGCGTCTTCGTCGCCGCTTGCTCCGGGGGATACGCCGATGCCGATGGCCCAGTCACCGTCGGCAAGCAGCGCCATGACAACGTCACACACGGAGGACGCAGAGTGCGCCACCGCGCAGATGTCCTCGACACCCAGAACGTGGAACTCACCGACTCCGTCGAGCGTGGAAAGGGCGGTGGCGGATCGCTGCACCAGTTCCGCGCGGCGTACCGAACGGCCGCGATAACGTGCGTGTACAGCGAGCATTGTTCCTCCTAGGGGCGAAGAATATTCAAAGCGAAGTGCTAATCAGCATAGCGCCCATAAAGTCTATAGATGAAACTTGACTCGCTGGTCTTTGGCTTTCATGGCGTTTGAGGGTTTAACTAGGGGCGCATCGGCAACTTGGCGTCGAGAACCAAGCCTGCGACGCCTATGGCCGCGAGGACGGCGATGGCGACGAAGATCCAAGGCTCGGATTGGCCGGTCAGGGTATCACCGAAGAATACGCCGATGGCGGTAGTGGGAATGGAGCCCACAAGTGTGGCCACGGTGAATTGGCCGACTGGGATAGGGGTGAGCGCGGCGACATAATTGAGGAGGGAAAAGGGCACGCCTGCCACCATTCGCAAGCTTGCGATGGCAAGCCACCCGCGCCTTTCTAACCTCGTGTTGATTTTGAAGACCGCAGGGTGGGTTAAGTGCGGGCGAATCCAGTCGCCGAGGAGAAGACGAACGATGAAAAGCGAAAGCACTGCAGATGCAGTCAATGCCGCAAGAGAGATGCTAAGACCGAGCCAAGGGCCGAAGAGGATGCCGGCAGCCACGGTCCAAAAGGTGCGGGGCAGCGGAAACTGCGTAAATATGACATAACCTAGAAAGAAGGCGATGATGAACCAGGTGCCCATATTCTCGGCCCAGGAGCGAAGGGCGGTGATGTCGGGGACATCGACAAGCGCTGCGGCAACGCCTAGGCAAATGGCCGTAGTGAGGACGACCAACCATCGCGTGGCTGACCAACCTTGCACGGCGGCGACTGCAGAGGCACAGACGTCTTTTGCGAAGCCGCCCAAGCTACGCAGCCATCCAAGAAGTCGAGTCATGGATAAAACAGTAGTGGGCCAATCTTTGGATGTGGAATCGCGGTGGCTGAACGTATGCTGTGTCGATCGCGACAATTTGCCGTGAAAGGCCATGTCGAGCTGTACTAAGTGGCAAGACAGGGGAGATACTTAAATGCAATCACCTGCGCCTCCTTTTGGTTGAGGCGCTTTAAGAATTTTTTGGAGTATCGAGTGGACGCAATTTCTAACCTTTTGTCCTACATGGACGCTGCGACCCTATTGGAATCATTTGGGCCATGGGTAATCGCCGGCATTGCCGTCGTTGTATTCATTGAGTCGGGCGTTTTGTTCCCGTTCCTGCCGGGTGACTCGCTGCTGGTTACAGCGGCGATCTTGCGCGACCAGCTGCACGTGAATATCTGGACGCTTCTCGGCGTGGGTATTGTGGCTGCAGTGCTGGGCGATCAAGTTGGTTACTACCTGGGCCATCGCTTCGGCCGCCGCCTATTCAAAGATGATGCACGCATCTTGAAGACTGAGCACCTCGTCGCGGCAGAAGAATTCTTTGCCAAGCATGGCCCGGTTGCGCTTGTGCTCGGCCGCTTCGTACCGATTGTTCGTACCTACATCCCGGTTGCCGCTGGTACAGCGAAGATGCCTTATAAGAACTTCGTGGGGTGGAATGTCTCTGGCGCCATCGCGTGGGTAGTGTCGATGAATCTGGTGGGCGTCTTCCTAGGCAATATTCCGGGTATCGCGGACTCGATTGAGAAGATCATGTTGCTCATCATCTTCCTTTCGGTACTACCTATCATTATCAAGTACTTCATCGAACGCCGTAAAGCGAAAAAGCTTAAGGGTTCTGAGGCTGTGGTCTAGGCGGCTACCTTGGCAGCGGTCGCGCTTCCGAGGCAGGCGAGAGTTGTGCGCCTTGTTTTACCATGTGGATAATTGCCCTCATCTTAGCTCGAGGCAGGGAGGGCAATAGATAATACGGAAAAAGTCTCGGGCCACCGTGTGAACGATGTCCCGAGACTTTCGATTTGTGCCCGAGGGGGGACTTGAACCCCCACGTCCGTTAATAGGACACTAGCACCTCAAGCTAGCGCGTCTGCCATTCCGCCACCCGGGCTGGGTGTTTTCAGCCTCTCGGCTGGGCACTCGAATACTGTAGCGCGAAACGCGTAGATTAAACAAATCAGCAGGTAGTGGCGGAAAATGGCCTAGTTTTGAGGTCTTTAAAGCGCGTATAAGTACATCGTTGTAAGTTGGCAGTTATGCCTGCGGTATGGCGTGGGGCCTGCCAATTGAGATGCCAGACTCATCGACAGCATGGTGTGGCCTCAGGTACAACTGAAATATGACTTCATATGCACAAGATTCCCGTTTCCCCGGCCACGATCCGTATGCGCCGCTAAAGGATCTGCCGAGCTTCGAGCTGGCCTCCGCAGACATTGTAGAGGGCGAGGAGATCGCTGAGCGTTTCCGCGCTCCCTCTGATGTCTCTCCACAGCTGAAGTGGAGCGGTGCGCCCGCAGGCACGAAATCCTATGCGGTTACCTGCTTCGACCCAGACGCGCCTACGGCATCGGGTTTCTGGCACTGGGCGGCCTTTAACATCCCAGCCACCGTTACAGAACTTCCAACCGGCGCAGGTTCGGCTGAGGACCTAGGCATCGAAGGCGTGGTTAGCTTGCGCGGGGATTCCGGCAAGAAGACCTACTACGGCCCGAATCCGCCCGCAGAGCATGCCCCGCACCGTTACCTCTACGTAGTGCATGCGGTAGATGTGGAAAAGCTCGACATCGACCCAGAATCCACGCCGACTGTCCTAGGCTTTAATCTTCATTTCCACGCCCTGGGGCGTGCGATCACTTGGGGTTGGTACGAGACCACCTAAGGCTCGTTAAAGACGTGTTAAAACGCCCGTCCCACCACCTTGTAGGTTGAGGTGGTGGGACGGGCGTTTCGTGGTTTTGTCTTGGCAGCTTTCTACTTCCAAGGAAGGCCGGAGCCTACAGCCTCAGAGATGCTGCGAAGGCCGTGAGCACGAATTTGCTCGGCGATGCCGCGGTGAATATCGCGAATCCAGTCCGGGCCGCCGTAAATCAGGCCCGTGTAGCCCTGCAGGAGGCTGGCTCCTGCAGCAATGCGCTCCCACGCCTGCTCCGGGGTTTCGATGCCACCAACGGAGATGAGTACAAGCTTGTCACCCACCCGTGCGTGGAGGCGGTGGAGGACCTCCAAGGAGCGCGCCGCAACCGGTGCGCCCGAAATTCCACCAGCGCCCATTGCAGTAACCTCGTCGGCGGGGGTCTTGAGTCCCTCCCGTGAAATAGTGGTGTTGGTGGCCACGATGCCCGCAAGGCCCAGCTCGACCGCCATATCGGCAACGGCGTCAACGTCCTCGTCAGAGAGATCTGGAGCGATCTTGACCAGGACTGGAGAGCTGGTGGATTCCTGCACAGCGGCCATGATCGGGCGCAGGGACTCAACGGCTTGGAGGTCACGCAAGCCCGGGGTGTTTGGCGAGGAGACGTTAACTACGAGGTAGTCAGCTAGGTCGCCCAAAACCGAAGCTGACTGGCGGTAGTCCTGGACCGCTTCTTCGGCAGGGGTGACTTTAGTCTTGCCAATGTTGATGCCGATGACGTCGGAAGTCCGACGTGCCCGCAGGTTGCGGGCTGCAGCGGCTGCGCCCTCGTTGTTAAAGCCCATGCGGTTTAAGATTGCGCGATCCGCCTTCAAGCGGAAAAGGCGTGGGGCAGGGTTTCCCGGTTGCGCCTTTGCCGTGACGGTGCCCAGTTCCGCATAGCCAAAGCCAACAGCAGACCAAGTATCGGCGGCTGCGGCATTCTTATCAAAACCAGCTGCAAGTCCCAGCGGGCGCGGGAACTTTACACCGAATACCTCTTGCTCCAGTACTGAATCATTGACTGGCACCACCTTGTGTAGGCCGCGGTGCAGCAGGGGTGCTTTCTGCAAGCCGGATAAAGCGCCCATCATAATGAGGTGAATGCGCTCGGGCGCGAGCTTAAACATGCCTTTGAGCGCTAATTGATAGGCGTTTTTGCGCAGTGCGTCGACGCGAGTTTCTTGCATGGTTTTAAAGGGCCCTTACTTCAGATTCGGTTCGGAAATAAACTGGATGCCGCTGCCACTCGCAGAGGCGGTGACCACGGTGGCGTCGTCAAGCACGGCGATATTTTGAGCATCTGCGACCGTGTCAACACTACCTTTGTTCTCTGGGACGCCCGAGGCGATGGAAAAGGCATGTGCCTTGCCGTTGTCGGTGGTCGTAACCCATGCCAGCTGGCGCTGTGGGTCCCATGCCACGCCCCATGGCGAGCCGTCGACGTTGCCGTATTGGTGCAGACGGATTACGTCGTCGGCGGTATATACCGCAAGACGCTCGCCAGAGGTATCGGAGGCGAGGACGAGGGCGCCGTCACCAACAGAGATCTGGCCGATGCCTTGACCTGCGCGAAGGCGGCCGCCGGCGCGATCGTTTTGCCAATCGATGTTCTGGATCGTGGAATCAGCGCGCAGGATGCGCACGACGTTGTCGGCACCGGCGTCGTTAGGCACAGCCAGGAGCTGATCGGAGCCTTCCTCGACCTCAATGTCGCGGTCGCGCTTGCCGTCCTCATAGATGCCAACCGTGCGCGAGTCCATGGAGCCTGCGAAGATCTCGCCGCTAGAAAGTTGCGTGGCGACGGTGACCGGACCTTCTTCCTCCATGGCTACCTCGGTCGGGGCATCGGGCTTGGTTGGGTCAATGAGATAGACCTTATCGCCGCAAGCAAGTACGAAGCCCTGCTCAGAGGCGTTCAAATCGCCGCACTTTTCGTCGATGTCTATCTTCTTTGCGTCGCCGCCGAGGAACTCGCTCTGCTGACCGACGTAGAGTGCGTCCTTGGTGCGGACGGCGATGGTATTGCCGTGGGCCGCGAGGTCCGTTACCTTCTCCGCAAATTTCGCGACCTTGCCTGCAGGCTTTACCCCATCGTTGGAGGTAGGAGCAGGCGTGGCGTTTACCTTCAGGGCTGAATCTGGATCACCGCCAACGCCTACCTCCGGCTGGCATGCACTAAGTGCTAGGGCGCTTGCAAGAAGCGTCAGTGGCATCAATATCTTTGTTCTGGCCAGTGGTTTCACGGTTGTTTATCCTAGCAGCCAGCGTGGGTAGATCCCGAAGCGCGCCAGACTATGTATGCTCACCCAAGTGAATACTGCAGCAGCAACAGACGCAATGTCCTGGCTTCAGGTCATCGTCCTATCCATTGTCCAAGGCCTCACCGAGTTTCTGCCGGTTAGCTCTTCCGGCCACCTGCGGATCGTCTCCGAGCTTTTTTGGGGCCAAGACGCTGGTGCTTCCTTTACTGCCGTGATTCAGCTTGGTACGGAAGCAGCCGTATTGGTCTACTTCGCCGGAATGATTTGGCAGATCCTTAAAGGCTGGTTTTCCGGTCTTTTCAATAAGGAAAAGCGCGGTCAAGACTATCGAATGGGCTGGATGGTCATTGTCGGTTCCATTCCGATTGGCATCTTGGGTGTGCTGGGCAAGGATTTCATCCGTGACAATCTGCGCAACCTGTGGATTACCGCTGCGATGCTCATCCTTTTCTCTTTTGTCTTCATCGCGGCTGAGCGCACCGGCAAAAAAGAGCGCGGCTTCGAAGAATTGAACATGAAGGATGCCATCGTCATGGGCCTATGCCAGTGCTTGGCGCTGGTGCCTGGCGTTTCTCGTTCCGGCGGTACGATCTCTGGTGGTCTCTTCTTGGGCCTCGACCGCGAGGTAGCAACTCGTTTTAGCTTCTTGCTCGCAATCCCAGCCGTGCTGGCGTCCGGGTTGTTTTCTTTGGGGGATGCCTTCGGCCCGACTGTCGGCCAGTCCGCAACCGGCGCGCAGCTGCTGGTGGGCACCCTCATCGCCTTTGCGATTGGCTATGCCTCCATTGCATGGCTGCTGAAGTTCGTGGGCAACCATTCCTTCGAATGGTTTGCCGCATACCGCATCCCAGTGGGCATTATCATCATGGCGCTCATCGCTTTCGGCTACCTTCAGCCTTAGGCCAGCTTTCTCATAACTGGCCATTAGCCCTGCCTGAGTCCTGCCTGATGCCTAATGCTGCACAAAGTGCATTAGGCATGAAAAGGGCGCTACGATAGGCCGCATGCATTCTTGGCCTGAACCCCATGTTGAATTAGTTCCAGGGAAACCCCACGCACTCCATCTCTACGACTCCGCGGATCAGCAGATCCGGAAGGTAGAGGTAACGGGGGACACCGCCACCATGTACGTGTGCGGTATTACTCCCTATGATTCGACCCACCTGGGCCACGCGGCAACATATTTGACCTTTGACCTGGCCTATCGCCAGCTCCTGGATAACGGCTACAAGGTTCATTACGTCCAAAACATCACCGATGTGGATGACCCGCTCTTTGAGCGTGCAGAGCGCGACGGCGTCGATTGGCGTGAGCTCGGCACCTCCCAGATTGATCTTTTCCGCTCCGATATGGAGCTGCTCTCTGTTTTGCCACCCCAGGATTACGTGGGCGCGATGGAAGCCATCGATGAGGTCACCGAGATGGTGGGCAAGCTTCTCGATGCCGGCGCCGCCTACATCGTTGACGACCCCGAATTCCCCGACGTCTATGCTTCCATCGAAGCCACGGAAGCCTTCGGCTACGAGTCCAACTACTCCGCAGCGGAGATGGAGGAGTTCTTCGCCGAACGCGGTGGGGACCCTGAGCGTCCAGGAAAGCGCAACCCGCTGGATGCCTTGATTTGGCGCGCTCACCGTGAAGGCGAGCCGGCATGGGATTCTCCATTTGGCCCGGGCCGACCTGGTTGGCACATTGAGTGTTCTGCTATCGCCACCAATCGCCTGGGCGCCTCGTTTGATATCCAGGGCGGCGGCAGCGATCTTAAGTTCCCACACCACGAGTTCTCAGCAGCGCATGCGGAGGCAGCCTTGGGTGTGGAGCGTATGGCGCAGGTTTACGTGCACACCGGCATGATTGGCCTCGACGGCGTCAAGATGTCGAAGTCTCTGGGCAACCTCGTTTTCGTGCACAAGCTGGTTGAGGCGGGCGTTGATCCCTCCGCCATTCGCCTGGGCGTCTTCGCAGGCCACTACCGCAGCGAGCGCGATTGGTCCGATGAGGTTCTGCATGCGGCCAACGAACGCCTGGCAAACTGGCGTAAGGCTCTGGAGAATCCGGGCAGCGTAGAGGCCGCACAGGCGCTTGTCGACGCAATGCGTCTCGCGCTTTCCAATGACCTGGATACGCCGGCAGCTTTTCAGGCTGTCGACGAGTGGGCAGCGGGCGAGCGCGGCGCAGATGACGAGCAGGCGGCCGAATTGCTGCGTACCGCTTTTTATTCGCTACTTGGCGTGCGCGTTTAAGAAATATCAGGCAGAATTCACTTCATGAGCATTCGCGCAGATTTTCAGCCCACCGTCGATGAGTTCATCAGCAATCTCGAGTCTTTTGCCACCGGCAGCTACCTCAAAGAAGAAGAGAAAGAATTCTGGGAGGCGCCCTTCGACGCCGGCGTTCTTCCAGAGCTGCGTTCCATTGTGGAAAAGCTTCTTGACGATCTTGATGCACTCCCTGATGATCCAGACGGGCAATCTCTTGCCGCGAGCGTGAACAAGTCAGTAGAGAAGCTGGCTGCGTTCAACCGCAAGAACGCGGATGCAGTTTTGGAGCCGGAGGAAAAGGAAGAGCTCTCTGAGCTTATCTACAATGCCTCCGCAGCCACCGGCGCCGATGACGAAGCCTTGGCACAACTGCCTGAGCTCGACTTCTAAACGTAACCCCCTTATCTTTTGATGAGCTCATCTTTCGAATCTGCAAGTTCCGCATCCAGTCAAGCTATACCCAAACGGCCCGCAGCCATCTTTTGGGACATGGACGGCACGCTGACCAACTCTGAGCCCTTGTGGACCCAAGCCACATTGCATCTGTCTAGCCTTATGGGCCATTCAATGACCCCGAAGGAGCGGCTTGCTACGGTTGGCGGCACTTTTGAAAAGACTCTTTCAGTCTGCGCTGAGTTGGCTGGAGTCGAGCTTATGCCCGGTGACTATCAGCGTTACCAGGAGGTTACTTTTGACTACGTCAAAAATCTCTTCCACGGCAACCTAGAAATCTTCCCAGGTATCCCGGAACTTCTGCGTGAACTGCATGCGGATGGTGTGCCGATGATGGTCACCACGAATACGGAGCGCTATGTCGCTTCTTCGGCAATTCCGGAGATAGGCGAAGAATTCTTCGTCGATACAATCTGCGGTGACGAAGTACCAGCCGGAAAGCCTGCACCCGATATGTACTTGGAGGCAGCACGTCGCCTCGATCTTCATCCCGCTGATTGCTTGGTCTTTGAGGATTCTGCTGCGGGCATGCGTGCGGCTGTCGACGCCGGCTGCCACGTCATTGGCCTACCGGAGGATGACAGGGTAGAGGTTCCAGCGGAAGTAACTGAAATTTCTACGCTACGGCCTGCGCGTCACTTAGACGGCGTTAACGCGGCAGATGTCTATGCGTGGTTTGGCGAGATCAGCTCTAATTCGTCCAAATCTATTTAGTTATCAATTTTAGCCCTCGGAGCCGAGTTTCTATGCAACAATAGAATCCGTGAAGAATTTCGAGTCCCTTTTTGCAGAATTGTCCGAGAAGGTTCAGGCCCGTGCGACGGGCTCTGGAACCGTGGCTGCATTCGATAAGGGCGCTCATCATCTTGGCAAGAAGATCATCGAGGAAGCCGGTGAGGTCTGGATTGCTGCCGAGTATCAATCCGACGAAGAGCTCGCCGAGGAAATGTCGCAACTTATCTACTGGCTACAGGTCATGATGCTAAAGCGGGGCCTTAGGCCAGAAGATATCTACAAGTATCTCTAAAGGGAAGGAGCCTTAAGATGATTAAAGTTGCCGTTCCCAACAAGGGATCATTGTCCGAGGCTGCCCTTAGCATCTTGGCAGAAGCCGGCTACAAAGGCCGCGGGCACTCCAAGGCACTCAACATCGTTGACGAGGCTAACGGTGTCGAGTTTTTCTTTTTGCGCCCCAAAGACATCGCCATCTACGTCGCCCAAGGCGTCTTGGACTTAGGCATTACTGGCCGCGATCTCGCGCGTGACTCCCGCGCATCATTCAACGAGGTTCTAGATCTAGGCTTTGGCGCATCCACTTTCCGCTACGCCGCCCGCCAAGGTGAAGACTGGACCATTGAGAAGCTGCAGGGCAAAAAGATCGCTACTTCTTATCCCAATCTCGTGCGCGCGGATCTGCGGCAGCGAGGGATTGAAGCTGAAGTTATCCGCCTCGATGGTGCGGTGGAAATTTCCATCCACTTAGGCGTTGCCGATGCGATCGCAGACGTGGTCTCTACCGGTGCGACGCTGCGTCAGCAGGGGCTTGCACCGTTTGGGGAAGCCATCACCGAGTCCACGGCGGTCCTCGTCAAGCGCGCTGGCGTGGGATTGAGCGATGAAGAGCAAGTAGTCCTCCAACGCATCCAGGGCATCCTAAATGCGCGTAACTATTTGATGCTCGATTACAACGTGGCCAAAGAAGACTTGGAGGCGGCTTCGGCAGTAACACCGGGGCTTACCGGGCCCACGGTTGCCCCTCTCGCAAGGGACAATTGGGTAGCGGTGCGCGCGATGGTCCCACGGCAGGATGCGAATCGAATTATGGACCACCTTTCGGCGTTGGGAGCGGAAGCTATCCTGGCATCAGAGCTACGGATCGCCCGCTTTTAGGGGTAAATTTTAGAGATCTTGCGGAGATTGAACGCCGGAATGTCTGCTCTAGTTACGATGGGCATTGAGTTTACTCAAACAATCATCGTTCGAAATGCTCGTGGATTTTTCAGCGAGTATTGACCACTTAAGGAGTCCCGCCAAATGGCTAAGACCACTAAGAAGGATGCAGAAATCGACGCTAAGCAGGAGGGCGTAAAACCTTCTGCTAACGAGGCCAAGGACGCTGCCAAGGCTAAGAAGTCTTCTTCTAAGAAGTCTCGCACCGAGACCGACCTTCTCGGCTCCATGGAGATCCCGAATGACGCGTACTACGGTGTCCACACCCTGCGCGCCATCGACAACTTCCAGATCTCCTACGTCACTATCAACACCATTCCAGACTTCATCCGCGGCATGGTGATGGTCAAGAAGGCCACCGCAATGGCCAACCGTCGTCTGCACGTTCTGCCTAAGCAGAAGGCAGAGGCAATCATCTGGGCATGTGACCAGATCCTGGACGAGGGTCGCTGCATGGACCAATTCCCGCTCGACGTCTTCCAGGGCGGCGCGGGCACCTCGCTAAATATGAACACCAACGAGGTTGTTGCCAACCTCGCTCTTGAGTACCTCGGCGAGGAAAAGGGCGCATACGACATCATCAACCCGAACGATGATGTCAACATGTCCCAGTCCACCAACGACGCATACCCAACCGGTTTCCGCCTGGGTCTGTACTACTCCCTGGACACCCTGATCGAGCGTATCGATTCCCTGCAGAACGCTTTCCACGACAAGGGCAACGAGTTCCAGGACATCCTGAAGATGGGCCGCACCCAGCTGCAGGACGCTGTTCCTATGACCCTGGGTGATGAGTTCAAGGCATTCGCTCATAACCTGGCTGAGGAGCAGGCTGTACTGCGCGACGCTCAGAAGCGCCTGCTGGAGATCAACCTCGGTGCCACCGCAATCGGTACCGGCGTTAACACCCCAGCTGGCTACCGCCACCAGGTCACCGCAGCTCTATCCGAGGTCACTGGCCTGGAGATCAAGACCGCTCGCGACCTCATCGAAGCAACCTCCGACTGCGGCGCATACGTTCTGCTGCACTCCGTCATCAAGCGCACCGCTATGAAGTTGGCCAAGATCTGTAACGATCTGCGCCTGCTGGCTTCCGGCCCACGCGCTGGCCTGGGCGAGATCAACCTGCCTGCTCGCCAGGCTGGTTCCTCCATCATGCCGGGTAAGGTCAACCCGGTTATCCCAGAGGTTGTCAACCAGGTCTGCTTCAAGATCTTCGGCAATGACCACGTTGTCACCATGGCTGCTGAAGCTGGCCAGCTCCAGCTCAACGTCATGGAGCCGGTCATCGGTGAGGCACTGTTCCAGTCCATCCGTATCATGGGCAACGCTGTTGACACCCTGCGCGAGAAGTGCGTCACCGGCATCACCGCCAACGCTGATGTCTGCCGCGCATACGTTGAAAACTCCATCGGTATCGTCACCTACCTGAACCCGTTCATCGGTCACCACAACGGTGACGAAATCGCTAAGGAGTCCCTGAAGACCGGCAAGGGCGTCAAGGAACTCGTTCTGGAGAAGGGCCTTATGGACGAGGCAACCCTGTCCAAGGTTCTGTCCGTTGAGAACCTGATGCACCCAGAGTTCCGCGGCCAGCTCTACATCGACGAGGACTAAATCCGACCTAAGCCCTAAATGTATCAGCGCCCCCGCGAGCTATTAGGTACGGGTTTTAGGCCATGTGGTTTTACCACATGGCCTTTCGTCGTTTTGTTGTTGTGCAGGAATTTCTTTGGTTTTCAATCAACCAACCGTAATGCAATAGGTTAATTTTGTGGGAACAAGCACAAACGGGCGTTTTAATTAACCAAAGCCACACGATTTGGGGGACAATGGAGAGGACAGAGCATGGCTGACTCGTTTATTTTCGGCTGAGGAAGCCATTTAATTTTTCGACCTTGTGGAGATTCCCATGGCTGTAGTCCATATCCTCATTGTCCTCGCCGCGATTTACTTAGGTGCCCGCATTGGCTCAATCGGCATCGGTGTCGCTGGCGGTCTCGGCGTCCTCTTGCTGGGCCTAACAGGCGTGCCGGTTACCCGTGAAGATATTCCTTTCGACGTCATCGGCATCATCATGACCGTTATTGCCGCCATCGCCGCCATGCAGCGCGCGGGCGGTATGGACTACCTGGTCCAGGTGGCCGAGCGCTTCCTGCGTAAGAACCCGCGCCGTATCACCTACTATGCACCGATCGTCACCTGGCTGATGACCGTTCTAGCAGGTACTGGCCACACCGCATTCTCTACGCTGCCCGTCATCGTCGAGGTAGCAAAGGAAGGCAAGGTCCGCCCATCGCGTCCGCTTTCCATCGCCGTTGTAGCCTCCCAGATGGCAATCTGTGCCTCGCCGATTTCCGCCGCTGTGGTCCTGCTGGCCTCGCTTCTGGAGCCAACCGGCATCGGTTACCTCCAGCTGCTCGGCGTTCTTATTCCAGCAACCTTCCTCAGCATCTTCCCGGCTGCTTGGCTGGCAAACCACGCGGGTAAGGAACTAGAAGACGATCCGGTCTATCAGGAGCGCCTCGCACAGGGCCTCGTCGCAATGCCGAAGGGACACACCGACCAAAGCACGCAAAAGGGCGCAAAGGCCTCCATCTACATCTTCCTGGCTGCCATCATCATCGTCATGATTTGGGCAACGCTAACCTCGGAGCAGGTTGGCCTCATCACCGAGCCGACCCTGCCACGCAACGAGGCCATCATGACGGTCATGCTCACCGCGGCAACGCTCATCGTCATGATCACCAAGATTCCAGCCGCCGACATCCTCAACACCCCGGTATTCAAATCTGGTATGTCTGCTTCCATGTGTGTTCTCGGCGTCGCTTGGCTGGGCACAACGCTCATCAACCACTATATGGACAACATCCAGACCATGGCGGGCGACGTCGTCAAGTCCGCTCCGTGGATGCTGGCCGTCGTTCTTTTCTTCGCCGCCGCACTGCTGTACTCCCAGGCTGCTACCACCAAGGCGCTGCTGCCAGCCGCACTGGCCCTGGGCGTAAGCCCGCTGACCGCACTGGCCGCATTCCCAGCCGTTTCCGCTCTGTTCATCCTCCCGACCTACCCAACCTTGCTGGCCGCAGTTGAGATGGACGATACCGGCTCCACCCGCATCGGAAAGGCCGTGTTCAACCACCCATTCCTCATCCCAGGAACGGTCTCCATCGTGGTCGCTGTTCTGCTGAGCTACGCACTCGGTGCTGTCATCGCCTAGAGCCCGCGATTTGACAATTTAGCCGCCCACTGTCCTTTTCTCCGAAACAGGCAGATCGGGCGGCTTTTCTCTGTAGCATAAGGCCATGGCTACCCAACTCTCAGACGTCGAAATCGCACAGGCTCACAAACTGGAGCCAATTACCGATATTGCTTCTCGTGCGGGAATCCCGGAGGAAGCGCTCATTCCTTATGGCAACACCAAAGCCAAGGTCGATATCACGAAGCTCGAGCACCTTCCCACTAAAGGCAAGCTGGTGCTCGTCACTGGTGTTTCTCCAACACCGGCTGGTGAAGGCAAGTCCACAACGCTGATTGGCCTAACCGATGCTTTGGCACTACTGGGGCACAAGGCCATCGTCGCTTTGCGTGAGCCTTCCCAAGGTCCAGTCATGGGCATCAAGGGTGGTGCCGCCGGCGGTGGTTATTCCCAAATTGTCCCGATGGAGGATATCAACCTTCATTTCACCGGTGATTTCCATGCCATCGCAGCGGCCACCAACACCTTGGCTGCCATCATCGATAACCACATCCACCAAGGAAATCAGCTCGGCATCGACCCGCGCCGCGTGACCTGGCAGCGCTGCCTCGATGTCAATGACCGTGCGCTGCGCGGCGTCGTCACCGGCCTCGGCGGCCCGGCACACGGAGTGCCTGCGGAAACTGGATTCACCATCACCGCAGCTTCTGAGATCATGGCTATCTTGGGCCTGGCTACTGACCTCGAAGACCTTAAGAAGCGCTTGGGTGATATCACCGTTGGCTATGCCTTCGACCAAGAACCAGTCACGGCACGCGAGCTTGGTGCTGAGGGCGCACTAACCGCTTTGATGCGCGACGCCCTCAACCCGAACCTCGTGCAGACTCTGGGCGGCACCCCGGCATTCGTACATGGTGGACCTTTTGCCAACATTGCGCATGGCTGCAACACCTTGCTTGCAACACAGACTGCGATGAAGTTCGGCGACATTGTGCTCACCGAGGCTGGCTTTGGCGCTGACTTGGGCGGCGAGAAGTTCATGGATATCAAGGCTCGCTTTGGCGAGCTCGACGTCGCGGGCGCTGTGGTCGTTGCCACCATCCGCTCCCAGAAGTACAACGGCGGCCAGGCCCGTGAGGACCTGACCACGGAAAATCTTGATGCACTGCGCAAGGGTATCGTCAACCTCGAGCGCCACGTTGAAAACATCCGCAAGTTTGGTCTGCAACCAGTAGTTGCGCTCAACTCCTTCTACAGCGATACCGAGGCCGAGCGCGAATTCATGCGGACCTGGGCGAAGGACTTTGGCGTCGCCCTGGCTGAGGCAGATGTCTGGGCAAAGGGCGGCGAAGGAGCCAAGGAGTTGGCAGAAACTCTCTTAGAAAACCTCTCCGAGGGTCAGGCACATCAGCTCTACGATCCAGCAGAGGGCGTGGAAAAGTCCATCGAAAAGATCGCCACCGAGGTCTACCGCGCAACCTCTATCGAGTACGGCCCGAAGGCCAAGAAGGACCTGCAGTACATCAAGGACAATGGCTGGGATAACTTCCCAGTGGTCATCTCAAAGACGCAGTACTCCTTCTCCGATAGCCCGGCTTCCTTGGGCGCTCCAGAGGGCCATACCCTCCACGTGCGCGAGCTGCTGCCGCGTACTGGCGCGGGCTTCATCGTGGTGCTGACTGGCGACGTCATGACCATGCCGGGTCTGCCAAAGAAACCGGCGGCCAACAACATCGATGTTGCCGCCGACGGCACCATTTCCGGCCTGTTCTAGCTATCTGCGGCGGAGCCCGGCCAACCCGGATACTCGGGCGGGGTTCCGCCGAATTCAGGACAAAGCTCTTGGAAAGAGCACCAGCTGCAAAGCTTCGAGGTCTTCGGGCGGAAGAGACCTTCCTTACCATCGCCCTCGATCTTTGCCCAGAGCTCGCCTAGGTCACGCTCGAAGTACTCCAGCTCTTCGCGGGTTGGGGTAAGGAACATCGAGTCAATGACCTTGAGATACATCAGGCGCAGCTGGGCGGGGATGACGCCCAGCATTCGCCAATAGACAAGAGCGTAGAAACGCATCTGGAACTGGGCGTCTTGGCTAAAGCGGGGGATTGGCTTCTTGCCGGTCTTATAGTCCACGACGCGGACCTCACCGGTTGGGGCAACGTCCACGCGGTCGATGAAGCCGCGGACCGGCACGCCGTTTGGCAAGACGGTATTGACGTACATCTCGCATTCTTTAGCATCGAAGCCCTGCGGGTTTTCCATCTGGAAATAGCCCTTGAGCAATTCGCGGGCCGCTACGAAGAAATCGAGGGTTTCTTCCTCGGGCACGAGCTCTTTAAGCGCGGCGTCGGCAGCGACCATCTTGGCCCATTCCGGCTTAATCATTTTCACCGCAGCGGGGTAGTCACGCTCTTCGCGCGGCAGCTTGTGGGTGTTTTCTAAAACTGCGTGGACCAGCGTTCCTTTTACCTGCGCTACGGTCTTCGGCTCGGGGAGCTTGTCGATTGCCCGAAAGCGGTAGAGAAGTGGGCACTGTTTATAGTCTGAGGCCCGAGAAGGCGAAAGCGCCAACGGGCGAGGTTTTCGTGCATCAGCCATGGTCCTTTTAGCCTAGCGCGGTGCAATTCATGGCAAAGTAGGAGGCATGAGTATTTCGGATGAGTTCCTTGATTTCATAGCCTCTTCTCCTTCTTCCTATCACGCGGCCCATGAGGTGGCGCGGCAGCTAAAAGAGGTGGGCTTTGTCCGCCAGGATGAGGCCGCGGAATGGTCAGCAGCCCCAGGCGGCCACTACATGATTCGCGGCGGCGCCATCATGGCTTGGTTCGTGCCGGAGGGCGCGGGCAAACACTCCGCGTTTAGGATCATCGGTTCTCATACAGATTCGCCAGGCCTTGTGCTCAAGCCGACCCCCGATTTTGATGCTGCGGGCTGGCAGCAGGTCGCGGTAGAAATTTACGGCGGCCCGTTGCTGCATACCTGGTTCGACCGTGAGCTGACCGTTGCCGGTCAAGTGGTGACGAAGGATGGCGCGCATCATTTGGTCAACACCGGCCCGATTCTGCGCCTGCCTTCGCTAGCTATCCATCTCTACCGTAAGGACGAGTTCAAGCCGGATCGCCAGCACAACATGCAGCCGGTGCTTTCCGTGGGCACTCCCGATGCCTCGGTATTGCGCGTGGTAGCGGAGTCCATCGGCGTGGCTCAGGATGAGATCTCTGCATTCAATCTCATTACTGCCGATGCCCAGCGGGGCGCCGTATTCGGCACCGGTGAGCGCTTCATCGCGGCCGGCCGCATGGATAATCTTTCTTCCGTGTTTGCCAGCGTCGTCGCAATGCGCAATGCCGCCCAGCAGAAGGACTATGGCCACGAAGACATTTTGGTCATGGCTGCCTTCGACCACGAAGAGGTGGGCTCGGCTTCTCGTTTCGGTGCTGCCGGCCCGATTCTCGCCGATGTCCTGGGGCGCACTGGTCGCGCGCTGGGGGCCAACGAAGAGGAGCGGTATCAAATGTATGCGCGTTCTTGCTGCGTGTCGGCCGACGCCGCGCATTCGGTCCACCCTAATTACGCAGGCAAGCACGATCCCACGCATCACCCGATTATCGGTAAGGGCCCCGTCACCAAGATCAACGGCAATCAGCGCTACGCGTCCGACGCAACGACCGTCTCCCTGTGGGAGCGCGCATGCGAGCGGGCCAAGGTTCCTTTCCAGCGCTTCGTGGGCAACAACGACGTGCCCTGTGGCTCCACCATCGGTCCCATCACCGCGACCCGCTTAGGTATCGACACCGTCGACGTCGGCGTGCCGATGCTTTCTATGCACTCCGCACGCGAGATGGTCGGCGAGCGTGACCAAGTATGGATGGCCAAGGCCATTGAGGCATACTTGTTAGGTTAATTAAACCTCCTTTAAATCCACGAGAAAGCATAGGAAGCACACACCATGCCTTATTCCGGACCTTTTCACTATGGCGATCGCGTCCAACTGACCGATGCTAAGCGCCGCCACTACACGGTGATACTTGAGGAAGGTGGCGAGTTTCACTCGCACAAGGGCATCATCCGCCACGACGAAATCATCGGTCTGGATGAGGGCTCCGTGGTGCGCTCCACGCTGGGCAGCGACTTCCTGCTCTTCCGTCACTTGATGGTGGACCACGTGCTTTCCATGCCGCGTGGCGCGGCGGTCATCTACCCGAAGGACTCCGCGCAGATCCTGGTCGAAGGCGATATTTTCATGGGCGCACGCGTCCTGGAGGCTGGCGCCGGCTCCGGTGCGTTGTCCATGACGCTGCTGCGCGCCGTTGGCCCGCAGGGACACGTCTTCTCCTACGAGGTGCGCGATGACCACCTGGAGTACGCCGTGGACAACGTCAAGGAATACTTCGGCGAGCAGCCTGAGTGGTGGACCCCGCGCTTGGGTGATTTGGCGGACGTCACCGTGGAAGAACTCGGCGGTCCGGTTGACCGCGTCATCCTCGACATGCTTGAGCCGTGGGAGCACCTGGAGAAGGTTCGCGACATCCTGATCCCGGGCGGCGTTTTCATGACCTACGTGGCTACCGTGCCGCAGCTGATGAAGGTCATGGAGGGGATCCGCGAGCTGAAGTGCTTTACCGAGCCGAAGGCCTGGGAGTCCCTCGTGCGTGAATGGAAGGTGGAAGGCCTTGCCACCCGTCCAGAGCACCGCATGAACGCGCACACTGCGTTCCTCATCTGGACGCGCCGCCTTGCCGACGGCGTGACTCCACCCCGCCCACAGCGCCGCGCCCGCAAGTAAGTCCAAAACGAGGCGGAGCCAAAGAGTCCGCGGGGGATTTTAGGCCAACCTGACTTGTCGGCATGGTTCACGCGCTAGTGTGTAGCTATGACCGACGCAAGTCACACAGCCGCCCTCAAAAGGCAGATTGATCAGCTAGCCGAGCGCAACACCAAGCTCGCTTCGCTGCTGCAGGATTCCCGCAACAAGCTGCAGCAGATGTTGGCCGAGGTCAACGAACTGTCAGAGCCTGCCTCAACCTATGGTGTATTCCTCGGATACTCAGGAAAGCCGCATGATTCCCGGCGCGACGCCGAGGTCTATACCAACGGCCGCCCCATGCGGGTGAAGGTCTCGCCCAACCTAGAGCCAGGCAGCCTTGAAGCCGGTCAACTCGTGCGTTTAGGCGAGGGCTTCGTCGTTGTAGAAGCTTGTGGACACCCGCAAATGGGAAGCCTTGCCACCGTGCAAGAGACTTTAGGCAGCACCCGCGTCATCGTGGCGAACTCCTCCGGCGAGGAGCAGGTGGTGCTTTTGGCTGCGCGTCTACGCGAGGGCATTCGCGCTGGTGATACCGTCCTTGTCGATGGCAAGGCAGGTGTCGCGCTCGAAAAGATTGAAAAGTCCGAGGTGGCGCAACTTTCGTTGGAGGAGGTCCCAGAGCTTAGCTACGACGACATCGGCGGTCTGGATGCTCAGATCTCCCAAATCCGCGATTCCGTCGAGCTGCCTTTCCTTCATCCGGATCTTTACCGGCAATATGACTTGGAGCCGCCGAAGGGCGTGTTGCTCTATGGCCCGCCGGGCTGCGGCAAAACCTTGATTGCTAAGGCCGTGGCAAACTCCCTTGCTACCAAGATGGGTAGCGGCGGCCCGAGCTTCTTTTTGAATGTCAAGGGCCCTGAACTCTTAAACAAGTACGTGGGTGAGACCGAGCGCCGCATTCGCCTTATCTTTGAACGCGCTCGCGAACTCGCAGCCCAGGACTCGCGCCGCCCAGTCATCGTTTTCTTCGACGAGATGGAATCCATCTTCCGTACCCGTGGTTCCGGAGTTTCCTCAGACATGGAGACAACGGTGGTTCCGCAGCTGTTGACGGAGCTCGATGGCGTCGAAAAGCTGGGCAACGTCATCGTCATCGGCGCCACCAACCGCGAGGAGCTCATCGATCCTGCCATCATGCGCCCGGGCCGGCTCGACATCAAGATTCGCGTCAATCGCCCCAGCAAGCAAGGCGCCCGCGAGATCTTTAGCCGGCATCTGGGTCAGAAGGTACCGCACCAGGCGGACCTCGAGGGGCTCATTGACTCAGCAGTCGAAGAGCTCTATTCGGAGCGGCCCTTCGTACGTCTGCATTACCGCAATGATGAGCCGCAGACGTTGTTCTACCGCGACTTTGTCTCCGGCGCGATGATTGCCAACATCGTAGCGCGTGCAAAGAAGCTTGCGATCAAGGAAGCGCTTGCTGATAGCGAGATGAGCACGCACGGTATTACTTCGGATCACTTGCGCCAGGCCATTGCCGCGGAGCAGGCGGAGTCAGAATACGTACCAACCTCGGCTAGCCCTGAGGAGTGGACCAAGATTGTTGCCGGCACCCAGGCTGGCGCAGAAGTAACCCGAGTTGAGCTAATGGGCTTTAGGAGTACCTCATGGCACGCGTCCTAGGAACAGAGACTGAGTACGGGATTTCCACTCCCACGAGTCCAGAGCTTTCGCCCATTGTCACCTCGACCCATGCGGTCGTGGCTTATGCGGCGCTGCATACTTTGGCGCGTTCGCGCTGGGACTTCCGCGAGGAACATCCACTGCGTGACTCTCGCGGTTTTGATTTGAAGCGCTATCAAACCGTTCCCGTGGTCGATCCGAATGCAATCGGCGTGGCCAACGTGGTGACCGCAAACGGTGCGCGCTTCTACGTCGATCACGCGCACCCGGAGTATTCCTCCCCGGAATGCACGAATGCTTGGGACGCCATGCTTTACGACGCCGCCGGTGACGTAGTTTTGCGACAAGCCGCCGAAGCGGTAGCGCGCCTATCCGCGCAGGGCACATCTGTGCTGGCAAATCATGATCCGTGCCCGCCACTGAAGTTCTACAAGAACAATGTGGATGGCAAAGGAGCATCCTACGGTTCGCACGAAAATTACCAGTACCGACGCTCTACCGAATTTTCCGCGATTGCCGCGGGCCTCATCCCGTTCTTCGTGGCACGCCAGGTAGTGGTTGGCGCTGGCCGCGTTGGCCTTGGACAAGAAGGGGAAGAGCCAGGATTTCAGATCTCCCAGCGCGCCGACTACATCGAGCAGGAAATCTCGCTGGAGACAACGCTCAACCGCGGCATCATCAACACTCGAGACGAGCCGCACGCGGTAGCTGAGGACTTTGGCCGCCTACACGTCATCATTGGCGATGCCAACATGTCGCAGACAGCAAACCTGTTGAAGCTTGGCATGACCTCCTTGGTGCTTGATGCCATTGAAGCGGGCGTCGATTTCAGCGACCTACAGCTCCGCGATGCGGTGGCCGAGGTTTCCTTGGTTAGCCGGGACCTGCAGCTACAGCACAAGCTGAAGCTTAAGGACGGCCGCGAGCTCTCAGCACTTGATTTGCTAGCTGAATATCGCAAGAGGGTCACTCCGACGAATGACGTGGATGAGAAGGTCCTGGCGGCGTGGGACGAGGTCGTCGGCCTGCTCGCGGCAGAGCCGCTTTCCGCGGCACATCTGGTGGACTGGGTAGCCAAATACCAGTTGCTCAAGGGATACATGGATCGCGGCGTGGCCGTCGACGATCCCAAACTGGCGCTTATCGATCTCCAATACACTGACGTCGATCCCGCCAAATCGCTTTACCATGCGTTGGTGCGAAAGGGGCGCATGCGCGTGCTCGTCAGTGAGGAGGAGATTGCCAGGGCAGCGCAGAACCCGCCGCGGGATACGCGTGCATTCTTCCGCGGCCGAGTCATAGAAAAATACGGTGAGGCAGTCGTTGCCGCCAGCTGGCAGTCTGTCTCCCTGCACAGTGGTTCCGGTATCGCGACCGTCACTCTCGATGACACGCTAGAGCTAGGCGCAGCTGATGCTGCGGAGCTCATCGAGCGGGCTGACGACGTCGAAACCCTACTCGTTGAGCTCGATAAGGCCGGGGTAGCGATTCGGCGCAGTTAGCGCGAAGAATCTTTAGGAAGCAATTCGCCGAAAAGATAGAAAGATAGTAGGAAAGAAAGAAGGTTTAGAGACGATGAGCGGAAACCAATCCCAGGTAAACGCCGGCAACGGCGGTAGCAACGGTGACGAGGCAGCGGAGTTCTCCGCGGGCCAGGTGAGCATCAATAGCACGGGCACGGATGATCTGCTTGATGAGATCGACGGCCTGCTCGAAAACAATGCTGAAGAATTCGTACGCGCATATGTGCAAAAGGGCGGCGAATAGGCGTGAGCGAGGCGCACACGGATCATGTCTATGCCCGCCGCATCATGGGCATCGAGACCGAATATGGCGTGACCTCACGGGCCGATGGCAATCAGCGCGCGCTTACGCCCGATGAAGTGGCGCGCATCTTGTTCCGGCCCGTCGTGGAGCAATTTTCTTCCTCGAATATTTTTAGCCCTAATGCCTCAAGGCTCTACCTTGACGTGGGCTCACACCCGGAGATCGCCACTGCCGAGTGCGATAGCCTCACCCAGCTCATCAACTATGAGCGCGCGGGTGACCGCATCGTAGACGAGCTCGCCCGCAAGGCTGAAGGAACGATGGCTGCCGAAAATCGCCCAGCTTCCGTCTACTTGTTTAAAAATAACGTCGACTCAGCAGGCAATTCTTATGGCTGCCACGAGAACTACCTCATTAGCCGTCACGCGGTGCTCAAAGACTTAGGCCTGGCCTTGCTGCCTTTCATGATCACCCGCCAACTCATCTGCGGCGCCGGCAAGATTCAACCGGCTAAGGCAAACGAGCCTGCTCGCTTTTTGCTTTCCCAACGCGCGGATCAAGTTTGGGAAGGCGTGTCCTCGGCCACGACTCGTTCGCGGCCTATCATCAACACCCGTGACGAGCCGCATGGTGACTCTAAACGCTTCCGCCGCATGCACGTCATCGTCGGCGATTCCAACATGTCGGAGACCACGCTGGCGTTGAAGATCGGTTCAACGTTGTTGATGCTGGAAATGCTAGAGGCAGGCTTCGACGTACCGCGTTTCGATGTCGTTGATCCTATTCATCGCATCCGTGACATCGCCCGCGATACCACTGGCCGTACCGAATTAGGGTTGAAGGACGGCTCGACCATCACAGCATTGGAAGTGCAGTACGCCCTGTGCGAGGCCGCCCAACGCTGGCTAGAGGAACGCCCGGATGAGGGCACTCCGAATGCCGAGATGCGCAAGGTAGTAGACCTCTGGCAGCGCACGCTGCATGCCATTGACACCCAAGATTTCAGCGGCGTCGACCGCGAGATCGATTGGGTAATCAAGCGCAGCCTGCTGGATCGCTATCGTGAGCGCCTCGGTGGCGATTGGGCCCACCCCAAGCTGGCGCAGATTGACTTGACCTACCACGATATTCGCCCTGGCCGCGGCCTGTTTAACGTGCTGGAATCGCGCAAGATGGTTGAGCGTTGGACCACCGACGCGGCTATCGCGGCCTGCGTCGATACTCCGCCGCAGACTACGCGTGCGCGCCTGCGCGGAGAATTCCTGCAGACGGCGCGCCGCTTGGGCGCCAACGTTACCGTGGATTGGACGCGTCTGAAGGTAAACCGACCTGAACCGCACACCGAGGAGTTCTCAGACCCGTTTGTCTTCGAGGATGCCAGGCTGCAAGCGTTGTTAGACTACATGGAGCACAACGCGTAAATTCACCTATTTCCTTTAAGGAGCACACGGGCCTATGGCGAAGCCTCAACCAGGCAAACGCGACCCCGCCGTTGAAAGGTTGACTAATCTTTCCTTTGCGCTGCAGGGCGCAGCCCACGGCGGTGGCAGCCCCGATCGCAGCGCGGCCTGGATCCGCAAGAACGTGGAAGGCTACCAAGATCGCGGAGACGAGGCCTTTCTAAAACAGCTTGCGCGCGACGTCGTCACGCTGCAGCGCGCAGGCGTGCCAGTGGTCCATACCAGTGGTGAATTTGGCTCGACCTATCGTCTTAACCAGGAGGAGTACCAACTTCCTCCGGTTCACTTCACCCCAGAGGAAGCGATGGTGTTGGGCGTAGCCGGCGGCATCGGCAAGCCGGGCGGACTCAGCGATTTCACGCTGTCTGCTTGGACCAAGATTGCCGCCTCGGGCGCCTCAAGAGATCTCAGCGGCGCGCCGGTCTACGTTGCGGTTAACGACATCACCCGCATTAGCCCTGAGGTAACCACCGCAGTGCTGACGGCCGTGCGTAAGGGGTTGCGTATCAGCTTCGATTACTACGCGCGGCCTTCCGCGCCGGTAGTCCGGCGCACTATGGATCCGTGGGGATTGGTCAACCATGACAGCCGCGTTTACCTCGTGGGCTGGGACGTCGACAGACAAGCCCCTCGCGTATTTCGCGCCACTCGCATCGATAATGTGAAACGTTCCCGGCAGGAGGCAACCCACCTTGTTGCCCCCAAACCACTGCAAGAGCTGGTGATAGACACGCTTAAGCGCGGTCAGCGCGTCGATGCGCTGGTGGCGATCCCTGAAGGCGGTGCCCGGGAGCTGGAAGCAGCAGGGGTACGACACGATGATGGAATCGTGGAGATGCGCGGCGTGGATAAGGATTGGCTCGTGCGAATAGCAGCAAGTTATGCGCCCGAGGTGGAGGTCAAGGAACCTGCTGAGGTACGCGAGGCAATAATTAAGCTGCTGAGTGCTCCACTCGGCGTCACAGATGAAGCCGCACTGGAAGGAGGGGAGTAGCCATGGCTGATGGTTCGCAGAAGTTGCAAGCGCTAGTACGCTCTTTAAACCTGATCCCGTACTTTCGCAATCACCCGGGACAAACCCCGATGGAAGCCGCTACCGACCTCGGTATGACGCCGGCGGAGCTTAAAGACGCGGTGGATCGCCTCTTTTGCTCAGGCGTAGGCCGTCATACCGAAGACCTGATCGACCTTTCCTTCGACTATCGCGACGGCATCCAAATCTACAATGACCAAGGCTTGACGCAGGCGCTGCGGCTTACTCCGACGGAAGCCGGTGCGCTTTTGCTCACCCTCGAAAGCCTCGAGGCCATGCCTGGGCTCATCGATACCGAGGCCGTTAAGTCAGCAGCCGCAAAGCTGCGGGAGATCATGGATGAAAAGACAGCAGCTATCTATGACTCTCTCGCGGATACCGATCCACATGAGTCTCAAGTCCAGGCCACGCTAGCAAGCGCCGTCGATAAGCGGCACCGCGTGCGCTTCAAATACTGGTCCGCCTCCAGCAACCAGGAAAAAGAACGCACCGTGGATCCTGCGCGCATCTTTATCTATGAATCCGAGCCATACCTCGTTGCGTGGGAGGAATCGCTAAAAGCGCATCGCACCTTTCGCTTGGACCGCATTCAGGAGGTCGAGACGCTTGCTGAAAAGGCCTACCCCCACCTGCGGGAGCTTGACTTCGATCCCGAGCAGCCCTTTGCCATGCGACACGCCAAAAAGGCGACATTAGAGATTCACCCAGAATTCACATGGTTAGCAGAACAACACGACATCGACTTGGGCGAGACGTTAAAAAATGGCCACGTAGCTGCAACGATGCCAATCGGTTCGGAGGAGTGGTTTATTCGTTTCGCGTTAAGCCAAGCTGATAGAGTGCGGGTCACCAGCCCGGATTCGCTCGTGAAGGCGATTACAGATCGCCGTCTAGCGGCACTGGGCAGTTATACTAAATAGCCGTTCGTAAGTTCAGAAGGCGGTTGCTTTTTAAAACTGCCGCCCCACACCAATAATCTGAAGAGAAAGAGGAACCCATGAGCCTGGGACCTTGGGAAATTCTAGCTATTCTGCTTGTCGTTTTACTCCTGTTCGGCGCTACTAAGCTGCCGGAGCTGGCGCGTTCGATGGGCCGCTCCATGCGCATCTTCAAGTCTGAAGTAAACGAGATGCACCAGGAAAACCAGCCAAAGCAGGAGCCAAACCAGATCTCTGCCGCTAAGCAGTCCGACGAGGAGTTCTGGAACGGTACCTCTTCGCAGCCAGGCCAAGCCCAGCCAAACGGCGGCAACGTTAACTAATCACTAGGCCTAGCAACCACGGCGAACTCCAGCCTCAGCTGAGGTTCGGTGTTCGCCTTTTATGTGAAAGCATCCTTTTAGACAATGCCGAAGAATTCTCCTGCGAATGCCGCGAAGCCCGCGAGCGCGCTTGCGCGTTTGCGCGCGCAACGCAAGGCAAAAAAGAACCCGCTGGGGGAGATGACGCTCGTCCAGCACCTGCAAGAGTTGCGCCGCCGCATCGTCATCTCCTTGCTTGCGCTGGTGGTTGGAACCATCATCGGTTTCATTTGGTATCAACAGGCACCGTTTAACATGCCACCGCTCGGTGAGATTCTGCGCGGACCTTATTGCTCGCTTCCAGAAGAAAAGCGCGTGTCCTTTACCGCGGACGGAGAGTGCCGCCTTTTGGCAACCACCCCGTTCGAGATGCTGATGCTGCGAGTTAAGGTGGGCGCCCTGGCGGGTGCCGTGCTGTCTTCGCCGGTGTGGCTCTACCAAATCTGGGCCTTCATTGTCCCTGGCCTGCATAAGAATGAGCGCCGCTTTACTTTTAGCTTCGTCACGATTGCGGTGGTTCTTTTCGTTGCCGGTGCAGTTCTTGCTTACCTCATTCTGTCGGTCGGCCTTGAGTTCCTCATGGGCATTGGTGAGGAATTCCAGACCGCAGCGTTGACTGGTGGGGACTATTATCGTTTCTTGCTCGGTTTGCTCATTATCTTCGGTGTCAGCTTCGAAATCCCATTGCTCGTTGTTGCCTTGAACCTGTTGGGCATCCTGCGCTACGAGCACGTTAAGAACAAGCGCCGCATCATCATCGTGGTAATTATGATTTTTGCCGCGTTTATGACGCCTGGCCAGGATCCGTTCTCGATGCTGGTGCTCGCTGGCTCGCTGTGCTTGCTCGTAGAGCTTGCATTCCAGTTCTGCCGCATCAACGATAAGCGCCGCAAGCGCGAACGCCCCGAGTGGTTGGACTTGGACGAAGAGACAGCCTCACCGCTTAATAACCAGACCAGTGGCATTGGCGGCGCCTCCGCAGTTGCGGCTCCGACCCCGATTGCCACACCGCAGCAGACTTCTCCCGCGCAGGCTTCACAGCCAGCAATTCCTAACTCTCAGCCGGCACCGAACAATAACGCGAGCTTCTTCGACGATGTGTTGTAGCAACAGGTAGCCTTGGTGTTTATGACTTCCATGCACCTGGATACCTTTCGCGCAGAACTTAGCCACCCCCTCGATGACTTCCAGGTGGAAGGTTGCCGTGCGGTTGAAGATGGCCACGGCGTGCTGGTCTGCGCGCCTACTGGCGCGGGTAAGACCATCGTCGGTGAGTTTGCAGTTTCCCTGGCGCTTTCGCGCGGCACTCGCTGTTTCTACACCACGCCGATTAAGGCACTAAGCAATCAGAAATACCACGATCTCGTAGCTGCCCACGGCGAGGATGCTGTGGGGCTTCTGACTGGCGATGTCTCCATCAATTCCGGCGCGGAAATCTTGGTGATGACCACCGAAGTTCTGCGCAACATGATCTACGCCGAGTCTGGAGCCTTGGAGCGGCTTAGCCACGTTGTCATGGATGAGATCCACTTCCTGGCCGATGCCTCTCGTGGTGCGGTCTGGGAAGAAGTCATCCTCAACCTTGATGAAAGCGTATCCATCATCGGTCTGTCAGCCACGGTTTCTAACTCCGAGGAGTTCGGTGAGTGGCTGTCTACCGTACGCGGAGACACCACCGTCATCGTCTCTGAGCACCGTCCGGTTCCGCTCGACCAATGGATGATGATTGGCCGCAAGGTCTATCCGCTCTTCGAGCCAGAGACTGGGGGACAGGTAAACGCCGAACTGGCGCGCCGCATCCGACGTCTTGAAGCCGGCGATAGTGACGATGGCAAGACGGCTGGCAACGACCGGACAGGTTTTCGCAGCCGCGCGCGCCACAAGGGTGGCAGACACGGCGGAAGCCGCGATAAGCGCGGCCGCTCTGGCAATGCCCGATCCCAAGACCGGTATCGTCCGCTCGGCAGACCGGAAACCCTTCAGGTGCTCCAGGGAATGGACATGCTGCCGGCAATTACCTTCATCTTTTCCCGTGCTGGCTGCGACGGCGCGCTCTATCAATGCCTGCGCAGCCGCATGGTTCTGACCACTCAGGAAGAGTCAGAGGAGATCAAGGCGATCATCGATGCCGGCGTAGAAGGCATTCCGGAAGAAGATCTCCAGGTGCTTGACTTCAAGCGCTGGCGCGAAGCGCTGTCGCGAGGATTTGCCGCTCACCATGCGGGCATGCTGCCGGCTTTCCGCCACATCGTTGAAGAGCTCTTCGTTAAAGGTCTCGTGCGCGCGGTCTTCGCCACGGAAACCCTGGCGCTGGGCATCAACATGCCGGCCCGTACCGTGGTGCTAGAAAAACTAATCAAATTCAACGGCGAGGCGCACGTCGATCTCACCCCGGGCCAGTACACGCAGCTAACCGGCCGCGCGGGCCGTCGCGGCATCGACACCATCGGCAATGCGGTGGTGCAATGGGCGCCAGCGATGGATCCGCACGCCGTCGCAGGTCTTGCCTCCACGCGTACCTACCCACTCATCTCCACCTTTACGCCGGGCTACAACATGGCCATCAACCTGCTCGGCATGCTGGGCTTCGAGGAATCGCTGCGCCTGCTGGAAAAGTCCTTTGCACAGTTCCAGGCAGACGGCTCAGTGGTGGAGGAGACCCGCGAGGTAGAAAAGGCAGAGCACCGCGTACGCGAGCTGCGCAAACAGCTTGACGACGCCATCGATGCTCTAGCACCGCCGGCGCGTGACGGGGAGGATCCGGCTGAGGTGCTCATGGACTATATCCGTTTGCGCCGCAAGCTCACCGAAGAAGAAAAAGCCGCGCACGCGAACAACACCGCACAACGCAACCAAGAAGTCGCGGTGGTGCTCGCCCGCCTGCAGGTCGGTGAAGTCATTGCTATCGCAGGCAAAAAGCGCCCAATCTTGGCCGTGGTGGTCACCCCGGCAAACCAGGCTGCCGATCCGCGCCCTTGGGTGACTACTGAAACCGGCTGGTCCGGTCGCATCGACGCCTCGGGGATCAACAACCCGCCGATTGTGGTCGGGCGCATGAAGCTGCCGCGCCCAGTGCAGAAGAATCGCCGTCGCAACACCAAGTTCGTGCAGGATTCCTTCAAGCGCAACCACTATGACCGCCCGAAAAAGATGCGCTTGGAGCCGCGCAACCGACCAAATAAAAAGGTCGGCCAGTTGCGCGACGCTATTCGCCAACACCCAGCGCATGCGTGGCCGGCCACGGACCGCGAGCAGCTCGCAGGCCTGGCTCAGAAGCTTGCCCGCCGTGAGCGTGACCTCGAGAAGGTCAACGCTCGTATCGAGCGCGCCACCGACACCTTGGGCAAGACCTTCAGCCGCATCGTAGACCTACTTTCAGAGATGGACTATGTGGAGTTCGAAGGCCTTGGCGCGGAACGTACCCCCGTCATCACCGACGAGGGCGAGCGCCTTGCACAAATCCACAGCGAATCCGACCTACTAGTCGCGCAGTGCCTCAAGCGCGGTATTTGGAACGAGTTGGATCCCGCGGAGCTCGCGGGCGTGGCTTCGCTGTGTGTCTTCGAAAACCGCAAGGAGACCCGTGGTGAGCCGGAGGCTGCAACGGAAGCGATGGCCGATGCGATGGAGGCAACCTACCGCATCTACACTGAGCTCATCGCAGACGAAGCGCGCCACAACCTGCCGCGCACTCGCGAGCCTGAGGCCGGTTTTGCGCTCGCCATCCACCAGTGGGCCGCGGGCGCACCGCTGGGCTACTGCATGGCAGCGGCCAACGAGGCCGGTGCGGAGCTTACTCCAGGTGATTTCGTGCGCTGGTGCCGCCAGGTGGTCGATATGCTCCAGCAGATTGCGAAGACGGGCTACGAGGAAGATATTTGCCGCAATGCCCGCAGGGCTATGGATGCGATCCAGCGCGGCGTTGTGGCAATCGGAGCTTAATCCAAAAAGGTAGGCTCGAGGGCATGTCTGATTCACAAATCGCTTTTCCCGTTTCGGTCTACGCGCAGCGTCTTAAGCATGCGCAAGAAGTTGCCGCAGAAAAGGGGATTGACCTCCTTATTCTCGGTACCGGCGCAGACTTTGCCTACCTCACCGGCTCGTGGGTTTCTTCCCACGAACGCCTGACCGCACTGGTCTTGCGCCCGGACGCTGCTCCTTTTATCGTTGCCCCTGCAACCGATATTGAGACGCTGAATGCTTCTCCTGTCGCGGAGCTGGGCATCGAACTGCGCGGCTGGCAAGATGGCGAAAATCCTTATGAGCTGGCCTGCGATTCCTTTGCACAGCAGCAGGAAGGCACTGAGGGCACAGGGGACAAAGGGAACGAGGCGCCCACTATTACGCTGGGTGCCTCCCTGACCGCCGATCATGTGCTGCGTTTGCAGGATGAGCTGCGCGCCAATTCTTCTGCGCAACCGCAGTACGTACTGGCCACCTACGCATTGGCTGAGCTTTTCACCCGCAAGGATGACGCCGAGATCAAGGAGCTGGCTAAGGCGGGCTCCGCTATTGACGCCGTGCATAACGCCGTGCCGGAGCTGCTTAAGCCTGGCCGCACCGAGGCCGACGTCGCTGCTGATCTGCGTGAGCTGATCCTGCGCGAGCATGTCGAGATCGACTTCATCATCGTTGGTTCTGGCCCGAATGGCGCGAACCCGCATTATGACTACGGCGACCGCGTGCTCGCCGAAGGCGAGCCGGTGGTCGTCGACATCGGAGGAACCTTGCCTTCCGGTTACCACTCCGACACCACCCGCACCTACGTCGTCGGCGGCGACGTTACCGCGGCACCGCAGGACTTCCAGAAAGCTTATTCAGTGCTGGAGCGTGCCCAGGCTGCCGGCCGCGCTGCAGCCAAGCCCGGTGCCACCGCGCAGGATGTAGACCGCGCCACCCGCTCCATCATCGAAGAGGCGGGCTATGGCGAGTACTACACCCATCGCACCGGTCATGGCATTGGGCTTTCCACTCACGAGGAGCCTTTCATCATGGCAGGCAACGAACTCGTGCTGGAGGAAGGCATGGCCTTTTCCATTGAGCCGGGCATCTACATTCCGGGCAAGTGGGGCATGCGCTTGGAGGACATCGTTTACACCACTGCGGATGGTTACGAGTCCCTGAACAAGGCTCCGCGGGAGCTGCGCTAGATGGCAGGGGTTTTGATCTTGGGCGGTCGCAGCGACATCGCCGGCGAGATTGCGCTGCGCCTTGCGCCGGGAAATGAACTGGTGCTGGCCGCCCGTGGCCTGCACGGCCTTGACGAGCGCGTCGCCACGCTTCGCGCCGCGGGTGCCACCGAAGTGCATACGCTAGATTTCGACGCCACCCAGGTAGAAAAGCACCGCGACCTCGTACACGCGGCGCAGCGCTGCCTTGGCGAGGGCGAAGAACTCAAAACGGCGGTAGTCGCGTTCGGCATCTTGGGCGAGCAAGAACGCGCGGAGCATGACGAAGCACACGCATTCGATATCGCACTGGTGGACTATGCCGCTCAGGTGTCCATGCTTACGGTCTTAGCTGATGAGATGAAGTCCGGACACATCGTCGCTTTTTCTTCGATTGCCGGATGGCGCGCGCGCCGCGCAAACTATGTTTATGGTTCCACCAAGGCTGGTCTAGACGCCTTTTGCCAGGGACTGGCAGATCGCTTGCACGGTGGTCCGCTCGCGCTAATCACTGCTCGCCCCGGCTTCGTCATTGGCTCCATGACCACTGGTATGAAGCCGGCACCGTTATCAGTGACTCCCGACGTCGTGGCAGACGCCGTCGTGGATTCCATCACGGCAGATGAAGGCCGCATGCCCCGCAGCCGCACGCTTTGGATTCCTCGCGCTCTGCAGGCTCTGGCATGGGTCATGCGGCTTGTACCGCGTCCTATCTGGCGGCATATGCCGCGTTAGACGCAGCGTTAAGAATTCGCTGCCGAGTTTAGCTTGTAGCCAAGCTACACTGCGTGGCCAATAGGCGCGCTTAAAAGCTGTAGAGATGCGGCGAATTGATGTCGAAGATGAACCCGCGTGGCGCAAGAACGCGCAGGACCACTTCGGCATCGCCTTCCGCGATGTCGTGGAAGATAAGTCCCTGCCACGGGGTGACGGTAATCGGGACATCGAGACGACCAATCAGATCCGCAAACTCTGCCGGAATGATTCCTTTGTGTAGACCCGCGCCAAGGTCCACGATGCCTTCTCGAGTATGCTCAGCCAGCCAACCGATTGGCAGCGCCGGGCGCTCGCCTTCAAAAGCCCCACGGTCGTGTTGGGCCTCGCCGGAGCCATGTGCCGCGGTAGCTGAAAGGGTATCGCTTTCTTCCAGCGCCTGGACTAGGGCTGGCACTAGCTCCTCGATGCTAAAAACATCTTTATCTAGTGCGCCGCCTTTAATCAGGCGCGCGCGATTATCGCCCTCCAGCATCGCACCAAAGTCCAGCCCCTCATGCAGGATGTCGCCGTAGCCGCCGTCGACGCCGAGGCGCAGGTTTGCCGCAACATCCAAGCTTTCTACTACTGCTGCGATATCGCGTGCTACGGCACGAGCAGCGGCAGATAGAGGAGAGGCCAGCACCGGCTGAGTACCTGCCAGTAATCCCGGGGCGCTAACGCGCGCCAACAGCTCTTGCTGATCATGCACGCCGCGTAGCTCCAGTGCGGCGCCTTCTGCCAAGTACACATTCCCATCGGCCAAATCTTGAGCCAGGGCTGCAATCTCTACCCAGTCGGCCGCGGTGGTCGAGCCTGCGACCGGAACAAAGCGTGCGATGGTGCCGAAGGTGGCGTCGTCAAGCAGCAGCGGCGCGCCATGAGGAGCGCCCTGCGGTGATTCTTGGGGCGGGGTGTGGGGCAAATCAGTCATGGCTGCGATCTTAACTTTGCTCGCCCCACCGCCAATATTCGCGTCTGCCAAGGGGTGTTGGCCGCACCCGCGAAGTTTGCAGATAGGTAGGGTAGAAGCCATGCCTTTTGTTCTGTTTATCGCCTTTGTTTTGCTCGAGTCCGTCGCCTTTTGGGCCGTGGCTAAATGGCTAGGCATCTTGGGCGCGGTGCTGGCGCTTTTTATCACCATGTTCTTCGGCATGACCATTGCCGCATGGGAAGTTCGCCGCATCATGCGTCGTCAGGTGGTCCGCGGCGAAGATGGCATCTATTACATGGACGGCAAGCAGGCGGGAAAGACCGCAGGCAACGTGGGACTCACGCTGGCAGGTGGCATGCTCTTATCGATGCCAGGCTTTGTGTCCACCATTGTGGGCGCGTTGCTGATCTTCGCGCCTACCCGTTCCCTGGCGCGCACTATCCTCGCAGCGTCGATGGTGCGCAAGATTGAGCACATGGGTACCCGCATCTTCGAAGCTAGCCCCATGGCACAGCACCACGATTCTTATGGCAGCTTCGGCGGATTCGATGGCTTCGAAACAAATAGTGGCTCTAACGTGCGGAGTCCTTTCCAGGACGGCTCGGCAGAGGTCCTTGATGAGGAAGAAATCCGTGAGTGGAGCGAGAATCTCAGTCCGGATGATTTCACAGGCGGTGGATCTGGTTCTGCAGGGGATTCCGCGAAGTAATGAAACACCTTTTAATCCGCCTGACGCTAGCCTGTCTGTCGGGCGGTCTTACTTTTCTAGCCGTCCAGCCACTCGGCTGGTGGCCAATGGGAATCCTAGGCATTGCGTTGCTCTATGGCGTGCTCACGCCGTGGGGGAGTAATTCCCCTACTTTGCGCGTCGGCGCGAGTACCGCGTTTGCACATGGATTCGTGCTCTATCTGCTCACGCTGCCATGGATCGGCGAATTGGTGGGCAGTTTTCCCTACGTCGCCTTGGCGTTTTGGTTAGCACTATACAGCCTGCTGCTGGGCATGGGCGGCACCGCGTTAGCGCGACATAAAACTGGGTTTATCTTCTTTGCGTTCTTCTACGTCGCCGTTGAGATGCTGCGTTCGAGCGTTCCCTTCGGCGGTTTTTCCTGGGTGCGTCTGGCTTGGGGGCAGATCGACGGGCCGCTTGCGAACCTCGCACCGCTAGGCGGGCCTGCGCTTATCACCTTCGCCACGGTGCTAACGGCGTCCGGCCTCGTAGTAATGATTCGATCGCGCGGTAAGTTGCGTGCGGGGGCTGCCGCTGCTGTCATCCTTCCGCTTATCGTTGGGTTCGCTGCAGGCAGTCTAGTTAATCGCCCAAGCAAAACAGTAGGTGAGGTCAACGTTGCAGCGATCCAAGGCAACGTTCCGCGCATGGGGCTGGACTTTGCCGCTCAGCGTCGTGCGGTGTTGGAAAACCACGTGCGGGTAACGAAAGAGGCCGCCGCGGCAGGCAAACCAGTGGACATGGTTATTTGGCCGGAGAATTCTTCCGACGTAAACCCATTTGAGGACGCCCAAGCTAGCGCGCTTATCGACGCCGCAGTGCACACCATCAAGGCCCCCATTCTTGTGGGCACGCTGACCGAGGACGCAGTGGGCTCGCGTAATACCATGCAGGTCTTTAAGGCGGATGGGGAAGTAGGAGAGCACCACTACAAAAAGTATCTGCAGCCTTTCGGCGAGACCATGCCGATGCGTACTTTCTTCCGCAAGATCACCGACTTGGTGGATTTGGCCGGTGATTTCAAGGCCGGCGATGGCCCCGGCGTGGTCCACATGAACAATGTATTGGTTGGGGTGGCTACCTGTTACGAGGTTTCTTTCGACCAAGCCTTCCGCAGCTCGATTCGCAATGGGGCGCAGATTCTTACGACGCCGACGAATAACGCCACCTTCGGATACTCCGACATGACCTATCAGCAGTTGGCCATGAGCCGCCTGCGCGCCATGGAGACCGACCGCGCGGTTGTGGTGGCGGCGACCTCCGGCGTCTCCGCCATCGTCGCCCCAGATGGCACGGTGAGCCAACAGAGCGAAATTTTTGAGCCCAAGTATCTGATTGAGACGCTTCCGCTGCGCGAGGGGACGACGATCGCTGTAAGGTTTGGTTCGCTCCTGCAATGGCTGATGGTTATCATTGGTACAGTCAGCGCGTTGTGGGCTCTTCGCTCATTGCGGAAGAAACCTTGTTTAGGCGCGCCACACAGAAACTCTGCCGTCTTAGCGGCAGCAAACAAAGAGGAGCTTTAAAAACGTGAGCAACACCCACGCTTCCACCTTGGTTATCATCCCGACTTATAACGAGATCGAAAACCTTCCGCTAATCACCGGACGCGTCCGCAAGGCAACGCCAGAGGTCAACATCCTCATCGTTGACGATAATTCTCCCGACGGCACCGGTGAAGCAGCAGATAAGCTCGCAGCTGAAGACGAAAAGCTGCACGTCTTGCACCGTGAAGGCAAAGGCGGCCTGCTGGGTGCCTATATCGCCGGCTTTAAGTGGGGCCTAGAGCGCGACTACCAGGTTCTCTGTGAGATGGACGCTGACGGCTCTCACGCACCGGAGCAACTGCACCTGCTGCTCGCTGAGATCGACAAGGGCGCTGATCTGGTAATCGGCTCCCGCTACATCCCAGGCGGCGAGACCGTCAACTGGCCGGCTTCCCGCGAGTACCTGTCTCGCCTAGGCAATATCTACATCTCAGTGGCTCTGGGTGCAGGCCTGTCTGATATGACTGCAGGCTACCGCGCATTCAGCCGCGAGCTGCTCGAGTCCATCGACTTCGAAGACTTGTCTAAGGCTGGCTACATCTTCCAGGTGGATCTTGCTTTCCGCGCCGTCAAGGACGGCTGGGATGTACGCGAGGTGCCAATCACCTTCACCGAGCGCGAGTACGGCGAGTCTAAGCTGGACGGCTCCTTCGTCAAGGATTCACTGATGGAGGTAACCAAGTGGGGCATCGCGCATCGCTCTGAGCAGGTCAAGGACTTTGCCGGTGAGGTAGGAAACATCGCATCCTACACCTACCGCCACAGCAACATCCCGGGCTTGGGTGCCAAGGTCAAGGAAGGCTTTGCCTGGACCGGTGACTTCGCAGACGAGATCAAGTCTCTGCTTAAGCACCAGTTCGGCAACTCCAAGTAGTACACCAAGTACTTCGTCGGGCCAAGCCCGCAAAAGCGGCCTGTGAGCTTCTCCTTTATCACTTAGATTTAACATCTAGGAGAGCTGACAGGCCGCTTTCTTAATCTTATTTAGCTGCGTTCATCCGCTGCGGAAGGCCGCACTAGCCCTGGTTCTCCTGCTGTTCCTTGAGCAGGCGAGCGGCAGAACGACGACGGGAGCGCAGGTTCTCAATGCGCTCGCTGAGAAGCTCATCCAGCTCCTCAATGGAGCGGCGCTCACGCAGCATATCCCAGTGTGTGCGTGGCGGCTTAGCTGGCTTGGACTCAACGCCTTCGCCCTCAATCAGGGTGCCAAGCTTACCGTTCTTGCACATCCACTCCTCAGGAATTTCCGCATCATCTGCGAAAGGAACTTCGTAGATGTCACCGTCTTCGGTACGGTACTTGACCATCTGGCGTGGTGCGAGATCGTGGTCACGGTCCGTCTCGTAGCTGACGGCGCCCATGCGGCTACCACGGAGTACGCGATCTGCCATGCAACATCATCCTTTTCATAAAGTGTGCTTGGAAGGGTAGACATACATCACCCAAGAAACTAACAGTATAACGAAGTGCTCCGCGGGTTTGTTCCCACCCCGGAATAAATGGACTAAGGTGTATCAGGTGATCCGTCAAGCTACCCGCGACCGCGCCCAAGCCACATGCCAATGGTGCGGCAAGGAGATCCCGCAAGGAGGGCGCGGACGCCCTCGTAAATTCTGCAGCCCATCTTGCAAACAACGAGCATACGAGCAGCGCAACAACGTCTCTGGAACCTCGATTCCGAAAGACGCTGTCATCATGACGCCCGAACGCGCTGACGCGCTTCGCGACGGCCTGTTTGAGCTGCGTTGCTCCGCAGAGGACATCGGGATTGCCGCACAGGAAGGCGCGGACGCTAAAGAGCTTCAACAGCTGTGCACGGAGCTTGTCACTCTGGCACGCCGGCTCGAGGAATTGAGGTAAGGACAAATGCAGAAACTTCTACGTAACCGCAAGCTGGTCATCTCCATTTTCGTGGTGCTGATCCTCATTGCAACCTTGGTGGCGCTTGGCCCGCTGTTTTACTCGATCTACATGGGCCGTGGCGTAGAGACCAAGCCTGTCGACGCCGCACATACGAAGCCAGCAAGCACTGAACTAGACGGCAATTGGCACGTTATAGCTGGTACGCCACATAATTTCACCTCAGTTGGCTTCAGCATCGACGAAATCCTACCTGCTGAGAAAACCCGCACCTCGGGTTCCACCAAGGAAGTTGAAGGACAGGCAGTAATCAAGGACCAAAAGGTTGAAGAAGGCACAATCAGTGTCGATATGACCAGTCTGACCACGGATAAGAAGGTCCGCGACCAGAATATGAAGGACAAGCTCTTCATCACGCGCGAGTACCCGGAGGCCAGCTTCAAACTGACGGAGCCCGCTGACTTGTCGAAGGTTCCTGAGGACGGCTCGTTGGCCAAGGTGAAGCTGACGGGCGAGCTTACTATTAAGGACAAGACGAAGAAGGTTAGCGAAGACTTTGACGTTGTCCGTGACGACAAGACGATTGTCCTGGGCGGCAACATTCCGGTGAACCGACTGGATTATGGAATTGAGACCCCAGAACTAATCGCCGCAAAGATCGCCGAAGAAGGCGAAGTTAATATCCGCGTAACGCTCGAGAAGTAGAAAATCAGATAGTGATGAACTCCAAGCATCTGATTCCGATCATCTGGTTCAGGCTCGTAGTGCTGATTGGCTTTGCCATATTCGTCGGCATCCAACAGATGTGGTTGTTGCTCGGCCTTGCGGTCTTATTGGGATGTCTGACGGGGTTCCAATTGTTTAACGCATACAAACGTCAGTAACGGAAGCACCACCGTTTAAAGTCACAGTTACTTTAAACGGTGGCGTAAGTGCATGCCGGACAACCGCGAAAATGGCGGGCGATCCCGTTTAACTATATCGATAATTGTCCGATAATGTACATTATGTCATTTCGGACAGGGCTGGCCAATCTCCCACCTACTGGCAAGCACACTTTCTCCCGCCAAAGGCTTGCGGCGAACCAGCGCCGCGAACACAGCGCCAGTAATGTTCGACCACACCGCAGCAACGACGCCAGGCAACGCAGCCTCCGGCGTAAAGAACTGAAGCGCCAATGCTGAAGCCAGACCCCGTGGTCATCCAAGAGCTATAAGGAAGGTTTTGCCTACCAAGCCACCAAGATCGTGCGCGATCTATGGCAGTGGTCCGACGAAGGCGCGCTGCCGATCATTGTCGACGCCGCCAGCTGCACTCATGGCTTGCTCGGCAACGTGCCAGAGGCGCTTTCCGACGCCGAGCTAAAACTGTGGAATCAGCTGCGCATCATGGATGTTGTGGAATGGCTGCGCGATGGAGTGGCCACTCACCTGCCGATCGTGCACTCTATGGGCAAGCCTGTGAGATGGGCCTGGAGATGATCTCCGGCAAGGCCTACGACTCAATCCGACTCAATCGCGGTACTGCTCGAGCGGGCTTCGCGCCCAGTGGTCACCCCTTAACGGCGGCCACCACGGTGGCGGCGGGTGGCCGTGAGCTGCACGGCATCCACCTGGCCAAGCTCCAGCAAAGCCTGGCGCAGCGCAAACTGGAAAGTCCACAGGCGGCGGAACACAGGATCGAAACCTGCCGCCGCGGCTTCGCGTAGATGACCATCGAAGTAGCTGCGCTGCTCGCGTAGCGATTCCACGTAGTGACCGCCCACGTGCGTCTGCGCGACGATGCGCAGATTCGAGTTGCGGTCGAAGAGCTTGTGCGTTTCCTCGAGCGTTGGGTAATCCAGTCCGGGCCAGACATAGGCGCGCAGTACCTGTAACGCCGAACGGGCAGCCGGGGTCATCGTCTCGGTAGCGAAAGTCGAGGCGAGCGCGACCCTGCCCTCTGGGATCAGAGAGCGATCCAGCATCCCCACGAAGCGCTTACGCTCTGCGGGCGTAAGCAGTTCTAGCTTTTCCACGCTTACGATCGCGTCGTAGCGACCACGCCATTGTTTCGGATGCGGCACGGTGTCGTCGATCTGCTGAATCTGTACCGAATCTGCTGCGCCCTCGAGCACTAGGGTTTCGTTGAAGTCCTCGACTTGCTCGGCGTCGGCAGTCAGCACATCCACCGTCGCCCGCCTGTTGACTGCTTCGACAGCCACATTCATTCCGGCTGCGGGATAAACCAGCAGATGAGTGCCGGCGCCGGTGCGCGTGGCGTCGAGAAGCCATTGCGCAGCACGCTTTTGGCCATCCTTTAGGTCGGTACGGTCCACCGCAGTCGGCTCACTAACGTGCGTGACGTCAACGAAGTGCTCCTTAGGTTCCTTGCGGCCAGCCTGTGGACTAAAGCTAGGCACAGCCTCCCGAACTGTCGTGGGAACGCCGCTGGCAAAGATGCCGCCCGAATGGGTATAGCCATCACCGGCATAAAGACGCACCAATTCCACGGGTAGCTCACCCGGGGTGGAATGCTCGACCTCGAGCACGCGCGCCTTCGGACGATAATTCGCACGCAGCAGTCCACGCAATACCTTGACCAGCTTGTCAGAGTCAGCGGTGGTCCACTCGCCCGCCAGATAAGACTCCGCAAAGCCAAGCCAGCCGGTGGCTGCGATGCGAATGAAGAGGGCGTCATGCAACACGGAAAGGTCTGGTCCGCCTTCAGCCTTAGATTCAGGATCCAGATCCAACTCCGCGAGATCACAGGCCTTGGCGAATTCCGCCTCCGCACGCCGGGCTTTAAAACGTGCAAAGCTCACCGCCGGAAGCGTCGCTACGCTCGGCCACTGATTGGCATCGATGGTGGCTAGATGTGGAAAATCACCCATTGGTCCGGTTATCTCCTTGGCAAACGTCTACGTGCACAAAGGCTTCCAATTAACCCTAGTGTGAAAAGCCCACCTAGATGCGCCGCCATGCCGAAAAAGAAGCTGTTTAACCTACATAAAGTATGCATGTACGGTGACTAGGGTTTAGACTGATTCGGTACAAAATTTTTCGCTTTCTTAGGAAGGTATCTCCCCACTATGGCTGAAACCCCTTACCGCCCTGCAGGCGGACGCCACCATGTAGTCGTCATCGGCGCCGGCTTCGGCGGCCTCAATGCAGTTCAGCAGCTGAAGAACGCTGACGTTGAGATCACCCTGATTGATAAGAAGAACCATCACCTTTTCCAGCCGATGCTGTACCAGGTAGCCACCGGCATGATTTCCGCCGGCGAGATTGCTCCTTCCACCCGTCAGCTTCTGCGCAACCAGGCCAACGCTCACTTCGTCAACGGCGAAGTCACCGACATCAACCTGGAAGGCCAGACCGTTACCGCTGAGCTCGAGGGCTTCCAGCGTACCTTCGCCTACGATTCCCTCGTCGTCGCCGCTGGCGCTGGACAGTCCTACTTCGGCAACGATCACTTCGCTGAGTTCGCTCCGGGTATGAAGACCCTGGATGACGCACTGGAGCTGCGTTCCCGAATCGTCTCCGCCTTCGAAAAGGCCGAGTTCGTTGACGACCCAGCTGAGCGCGAGCGTCTCCTGACCTTCGTCATCGTCGGCGCCGGCCCAACCGGCGTTGAGTTGACCGGCCAGATCGCCGAGCTGGCTAACCGCACTCTGCGTGACCAGTACTCCAACTACGGCATCACTAGCGCCAAGATCTACCTGCTTGATGGCGCACCGCAGGTTCTACCACCATTCGGCAAGCGCCTGGGCCGCAAGGCGCAGCGCACCCTGGAGCGTCTCGGCGTCGATGTGCGTCTGAACGCCATGGTCACTGACGTCACCGAGGACGCCGTCACTTACAAGAACATGAAGAACGACGAAGTCGTCACCATTGAGGGCGCAACCAAGATTTGGTCCGCTGGTGTGGCCGCTTCCCCACTGGGCAAGATGGTTGCTGACCAGGCAGGCGTCGAAGCAGACCGCGCTGGCCGTGTCTCCGTTAATGATGATCTGACCGTGGGCCAGCACTCCAACGTCTACATGGTCGGCGACATGATCTCCCTAAACCGCCTGCCTGGCGTGGCACAGGTTGCGATCCAGGGTGGCGCACACGTGGCCAAGCTCATCAAGGCAAAGGTCGACGAGGAGTCCACCGCCAACGAGCGCGAGGCATTCGAGTACTTCGACAAGGGCTCCATGGCCGTCATCTCCCGTTTCAACGCGGTTGTGAAGATGGGCAAGACCGAGTTCGACGGCTTCCCGGCTTGGGTTTCCTGGATGGGACTGCACATCATGTACGTCCTTGGCTTCCGCAACCGCACCACCGTCGCGGTGAACTGGATCCAGAACATGATCTCCCGCGACCGCGGCAACCTCGAAATCACCGAGCAGCAGCGCATCGCTCGCAATTTCATCAACAAGAACAAGTAAGCCTAAATAGCCGCTGTTCTTTAGGTTGCAGTCATTCCCCCCGTACACCTGACATACATGCTGGTGTACGGGGGAATTTTGTATTCACCTCGGCGACTTCAGAGAATTGTTTAACGCGGGACCAAAGTCTTTGTTAATCTCACTTCTACAACAAGGGGTGCCGCAGGCCTGCGGCTGAGATTAGACCCTTAGAACCTGCACTTAGTTAGCACTAGCGAAGGGATAGTTGTGGAGAATTCTCATCCACGGGGTAGTTTGCCGCGCGTATTGACCATTGCGGGCACCGATCCGACCGGTGGAGCCGGCGTCCAGGCAGACTTGAAAGCATTTATGGCCGCAGGGGCTTATGGCATGTCCGTGGTAACGGCGCTGGTGGCGCAGAATACGCAGGGCGTGCGCTCGGTGCACACGCCGCCGCTGGAGTTCCTACAGGCACAGTTGGACGCAGTGCTTGATGACGTCACGGTTGACGCCGTCAAGATCGGTATGCTCGGCAATGCGGAAATCACCGCCACCGTGGATAAGTTTCTAGACCAGCTAGCACCTTCCACGCCGGTTGTTCTCGACCCAGTCATGGTCGCAACGAGTGGCGATCGCCTCTTGGACGAACAAGCTGAGGCCGCAGTGCGGCAGCTGTGCCGCAAGGCGACCGTGATTACGCCGAACTTGAAGGAGCTCGCGGTGCTCACCGACACTCCGCAGGCCCAGACCTTCGAGGAGGCTACGGACATCGCCCAGCGCTGGGCTGCTTTTACCGGCACCGCCGTCATCGTCAAAGGCGGCCACCTGTCATCCGACGATGCAGGAAACGCTGCTGTAAGCGCGGACGGCGTCTTAGTGCAGGTATCGAGCCCGCGCGTGGAGACCAAGAACACCCACGGCACCGGCTGCTCACTGTCTTCAGCACTGGCAGCACGATTAGGCGCCGGCGAAGATTTAGCAGATGCCCTGGAATGGTCCACCGTTTGGCTGCACGAGGCGATTGCCAATGCGGATGCCCTAAACGTAGGAAAAGGCCACGGCCCAGTGGACCATGGCCATATGCTGCGACGCCTCGCAGGGCTTTCCTAGCAGCTCGTATCGGCTACTCAAGCGCGTTTAGAGAAGGTCAGCGCCCGGGCGCGTGAGAACCGCCACCAGAAAGGTGGAGCTTTCCTTGAAGACCTTCATATCCCACGAGGAGAAAAGGAAGTCAACGCGGAAGCCCACCTCCTTAGCCAAGGTCAGGAAGTCATCGAATGCCCAGCCGCGGCCCTCACCAAAACCGACGACAAAACGGCCGTCGGAATGCAGCGAGTTGTAGATATTGCGCAGGGCGGCCTCACGGCCATCTACTGCCAGGAAGGTCATGACGTTACCTGCAGATACCGCTAGGTCGAAGTCGCCTTCGGGAATCTCGTCTTCAGACAAGTCGCCGACTACCCACTGGCCATCTGGAAAGTCATGCTCGGCATGCGAAATCAGGATCGGGTCCACGTCCACGCCCACCACCGTGTGGCCGCGGCCCACCAACTCCCCGCCTAGGCGACCGGTGCCACAGCCGGCGTCGAGGATGCGGGATCCGCGCTCCACCATGGCGTCGGCAAGCCGTGCTTCACCGTGGATGTCTTTGCCCTGTGCAGCAAGCATCTTCCATTTGCGTGCAAAATTCTCCGAGTGCGCAGGGTTAGCTGCGGTTACTTCTTTCCAGGTAGGCATGAAAACTAGTATATGCCCCTAAGCAGTGTAGGATTTAGCCGCTAAGAAAAATTGCCTGCCGAACCTGTTTTGGCGCGCGCCCCATCATTAGAAGTGAAGGAGGCTGAAACGATGCCGTCTGTCCCGTCGCCCTTTAGGCCACGCAAGAGAAACGATCCTCCCAGTTCCTCCCGCACTTTCTCCGTTCCAGCTGAGCGCGCCATCGAACACTGCCGTGTCTTCGTCGACGGCGAGGCTCTACCGGGCGAGTTCACCCCGCACTCCGCACTCCAGACCGTTGAGGAATACGGCCGCGGATTCGTGTGGGTGGGTCTGCATGAGCCTTATGAATCCCAGATGACGAAGGTCGCTTCCGAGTTCGGTATTCACGAACTGATTGTGGAAGACGCCGTTCAGGCGCACCAGCGCCCCAAGCTGGAGCGCTATGATGATCAGCTCTTCGTTGTCGCTCGCTCGGTTAACTACCGCGACCATGATGAGGTTGCCGATAAGCGCCAGATCATCTCCACTGGTGAGGTCCAGATGATTTTGGGCAATAACTTCATCATTACGGTGCGCCACTCGGCTAAGCTGCCCAACCTCGCCTACACCGTGCAGGACGAGCAGGACTTGGTTGAGCTCGGCCCGGTAGCCATGGCCTGGAAGATTCTGGATATGCTGGTGGACCGCTATTCCGAGATCGTGCGCCTCATCGCAATAGAGATCGATGAGATCGAGGAAGAGGTCTTTACCCCACAGACCAAGTTCAACATCGACAGGATCTACATGTTTAAGCGTGAGATCTTGGAGATGAAGCACGCCATTGACCCGCTTTCGGTAGCGCTAAAGGCCATGACCAATGACCACAAGGATCTCATCTCCAAGCAGATCCGTTCCTACCTGCGCGACGTCAACGACCACGAGCTCGTGGTCAAGGACCAGGTTGCGGGGTTCGACGAGCGCTTAACCTCGCTTATCGACGCCTCCGTTGCCAAGGTGACCATGCAGCAAAACAGCGACATGCGCACCATCTCCGCGGTGGTCGGCATGTGGGCTGCTCCTACCCTGGTCGCCGGCATCTACGGCATGAACTTCGATGTCATGCCGGAACTGCACTGGGCCGGCGGCTACTTCATAGCGCTAGGCCTGATGGTACTCGTGGTCGCGGTCATGTGGTGGTGGTTCCGCCGCAACCACTGGCTCTAAACCTGGTTAGCCAGTAATCATCGTGCGCAGATTGGTGCGCGCGACAAGTTTTCCGGCGTGGTGCATTTCAATGCACCACACATGGGTACGCCGGCCGACCTGGACCGGCGTGGCCACGGCCTCAATCAGCCCCTCTGAGACTGGGCGGAGAAAATCCGTGCTGTTGTTAACGCCCACGACCAGTGCGGCGGCGTTGATGAATGACGCGATCGAGCCTACGGACTCGCCGATAGAGCAATACAGCCCACCGTTGGCCACGCCCCACGGCTGGTGGTGCTGAGGCTTTACCTCAAGCTGCGCGCGCACCTCGTCCTTGGATACCGCGGTAAATTCGATACCGAGCAGCGCGCCCAAGCCACTGTTATGGCTATTAAAAAGCGCGACTTCTTCTGCAGTTAAAGCACGCTCCTGCGCAGTCTGTGCCAGCTTGTTCATCAGTTCGTAGATGTTTAAGTTTTCTTCGCTCATGCCATGACAGAGTAGCTGCAAACTCTGACGTAGGATAGAGCCCATGACTGAAAAGACTGAACTCGCCCACATCGGCGTTGTCGGCTTGGCTGTTATGGGCTCCAACCTGGCCCGCAACTTTGCCCACAACGGCAACACCGTAGCCGTCTACAACCGCAGCCCGGAAAAGACCCACAAGCTCATCGAAGAGCACGGCTCCGAAGGCAACTTTATCCCTTCCGAGACCATCGAGGACTTCGTCGCTTCTCTCGAGCGCCCACGCAAGGCCATCATCATGGTTCAGGCGGGCAAGGCTACCGATGCAGTCATCGACCAGCTCGCAGAAGCGATGGATGAGGGCGACATCATCATCGACGGCGGCAACGCCCTCTACACGGACACCATGCGCCGTGAGAAGGAAGTAGCTGCCAAGGGCAAGCATTTCGTCGGCGCGGGCATCTCCGGCGGCGAAGAGGGCGCGCTCAACGGTCCGTCCATTATGCCGGGTGGTCCGGCTGAATCTTGGGAGACTCTGGGCCCAATTCTCGAGTCCATCGCCGCTGAAGTCGACGGCAGCCCGTGCGTTACCCACATCGGCCCGGATGGTGCTGGCCACTTCGTCAAGATGGTCCACAACGGCATCGAGTACGCCGACATGCAGGTCATCGGCGAGGCATACCAGCTGCTGCGCTACGGCGCGGGCCTGGAGCCGGCAGAAATCGCAGAGGTCTTCAAGGAGTGGAACTCCGGCGACCTCGATTCCTACCTGATTGAGATCACCGCTGAGGTGCTCGCACAGAACGATCCAGAAACGGGCAAGCCGCTTGTCGACGTCATCCTGGACGCCGCTGGCCAAAAGGGCACCGGCCGCTGGACCGCCATCAACGGCCTGGAGCTCGGCGTACCAGTCACCGCCATCGCAGAGGCAGTCTTCGCCCGTGGCCTCTCCTCCGCCACCGCACAGCGCGCCGCCGCTCAGGAAGGCGGCCTGCCCGCGGGCATCATCGACTTCGGCGGAGTCGACCCAGACGAGTTCATTGAGGACGTACGCCGCGCTCTCTATGCTTCCAAGCTCATCGCCTACTCCCAGGGCTTCGATGAGATCAAGGCCGGTTCCGAGCAGTTCGGTTGGGACGTTGACCCGCGCGATCTCGCCACCATCTGGCGTGGCGGTTGCATCATCCGCGCGAAGTTCCTGGATCGCATCCGGGAGGCTTATGACACCAACCCGCAGCTGCCTGCTCTCATCCTCGACCCATACTTCAAGGGCGAGCTCGCCGAACTCATCGCGCCGTGGCGCCGCGTGGTTGTCGCCGCAACCCAGATGGGCCTGCCGGTGCCGGTATTCGCCTCTTCCCTGTCCTACTACGACAGCCTGCGCGCTGAGCGCCTGCCGGCTGCTCTGATTCAGGGTCAGCGTGACTTCTTCGGTGCGCACACCTTCAAGCGCGTAGACAAGGAAGGCACCTTCCACATCGAGTGGTCCGGCGACCGCAGCCTGACTGAGATGTAAAAAGGCTTTTTCAGCCTTCTTCCAAGGCGCTAGGTTCTCTTCTTCCGTGGAGGGCGCCTAGCGCTTTTGCTTTGCCTGGATTGCGGTCTAAGAAGCGTTGGCCACTAAGCTTTAAGGCAATGACTACTTTCGCCGAACTCGGCTTACCTCAAGAAATCGTGCGTGTCCTCAACAAGCAGGGCATCACGGAACCTTTTCCCATCCAGCAGGCGGCTATCCCTGACGCGCTCGCTGGCAAAGACGTGCTGGGCCGCGGCCCGACAGGCTCCGGCAAGACCTTCACCTTTGGCCTGCCGATGCTCGCGCGCCTGGCTAAATCCGGCGCCTCGAAACCTGGCCGGCCACGCGGCCTAGTGCTCGCGCCCACCCGCGAGCTTGCCACCCAGATCCACGAGCGCCTCAACGACCCAGCTAATGCCTTGGGCCTGCGCGTGCTTTCTGTGGTCGGCGGCGTGAACATCAATCATCACATCCGTTCGCTGGCACGTCCCGTCGACCTTTTGGTTGCCACGCCGGGCCGTGCACAGGACCTCATTAACCAGGGCAAGCTCTCCTTGGAGGATGTCTCTGTCACAGCGCTCGATGAGGCTGACCACATGGCGGACATGGGCTTCCTGCCGCAGGTACGCAAGCTCTTAAAGCTCACGCCTGCCGACGGCCAACGCTTGCTGTTTTCTGCCACCCTCGACGGTGATGTGGACAAGCTGGTGCGCCAGTTCATGCACTCCCCAGTAACACACTCCACCGCGCCTGTTGAGGCTGCCGTGGACACGATGGAACACCACCTCGTATTCGTGGGCGACCGCGACGCGCGCAACGACGTCGTCGTGCGAATCGCCGCACGTGATGGCAAGACCATCATGTTCATGCGCACCAAGCATGGCGTCGACCGCCAAGCCAAGAAGCTGCGCCGTGTGGGCATCAATGCATTGCCACTGCACGGCGATAAGGGCCAGGGCGCACGCACCAAGGCGATTGAGGGCTTCGCCGACGGATCCGTGCCGGTGCTCGTGGCTACCGATATTGCTGCCCGCGGCATCGACATCGCGAACGTTTCCCTCGTCGTCCACGTTGACCCACCAGCTGAGCACAAGGCTTATCTGCACCGTGCTGGTCGTACCGCGCGCGGCGGCGCATCAGGTGCCGTGGTGACACTAGTTATGGACCAACAGCGTGAGGAAGTTGCCAAGCTCATCAAGAAGGCCGGCGTAGCGGCAGCAGAATTCGATCTCAGCGATCGCCGCAACCCCGCCGGTGCCCCAGAGCTAGCCAAGATCACCGGCGCGCGTAAGCCAAGCGGTACTCCCCTTCCTCCACCGAATCAGAATGCATCTTCCCAGCAAGGCAGGAAGAAAAGGCCGGCCGGATCCCGGAATGGCTCGCAGGGTACGCCTAATCAGCCGAAGAAGGGCTCGGGCCGCAACTCCACCAACCGCAGAGCCTCCGGCAACGGCAAGGGCTACCGCTCCCGCAACGGAAAGCCAGGTGGCTCTCGCCGCCGAGGTGGTGGTCAGCGCTGATGCTGCTGACTGAGCAGGAGTGGCGTCCACGTCATGACGCCCACGTCGCCCGCGCCAACGAGCTGCTATCCCAGTTCCGCCATCCCGGTGACTATCACCCGGTTTATGACTTCCTCTTCGAGTACTATCCGGTGCGTCCCTCGCATTTGCGCCGTTGGCACCCTGGCTTTAACGTCACGCTCGCCGGCACGCCGGGCACGATCCCGCATGAGGATTGGCGGGACTACCATCGCACAGAGCAAGGCGTAACCCTTGACCTGGAAACCTTCTGGGCACGACGGGGCGATTCCATCACCTATATCCGCAACCTGATGGCAAAAACAACCACCAATCCGGCTCAGTTCGATTGCTTCGGGCTGCATGAGTGGGCCATGGTATACAAGACGGACTCACCGCGCCACGACCTGCCGCTACGCCTTGGTGCCCAACGCACCAACGAGGTGGTGGAATCCCATCGCATTCGCTGCACGCATTATGATGCTTTCCGCTTTTTCACGGAGCCTGCGCGCCCGCTCAACCTCACGGTCTTGACCCGTGAGGGCCAGCCAGACAGCGACCAGGCCGGCTGCGTCCACGCCACAATGGACCTTTATAAGTGGGCGTGGAAACTCGGCCCACTGGTTCCAGGCGAACTGTTCATCGAAACGCTGGAACTTGCCATCGAAGCCAGAACTCTCGACATGGAAGCCTCACCTTATGATTGCCGTGGGTGGGGCTTCGGCGTGGTCCCAATCGAAACCGCGGCAGGCAAGGCGGAATATGTGGAGCGCCAGCGCGGGCTGGCCCAGAAAGCCAAACCATTGCGCCAACGGCTTGTCGCCATCGTTGACGAAGCCATGGCGGCTACAATTAGCAACCATTAATGTGGCCTCCTTAAGGCTCGATATCCGGTTGTGAGAACGGCTATTACCGCCCCAGTGTGGAAGGAACTTTCGTGGCAAGACATTCCAACGGCAAAAACACATTCGCAGTGGCAGGCTGGGTATTGGCCCTCCTGGCAGCATTGATCCTCGCTCTCGCCGTCGGCGCCTATTTCCTTTTCCGCGGCAACGATGACGCCTCGACCACCACTGCAGCAGCGTCTTCCGCAGTAGAGCCAGCCGAGGAAACAGACGCAGCAATTTCTGATGCTGCCGCCCGCGATGGGCAAGCTGAAAGCAGCGCCGCCGAAAGCTCTGCGCCTGAGTCTTCAGAAAGCGCTCCTTCTTCCGCGGAGAAGCAACCAGAGGAAAATAAGCCTGCCGCGTTCGCCGAAAATACCCTGGTTCTCCTCGATACCTCCGAGGGCCTGGCACCGTATTTCAACCAGGTAACGCAGGCCTTGGGCAACACCGCCAACGCACTGGGCGAAAAGTCTGGTTTGGTAGGCCTGTGGAACTACTCTTCCCCACTGTCTGAGACCGCGACGGTGGGCTACCGCCAGAACATCGGCTATGGGGAGGCCGGCCCCGTGGCCTTCGCCCTGCAGCAGTTTGGAACCGGCGGCGTTCCGCAGACCCGCAGCGCCGTGACCGCAGCGGTGGCAAACGCAGCCGACCAAGCCGCAGGCACCGAGCAAAAGGCCAAGGTTCTGCTCGTTACCACCGGTACGGCCCAAGACATGGATGATCCAACTTTCCAACAAGCTCTCGCCGATGCCAAGAGCGACAACGTCTCGCTTTCCGTCGTGCATATTGGCCCTGACGAAAAAGACGCAGTGCTTGACGACGCCGCCGATTCCTTCACCGAAGTCACCGACCCTGCCGACCAGGCCGCCCTCGAGAAGGCCCTAAATCAAGCCGCAGGCGTTTAATCGCCACTGCTGGCCTTGTGCCGCCTCGGGGGGCCTCTCCGCCGTAGCGTTTCCGTCTTTCGCTGCAAATGGTGAGGTCCAAATGGTGAGGTCGCGCAACACCAACATCAGCGCTATACATTAAGCGCAGCTTTTACGTCGCGTCCTCACCATTTAGAAATCCGGCTGCGGTGCGCCTAGAGCTAATGCTTTACTAGCCCGTTCTCCAGATAAGTGAAAACGCTAAAACGCTTACAGTCCCCAACTCACGTGAGCTCGAGTTGGGGACTGTAAGCGTTTTAAAACTGACCCGCGGGTTCCCGCGGTAGCAAGGCCGCTTTACGCGGCCAAGAACCTAGGAGGACTTGCGGTTGCGGCGTGCAGCCAGCTCGTCGATGCCAATGACGGTCTCGTCCTTGAATTCGTCCAAGCGCTCTGCCGGGAAAGAAGAGATAGTGCCGGAAAGCTCCTTCAGGATGCCTGGGACCGCGATGCCGAAAACGCCCTGGCCGCCTGCCAGGAGGTCAATGACCTCATCGTTGGAGCGGCACTCGTAAACGGTGGTTCCGTCGGAGACGAGGGTCAGCTCTGCAAGGTCGTTAACGCCGCGGTCACGCAGAGACTCAACTGCCAGGCGAATGTTCTGCAGGGAGATACCGGTATCGAGCAGACGCTTGACAATCTTGAGAACCAGAACGTCCTTGAAGGAGTACAAACGCTGGGAGCCGGAGCCACGAGCGGTGCGAATGGACGGGTTGACCAGATTAGTGCGTGCCCAGTAGTCCAACTGGCGATAGGTAATGCCGGCTACCTGGCAGGCAATTGGCACACGGTAGCCGAGCTCCTCGTCCGGTCCGACGTCGAAGAGTGACTCTTGCACGTAGCCCTCGCCTGCTCCGTGGGAGGCGTTGTACTCGTCTAGGTTCTCGTTGATGCTCACGTAATTACTCCAATGGGGTTTGTTGGAAGCCTCTAAGGCTTAATTAAAGGCCACGGCCCTAACCCCGTCAAGGCTAGAGGCTAAGGCTTGGCCAAACTCTCTAGCTTTACTTTAGACTTCTTCGTCCCCATTGTCATCATTAGTCACACGCGTGTCATTAGAATCTTTTTTATCTTCCGTTTCAAAAAAGTCCTCTTCAGAGACACCCAACGAACGCATCATCGCCTCGAAGTCAGCATCTGCCTGCGGATTACCCGAAGCGGAGCTATCTGAGCTGGACGTTTTCACCACTTCCTCACCAGCATCGTCGGCGGGCGGATCGAAATGGAAATCAAAGTAAGCATCCATATCGTCATCCGAGACAAAGACGGCAACTTTAGACAACAGCTCCTTTTCTACAGTGATTGGCACATTGAAGTGTTCCGAAACCACCAGAGCATCGCTAAGCTTTGCGTCGTGCGCCTCACCCGCCGCATCGACGATGTCGACCATAAAGGTGCCTTCGTAATAATTAACAATCTCAATGGAGCCTACGCCACCGAGTTGCTCAATGAGCTCGATAAGAAGGTCGTGTGTGGTGGGGCGGGTTTCGCTATAACCGTCGAGGCGCTGCATAACGCGCGCGCCTTCTAGTTGCGAGAGCCAAACGGGAAGGATGCGGTTTCCTTCTACCCAGCGCATAAGAGCGCATAGTTCGCTTTCCGGCTCCATAACGTGGATGCCATGGAACTCAAGACTAATTTTTCCCATGCTCTCCACTCTCCCACATTTGCCCGCTGCGTGGTGACAGAGAGCTTAATGTGGGCCGCTAGCACCAGGCGCAAGCGGCGAAATCGGGAAATCTAGGAGTTGTATTCGTGACGCAGGTCAGTCTTGACCATGGTCGCGTGCAGCGAGACAACCAGAGCGGTCATCTGCTGTGACAATTCCTCGGCCTGCTGCACGGCAGTATCCGAGTTGGAGTTGGCCACCGGGGAGGCAACCTGCGCGATGAGATCTGCCTGGCGGCGGGCATTGTTGCGCAGCGACTTCAGCTGACGCTCTTCAAAACCGAATGCCTTAAGAGCCACTGCGGCAGATACTACGGAGACGTCATCCGCATCGAAGAATCCCGATGCGTCCGGGGTAATCAGGCCAATTTTGACGAGGCCGGCAACCTCCGCCTCAGTGGAGCCTGCTTGCTCAGCAACCTCTGCGTCAGTAAGACGCGTAATAACCGGAGCACGGAACTGGTCCGGGCTCAGCAACGTTTCAGCCTTGCCAGCAGAAACGATTGCAGTGACCTGGCCGGAATCCATAGCTTCCAGCTGCTCACGGATGACCTTCAGCGGGGTGTAGTTGTCACGCTGAGTGGTGAGAATGTAGAGAAGACGGTCAACGTCTTCCTGAGTGAAACGACGATAACCAGAGGCAGTACGCTGCGGCGTGATTAGACCTTCAGATTCAAGGAATCGAATCTTCGACACGGTGACGTCTGGGAACTGCTGATTCAGTTGCTCCAGGACGACGCCGATCGACATGGTCTTGGCTTTTTTGGCCTTAGCGGCCCCTTTCCACAGGGCCGCGGCCTTAGACTGTGCTGCGCTCACTATACTTCTCTTGAATTTCTCTAAAGACTCGAAACGTGTTTATTGATTGGCGATGAAGACCAGACGGAACTTTCCGATCTGGATCTCGTCACCCACGTGAAGAACCTGGGAGTTACGCGGCTCGCGGTTAACGTATGTGCCGTTCAGGGATCCGACATCGACGACCTCAAACTCGCCCTCGTTCACGCGGAACTCAGCGTGGCGACGGGAAACGGTGACATCATCCAAGAAGATGTCTGCCTCTGGATGACGGCCCGCGGTGGTGGTTGGGCGGTCCAACAAGAAGCGGGCACCTGCATTCGGACCACGCTTTACAACGAGGAGAGCCTGGCCCTCGGAAAGGTTTTCCGCACCTGCAACGGAGGTGTCATTACCGGCGGCAGCGCCGTTTTCCATCTCCTTGAGAAGGTCTGCACGGAATACAGAAGTGGTTTCTACCTGCGGTTCCGGCGTACCGGTATGCTCGCTCATTTTTACCTCCGAAGTGTCGGATTAATGTTGACTTATTCCATACTAGCGACTCGCCCGCCTCCGCGAGCATCCTCACCAGATTTGTTTCATAAATTACGTTAACGGAAGATATTACCGATTCCTTTAAGTACGGAATTTCCTCCGCCAGACAAGGGGTTATCAGAGACCATATAGGTCCAAGTGGCACTCGGCCGCGCAAGCCCCAAATCTTCCATGTGAGCACCTTTTTCATCAATGTCCACCGACTTGAAGGTAGCCACCGACTCCTCCACGGCGCGTTGCGCCAATTCCTTGAACTCGCGGACCGCAATGCGGTGATATTCGTCAATCGGCGTCTCACGGGCGATCGCGCGCAGGTGTATCGACTCGCGGACATCGTCCATCAGCTCTAGGTGGTCGGCCCACGCCAGATCGAGATGGTAGAGCATGATTTCGCGGGCAGCTTTTTCCTTTACCTCTGCGGGAAGTTCGGCAAGCTCCGCGGCACGTTCGGGAGCGCGCTCAGCTAATTCCTCCCAGGCCTGTGCGGTGTCGAGCAGCTTCGCTCGGCGTTCATCGATGATGACGCGTTGATCCGCCAGCAGCTGGTTGTACTTCCATGTCTGTGCGTGAATTTCCAGCAGCTGGCCTTCGGTTACGCGCTGACAATGCGCCACAAAGTCTGTCACGCGCTTGGATTCAATACGGCCAGTTTCGTCCGGTTGCGCCGAGAGGGCTTCGTCCTCCCCACCTTGCTTGACGACGTCGTCTTCCAAAGACACGAAGAACAACGACAGGCCTGGGTCTCCTTGGCGTCCAGCACGCCCACGCAGCTGATTATCCAGGCGGGAGGTGCGATGGCGCGAAGTACCGATGACGGCGAGACCGCCCAGCTGCGCAACCTTCTCGCGGTCAGCCTCAGTAGCACCGCCCAGCTTGATGTCTGTACCGCGGCCGGCCATCTGCGTCGAGACAGTCACGCGTGCGATATCGCCGGCTTCGGCGACGATGCGGGCTTCCTCAGCATCGTTCTTGGCATTGAGCACGCTGACTTCGACGCCGCGTTCGCGAAGTGCCTCGGCTAAATCCTCCGACTCCGCGACATCGTGCGTGCCCACGAGAACCGGCTGGCCAGTAGCGTTAAGGGCCACGATTTCGTCGACAATAGCCTTCGATTTCTCCTCGACCGTGACATAAATGCGGTCGGCCTCGTCGAAACGCTGGAGTTGTTTATTGCGCTCGATTACAGAAACGCGCAGATCATAGAACTGACGCAACTGGTCAGTCGCCTCAACCGCGGTGCCGGTCATTCCGCACACCGTTGGGTAACGGCGCATCAGCTCCTGCAGAGTGATCGTGTCGAGGATGCGGCCACCCTCGGAGACTTCAAGGCCTTCCTTAGCTTCCACCGCAGCCTGCAGGCCGTCCGGCCAGCGCTGCAAGTCAGCAACGCGGCCGCGGGAGGCGTCGATTAGCTGCAACTTGCCATCTACAACGATGTAGTGGATATCGCGAATCAGCAAGGCCTTGGCGTGCAAAGCCAGATTCACTTTGACCAGAATCGTTCCGATGTTGTCCTCGGAATACAGCGAGTCAATGCCCAACTCGCGCTCGACGCGTGCCGCGCCATCATCGGTCAAAGCAACGGTACGGCCATCTTCGGCGATGATATAGTCCAAGTCCTCGCGAAGTCGCGAAACCACATTGGTGATGTGACCCGTGGGAGCCTCCCCTGGACGGTTTCCTGCCAGTACCAACGGAACCAGGGCTTCGTCGACCAAAACAGAGTCAGCCTCGTCTACCAAAGCGACGTCGGCTCGTGCCTGCACGGTCTGCTCGCGACTAGTGATCTGGTTATCGCGCAGCACGTCGAAGCCGAGCTCATTGACTGGGGCATAAATAATGTCGCTGGAATACGCTTTGCGACGCTGCGCGGCGTCCTTCTTCTCCGTCACGGAGTCTACGGTGAGGCCAAAAAATTCGACCAGCGGGCGCATCCATTCAGCATCACGATCGGCCAAGTAATTGTTTACCGTCACAAGGTGGACGCGCTTACCGGTCAGCGCAAAGCCGGTTGCGGCCATGGCTCCGACGAGGGTCTTGCCCTCACCAGTGGCCATCTGAATGACGTCTCCGGAAAGTAGGCGCAACACCGCTTGGGACTGGACATGGAAAGGTTGCATGCCAAGCGTACGCTCGCTGGCCACGGCAAGGGCTGCCAAAAATCGCGCTTTATCTGCGATTTCACCCTCACGCACAGAGTCGCGGGCGGCTTGTGCCACGGCGGCGTCGTCAAGCGCGGAAAGTTCCTCAGTCGCAGCACCGGAGCTATCCACGATGGCTTTCGACTTTTTATCGTTCCGCTCGCTCTGCGCACCCATGGCCTTCCAGAACCAGCCAAATGCACCCATGTTCGTCTCCGTTACTGTTGAATGTTTCTTAGTAAATCTTTAACTCTACCGACTCTAGCTAACCCTCTGTGGCCTATGTAGCGACGGCTCTATATTCTAGTCTTTATGCAATCTGTGAACGTGAAGCTCCCGTCCTCCACTGGAACCATGATGGCGGGTACCATTGACTTTCCTGACTCCGCGCCACAAGCCTTTGCGATCTTCGCGCACTGCTTTGCTGGATCGCGCCACACTCCCGGTGCGGCTCGCGTATCTAAGCAGCTCACCAATTTCGGCCTAGCTACCCTGCGCTTCGATTTCCCGGGCCTCGGCCAGTCCGAGGGCAATTTCGGCGAGACCAACTTCAGCCAAAATGTTGCTGATATTCAGGCTGCAGCAAACTGGCTGGCTGAAAACTACTCCGCTCCGCAGCTTCTGATGGGCCACTCCTTGGGCGGCGCCGCCTCCCTGGCAGCGGCAAGCGGTATTCGCTCACTCAAGGCAGTGGCAACCATCGGCGCACCATTTGATCCTGCCCACTCTGTTTTGCACTACGCCGACAAGATTGGTGAGGTCGACGCAAATGGCGAGGTCGAGGTCATCCTCGGCGGTCGCGCGCTGACCATCTCCCGCCACTTCCTCGAAGACTTGGCGGATACCAACCCAGAGGATTACCTGCGCCTGCTGCGCAAGCCGCTGATGATCTTGCACTCCCCGATCGACCAAACCGTTGGCATCGACAATGCCCAGAACATCTTCTTAAAGACGCGCTACCCCAAGTCCTTGGTGACCCTGGACAAGGCAGACCACCTCGTCACCAAGCAGGGTGCCGCTGCCCGCGCCGCAGACCTCATTGGCGCTTGGTTCGAGCAGTTCATCGTGCCGGAGAATGTACCAGCCCACATCGATGAAACCGCAGCTGAAGCGCAGCCTGCAGTCGGCACTAAGTTCGGAGTGGTGGTTCGCCACAATGAGCGCAGCGTCACGGCTGACCGCCCCAAGAAGCAGGGCGGAAAGGGCCAAGGTTTCACCGCGGAGGGCCTGCTGATGTCCGCGCTGGCTGCATCGACCACGCAAACAATCAAGGAAGCTTCCAAAGGCATGCAGCTCGACGACGTCCAGGTCAACGTTACCCATATGGGGGACACGACATTCGAGCGCCGCATAAAGCTTGTGGGCGATCTTTCCGCGCAGCAGAAGTCGACCTTGCTCGAAGCCGCGAAGTCCTCTCCTATTGAGCTGTTGCTGGGTGCCGCCCAAATCGTGGACGTCGAAGCATGATCGTGCTCAACCCCTTGAGCCCCGAAGCCCGCTGCCCTTGTGGGCTCGGTCTTAGCTTCGGCGAATGCTGCGGCAAGTACCACGGCGGCAAGCCCGCCCCGACCGCAGAGGCCCTCATGCGCTCACGCTTTTCGGCCTTCGTGACCGGCGATGAGGATTACCTGCTGCGCACCTGGGACCCGGAAACCCGGCCAGAGCGCCTACACCTGGAAGACAACGGTATCCACTTTTATCGCCTGGACATCATCGATACCGTCGACGGCGGCCCGCTCGATGATACGGGAATCGTGGAGTTCGAAGCTTTCTACAAAGGCGCGGCCGCAGGCTCCCAGCGTGAGCGCTCCCAGTTCCGGCGCACACAGAGTCAGTGGGTATATAGCACCGGCGATTTTTAAGCAATACCCAGCTCACACCATCGATTGGAATCAGTGAATACTACTGATGTAATCTAGTCAGGTCGCATCCTCGAGATGTGACGGCGGACTATGGCGCAGTTTGGTAGCGCACTACACTGGGGGTGTAGGGGTCGCAGGTTCAAATCCTGTTAGTCCGACCAAACCGGAAAAGAACCCGGCTTTAAGCAGTAATCACCTACCGCTTAAAGCCGGTTTCTTCTTTTCGACCACTAAAGTCCTTGAATCTGGCCCTTAATTCCCAAGTGCTCCGCGATGCCCACAAGCTCGATGTCGAAAATGCGTGAGGCCAGGTCAAAGAGGAATTCACGGGGTTGGTCGCGCAGCGCGCCAAAGGTTGTCAGGTGCGCGAAACCGTGGATGGTGGACCACATCGACATGACCATCGTGTACAGCGCCCATGGAGTACGAGGGCCACCGGCCTCGTCGAGGGCATCGCGCGCAATCATCATGAAATAGCCGAAGGTCTCGCCCATCTCGAAACGCGAATTGATTAGGTCTCCGCGTTCAAAAGACGCGGGCACGATGGAACCTGAGGTAATCATCGTCAGGCCTAAGAAGCCGACTGGGTCATGGTGCGCAAAGCCTAAATATCCGAAAGCACACGCCTTCATCGTGCTAAAACCGAGACTCTTCCCGCCCGCGTAACGCATCTGTTCGCGGAGATGCTCGTGTGCGATGGCATCGATATGCTTTTCCAACAAGGAAAGGAGCTTTTGATCTCCTTCTATATAATGCGTCGCCTGGTCGAAATCGATACCAGCACGTTCGGCGGCAGTGCCGAGATGCATATTGCTAAGGCCGGAGTCGACGATGTCCTCCACCGCGCCGCGCAGTAGAGCCCTAACTACTTCCCCGTCGTTGCCTCGTGGCAAATCTTTGGCGCGAATTCTTTTATCAGCTGGGAGGCTACCTCCCATCGCAACTGGATCCTGCGGCGGGATAGCACCGTGCGCGAAACCTACTGCCAACCCAGCACTTAGGTAGTCCAAACAGGCATTGAAAGTCTGTTTCTTCGCGGTCGGCGAGAGATGTCGCAGCACGCCCGTGGTACACAGATGGGAGATACCGTGGACACCAACCAAAAGGCTCACGGCTTGGATACGGACCAAGTCTGCATCGCGCGGTCCGCCAGCTTCCTCTATGCAATCGCGTGCGATGTTGAGCAGAATATCCAGCGTGGGGCGCTTGCCAGAGCGCTGGAGATAATCATCGAAGCTCAGCTCAAAAGAATGCAGGCTCGGAGCTGCTTGTGTAAACGTGAAGGCGTCGAAATAGACCGGATGCTTCTGAGCGAACTCGAAAAAGCCAGTAGCTATGGCGCGCATACGATCGAGCGCTGTGGCATCAGGGCTTAAGTACTTTTCTTGCTCATCTAGATAGTGGATGACCAGTTTGTCGAGGTAAGCTTTAGCCTCATCAGCCAATTGCTCATCAGATGCAAAAAGCTGCTTCGCCTCATTGACCTCAACATCGGTCTGTTCGGCGATAGTACACACTGCAACGGCATCGCGTCCGGCGCGCGCAATGACGCGAACTGCCAGATCTAGCATGCACTGTCGTGGCGAGCACGTAGCCAAGCGAGCATCTACAGGTGTCTTCACGCAATCCACCCTACTGTGGTCTAGGTATCCGTTCCGGGAAAATTCATGCGCTCAGCATCAATTAAGCAAACACATATGACCACATATGACATAGTCAACATGTCCGAGCTTTGCCAACCGATGGAGGTGCTGCCCTAAAACCCGCAAAGCTCCCAGCAAACCAAGTTGCCGGGAGCTTTGGACTAATTCACCGAGATTGGGACACTGGCTAGGTCCCAATCAAGCAATAAGCTTTAGGCGCCAGCGTTGCCGATCTGGTCATCGAGCTTGTCGCGACCCTGCTGAATCTTGTCAGCCTTGTCCTCGCCGAACTTCTGCTCTGCCACCTCAGCAGCCTTATCGAGGCCCTTATCGGAGATCTGCTCGCCCTTGTCGGAGTTCAGTGCGTCCTTTGCCTTGTCGAAGATACCCATTTAGCATCCCAACCTTTCTAAAATACTTTCGATATATCTTTCACCGCACTCCCGAATGAAGGCTAAACCCCTTCATCGCGAACGCGTTTCCCACGCTACATACATTTGCCGGTTCATGCCATAAAGAACTTTTTATAGACGGGAATAGGCTCGCCATTTTCGGGCAATCGCAGTCCATCCGCCGTTCCTTAAAATTTTCAGATTTCTAAGGTTTCACCTGCGATAACACCCCCGAGTCTACCCCCGATTTTAAGTATTAATTCCAGCAATATAAGAGTCAATAAATTAAGTAAAGTTAGGGGATGCTAGCGTAGCAGAACATCACTCAAATGATCCTGGCGGTCGTTTTCTGGCGTATTCCATCGGTACTCGCGCAAACTTGCAAAAATGATAGCCGAGGCATGGGAGGATGACCCAGCCCCATCATTTCCCCCACCACCAAAACTCATCCGCTTTTCAGTCATGACCTCACCCCACAGCGATCCCGCGAGCGCCCCAACTGCCGATTCCCAACTCCAAGAGGAATTCTTTGGCCTTGTCTGGCCAGGCAAGGCGCAAGCAGCAGAACAAGCAAGAATTGCGACCACCAAGCAAAAGATTGCAGTATCAACGCCGGCAACTTGTTCCAATTCCATCATCGAAGGCGACAACCTCGACGCGCTCAAGCTGATGGTGGCAGATGGCTTTGCTGCGGATGTCATCTACATCGACCCTCCGTATAACACCGGCAAAGACTTTGTTTATAAGGACAATTACCGCAGCCGCCGCAAAATGAACTCGGGCAGCTATAGCGCCTGGCATGCGCAGTGGCTGTCTATGATGCTCCCCCGGCTCATCCTGGCGCGACAAGTCCTCAAAGACACCGGTTTTATCTATGTCTCCATCGGCGAAGATGAAAGTGCCAACGTACGCAAAGTGTTGGATGAAATATTCGGTGAGAACTGTTTCGCCGGACAATTGATCTGGAAAAAGGGCGGAACCGGAAAGAACGATTCCAAATACGCTGTAGTCGAGCACGAGTACATTTTGGTTTACGCCAAGTCCCCAGCTAATCCAGGTTTCAACGCCGATTCTGAAGCGCATACCACGACCAAGTACAACTTCAGCGACGAGAAGGGAAACTATTCGCTAGTCCGCCTGGACTCCAAAACACTGGGTTATCTTCCTTCCCTAGACTTTCCCATCGCTGATCCCCAAGGCCGCGAATACTGGCCCCACCAGCCTGCCGGCAAAGACAAGGTCGCGCGCTGGCGCTGGGGCAAAGACAAGGTCGAGGCCAACTATGAACAATTGGTCTTTCGACGCGGTTTTGTCTACACGAAGAACTATCAGAAAAAGGGCGCGCGGCCGCGTTCCATCCTGGACGGTGAGCGCTTTGGCGTGACACGCGCTGGACGCCGCGACGCGGAGGACGTCATGGGAGTTCAGGGCGTCTTCGATTTCCCGAAGCCAGTGCGCCTTATCAAGCACCTCATCGCCATCGCCGGCGGTCCCGACGCCGTGGTGCTTGATTTCTTCGCCGGATCCGGCACTACCGCCCAGGCGGTCTTAGAACTCAACGACAGCGACGGCGGCTCCCGCAGCTTTCACTTGGTCCAGATGCCGCAGCCTACCGATAGCAAAGGCCCTGCTTTTGCCGCGGGGTACAAAACGGTCGCAGACATTTGCATCGCCCGCGTCGCCGCCGTACCAAACGCTAAGTTTGCACACTACGTCCTGCAGGATTAGCAAGACTACTTCGTTTTCTTGCCAGATTCTGGGTCAATGGTGCCTGCGGGGCGACCTGGAATACCGAAGAAGTCGAGAACGCGGTCGGTGGCAAAGCCCTTGCCCACCTCCGCGCGGTCGTCGGCAAGCCCGCCCGGCCAGATATGCGAGCCGCCGCCGATACGGATGTGCTGCAGCGGAGCCTTACATCCAATCCACGTTTGCTGCAGAGCGTTGTTAACCAGCTGCGTCGTTGAGATTTGCGTGGTGCATTCATTCCGGCGCCGGTTTTGCTCCATGACTTCCGCTACCGAATCGTACTTAGTGTCATGGCGGGTTCCGCCGTAGTACTCCACCACGGGGTCATCGGTGCCGTGCATATCGAGACGGCCGACTGGGGCTTCCGAACAGCCCTTGTGAATGCCCTCATAATAGGCCGCAGACACCGTTGCGATAGAGCGGAAAGTCTCCGGCATACGGCACGCCAAAAAGGCAGCAAATCCACCGCCGTTGGATAGGCCCGCGGCAAAGATACGGTCATCATCTACCGCATAGGTAGCACGCAAGCTATCAACCATGTCTGCAACGAATTTAAGGTCTTCCTCCTCGCTCGTTTTCGCATAAGGCGCCGGCGTCCAAGCATTATCCTCACCTTCTGGATAAACCAGAATGGCCTTCGCGGAATTGAACTCCGTATAGCCCTCAATGGTCTTGGGCTTCTCGCCCCAACCGTGGAAGACCATCACCACTGGCCAGCGTTTATCCGCGTCATAGTCTTCCGGCACGTGCAGCAGGAAGTTGCGGCCATTTGGCATATTAATCTGCTTGGTTTGACCTGGCTCCGGGCCATCCAAAGGCGCCGAGACAGGGATGCCGAGATCAGAGTCCTTATCCCAGAGCTTGCCGGACTCTGGCGAAGGCTCCTGCGTTGGTGTTGCCGAACAAGCTGTGGCAAAAGCCAAATTTAGACAAAACAGCACAAGCAGTGATTTCTTTAGGCTGCTCCGAGTAGAGACGGCAAAAGCCCACCGCAAGTTAGAACAACGAGCATTAAGGGACACCTTCTCAGTCACGTCCTTTCTGCCACGCGTTCCACAATTGTTGATATCGGCCTTTAGAATCTAGCAGCTGCGCATGACTGCCCTGTTCAATTACCCGGCCATCTTCCATAACCAGCACACAATCAGCCTTGGCGGCTTGGTCAAGACGGTGGGCAACCATAAGTGACGTGCGCCCTTTTGTGACGGCATCGGCAGCCGCGTCGAGTGCGCCCGCACCACGCGAACCGGCCTCCGCAGTTGCCTCATCGAGAACCACGATTGCCGGATCCAGCAACATAATACGAGCCAGCGCCAGTTGTTGCGCTGCAACGGGGTCTAGCTGAATGCCCCAAGCGCCCACGACTGTATCAAGGCCATCGGCCAAGTCCTCAACCCAGTGCGCCTGGACTGCGCGTAATGCCTGCCAAATCTCTTCGTCACTGGCATCGGGGTTACCCAGGGACAGGTCATCGCGCAGCGTGCCGGAAAAGACGTGGACTTCCTGGGAGACCATGGCCAGGCGAGTAACTCGTTCGGCGTCGGAAAGCCGCGAGACCTCTACCCCATCAACCTTGACGCTGCCAGCACTCGGCACGCGCAGGCCAGCCAACAGCGCCGCAACTGTAGTCTTTCCCGCGCCGGAAGCACCCACCAGTGCGATGGACTGCCCGGGCTGAATCCGGACGTTGACGTCACGCACCGCCCACGCGTTATCGCCGTAGCTAAAGCTAACGTCCTCCATCGCGACCTCACCACGCGGAGCCGGAGCTCCTGCGGACGGAATTGCCGCGGGCGGATCTGTAGTAACGCCAACGATGCGTGCGAGAGAGGCATAGCCCGACTGGACCGTATCCAGCACGCGCATAAGCCCGAGCAGCGGGCCACGCAGGCGGATAAGCATCAGCATCGCCGCCGTTACTGAACCCACCGTCATCGCACCCTGCGTTGTGACCCAAAAGCCCACCAAAAGGCCGACGCTCAACATCACCAGCTCCACAGTGGTGATCCACAGCTGCAAGACCATCATCGTGCGCCTTGCGGCGAAGCCATGCTCAACCACCTCACGGGAAGCGGCACTAATACGCCCTCGCATCTGCGGCTCCATCTGATAAGCGCGCACCGTGGCGCGTCCGTGGATCGTCTCCAAGATGCGGCGCGCACGCTCTGCCATGGAGGCGCGCTCGTCGGCGTAGCGCTGCGGCGCATGGCGCAGGTAGTCGCGCGCGGCAAAGAAATAGATTGGCGCTGCGCAAACCACCACCAGCAGGAACTGCCAGTCCAGGGTTACCAGGGCGATGGCGGTAGTACAGATGGCAAACAGCGAGCTCGTTAGGACCGGCGCTGTCTCCGTTACGGCCGAGGAAAGCTCAGCCACGTCATCCGTGGAACGGGAGACCAAGTCACCCGATCCGGCCTCCTCCACGCGGTGGACCGGCAGGCCCAAGGCCGTGCCGACAGTCTCCTCGCGCAGGTTCGCAATCACTCGCTCAGTAATGCGCGAAAGCAGATAAAAACCGGCCGCAGAAAGCCCTGCCGAGGCAATCGCAACCACGATGAGCCCAATGCCAATGCCGCTGAGACTGCGCAGCTGCCCGCTCCCCTCAACCACCGCATCGACAATCTTGCCCAGCAGCACCGGGATATAGACATTGGCCACCGCACCACCGGTAAGCAATGCCAGCGCCAGGAAACAGACCTTGCCCGCATTCGGCAACGCCTTCACGTGTTCGCCCACCTTGCGGCGGACCTGCGGCCAGGTTGCAGTAGGAAAACGCATTAGATGTCCTCCCCTTCGCTCGCGCGCGCGGCTGCAGCATGCTCGCTCACGCTATCGGCCACTGTGGTCCACGCCGGCGCATTGGTATATACCACGGTGCTCATCCCGCGGCGGGCGTCACGCACGCGCTCAGCGACGACCTGTTCCGTCACCGAGTCGAGCGCAGTGGTCGGATCCTGAAGGATGAGCACCTCGGCGTCGGCAGCGATCGCGCGCGCCAACGCAACGCGCTGACGCTGACCACCAGACAGCGCACCGCCGTTTTCGCCGACTTCCTTTTCCAGACCGCCGGGAATATCCTCCGCCGCCGCGACATGCAGCGCTCGTTGCGCCGCAGCCGTATCCGCAGCAATGTTGGACGCAACGGAACCTGCAAAAAGGTCCGCCGCATGCGGGGCCACAAGGAAGCGGTCTCGCGGCAGGTCAATCAGCTCTTGCGGCGCCACTCCCTTGATGACGTGCAGGCCAGGCTGCCAGCCAGGATCTTTAGCATCCGCCGCCTCACGGAAAGGCGCGTTGAGCACAGCCGCAATGCGGCGACCACTAGCTTGAGCCGCGGCCCACCGCGAGGCAATATTCTTGCCCATCATCGTCATCGGCGTGATGACGAACTGCGTTAGGCCGACCACTGTGATGAGTTGTCCAACGCTCATCGCGCCCTTTACCGCCATCGCGCCGGCGGCCAGAGCCACCACAATGACGTAAATAGAACCGACAGCTTCGGTCGTGGCATTCAGCCGCGCGCGGGCGCCGTTGGCAGAAACCGTCTTTGTATAGGCTGTGTCCGATACCTGCGAATAACGGCCCCGCACCGTCGCGATAGCGCCTAGGCCTTTCAGAATGCGTAGACCCTGAACCACATCGGTGGCCATCGCGGAAGCTTGTGCCAGGGCAGCCTGGCGCGCGCCCGAGCGCCGCCGCAAAGGCTTCGCCGCACGCAGAGAAAACCAAACCACCAGCGGTCCCCCGAGCAAAATGGCAATGCCCAGCGCCCAATTAACGCGCGAAGTCATCACCGCGACGTAGACAATGGCGCTGATTTCCGCCACGGGAAAGACAGTCATGATGACCGCATCAGACACGCGCTTGGTATCTGAGGAGGCAATCGACAACAGCCCGCCCGCTGTATGTTTCACGCCAGTAATCCCCCGCGGATCCTGAATGCGATCCGTCACCGCCATGCGCAAGTCATGGCCAACCTCCAGCATGGCTCGGGAAAACATTCCGCGCGCGCACCATGCCACCGACGCATTAACGCAAAAGATAGCGAGCAAAATCCCTAACCAGCGCAGCAAAGAGGAAAAGGACTGATTAGCAATCGCTCCATCGATAGCGTTTCCTACAACAACTGGGGTCATGCCGTTGCACAAGAATGAAACAGACATCAATACGGCCGCAGGGATCGTCTTTTCGCGCCGAGAAAACACGGTCTTTAAAAGCCACCGTGAATCCTGAGGTACGGGAAGTCTCGACATGGTGACCCATTCTATTTCAACCAGGATAATTTTCCGGAAACGCCTAACACGGTAGGTTATAAGTCCATATGACTTCTCAACTGCCCAACCCCGCGCACTTTCCGAGTTACCGCAAGGCCTCGGAGAAGCAAACCCCTACCTTCAAGGGGGCGGAACATCGTACAGCCTCCGCACGTGCTTTCGTGCAGGGCGCCGATAACTACCATGACGTGCGCCCCAGCTACCCTGCCGAAGTAGCCGCACTAATAGCGGATGCCCACACAGTGGTCGATATCGGCGCTGGCACCGGCAAGCTCACGCAGACCCTGCACAATCCCGTCGTTCTGGCCTGCGACCCTTCCCCCGACATGACGCGCGTGCTGCGCACCCAGCTTGGTATTCCAGCCTGGCGGGCGGTGGCGGAGAGCACTGCGCTTGCCGACGCCTCCGTGGACGCCATTGCCTGCGCCCAGACCTGGCACTGGGTCGATGTGGAAAAAGCCTGTAGAGAATTAGATCGCATCGTGCGACCAGGCGGCAAGGTGCTTCTAGTGTGGAACACCCTCGACGTGGGCGCCAACCCCTGGATCCTGCGGCTTGCCCGCATCATGCACTCCGGCGATATTCAACGCGCTGGTTTCCTACCGGAGCTTTCCTCCCCCTGGGAAATCGAGCACGAACTGCGGCTTAACTGGGCGCATACGCTCTCCCCGGAACAGCTACATCAATTGATGCATACCCGCTCTTATTGGCTGCGCAACGGAGAAAAGATCCATGAGCGCATGACCTATAACCTTAATTGGTACCTCTTCGAGCACATGGGCTTTGCGCCCGGCCAGGCAATCGACATTCCGTATCGCACGGATGCCTTCTTGCTGTGCCGAGCACACTAGAACCAGAAGAGTCTAGAACTAGAGAAGTACTGTCGCCAGCAGGGAGCCCACGGCGCAGGAGGTAAACACCGAGATCGCGCCGGGGATGATGAAGGAATGGTTTACCACGAACTTGCCGATGTGCGTGGTGCCGGTGCGGTCGAACCCGATGCAGGCAAGGTCCGAAGGGTAGGTCGGCAGGATAAAGTAGCCATAGGCGGCACCGTAGAAGCCAACGATGATGGCATAAGCCCACGGAGCGGTCTCCACAATTCCGCCCAGATTAGATTCCAGAGAGTCGATGTGGGCTTCGAAGAAGGTATCGGCCATCCAGGCCACGCCGAAGACCGAGAACACTGCAGTCATGCCCGCCTTGAACACTGGCGTGGAGGCGATCTTCTTGTTGTCGACGTCGCAGAAAATCAGGAAGATTGCACCGGCGACCAGCATGACCATTTGAATGACCAGGTTCATCGACAGGGCCTTCAACTCACCGTCCTCATTCGGGGCGGATGCCCTTCTTCAGGGCGATGTCCTCGATGATGGGAAACATCGTGTAGACCACGTGGCCGGTACCGCACAGAACGGTCAGGAACCAGGTGGTAAGCGGAGCCAAGATGGTGATGCGCTCTGGATGCGCACGCAGGAATTTCTCCGCGAACTGCATCATCACTTCGAGGCCCCTCGCCTGCTGCAGCGTAGCCGCACAGCCGATGACGGCAATGATGGTCAGCATCACGTCCACCGGTGGCTCGCCCGGAGCCAGGCCGAAGACGAAGACCATGATGATAAGGCCGATACCGGAGATAAGGTCCAAGCCGAGGCCGCCGTAGCGGGTGCGGAAAATAGCTCGCCTTTTGTTCGCGTTAGCGCTTTGAGTTCTTTCCGCGGCGCTCGCGTACGCGCACCGCGATGCGCACCGGAGAACCGTGGAAGCCGAAACGCTCGCGGAACTTGCGCTCCAGATAGCGACGATAACCAGCGTCCAAGAAGCCAGTAGTAAACAGCACTATTGTTGGCGGCTGCGTCGATGCCTGCGTAGCAAAGAGCACGCGCGGCAGGCGGTTGTTCTTCATCGGCGGCGGGTTCGCAGCGATAGCCTCACGCAGCCAGTTGTTAAGCTGGCCGGTGGATACACGCTGATCCCAGCTCTCCAGGGCCTCGATCATCGCCGGCTCCAGGCGCTGCAGGGCGCGGCCGGTCTGCGCGGAGATGTTGACGCGGGTAACCCATGGCAGGTGGCGCAGCTGCTCGTCGATCTCGCGATCCAGGTAGTAGCGGCGGTCCTCGTCCATCAGGTCCCACTTGTTGAACGCGATGACTAGAGCCTTGCCGGATTCGAGAACCATGTTGAGCACACGCTGGTCCTGTTCAGAGACCTCCTCGGAGGCGTCGATAAGCATGATGCACACCTCAGCAGCGTCAATTACGCCGCGGGTACGCAGCGAAGCGTAATACTCGTGCCCTTGCGCGTTCTTGACTTTCTTGCGCAGGCCAGCAGTATCGATGAACTTCCAGAGACGCTGATCAAGCTGCACCAGTGAGTCAACTGGGTCGACCGTAGTACCCGCCACATTGTCCACGACGGAGCGTTCCTCGGAGGTCAGCTTATTCAGCAGCGAGGACTTACCAACGTTCGGCTTACCCACCAGCGCCACGCGACGCGGTCCGGAAGTAATCGAAGAATGGCGCGGCTCCTCGGGGAAAAGACGCAGGATCTCATCGAGAACGTCCGCGCCACCGCGGCCATGCTGCGCAGAAACCGGCCAAGGATCGCCCAAGCCCAAAGCGTAGAACTCGGCCATATCGGCGTACATGGTCTCAGAATCGAACTTGTTGGAGACCAAGATGACCGGAACCTCGGACTTTTGCAGCTTGCGTGCCATAACAGAGTCGGTCTCGGTGATGCCGACCTTCGTGTCGACCACGAAGACGATGACATCTGCAGTTGCCATGGCCTGCTCTGCCTGGCGAGCAATAGCAGCGTGGATGCCCTTGACGTTCGGGTCCCAGCCGCCAGTGTCCTGGACGAGGAAGCGCTGGCCGTTCCAGTCCGCGATATAGGAAACGCGGTCACGGGTAACGCCTGGGTGATCCTCCACCACTGCCTCACGGCGGCCCAAGAAACGGTTTACGAGGGAGGACTTGCCCACGTTTGGGCGACCAACAACAGCCACGGTGCAGAGGTTTTCCTCGGTGTGGGAATCCTGCACGCCGAAGGCACGGGAAAGTTCTTCCCACTCCTCCTCGCTCATTGGCTCTTCGCCGTCAGACTCATAGTCTTCACCGAAGTCGGCGTCGCCGAACTCGGAATCATCAAACTCACCGTTCTCGAGCTCCGACTCGTCGAATTCGTAGTCGAATTCTTCGGCATCGAAATCGCTCGGGGCCCAGCCGCCGTGCGGGTCACGGGCTACTTCTTCTTCGAGCTTTCCCACTGGATAGTGGAACTGGGTATCGAAGTCGCCTGCGGCGTTATTGTCTTCTTGACCTGCAAAACCCTTAGACATGTGCAGACTCCTTCACAATTTCGGTGAGAGCGTCGAGGACCTCTTCCAGGCTCATGAAAGAGGTATCGACGAGGGTGGCGTCTTCAGCTGGACGCAGCGGCGAGGTGGCGCGGGAAGAATCCGCGGCATCACGGCGCTCGACGTCTGCCAAGACGGTGGCGAAATCAGATTCCAAGCCTGCGGCGAGGTTCTGATCGTGGCGGCGCTGGGCGCGTACCTCAGCGGAGGCGGTCATGAATGCCTTCGCCGGGGCGTCGGCAAGCACCACAGTTCCGATGTCGCGGCCTTCAACGATGGCGCGGTGCGCATCCCGGGCTAGCTTGCGCTGCAGCTCCACCAAGTTCTGGCGAACCTCGGGGACCGCCGAAACTGCGGAAACGTTGCGAGTGACTTCGTCCTCACGGATGACGCGGGAGACGTCCTCTCCGTCGAAGAGGACCTGCTTGGAATCCGGATCATCGGAGACCTCCAGCGGCAAGTCTGTAGTGGTCTTGATGACCGCATCCGTGTCAGCTGGGTCGATGCCAGCGCGCAGAACTGCGAGCGTGGCAACGCGGTACATGGCGCCAGTGTCGACGTACTTTGCGTCGAGGCGCTTAGCCAAAGCACGGCAGGTGGTGGACTTGCCGGTGCCGGAGGGACCGTCGACGGCCAGGATGAGGCCGCCTTCAGGCATGTTTGAAATCATGTTTCCTTCCATTACATCCCCACCGCCTTGTAAAGGCTGGCCAACTCGCTGGAGTTGAGCGCACGCAAGATACCTGGCTTCATCTCGCCCAGCTGCAGGGTGTGCAGCTTGGTGCGAACCAGACGCTGGACTGGGAAGCCAGCTTCCTTGAGCATGCGGCGGACGATGTGCTTGCGGCCCTCGTGCAGTTCAACGCGAACCAAGGAATAGCCTTGGTTCTTGTCCACGACCTGGACATAGTCGGCCTTTGCCAAGCCGTCCTCGAGCTCCACCCCTTCCTTCAGGGTTCGTACCAAGCCATTGCCAGCCTCGCCTAAAACGGTAGCGAGGTAGGTCTTGCGCACCTCGTACTTCGGGTGCATCAGGCGGTTGGCCAGCTCACCATCATTGGTGATGAGGATAAGGCCCTCGGTATCGGCGTCCAGACGGCCGACGTGGAACAGACGCTGGCCTGCGGCCACGCGTTCACCGATGAGGTCGCCGATGCAGGGGCGGCCCAGTTCATCGCTCATGGTGGACTGCAGACCGCGCGGCTTGTTGAGGATGAAGTACTGGGTTTCCTCATTGACGTTGATGCGCACGCCGTCGACGCGGATGATGTCCACGTTTGGGTCGACGCGTACGCCCTGCTGCATGATGATCTTGCCGTTAACCTCAACGCGGCCGGCATCGATCATGATTTCGGCGTGACGGCGGGAGGCAACGCCTGCCTTGGCCAAGACCTTCTGGAGGCGTTCGCCCTTGGAGTTATTCGACTTGCCTTCGGTCAGCCAATCTGCGCCCAGTTCGCGGGCGACGGAATCTGCGGTGGCCTTCTTTTTCCTATTTGCGCGTTCACGCTTGTCGACGTGTTGATGGCGGGCCGGCTTCGCATTGGAGACAAGCATCTCGCTGTCTCGCTGCTTCTTTTCCGGTGTGCCGTCTCGGCGAGCGGGTGGGGTCACAATAAGTGTCCTTATCAGTAGAAGTTATGAAGTTACCTGCGCAATGCTACCCCACTGCCGCGCACCGTGCGAATACCTAATATTCGGAATCGATCTGTTCCATATCCGGCAAAAGCGGTGCAAGATCCGGCAGGCGCTCCAGCGAGTCAATGCCCAGCAGCTCCAAGAAAAGCTCGGTGGTTTCGTAGCGGTGTGCTAGGCCTTCCTGCGGCAGCTCGCGTACGAGACCACGCACGGTGAGCGTGCGCATCACACCATCGACGTTGACGCCACGCACCGCAGCAACCTGGGCGCGGGTGACCGGCTGGCGATAGGCAACCACAGCAAGGGTTTCCAGCGCCGCACGGGAGAGCTTGGTCTGCGAGCCATCAAGCAAGAACTCTTCTACCGCATCCGCGTTTTCCTGGCGGGTATAAAAGCGCCAGCCCTCCGCCGTCTCGCGCAGATCAATCCCCGATCCGCGGGAATCAAACTCGCGCTGAATCGCCCGCAAGTGATCACTGACCACGGACTCCTCTAGGTCGAGCGCGCGAGCCAAAGACTCAACGGAGGCCGGCGAATCAATCACCAGAAGAATCGATTCAAGGCGCGAACGTTGCTGCGAGATTAGCGGAAGTTCCATGCCGGATACTGTACTGCACCGACACAGCTGGCCTAATGCGAGCCGGCATTAATCCCAGGCCGGGATTTACTCCACCGGTCTAATCCCAGTTGGAAGCCGCCACCACGGCAGGGTCCACGTCGAGACCGGTCCAGCTAAATTCCAGTGGCCCGAGGGACTCTGGCTGCTCGGCGTCGACAGCCTTGGCCTTGTAGAGCTCCAGCAATGCCAAGAAGCGGCCGACAACCTCCATCGAGACGGTGCAATCACGCGTGAGAGCAGCAAAGCTCATCCACTGGCCCTCGCCCAGCAACTTAAGTGTGCTGAGGATCTTGCCGGCCTGTTCCGGCACAGACACTGCCACTTGGTGAATATGGCCCGTAGCCACCTCATCCGGCGGCTTGGGGCGGAATACGCTGGCAGCCAGCTCGGCAAACGAGGCCGGCGTATGGCCCAGGCGGACCGGCGGGAGAAGTTCCACGAAAGCCTTCTCCATGGAGACGGCACGCGGATAGCGGCGCCGCGCCTGTCGCTGCCATTGGGCGAATTGGTCGGCAACTTGCTTATAAGCCTTGTACTGCAGAAGCCGGGCGAAGAGAAGGTCGCGCGTTTCGAGCAGCTCAAGGTCTTCCAGATCGTCGACATCGCCGCGCGGCAAGAGGCGGGCCGCCTTCAAATCCAGCAACGTGGCAGCCACGAGAAGAAACTCGGTGGTTTCATCCAAATCTGCGGTAGCCCCCAGCTGGCGGGTGTACGCGACAAACTCATCGGTGACCTCAGAAAGCGCCACTTCGGTTACGTCCAACTTTTTCGACTGAATCAGCTGGAGCAGCAGATCAAAAGGGCCCTCGAAGTTGCGCAGTGCAATTCGAAAGCCCGTAATCTCCGGTTGGGTCACGGATAATCTTCCTAGACGGTGGAGCGCTCAATAACCTCTTTAGCGAGGTTGCGGTATTGCTGCGCTGCCTGGGAGCTCGGTGCCCAGCTGGTAATCGGCTCACCGGCCACGGATGTCTCCGGGAAACGGACCGTACGCGTGATGACGGTGTCGAAGACCTTGTCACCGAAGTATTCGACTACACGGTCCATGACCTCGCGGGCATGCTTGGTGCGGCGGTCAAACATGGTGACCAGGATGCCCATGACCTCAAGGTCGAAGTTAATGCGCTCGGAAACTTTGTCCACGGTATCGGTCAAAAGTGCCAGACCGCGCAAGGAGAAGAACTCGCACTCCATCGGGATGATGACGCCCTGGGAACAGGCCAAAGCATTGACCGTAAGCAGGCCCAAAGAAGGCTGGCAATCAATGATGATGAAGTCGTAATCACGGCGAATCGGGCGTAGCGCACGGGCCAAGGTGTGCTCACGGCCAACCTCGTTGACCATCTGAATCTCAGCGGCCGACAAGTCAATGTTGGCCGGCACAAGGTCGAGGTTCGGCACACCAGTGTGCTGGATGGCGGAGTGGATAGAAGTCTGGCTATCCAACATCACGTCATAGATGGTGTCCTCAATTTGGTCATGGGTGAGGCCCAAGCCTGCGGACAGTGCACCCTGCGGGTCCAAGTCAACGAGCAAGACTTTACGGCCCAACTCTGCAAGGCACGCGCCCATGTTGATGGTCGAGGTGGTCTTACCAACGCCACCTTTTTGATTACACATCGAAATGATGGTTGCTGGCCCGTGCTTTTCCAACGGAGCTGGATCTGGCAGCTCACGGATTGGACGCCCGGTCAGCCCTACCTGCGCTTCAGAGGCTGCAAACAGTCCCTCTTCGCCCACAGTCACACCTGCTTCCTTGACCACAAATCGATCGCCAATGCCACCCGATGCAGGTGGCTGATTACAACGTTGTGATTATAGAGTACCCGCTTTGACCCTTTCATCGCGATCAAGCAAAACTATCCAGTTTCTTGACTTGATTTACGGCGACGCGAAAGCAGCCATCCCAGCACAATTAAAAGCAAAACGCCGCCGGCACCAATAGCCCACGGAAGAATCGAAGAACTATTCTTCGAATCCGCATTGGCACCTTCACCGGAGCCATTGTCAGGGTTTGGCACGTCCCCGGCAGTTTCCTTATTTGGGTCCGTCAGCGTCACTACGAGCATCGCCGCGTTATCGGAATCGCGGACCAGCTCCATGATGAACGGGTTATCCGGGGTTTGGCCTTCCGGATAGGTCAGTTCAAGCGTGCGCGAGGACTTATCTACCTTCCGCTGAACGCCCTTGATGAACTCGCCTTTTGCATTGAGGTAGCGCAACGTAACGCCAGCCTCGTCAGTGTCCTTGAAGCGGTTATACAGATCCAGCGCCTGCATCACGCCCATCTGCGCCGTGATGGTCTGGCCTTCAATCGTTGCGTCCAGGTTGATGTACTCCGCCTGCGACACATCGACTCCACCTGCTGCCGCCGGATTATTCGCAGGGTCACCGCCTGGCACACCGCCCTGGGCGCCATTGTCACTAGCAGCGCCACCATCAGCGCCAGTCCCGGAACTAGAATCTTCACCAGCAGAACCACCGTCGCCGTTATCACCGCCGCCAGCGCCCTCACCGCTACCGTCACCAGCACCGCCGCCATGCAGCACTGCCCCGCCGTCTCCACCATTGGCGATGTCCTCGCCTGCATTATTCAGGTCTTCCTGGGTGACCGAACCGTCGGCCACGAGCGTCAGGCTAATGGTCGTGCCTTCGTAGGTTACGGGCACCGTGACTTGGCCGCCTTCGGGCGGTGCGGTAATCGTGGCGGATCCGCCGGAGGCATTGATGTTCCAGCCCTCACCGGCATAACTTACGTCTACGGGGACCGGTAGGGACACGGTCGAAGTTTGGCCCGCCGGGACGGAGACTGAGGCGTCCTGTGCCTGTGCAGGCGCTACTGCCAGCACCATCGCCACTACCGCTGTTGCGGCAGCCAGCTTTGCCCCGCGTGTTACACCGGCAAGATTTTTCAGCATGTTCTACTTACTTTCCTGTCTATTTTTAAATTCGTTTAAGCCTAAGCCCTGGGATGCGCCGTGCGCCAGACTTCGCGCAGAGAATCCGCAGTGACGTGGGTATAGATCTGCGTGGTTGTCACCGAGGAATGCCCCAGCAGCTCCTGCACGGTACGCACGTCCGCACCGCCTTCTAATAGGTGCGTGGCAAAGGAGTGGCGCAGCGTGTGCGGTGAGATGGACTTTTTAATCCCGGCCCGCGCGGCGGCCTGTTTCAACACCGCCCATGCGCTTTGGCGAGACAGAGACCCACCGCGCGTATTGAGAAATAGTGCATGGGACTTACCCTTCGACAGAACCGGCCGGCCCCGCACCAAGTACTCCTCCACGGCCTTTTGCGCCTGTGATCCCACCGGAACCAAGCGCTGCTTATCGCCCTTACCGGTTAGCATCAACATGCCATCGTTTTCGGTTACATCATCAACAGTTAAAGAGGTGACCTCCGTGATGCGTGCACCCGTGCCGTAGAGCAATTCCAGCAGCGCACGGTCGCGAATATCAATCGGAGTGGCCACTTCCCCCGTAGGCACCGAATCGAGTAGCTTTTCTACCTCCTCAATCTGCAGGGTTTCCGGCAGGTGCTGCGCATTTCTCGGAGGAGTCACTTCACTAGCCACATCCACGTCGAGGATACCCTCAGCCACGGCGAACTTGTGCAGGCCACGGGCGACGATGAGAGCCCTGCTTGCCGACGACGCGGCCATGGAGCCGCGCAAAAACTTCAGGTAGTTTTCAACCATCCCACGGTCGACGGCCGCTAAATCGTCCACCCCATTGTCAGCCAGCCAGCCCAAATAGCGGCGCACATCCCTGCGATAGTTGCTCAAGGTATTGGCCGAAGCGCCTCTTTCCACCGCTAGGTGGTTGAGCCACGTCGCAGCTAGTCCCTCCGCCTTCACAGCTTCTTCAGGTCAGGGCCAGGGCGACGCGCAGCCATCGCGGTCGGGCGCAGCTCGAAAGGCTCGTCCACACTACGCGGCTTGCGGCCGCCGCGATAAACGGCATAGGCCGCCAAGATGCCGGTGGCCGCTATCGAATTGACGATGTCACCAGAAATCACTCGATCGACCGCCTCTTCAAGCGGCACCCACGCGAAGTCCATGTCGGCTTCCTCATCGCCTTCAGCATCCATTCGCGGGACAGCACTTAACCCGCGGGATAAAAACACGCGCACGGCTTCCTCGCAGAAGCCCGGCGAGGTGATGATATCCGCAAGCACGGACCAGTCTTCAGCGGCCAGCCCGGCTTCTTCCTGCAGTTCCCTCTTCGCTCCGGTGAGTTCGTCCTCCCCCTTGATGTCGAGCAAGCCAGCAGGAAGCTCCCACAGGCGCCTATCCGCACTACGGCGATATTGATTGACCATGGCGATGCGCTCTTCATCATCCACCGCGACGATAGCCACAGCGCCAAAGTGCTCTACTACCTCACGGTAGGCGGTGGTCCCGCCCGGCATCACTACTTCGTCTCGGCGCACCGCGATGATCGAGGCGTCGAGAAGCAGCTCACTGCTGCGTACCTCGAAGTCATGAGCCATTTAGAGATCCTCCGGCAGGCTCGGCGCCGCCGCATCGGCCGAGGAAGCAGCACCATAGGCACCCTTGCCTCCGTCGAGCTGCTCCTTTGCCGCCATAACCGCAGCCATGCGCGAGGTGGTGCGGTCGATGGAGTCCACCGTAGAGATATCCGATTTGGCCTCACGCAGCTTGCCAATGACGCGATCTTCGGCAGCCTGCTCTACGCGTGCTGCCACCACTGTGTTTCCGCCGGCCGCGTCTAGGGCCTCTAGGAAATTGACCGTCTGATCGGTGTAGTAACCAGGAAAGCCCTTACCGCCGACGTAAACCACAGCCTGTGCAGGCAAAATAGTCCCGTCTTCATAGTCGATATAGCCAGCATCGCGCAGCGCCTGCAGCAGGTTCGCACGGTCCTTGGTGGAAGATAGTGGCTCGGTGGTCTTCGGGTCCATCAGCAAGGCCGCGGCCAGCGCCTGACCGGAGTGCGTGCCTGCATCCACCTTCTTGGAATCAAGCTTGGCACCCGCCGGCAATGCGTTAGTGACCAAAGAAAGCAGCTTATCCGCGCCCTCCTGGCGGTAGAACTCGTCCGTTAGCTTAATCTCGCCGGCATCTTCGGCATCCGCGGACTTAAGCAAGCTGCGGATTGCGCGCACGTCGCCCTCGCTGGCTTCCCCAGTCGAGATTACTAGCACGGGACGCTGCGCCAAGCTGCCATCAACTACGACGGGAGCCAGTTTGTCAAGGACGGAGTCGCTAGAGTCTGCCTGTGCCTTGAGCACTTCCTCATTCTGAGCCTTCTTCTGGAACTCCTCGCGTAGCGATGAATCGCCCCCGGCGCCGCCCGACGGCATATTCGGAGCAATCGCCAGCGCTCCCAAGGCCACGCCCACGGCGGTGCCGAAACCAAGACCAGCAACAAGAAGTGACTTACCCGCCATTACTTAAACCATCCTTGCACGCTCAAAGCAAAGTTATTCCAGGTATCGATGAGGTTCTGACCGAAGGAAGCGTCGCCGCCCAAGCCCACGATGATGACGATCACGGCCAGCGCAACCAGGATGCCAAGCAGAGCCCAGAGCCATCCGATGCCGCCGGAGTTCGGGTTGGTGTAAAGGTTGATGACGGAATCGGCATCCACCAGGCGCGTGCCCGCCTTCATACGGGAAAGCATCGCAGCCGGAGTAGCGTGCTTTTGCTTAGCAAAGATATCGTCCAGGTCCAGGGAGCGGCCGACCTGCACAATCATCTGGGCGCCGTGATAATCAGCCAGCAGGAGCGCAAGATCGGTGGCGGAGTCTGTTGCCGCCGGGAAGGTCATCGCACCGATGCCTAGGTCTTGGATGCGCTCAAGGCCCTCCGCGGTGCCGTCTGGATCTGCAGGCAGGATAACGCGCGCACCGCAGCGCAGAGTCTCGGAGCTAATTTCGGAAGGATCACCGACGATAAAGTCCGGCTTATAGCCCAAATCCACCACGGTATCTGCTGCAGAATCCACACCAATGATGATCGGCTCGTATTCGCGGATGAAGTTGCGCAGCAGCTTCACCTTGTTGCGATGGTCCGTGGACGGCGAGACAACCAACACCTTGCGGCCTGCCATCTCGGTGCCGGAATCCGGAACGCCCAGGCCGTCGATAAGCAGCGGGCCCTCGGAATGGATGAACTCGATGGAGTTGCCGAAGAAAGCTTCCATATGGTCAATCAGCTCGCGTTGTGCGGAGGAAAAATTCTTCTCGGCCTTCTCGCGGCTCACAACCTTGCCCGTGGCCACCTCGGTATCGCCAATGAAGACGGCGCCTTCCTCATTAATGCGCGCCTTCTTGCCGTCCTTAAAGCTGGAGACGAATTCCTCGCCCACGCCCTCGATCAGGGTCACACCAGCGTCCAACAGCATGTGTGGGCCGTAGTTCGGGATGGACCCGGTGGTAAATTCTGCGACGTTCAGGACAGCTGCAGGCTTGATATCGACCAGCATCTGCGCTTCCTGGCGGGAAATATTGGCGGCATTGATGACGGCAAAGTCACCTTCGACGAACTTCTTCATGCCCTTTCCGCCCGGGGTGCAGTCACGCAGCGCACCGTGTTCACCAGGCAGATCGGAGTTACGGGAAAACAGACTCATACTTGCCATTGTCCCCCGTCACAAACTTAAATTGTGGAAGGCGCGCGGAACGCTGCCACTTCTGCCTGGGCGCGATCGAATAATTCCTGGGCGTGCGCGCGGCCAGTCTCAGTATCATCCAGACCTGCGAGCATGCGGGCAAGTTCTTCTACCCGCTCGCTAGCGCTGAGATCGCTGACACCGGAGGTGAATTTCTCCTTCGAGACATGCAGGTGACTATCTGCATAGGCGGCAACCTGTGGCAGGTGGGTGACCACGATGACCTGGTTGGAGGTAGCTAGACGCGCTAGGCGACGCCCGATTTCTACCGCGGCGCGACCGCCCACGCCGGCGTCGACCTCGTCGAAGACCATGGTCGCACCATCTCCATCCGCCAACACGACCTCCAGCGCCAGCATGACGCGGGAAAGCTCGCCGCCAGAGGCTGCGCCTGCCAGCGGCTTGCCGTTGAGTTGAAACTCCACCTCGTCGGCACCGGTCTTGGAGTACTTCGCTTCTCGGATTTCCACGTTGAGCGCGGAATTCGGCATGGCAAGTCCGTGGATTTCCTCGGTGACCTGCTTACTTAGGTTCTTCGCGGCCTTCTTGCGGGCCTTGGTCAACGCGCTGGCCCTAGCTACCATTTGTTTCTCGGCCTCCATGACCTTAGCCTTGAGCTCTTCCAAAACCTCGGCGGAGGTATCCATGGAGTCGAGTTTTTCTGCCGCGGCGTCACGCCAAGCCAAAACGCCGTCGATGTCGGCGGCATACTTGCGGGTCAGCTGCTTCAGATCTTGCTGACGGCGCAGCGATTCTTCGAGCAGGTTTGGGTCGGCAGGTAGCGATTCTAAGTACGTGCCCAGCTCGGCGGCGATATCGGAGACCTGGCTGGTGATATCGCTCAAGCGTTCGCCCAATGCCGCGAGCTCCTTATCGCTAGAGCCCACCAACGCGGTGCTGGCACGGCCCAGCAATGCGGAGGCAGCCTCGGCCTCGCCATAAGAATCATCGCCGTCTACGGCCGAAAGCGCGGTCGCTGCCGCCTCGCGTAAGGTATCAACGTCCTGCAAGCGCTGAATGAGGGTAACAAGCTCGGTGTCCTCGCCCGGTTCTGGGGCGACCTCGCCAATTTCATTGATTGCGAATTGCAGGCGATCTACCTCTTGCGCCAGCTCGCGGCGCGATTCCGTGCGGCGCTTATAGTCCTTGGCGAGCTCGCGCCAAGTGCGGAAAGCCTCAGTGTAGGTATCGCGGACCTTTGCAATGGAAGGCTGCGAGCGATCAACCGCGGCCAATTGCTGTTCGGGGGCAAGAAGACGCAGCTGATCGTTTTGGCCGTGCACCGTTAAAACATGGGAAGAAAAATCACTCAACGTTGCAGCAGGCACCGCGCGCCCGCCCAGGTAGGCGCGGGAGCGGCCAGCCGCCGACACCGTGCGGGAGGCGATATATTCGCCATTCTCGTCTGCGACGCCACCGACGGACTCCACGACCTCGGCGGCTGCCGCACGACCTGTGGCAAAGCGCCCCTCCACTGCTGCTTTCTGTGCACCATCACGCACGCGGGAGGCGTCGGCACGGCCGCCAGCCAGAAGGCGCAGGCCGGTGACAACCATGGTCTTACCAGCGCCGGTCTCGCCGGTTAAGACGGTAAGGCCTTCCGCGAACTCCGCCGCAGAGCGCTCAATGACGCCTAAGTCCTCGATAGTGATATCAACGAGCATGTCTGTGCCACACCTGCCTTTCTTTTAAAAAGCCTAGCTTTGCGGGCCGCGCCAGCCGTGCACTGGCAATCGGAGCTTAGATACCAACCTATCCGTAAAAGGTTGGTCATCCAGGCGCACCCATTTGACCGGATGCGCACCGCGCACCGCCTCCACACGCGAACCAGGCGGCATCGCGATTTCGCGGAAACCATCCAAGATGACGATTGCCGGAGAGGTAGCCGAGGCCGACTCTACCGCGACCTTGGACAGTGGAGAGACCACCATCGGCTTAGTAAACAGCGCGTGGGCGTTATTTGGAACCACGAGGAGGGCGTCCAACGACGGCCATAGCACGGGTCCGCCGGCGGAGAATGCATAGGCGGTAGATCCGGTAGGCGTAGAAATCAGCACGCCGTCGCAGCCAAAGGAAGAAACAGGGCGGCCATCGATTTCCAAGATGGCGTCCAGCACACCGGAACGGTTGAGGTTTTCGATGGAGGCCTCGTTGAGTGCCCAACCGCGCTCAATGAGCTTGCCTGAGCGGTCTGTGACCTCGACGTCGAGAGTCAGACGATCTTCTACCTCATAGTCGCAATCGATGACGCGCACGAGGGCGCGCTCCAAGGATTCCGCTTCCCATTGTGCGAGGAAGCCCACGTGGCCCAGGTTGATGCCCAACACCGGGACATCGACTGCGCGAGCCATGTCGGCAGCACGCAGGAAGGTGCCATCGCCGCCTAGGACGAGGACGAGCTCGCAGCCTGCCGCCGCAGCCGGGGTATGCTCAACGTGCTGCAGCTCCGGCAGCACGTGTTCCGGCGCGCTGACGCGGACCGTGATGCCGGCCTCCTGGAGAATCTCAGCAGCGCGGATAGTGGACTCGAGGTTGTCTGCACGGCTGGCGTGCGGGACAAGTAGAATTTCGCGCTTCACTGTGGCCCTTCCTCAATGGCGGTGCGCACCATCTCAGCGATATCTTCATCTTTGGTTACCTGGCCGTCTTTGACCAGCCACAGGAAATACTCCACGTTTCCGCTAGGTCCCGGGAGCGGTGAGGCTGCCACGCCTTTGACGCTAACCCCCAAGGTCTGCGCAAAGCGCGCCACCTCCTCGGTGACTTCCTGGCGCAGCTCCGGCGAACGAACAACTCCGCCTGCGCCAATGCGATCTTTGCCGACTTCAAACTGGGGCTTGACCATGGGCAGCAGCCATGCGCCCTCTGCCATTACATCGACGATGGCGGGCAAGACCAGCTTCAAAGAGATGAAGGAAAGATCACCCACCATGGCATCACAAGGCCCCTCGGTGATGTCTAGATCAAGATTGCGGATGTTGGTACGGTCGAGTACCTTTACGCGCTCGTCGTTCTGCAGGCGCCACAGCAGCTGGCCGTAGCCCACGTCGACGGAGAGCACCTCGCGAGCGCCGTTGCGCAGGCACACGTCGGTGAAACCACCGGTGGAAGCGCCGGCGTCGAGAACACGCTTATCCTTCAAAGAGACGTCGAAAGCCTCCAGCGCGCCGAGCAACTTATGCGCGCCGCGGGAAGCCCAGTCATCATTGTCAGCCGCCTCAACCTTGATGGAGACTTCCGGCTCTACGACGGTCGCGGGTTTACTGGCCTTGAAGCCGCCCACGGTAACGCGGCCGGCCTTGATCATCTCGACGGCCTGTTCCCTAGAACGAGCGATCTTCCTGCGGACGAGTTCTGCATCCAAACGACGCCGTTGTGGTGGCATTAGTTCTCCTGCAAGGCCTCACGCAGCACGGCGTGGGCGCTATCTAGTTGGGCTACTTCTTCGCTTAGCGACGTCGCGGGCTGGCCCAGGATTTCAGACATCGCGGCGTCGACTTCCTCGGGCGCCATGACGGCGCGCGGATCGTGCGGCTTTATCGCCATGCAGCTACTGCTTTCTCAGCAAACTCGCTGCGCGGCTGGATATAACGCGGCGGCTCAGGCATGGCCCAGGCAACCTCAAGAACGGTGCGCAGCGCCTGGATGGAGGTGGATTTTTCGTTTCCGCCCTGCAGCACGATGTCATATCCGTCGCAGCGGGCGCGGAAATCGCCCTGTGCGCCGGGCTTTGCCACCGCAACGGGCAGCGAGAGCTCGTGGAAGCCTGCACCGATGAAGTTCGGGCGCTGAGCTACCGGGGCCTCGATGAGCTCCAGCTCTCCCGATACACCGGTAAGCACGTGGAAGGTGTCCATCGCCGCTGCATTGCCACCGGCAATATCGGTGTCTAGGCGGTCGCCCACGGCAAGAGGTTTCTTCGACCCGACCTTTTTCGCCGCGTAGGTAAACATTGCAGGCTCCGGTTTGCCGGCGGAGATGGGCTCCACGCCAGTCGACGCCGCGACTGCCCCCACGAGGGCACCATTGCCCACGGCGAAGCCACGCTCGGTGGGCAACGAGGTATCCAGATTGGTGGCGAAGAACTTAGCGCCGTTGTTGATGGCGTAAGCAGCTTCGGATAGCTCCTTCCAACCAAGCGCCTTATCCATTCCCTGGACCACTGCTGCAGGCTTATCCTCTGCGCTATCTACCACCTGGTATCCAGCTTCACGCGTGAGCGTCCGGAAAGACTCTGCACCGATAACGAGAACCTTGGAGCCAGCCGGGATTTCCGCGGCCATGAGCACCAAAGAAGCCTGAGCGGAAGTCACGATATGTTCCGGATCGGCTTGCAGACCGATCTCAGAAAGCATCGAAGCCACGGCTTCTGGGCTGCGGGACGCGTTATTGGTGACGTAAACGGCGGGAACACCGCACGAGTTAATAACATCCACGACGCAGCGCAGCGGCTGGCCGCCTTCCCAAACGGTGCCATCAAGATCAAGCAACAACGAATCGTGGGCTTTGAGAATATTCATAGCTAGATCTCTGCTAGGCGTTCGGCGGCGTCGGTCCAGTCTCCTTCATCAATTTTGACTGCATGCTTGAACCACTCCTTGGCCTCCTCCTTGCGGCCTGCTTCCAGCAGCGCATTGGCGTAGGCATAGGACAAGCGGCATGCGGAAACACCGCGGTCTTCCTTGTTGGGGTAAGCGCGCTGCATGGTGACAACGGCAGACTCTGCCTGACCCATATCGATGCGTGCGCCGGCGACGACAATGGCGAGCTCGATTGCGGAATCGCCATCCAACTCGCGTGCTTCCTCGCTGCGACCAAGCTCGACCGCTTTTTCCGGACGACCAAGACCGCGCTCACAGTCAGCCATTACGGCCAGCAGACCTGGACCACCGGAGATTCGACGGGCTGCGCGCAACTCCGACAGGGCTTCCTTCCATTCGCCCGCGTGGTACGCCGCGACACCATTGGCCTCGCGTGCAACAGCAACGCGGCCGGCACGGTCCTTGGCGGCTCGCGCATGACGCAGTGCCAGCTTTGGATCATCATCCATCCAGGTGCCGGCCATAATCAGGTGCTTGGCGACGGCCTCCATGTTCTCCTTGGACAAGGAGCGCAGGTCCTGCAGCACCGACGGATCCAGGTCCTCGATGTTGATATCGGAAGGCAGATCGGGGTCAGTCATACGACGGTTAATGCGCTCTTCGCGGTAACCGGAACGCTGCGGATGTGCCTTATCGAAGCGCTTACCGCCATGTCCGCGACCGCCACCGCGGCGATCATTGCCGCGTGCGTCATTGCGACGGTCGTTGCCTCGACGCTCGTCGCGATTTCCACGGCCACCGCGATCGTTGCGGTCACGAGAGCCATTACGGCGGTCCCCATCCCAGCCATCGCGGCCGCCGCGACGGCTATCACGGCTATCGCGGTCCTCACCACGACCGTAGCCACGGCCACCACCACGGCGGTTGTCACGGCCACCGTTCTTGCGGTCACCGTAGTTCCCACGGCCGGAGCCGCCCTTACGATCGTTGAAACTGCGCTCAGACATCTAGCCTTACTCTCTTCTTGATTAGAACTCGTCCGTTACTACCGGCCTAGTTTACAGGCCATAAAGGACAAGACAGAAACCTCTACTTTACGCACCACAAGCGCTATAACCAAGCGGGGC
>NZ_JASBOD010000010.1:0-5613 GCF_047459735.1 Corynebacterium sp. c25Ua_89
TTTTTCTGCATTGTGTGGTTGATTGTGATTGTGCTGGTCATTCTGGATGTTTGGCTGGTGTGGTGTGTGCCGGATCGGGCCTTTTGTGGGCGCGATTGTAAATAATTAAGTTTGTTTATTTGGTATGCATTGATAGTCATGTTGGCTGCATTTTTGTGGTTTGACTGCCCCCTTTATTTTTGCCCCGTCGGGTTGGGGGTGGTTGTGATTTTTCTTTGTATAGTAATTTTTTGGATAGCCAGCCTTATTGAGGATCAACGTTGTTGGTTCTTGGTTGGTTTGTCTTTTTGTTAGGTTTGGGCTTTTCACGGCCTGATTTTTTGGCTTTTGTGCTGAAATTTTTTTTGTGGAGAGTTTGATCCTGGCTCAGGACGAACGCTGGCGGCGTGCTTAACACATGCAAGTCGAACGGAAAGGCCTCAGCTTGCTGGGGTACTCGAGTGGCGAACGGGTGAGTAACACGTGGGTGATCTGCCTTGCACTTCGGGATAAGCTTGGGAAACTGGGTCTAATACCGGATAGGACAGCTGTTTAGTGTCAGTTGTGGAAAGTTTTTTCGGTGCAAGATGAGCTCGCGGCCTATCAGCTTGTTGGTGGGGTAATGGCCTACCAAGGCGTCGACGGGTAGCCGGCCTGAGAGGGTGGACGGCCACATTGGGACTGAGATACGGCCCAGACTCCTACGGGAGGCAGCAGTGGGGAATATTGCACAATGGGCGGAAGCCTGATGCAGCGACGCCGCGTGGGGGATGAAGGCCTTCGGGTTGTAAACTCCTTTCGACAGGGACGAAGCTTTTGTGACGGTACCTGTATAAGAAGCACCGGCTAACTACGTGCCAGCAGCCGCGGTAATACGTAGGGTGCGAGCGTTGTCCGGAATTACTGGGCGTAAAGAGCTCGTAGGTGGTTTGTCGCGTCGTCTGTGAAATTCCGGGGCTTAACTCCGGGCGTGCAGGCGATACGGGCTGACTTGAGTGCTGTAGGGGAGACTGGAATTCCTGGTGTAGCGGTGAAATGCGCAGATATCAGGAGGAACACCGATGGCGAAGGCAGGTCTCTGGGCAGTAACTGACGCTGAGGAGCGAAAGCATGGGTAGCGAACAGGATTAGATACCCTGGTAGTCCATGCCGTAAACGGTGGGCGCTAGGTGTAGGGGGCTTCCACGTCTTCTGTGCCGTAGCTAACGCATTAAGCGCCCCGCCTGGGGAGTACGGCCGCAAGGCTAAAACTCAAAGGAATTGACGGGGGCCCGCACAAGCGGCGGAGCATGTGGATTAATTCGATGCAACGCGAAGAACCTTACCTGGGCTTGACATATAGCGGATCGCTGCAGAGATGTAGTTTCCCTTTGTGGTCGTTATACAGGTGGTGCATGGTTGTCGTCAGCTCGTGTCGTGAGATGTTGGGTTAAGTCCCGCAACGAGCGCAACCCTTGTCTTATGTTGCCAGCATTTGGTTGGGGACTCATGAGAGACTGCCGGGGTCAACTCGGAGGAAGGTGGGGATGACGTCAAATCATCATGCCCCTTATGTCCAGGGCTTCACACATGCTACAATGGTCGGTACAACGCGCAGCGACACTGTGAGGTGGAGCGAATCGCTGAAAGCCGGCCTTAGTTCGGATTGGGGTCTGCAACTCGACCCCATGAAGTCGGAGTCGCTAGTAATCGCAGATCAGCAACGCTGCGGTGAATACGTTCCCGGGCCTTGTACACACCGCCCGTCACGTCATGAAAGTTGGTAACACCCGAAGCCAGTGGCTCAAACTCGTTAGGGAGCTGTCGAAGGTGGGATCGGCGATTGGGACGAAGTCGTAACAAGGTAGCCGTACCGGAAGGTGCGGCTGGATCACCTCCTTTCTAAGGAGCATTATTTTTTGCCCACAGTTGTGGGTGTGTTGGTTGAGTGCACATGTGTTGTGCTGCCAACGATATTTTTTAATCGGGTGGAGACACACCTTAAACAAGAACAGTTAGTCGTTATATACACAGTGTGGTTTTTAAAAAAGTACTTGGTGCATTGTTGGGTGTCTGGGGCATTATTGTCCTGGTGTTGCCTAGTTGCTGACGCAATCATGGTTTGTTGTGTGGTTGTTGTTGGTGGTTGGGGTGTTGTGTGAGAACTGTATAGTGGACGCGAGCATCCCCAAATGATGGTGCTTTTTGTAGGCATTGTTGTTTGGGTGTGTAATTTCTTTATTCTTTTGTGTTTTGTGTAGTTCACGCCGGCACGATAGGAAGCAGTGTTGGGGTTTGTGCCTTTTGTACTGTTTGTTGTTGTGTTGGTTGTGTGTTCGTTATTTAGGGCGCATGGTGGATGCCTTGGCATGCTGAGCCGATGAAGGACGTGAAAGGCTGCGTTAAGCCTCGGGGAGTTGTCAATTAAGCGTTGATCCGAGGATGTCCGAATGGGGAAACCTGGCACTTGTTATGGAGTGTTACCCTTCAGTGAATTCATAGCTGTTGTGGGGGTTACGCGGGGAAGTGAAACATCTCAGTACCCGTAGGAGAAGAAAATAATAATGATTCTGCTAGTAGTGGCGAACGAACGTGGATGAGGCTAAACCGTGTGCATGTGATACCTGGTAGGGGTTGTGTGTGCGGTGTTGTGGGCCTTGATGTGCAGCGACTACCATCGTTGCGTCTTGTTGTTGGTGTTAGGTGAAGTGGTGTGGAAACGCCTGCCGTAGAAGGTGATAGTCCTGTAGCTGAAGACATTGATGATGGGGTTGTCGAGTTGCCCGAGTAGCAGCGGGCTCGTGGAATCTGCTGTGAATCTGCCGGGACCACCCGGTAAGCCTAAATACTCAGTGTGACCGATAGTGGATAGTACCGTGAGGGAATGGTGAAAAGTACCCCGGGAGGGGAGTGAAATAGTTCCTGAAACCATGTGCTTACAATCCGTCAGAGCACCGTTTGTGTGTGATGGCGTGCCTTTTGAAGAATGAGCCTGCGAGTCAGCGGCATGTCGCGAGGTTAACCCGTGTGGGGTAGCCGTAGGGAAACCGAATCCTAATGGGGTGTCAAGTGGCATGTCCTGGACCCGAAGCGGGGTGATCTACCCATGGCCAGTGTGAAGCAGCAGTAAGATGCTGTGGAGGCGCGAACCCACGTAGGTTGAAAACTGCGGGGATGAGCTGTGGGTAGGGGTGAAAGGCCAATCAAACTCCGTGATAGCTGGTTCTCCCCGAAATGCATTTAGGTGCAGCGTCGCATTAGCTTGGTGGAGGTAGAGCTACTGGTTGGTTGAGCGGGACTACAATCTTAGCAATGTCAGCCAAACTCCGAATGCCATTAATGTGTTGTGCGGCAGTGAGACTGTGGGGGATAAGCTTCATAGTCGAGAGGGAAACAGCCCAGATCGCCGGTTAAGGCCCCTAAGGGTGTGCTAAGTGGAAAAGGATGTGGGATCGCGAAGACAGCCAGGAGGTTGGCTTAGAAGCAGCCATCCTTGAAAGAGTGCGTAATAGCTCACTGGTCGAGTGGTTCTGCGCCGACAATGTAGTGGGGCTCAAGCACACCGCCGAAGCCGCGGCAATAATTTTGTTATTGGGTAGGGGAGCGTCGTGCACGTGTTGAAGCGTTACCGTAAGGAGGCGTGGAGTGTGTGCGAGTGAGAATGCAGGCATGAGTAACGAATTGGAAGGTGAGAATCCTTCCCGCCGGATGACTAAGGGTTCCTGGGTCAAGTTCGTCTTCCCAGGGTGAGTCGGGACCTAAGGCGAGGCCGACAGGCGTAGTCGATGGATAACCAGTTGATATTCTGGTACCCGAGTATATGCGCCCCTGATAAAGCACTGATACTAACCACCACAAGCACCTTTCGATGACACTTTGTGTTGTTGGTTGGTGTGCGTCGTGGGGCCTGATGTGTGGTTCAAGCGATGGGGTGACACAGTGGGGTAGCCATGCCACTTACTGGATTGTTGGTGTAAGCGTGTAGCTTGGGGTGTAGGTAAATCCGCATCCTTTTATGTGAGACGTGATGCGTAGCCTTAATTGGTTAAGTTGGTGATCCCGTACTGTCGAGAAAAGCCTCTAGCGATGTATATACTCGGCCCGTACCCCAAACCGACACAGGTAGTCAGGTTGAAAATACTAAGGCGTTCGGGTGAACTGTGGTTAAGGAACTCGGCAAAATGCCCCCGTAACTTCGGGAGAAGGGGGACCCTATGGCGTTAACACTCTTTGCGGTGATAAGCGTTGTGGGGTCGCAGAGAATAGAGGGGAGCGACTGTTTATCAAAAACACAGGTCCATGCGAAGACGTTAAGTTGATGTATATGGACTGACGCCTGCCCGGTGCTGGAAGGTTAAGAGGACCGGTTAGTTCATCTTTGATGGGCGAAGCTGAGAATTTAAGCCCCAGTAAACGGCGGTGGTAACTATAACCATCCTAAGGTAGCGAAATTCCTTGTCGGGTAAGTTCCGACCTGCACGAATGGCGTAACGACTCCCCTGCTGTCTCAACCACAGGCCCGGTGAAATTGCACTACGAGTAAAGATGCTCGTTACGCGCGGCAGGACGAAAAGACCCCGGGACCTTCACTATAGCTTGGTATTGGTGTTCGGTTCGGTTTGTGTAGGATAGGTGGGAGACTGTGAAACCATCACGCCAGTGGTGGTGGAGTCGTTGTTGAAATACCACTCTGATCGGATTGGATACCTTAACCTTGGCCCATGATCTGGGTTGGGGACAGTGCCTGGTGGGTAGTTTAACTGGGGCGGTTGCCTCCCAAAATGTAACGGAGGCGCCCAAAGGTTCCCTCAGCCTGGTTGGCAATCAGGTGGTGAGTGTAAGTGCACAAGGGAGCTTGACTGTGAGAGTGACAGCTCGAACAGGGACGAAAGTCGGGACTAGTGATCCGGCACCTACTTGTGGATGTGGTGTCGCTCAACGGATAAAAGGTACCCCGGGGATAACAGGCTGATCTTCCCCAAGAGTCCATATCGACGGGATGGTTTGGCACCTCGATGTCGGCTCGTCGCATCCTGGGGCTGGAGTAGGTCCCAAGGGTTGGGCTGTTCGCCCATTAAAGCGGCACGCGAGCTGGGTTCAGAACGTCGTGAGACAGTTCGGTCTCTATCCGCCGCGCGCGTTGAAACTTGAAGAAGGCTGTCCCTAGTACGAGAGGACCGGGACGGACGTACCTCTAGTGTGCCAGTTGTTCCGCCAGGGGCATCGCTGGTTGGCTACGTACGGAAGGGATAACCGCTGAAAGCATCTAAGCGGGAAGCCTGTTTTAAGATGAGGTTTCATTCGAGGTCCCCTAAAGACTATGGGGTTGATAGGCCAGACATGGAAGCATCGCAAGATGTGAAGTCTACTGGTACTAATAGACCAAAACAAACACACACAACGTGCAACACACACACAAACAAAAAAGATGATTACGTCATGCACGCGTCCACTATGCAGTATCTGACACAACACTTACAGGGCAACACAGCCCCAAAAGTTTGTCGGTGGTTAATAGCGGCAGGGAAACGCCCGGACCCATTCCGAACCCGGAAGCTAAGCCTGCCCGCGCTGATGGTACTGCAACCGGGAGGTTGTGGGAGAGTAAGTTACCGCCGACATAAAACAATAAACACACAACTCAATACACAAAAA
>NZ_JASBOD010000011.1:0-3113 GCF_047459735.1 Corynebacterium sp. c25Ua_89
CCGTTGCCACAACATCCAGGAGTCCAATTGTTTCATGCCGATTTAGAGCACTACTTAGCCATTGTTGAGCGGGTTTATGTTGCGGTGCAGCGGAGTGGAAGGCATAAACGAGAATGTTGACATCAGGAATGATCATCGAGTACCGCCCACACAGCTTCTTTGTTGCTGAGATCAACTAGAGCCGGTCCGCCGCAATCGAAGGAGGGCAGGTTAACGGGGGTGTCTTCGGTACTGATGCGGGCTTCCTTCTTGAGGGCAGCGCGGACCGCCTCTTCGACGTATGAGCTCAAAGTGACATTGTTGGCTTTGGCTTGGACCTTCGTTTCTTCAAGGAGTTTCGGCGGGAGGTTTATCGTCGTGCGCATACCTTTAGGGTAGAAAGCATCAAGTCATCATTCAAGAGGTGCAATGATGTATCTGCCTTCAGGAAGCCGTGAAAGGTTGACTGGTGTCTTAATTCAGTGCGAGCGTCAGGATCAGTACTCCGATGGAGAATGCGAGCATGCCTAAGCAGTTGATCCAGAATGCGCTACCGAGGAAGTGGGCGCGGACATGGGCTGCTGCGGCCGCGCAGAAATAGGCGATGACTCCAATCATGGCTGTGATTCCTACGCCGGGGAACCAGAGGCCGGCAATGAGTCCTACGGCGGCGAGGCACTTGATGACAATGAGCGCCCACCACCAGTCCTTGGGGAGTTTGACGCCGCTGAGGCAGGCTTCGATGAAGGGGACTGGTTTGAGGGAGAGGGCGGCGTCGCCAAGCAGAATGGCTGCTAGTAGAAGGGAGGGCCAGGCTGGGGAAGATTCTAGGATCATTGGGTTACTCCGAATGCGGTGTTGAGGCGTTCGATCGATGAGGCGGCTTGGGATGTGAGGTGCTCGGTGTCGTAGATTCCGGCGGCCCAGCCGATGAGTAAGCCGAGGTAGACGTTGTACAGCAGGTCGGCGTACTCGGCCGCATCGGCGCTGCTGAGCCTGGTGCCGAGTCGCAGGGTGATTTCATCGGTCAGGAGCGTTTTGAGTGCGGTGAGCGCTTCGCCTTGATTGCCTTGTTGGATGAGTGCTGCGCCAAAGGCGCGGGAGAGCTCTTCGTGGCCGGTAAACATCTGGAGGAAAGGTCTCAGGACATCGAGAAGGCTATCGGATTGTCCCCGGATGTCATCGTGGAGTTCTGAAATGTGTTGGCCAATGGTGCAGATGAGCAGCGTTTGTTTGTCGCCGACTCCCATGACGGTTCCCACGCTAACGCCAGCTTCGGATGCGATAGTCCGGATGCTGGTGGTGGCGTAGCCCTGAGTGAGGAAGAGTTCGTAGGCGGTGGCTAGGACCTTGCTGACGGTGCCAGCTTTGGCGGCCGAGCGCGATGAGTGAACGTGTTCAGTGAACATGTTCAAAAGGGTAGCTCTTGATGGTTTCGAGGTCAATGACGCCGAAGTGTTGACAGTTGGCGCTAGGCCAGCGTGGGGAAGACGCGGTCGCGCAGCAGGTGTGCAAGCTCGCGGTCGGGGGCTGCTGGGTTGACCCAGGCGGTGTCGCCGATTTCGGCGGCGGCATGGGGTTCGTCGGCGGTGACGGTGCGGGTGTAGGTGAAGATGGTGCCGACGACGACCTCGCCCGGTTCGTTGGCGGCGGGAGCGTCGAAGGTGCCGAGTTTGTTGAGGCTCTCGGCGTCGAGGGTGAGGCCTACTTCTTCGGCAACTTCGCGCAGGGCGGCGTCGACAAGCGCCTCGCCCGCCTCGGGCTTGCCGCCGGGCAGTTGGTACTTGGTGGAGGACTTCTTGCGCACGGTAAGCACGTGGCCTTGTGGGTTGCGGATGACGACGGCTGCTACTTCAATCATGGCTGCTGATTGTAGGCGGCCTAGAGCAGCGGCAGGAGCACGAGGGCGAGATTGAGTGCGATGACCAGCGCGGCAAGCGTCCAGCCCACGGCCATAGACCAGGGTTTCGCGGCGAACTCACCCATGACGTCCCGGGAGCCGGCATAGCGGAAAAGCGGGATGATGGCGAAGGGGATGCCCAGGGAAAGAAGTGCCTGGCTGACCACCAGTGCCATAGTGGGGTCGACCCCGCAGCCGATGATGACCAGCGCCGGGATGAGCGTGACCAGGCGGCGGACTAGTAGGGGGACCTTGATGTGAAGCAGGCCGTCCATGATTTCGGAGCCGGCGTAGGCGCCCACTGACGTCGAGGCGAGGCCGCTGGCCAGCAGGCCGATGGCGAAGAGAACGCCGGCCAGCGGGCCGAGGTGGCTGGCAATCGCCGTGTGGGCCCCGGAGATGGTCTCTGTGCCGTCCACGCCGTAGAGGGCCGAGCCCGCCAGGACCAGCAGGCCCACGTTGACGAGCCCGGCGATGGACAGCGCCACGGCGATGTCCGCGCGGGTGCCGGCCAGCACGTGGGGGATTTCCAGGTCGGGGTAGCGCTGCTTGGTCAGGGAGGAGTGTAGGTAAATGGCGTGCGGCATGACGGTGGCGCCCAACATGGAGGCGGCCAGCAGGATGCTGTCCTTGCCCTCTAGGCGGGGGATGAGGCCGCCGGCCACGTCGGCGGGGTCGGGCGGGGCGATGGCGAGGCCGGCAAGGAAGCCGATGCAGATGACCAGGAGCAGGCCGATGACAAGCCCCTCGAACCACTGGTTCTTCTTCTGGAAGATGAGGAGAATGATGGAGACCGCGCCGATGATGAGCGCGCCCGCGAACAGGGGGAGGTTGAAGAGGAGTTGCAGGGCAATGGCGCCGCCGATGACTTCGGCGAGGTCGGTGGCCGCGGCGATGAGCTCGGCCTGGGCCCACATGCCTAGGCGCGCGCGGCGGGAGAGACGCTCGCCCATGATTTCCGGCAGGGAGCGGTGGGTGACTAGGCCCAGTTTGGCGGAGTGGTACTGGATGAACATGGCCATGAGGTTGGCCACGACGAGTACCCACACCAGGAGGTAGCCGTAGTGGGAGCCGGCGCTGATGTTGGCGGCTACGTTGCCGGGGTCGACGTAAGCCACTGCAGCAACGAAGGCGGGGCCGGTGAGGCTGATTAAGGTCTTACGCATAGGCATCTCCATACCAAAAGTTCAACTACTTGAAGTATAGTTTTCATCGCCATATGTTCAAGCCAGGG
>NZ_JASBOD010000012.1:0-1438 GCF_047459735.1 Corynebacterium sp. c25Ua_89
AGAGCGTGTCAAGTTGTTTGTGTGTGGGGCTTGGTTTCTAGAGGTATTGGTCGAAGCGGTCTGGGTAGGCCACGGCCATTTGGTTGATGGCTTGTTTCCACCCGGAAACCTTTCCGCCTTCAACGAGCCGGCTAGCTGAAGCGGCGGCTCGTTTACCTTCTTTAGCGCGTTTAGCTGCGCGTTTGTCTTCGATATTGCAGATCATCAACCACAGAGTCTTCAACGCGGACTCATCATTGGTGAACTGCACCCGGTTACGAGTGGCTTTACGCAGCTCATTGTTAAACGACTCAATCGAATTCGTGGTGTAGATGACCTTGCGGGCTGCCGGCGGGAACTGCAAAAACGGTACGAATCGTTCCCACGCGTCTTGCCAGACCTTGACGGATCTGGGGTATTTCTCGCCCAGCTCAGAGTCTGCGAATTCTGCCAGTGCTGCTGCAGCAGTAGATTCATCAGGGGCTGAGTAGACCTTCTTCAGTGCTGCGGACACGGCCTTGCGGTCGCCGTAGGCCACCCATCGGTTGGCAGCACGAATCAGGTGCACGATACAGGTTTGCACCATCGATCCTGGCCAGGTTGCCTCCACTGCCTCAGGTAGGCCTTTGAGCCCGTCACAGCAGACAATGAAGACGTCTTTGACCCCACGATTCGACAGGTTAGAGCACACCTGCGCCCAAAAGGATGCTCCTTCCTCTTTGGCGATCCATAGTCCCAGGATGTGTTTAATTCCTTCGATGTCCACGCCGATGGCCATATAGGCGCTCTTGTTGACTACGCGTCCACCGTCACGGACTTTGATGCGCAATGCGTCGAGGAAGATGACGGGGTAGAACTCGTCGAGCTGGCGGTTTTGCCACACCAGTACCTCATCAAGGATGGCGTCAGTGACAGCTGAAATCGTCTCATGGGAGATATCCACCCGCATGGCGGTGGCCATATGGTGCTGAATATCTCGCACAGTCATTCCACCGGCGTACAAGCTGACAATCATGTCATCAACATCAGTCAAACGCCTAGAGCCTTTGGGAACCATGGTGGGAAGAAACGTCCCAGCCCTATCTCGTGGGATGTCTACGGTAACCGGCCCGTAATTGGAATCAACCGTCTTCGGGTAGGTGCCATTGCGGTGATTATCAGTCCCAGCTGCCGCTTTAGCGTCCCGATCACCGGATTGATAGCCGAGGTGGGCATCCATCTCAGCATTAAGCCCTCGGGTAATCGAGGCTTGCAACATGCCGCGCACCAAGTCATTGGCATCCGAGGTGGAAGTGCCCAATTCGTCGATCAGCTTCGCGATTTCAGGGTTAGCAAGAAGCTTTTTCTCAATTGCATCAATCTTGGCCTTATCAGCCGGGTCTCGTCGTGCCACAGTAGTCATTCTGGCTTATCTCCTTATGCGGGATGGATTCCCACACACAAACCATCAGACACTCTC
>NZ_JASBOD010000013.1:0-1437 GCF_047459735.1 Corynebacterium sp. c25Ua_89
TGAACTGCTCCCTGTTTTCCGGACTGGGTTAATTCTAAATGGTTTGGGTCTTTGCAAGGGTCTGGTTCCGATATTGCATCGGGGCCAGGCCCTTGAATTGTTCCTGTAGTCGGGTTGTGTTGTACCACAGGATGTAGTCATCAATAGCTTGGCAGAACTCGTCGACGCTGCTGAAGGAAGCACCGTGGTACATCTCAGATTTCAAGTGACCGAAGAAATTCTCCATCACTGAGTTGTCATAGCAATTGCCTTTCCGCGACATCGATTGCACGCCACCAATGCTTGTAATCAAGTCACGCCAGCTGGCGTGCTGGTACTGGAAGCCTTGGTCGGTGTGCACAATGAGTCCTTCACCTGGACTAAACAGGGCAATGGCATCGGATAACGATCTTGATGTGAACTTGGTGTTCGGTGATGTAGACAGCGTATGAGCCAAGATTGTTCGGTCAAACAGATCCATAATCGGCGACAAGTAGACCTTGGTGCCTGCGACTCGGAACTCGGTGACGTCGCTAACCCACGCTTTATTCGGTGCGCTTTGCTCGAAGTTGCGGTCAAGCACGTTATCGGCAATGTGGCTGGTAGTGCCGCGGTAGGAGTTGTACTTCTTACGCCTGATTTTCGATACTAATCCCAGCTGTCGCATCAGCTTGCGAACCAACTTCTTATTGACGATCTCATTCTCGTTGCGTAAAGCACGCCATACGCGGCGGTAACCATACGTGGCGTTGGAGTTGCTAAAGATCTTCGTTATCAGTTTCTTCAGATGGGCATATTTGTCCGGTTCATTAAGACGACGCTGATGCTCGAAGAAAGTCGACCTGGCCATGCCAGATGCGGTGATCAAGTCATCGAGACGGTGGTCAGACTTAAGAGTGATGATGGCTTCGACTTTTAGCCTCGTCGCTGATCCCTCAAGTCCCGCAATTTTTTTAGGTACGCTAATTCAGCCTTGAGAAGCTCATTTTCGCGTCGCAGCTTGTCTTCTTCGGTCAGTGGTGCAGGCCGAGCTGAGCCTTTAGGCCTGCCCTTCGGCTTCGGCCGTAGTGCATCAATACCATCCTTGTTGACCTCCCACACCCAATGACCAATCAGGTCAGGCGAGGACAAGCCGAATTCCTCGGCAAGATCAAACTTGGTCTCGCCGGCTTTATGGCGGCGAAGGATCTCCATCTTGGTGTCGAAAGAGTACTGTTTCCTCGTTGGTTTGCTCACAAGACAAAGTCTGCCATGTAAACGGAACCGATCCTCGAGCTTTTCAACCTGGCCCCGCTTGACCCCGAGACGATTAGCCACCGCCGTAGAGCGATAGCCTTGCTCGAATAGTTCCACTGCTTGTTCACGCTGAGCCTGGCTCAACTTGCTGCGTGGATGCATAGAAAAACTCCCCACAATCTGGTTTCTGATTTCTCAGTCCGGATTATGGGGAGCAGTTCA
>NZ_JASBOD010000014.1:0-1019 GCF_047459735.1 Corynebacterium sp. c25Ua_89
GCGTGCTGTCAAGGGGTGAATGCGCCACTTCGACCGGGAGGTAGTTGTGACGCGTTGGACTCCGAAGGATGTTAAGGATGCTGCTGTTGAGCGCGTGGTGGCAGGCGAGGCAGTTAGCCTGGTCGCGCGTGATGTGGGTGTAGGCCCCGAATCGGTTTACGGTTGGTTGAGGGTAAGAGGTGTCGAACCTCCAGGCAGGCGTGCGAGTCGTTTGCGTGATCCGTTTGTCCGTGAGGCTGTTGGGTTGGTGCGTGCAGGTATGTCGATCAGTCAAGCAGCACAGACTGTTGGAATATCGACTGGCTTGCTTCACAGCAGGTTAAAGAAAGCTGGTGTAATCGAAGTGCGGCCTAGACGCGCCCACTTGTCACCTGATGAACGTGCCCAGGCCGTGGAGCGAGTGCTTGCTAGTGAGAGCTGTCAGACAGTGGCTGATGCTATCGGTGTGCATCCTTCTACCGTGTATGGGTGGATAAGGAAGCAGCGGTATGCGAAGTTACGCCGGCAGCGACATCGTCGAACGCCTGATGAGGCGGTGGTGTCTTTGCCAGATACAGGCAAGAAGCTGGGTAAAGATTCTGTTATGCCAGCACCGATGAAAACTCAAGCCGTTGATGGATTTCCTAGCGGCGTATTCGACAAACACGCCTTAGTAGGGCGTGGTCGCAGGCTTACTGTTGAAGACCGTGTTGCTATTGAAGCGGGATGTCGTGTCGGTGATTCGGCACGAGCCATCGCGCAGAAAATAAATAGGCACCACAGTGTCGTCGCTCGTGAAATCACCCGTAATGGTTGGAAGATCGTCGATGAGGACGGCACAGAGCAGCTGCGGTATAACGCCCACAACGCTGCTGTTTCTACTGCTGGTCGGATGGTGCGGCCAAAACTACGCAAGCTCGATGAAAGCCCAACGCTTCGGGGTGTAGTAGTCGATTGCCTTGCCCGCAGGTGGTCACCTGGGCGCATTAGTGCATGGCTTGAGCATGCTTTCAGCGATGATGAAAGCATGCGTATTTCCC
>NZ_JASBOD010000015.1:0-496 GCF_047459735.1 Corynebacterium sp. c25Ua_89
GGGCGGAATCAAGCGGTGGATGCGCCACGCTTGAATAGTTCGTTAAGTATTTCACGTGGGGTTGCGCCGCCGAGGATTTGTCGGGGTGTTTCGTTGAGCTCATTTTGCACCCACGCGACATGTTCGGGTGTGACGGTGGCAAAGTCGGTGCCCTTTTTGTAGAACCTGCGCCTGATCTCGCCGTTGGTGTTCTCGTTGGTTGGTCTCTGCCACGGTGAGTGCGGTTCACAGAAAAACACCTGGCAGCCGTCTTTAATCTGGACTTGTGCTGTGACAGCCATTTCTGCGCCTTGGTCCCATGTGATGGTCTTTAGCTGCTCGGTGTTGAGGTCTTTGACCATGTCCTGCAGGGTTGCGACCACGGTGTGTGAACTGTGCTCATCGGGAAGGTGTCCAAGCAGGGTGTAACGGCTGGTGCGCTCTACTAGGGTAATCAGCGCGCTTTTGCCACCTTTACCAATAACAAGGTCGCCCTCCCAGTGCCCGGGAATAGCCC